>DASZXA010000001.1:0-6206 GCA_035546455.1 Pseudolabrys sp.
GGCGTAGTAGGCGGGCCGAGAGGTTCGCCGAAGAACGCCGCGATGGAGCGCCGGCCGGCGCGAGCCTCTTCGCCGGAGGCTCGCTGCCTAACCGGCAGCTATCGAAGACGTTGCGCCGACCGGCGCTCCGTCCCCTTCGGCATGCGCCGCAGGGAGAAGTTGGAAGACGACGCCCCCGCGTCGCAAAGAACAGGGGATGCGGAGCTGTGCGTGGAACATGACCTTGCGCTGCCGCGTTCCTATATCGAACTCAGAACAACAAAAAGGACACGACATGAAACGCGCACTGATGATCTCGTTCGCGGTCGCTCTTGCTCTCACATCGGGACTGGCAGAAGCGAAGCAGAACAGGAAGCATCACGTCGTCCGCACCGCGCAGCCGGAGCACATCGCCTGCACCAAATACGGCTGCTACCCGGTGCCGCGAAACTGCACGCCGCACACCCAGCTCAACTGGTGGGGCAACCCGACCGGCTACGACGCGATCGCCTGCCGCTAGCGCATGATCCCGCTTTAAGGTGACCGCTGCCCTGTTTCGGTCCTACAGTCGGGCCAGGATCCCGCCCGATGCCTGACCTCGATCTCAAAATCCGGCTTGCCCCCACGCTGGCCGCCCTCCCGGCGGCCGCCTGGAATGCCTGTGCACTATCATCCACAGCTCAAGTAATAGATGAGGATAACGGGGACGATTTATCCCCAGACTTATCAACACGAGCATTACCCACTAACCCTTTTATATCTCACGAATTCCTGTCGTCGCTGGAGGCGTCAGCCTCGGTCGGCCCGCGCACCGGTTGGCAACCTCAATACCTTCTGGTCGAGAGCGGCGGTGGCGAGCTGATCGCCGCGGCGCCGAGCTATCTCAAGGGCCACTCGCGCGGCGAATACGTGTTCGACCAGGGCTGGGCCGAAGCCTTCGAGCACGCCGGCGGCGACTATTACCCCAAGCTGCAGGTCTCGGTGCCGTTCACGCCGGCGACCGGCCCGCGCCTCCTCGTGAAGCCCGGCCCGCTTGCCGAGGCCGCCCGCGCCGCTCTGGTGCAGGGCCTCAAGAGCGTCACCACCTCAAACGGCCTCTCCTCCGCCCACATCACCTTCATGCCGGAGACCGACTGGCGCGCCCTTGGCGAGCAAGGCTTCCTGCTCCGCACCGATCAGCAATTCCATTGGCACAATCGCGGCTACGCCACGTTCGACGACTTCCTGGCCGACCTCTCCTCGCGCAAGCGCAAGACGATCCGCCGCGAGCGGAAGGATGCGCTCTCAGCCGGCATCGAGGTGCATGGGCTGACCGGCGCGGACCTGACCGAAAGCGTGTGGGACGCCTTCTTCGCCTTCTACATGGAGACCGGCTCGCGCAAATGGGGCCGCCCGTACCTCACCCGCGAATTCTTCTCGATCGTCGGCGAAACGATGGCCGACCGCATCCTGCTGGTAATGGCCAAGCGCAGCGGCCGCTGGATTGCCGGCGCCATCAACTTCATCGGGGCGGACGCCCTCTACGGCCGCAACTGGGGCGCCGTCGAGCATCACCCGTTCCTCCATTTCGAGCTCTGCTACTACCAGGCGATCGACTATGCGATCCGCCACAAACTGGCCCGGGTCGAAGCCGGGGCGCAGGGCGAGCACAAGCTGGCTCGCGGCTACCTCCCCGCCACCACTTATTCCGCGCATTTCATCGCGAATCCGGCGCTCCGTCGCGCCGTCGACGATTATTTGAAGCGCGAACGCCGCTATGTCGCAGCCGCCGCCGAGGAGCTTGCAGCGGCCGCGCCATTCCGCAAGGATTTGGTTGAGCAAGACTAGCGCATGATCCCGAAAAGTGGGCACCGGTTTTCGGATAAGATCATGCGCCAAGATAACTTGGGGGAGCGCTGATGGCCGCCTACGACCCGAACAACATTTTCGCCAAGATTCTGCGCGGCGAATTTCCCTGCTACAAAATCTACGAGGACGACAAGGCGCTCGCCTTCCTCGACATCATGCCGCGCGCGCCCGGTCACACCTTGGTGCTGCCGAAGGCCCCTGCCCGCAATCTGCTCGACGTGCCGGCCGACGACCTCGCCCATGTCGCCAAGGTCGCGCAGAAGATCGCCAAGGCGGCGATGACGGTGTTTGCCGCTGATGGCATCACCGTGCAGCAATTCAACGAAGGCGCCGGAGGACAGGTGGTGTTCCACCTCCACGTCCACGTCATCCCGCGCAAGCAAGGCGTCGCCATGAAGCCGCCGGCCAGCGAGAAGGAAAAACCCGAAGTGCTGGCCGACCAAGCGAAGAAACTCGCGGCTGCCGTCGCCGCGGTTACTTGAGGAAAGCGCCGCCGAGCAGCAGCAACGCTTCGCCGACCAGCACGCCGACGAACACCGAGCGCTTGACGATCAGGAAGGCGATAAAGCCGCCCACCACTGCCCCGAGGCGAATTTCGAACGGCACGAACGCCAGCGCGCCGGTCGCGAACACGATCAGCTTGGCCGCCACCCCCGCCACCAGCGCCGTCGCCACCGCCCGCGCGAGCAACACGATCTCGGAATCTTCGCTCAGGCCTCGCCCGACAAACAGCCCCACCACCCGCCACACCTCGTTCGGCAGGAACCCGACCAGGATCAGCAGCAGATAGGGCCACAGCTCGGCGGTCACGCTCATTGCGCCGCCTCACGCAGGCGGTGGATGCCATAGGCGGCGACGCCGCCGATCACGCCGGTCCACATCAAGTCGAGCCCGACCTGGTACCAGGCCAGCAGCGGACCGAGCACCACGCCGAAGATGAAGGCGCAGTAGTCGAGCAGTTGCCGGCAGTTTTTTGCGGTCGACATCATGAACGACAGCGGCGTCAAGCAGGACAGTCCGGCGGCGAACAGCGGCGGCATGCCGGCCGCGAGGTAATAGCCGATCACGCCGCACGTCATCGCGATCGACATGAAGCCGCAAGACAATCCGTTGCAGAACGGAACGCGCCAGCGCGGCTCAATCGACGGCAGCAGCCGTAATGACTCTACCCACATGCTGATCGACGTGAAGTGCGTCGGCAGAATGAAATCGCGGCCCGACGTCGCGCCCGGACGCAGCAGCGGCAGCAACGCGACCACCATCGGGAAGAGCCTCATGCCCGTCAGCGTGACACCGAGCGCGACCTCGATCGGCGCCGTCGCCGCACCCGTCGCGAAGGCCGACATCAGCACGAGTTGCGCGGGACCGGCCCACACCACCATCGTCGAAATCGTCATCCAGGCGATCGACAGGCCGAAATCGTGCGCGAGCGCGCCAAGCCCGACATAGGTGCCGCCGATCACCGGACAGAAAATCGACGTCCACGCCGAAAAGATGCCGATGAAATAGGCGCGCGACGACGATGGAAATTCCCGCAAACCGTTCATGGCCGACACGTGTTTCACAGCGAGCGCGCAGGCGCAACGCACGCCGCCTCATATGCACCCCGCAAAAATGAAAAGGCCGGGCGCACGGCCCGGCCTTTTCACATCGGATTGCAGATCAGGCTTTGACCAGCGGCACCTTCGGAACCGAGCCCTTGCCACCGCCGTTTCCGCCTTTGGGTCGCGGCCGTGGCGACTTCCGCTTCGCCTTCGGCCGCACCGCCGGCACCTTGTCCGGCTTCGGCGCGATCGGTCCGTCGAGATATTCGAAGCCCAGCCGGTCGCGGCCGTTCTCGTCCTTCTCGACGACGACGCGCACGTGACCGCCGTTCTGGAGCTTGCCGAACAGCACTTCGTCGGCCAGCGGCTTCTTGATGTGCTCCTGGATCACGCGGGCCATCGGCCGCGCACCCATCAGCTCGTCGTAGCCGTTGGCGATCAGCCAGCGCGACGCCTCTTCCGACAATTCGATCGTCACGTTGCGGTCGCCGAGTTGCGCTTCGAGCTGAAGCACGAACTTCTCGACCACCTGCTTGATGATCTCCGGCGAGAGATGGCCGAACTGGATCGTCGCATCGAGGCGGTTGCGGAATTCCGGCGCGAACAGCTTGTTGATCGCTTCGAGGTCGTCGCCCTGCCGCTTGGTCTGCGTGAAACCGTAGGCCTGCTTGGCAAGATCGGCCGCGCCCGCGTTCGTCGTCATGATGAGAATGACGTTGCGGAAGTCGACCTGCTTGCCGTTGTGGTCGGTCAGCTTGCCGTGATCCATGATCTGCAACAGCACGTTGAACAGATCCGGGTGCGCTTTCTCGATTTCATCGAGCAGCAAAACGCAGTGCGGATGCTGGTCGACCGCATCGGTCAGCAGGCCGCCCTGATCGAACCCGACATAGCCGGGAGGCGCGCCGATCAAGCGCGAGATCGTGTGGCGTTCCATGTATTCCGACATATCGAAGCGTGTCAGCTCGACGCCGAGCGACAGCGCCAACTGCTTCGCCACTTCGGTCTTGCCGACGCCGGTCGGACCGGAGAACAGGTAGCAGCCGATCGGCTTCTCCGGCTCGCGCAGACCGGCGCGCGCTAGCTTGATGGAAGCCGAGAGCGACTCGATCGCCTTGTCCTGGCCGTACACGACCGTCTTGAGCGTCTGCTCAAGATGCTGGAGCACCGCGGCGTCGTCCTTCGACACCGTCTTTGGCGGAATGCGCGCCATCGTCGAGATTGTCGTCTCGATCTCCTTGAGGCCGATCGTCTTCTTGCGCTTGCTGTCGGGCAGCAGCATTTGCGCCGCGCCGCTTTCGTCGATCACGTCGATCGCCTTGTCGGGCAGCTTGCGGTCATGGATGTAGCGCGCCGACAGCTCGACCGCCGCCTTGATGGCGTCGTTGGTGTACTTGAGCTTGTGATACTCCTCGAAATACGGCTTGAGGCCCTTGAGGATCTCGATGGCGTCCGGCACCGACGGCTCGTTGACGTCGATCTTCTGGAAGCGCCGCACCAGCGCGCGGTCCTTCTCGAAATACTGCCGGTATTCCTTGTACGTGGTCGAGCCGATGCAGCGGATCGTGCCACCCGCCAGCGCCGGCTTGAGCAAGTTCGAGGCGTCCATCGCGCCGCCCGACGTCGCGCCGGCGCCGATCACGGTGTGAATCTCATCGATGAACATGATCGCACCCGGATAGGCCTCGATCTCCTTGATCACCTGCTTGAGGCGCTCTTCGAAGTCGCCACGATAACGCGTGCCGGCGAGCAGCGTGCCCATGTCGAGCGCGAATACCGTCGACGTCTTGAGCACGTCCGGCACCTCGCCGTGCACAATGCGGCGCGCGAGGCCCTCGGCGATCGCCGTCTTGCCGACACCGGCGTCGCCGACGAACAGCGGGTTGTTCTTCTGCCGGCGGCACAGCACTTGAATCGTGCGGCTGATCTCGGCGTCGCGGCCGATCAGCGGATCGATCTTGCCGTCCTTGGCCTTCTTGTTGAGGTTGATGCAATAGGCCTCGAGCGCATCGCCCTTCTTCTTGGGCTCATCGGCGCTCTTGGTGTCGGCCTCTTCCTCGGTGCCGCGCACCGGTCGCGCCTCGGCCAGACCCGGACGCTTGGCGATGCCGTGGCTGATGTAGTTGACAGCGTCGTAGCGGGTCATGTCCTGCTCTTGCAGGAAATAGGCGGCGTGGCTCTCGCGCTCGGCGAAGATCGCGACGAGCACGTTGGCGCCGGTCACCTCCTCGCGGCCCGAGGACTGCACGTGGATCACCGCGCGCTGGATAACGCGCTGGAAGCCGGCGGTCGGCTTGGAATCTTCCGCGCCGTCCGTGATCAGGTTCTCAAGCTCGGATTCGAGATAGGCGACGAGGCTGCGCCGCAGCTTGTCGAGGTCAACGTTACAGGCCCGCATGACCGCGGAGGCGTCCTGATCGTCGAGCAGCGCCAACAGCAGGTGCTCGAGCGTCGCGTATTCGTGATGCCGCTCGTTGGCGAGAGCAAGCGCGCGATGCAGCGATTGCTCGAGGCTGCGGGAGAATGTCGGCATCTACTGTTCCACTTCCATTCTTGTACTTGACCGCCCCCTCCGACGTTTATTTTTTTTCCATCACGCACTGCAAAGGATGCTGGTGTTTGCGGGCGAAGTCCATCACCTGCGTCACTTTGGTCTCGGCCACCTCATAAGTATAGATTCCGCATTCGCCGATGCCATGATGATGCACATGCAACATAATTCGCGTGGCCGCCTCGTGGTCCTTGCCGAAGAACCGCTCGAGGATGTGCACGACGAACTCCATCGGTGTGTAATCGTCGTTGAGGATCAGCACGCGGTACATGTTGGGCCGCTTG
>DASZXA010000002.1:0-68618 GCA_035546455.1 Pseudolabrys sp.
AGCGCCACGAAGGCGCAGGGGGTCTCGCCCCATTTCTCGTCCGGCCGCGCCACGACGGCCGCCTCCAGCACCGCGGGGTGGCGGTAGAGCACGCCCTCCAACTCGATGGTGGAGATGTTCTCGCCGCCGGAGATGATGATGTCCTTGGAGCGGTCCTTGAGCTGGATGTAGCCGTCGGCATGCATGACGCCGAGATCGCCGGTGTGGAACCAGCCGCCGGCGAAGGCGGCGTCGGTCGATTTCCTGTTCTTGAGATAGCCCTTCATGACGACGTTGCCGCGCATCATCACTTCGCCGAGCGTCTCGCCGTCGCGCGCGACCGGCTGCATCGTCTCGGGGTTGATGACGTCGAGCGCCTCGAGCGCGCCGTAACGCACGCCCTGGCGCGCCTTCTTCACCGCCTGTTCCGCCGGCGGCAGTGCGTCCCATTCCTCGTGCCAGTCGTTGACCACCGCCGGGCCGTAGCATTCGGTCAGCCCGTAAAGATGCGTGACATTGAAGCCGGCCTCCTTCATCGCGGCCAGCACGGCTTCCGGCGGCGGCGCGGCGGCGGTATAGAACTGCACCTCATGCGGCAGCGGCTGCTTGTCGGCCTCCGCTGCGTTGAGCAGCGTCGCCATCACGATCGGCGCGCCGCAGAGATGCGTCACCTTGTGGCGGGCGATGAGGTCGAACATCGGCGCGGCGCGCACCTGCCGCAGGCAGACATGCGTGCCGGCGACGGCCGACAACGACCACGGAAAGCACCAGCCGTTGCAGTGGAACATCGGCAGCGTCCACAGATAGACCGGATGCTTGCCCATCGCGCAGGTGACGATGTTGCCGGTCGCCAGCAGGTACGCGCCGCGGTGGTGATAGACCACGCCCTTGGGGTCGCCGGTGGTGCCGCTCGTATAGTTGAGCGTGATGGCGTCCCATTCGTCGTCCGGCATCGACCACACGAAGGCCGGATCGCCCTGCGCGACGAACTTTTCATATTCAATCGTGCCGATCCGCTCGCCCGCGCCACTGTATTCCGGGTCGTCGTAGTCGATCACCAGCGGCTTCACTTTCGCCAGCGCCAGCGCGTCCTTCATCACCTTGGAGAATTCGCGGTCGACGATGACGACTTTCGCGTCGGCATGATCGAGCGAGAAGGCGATGATCTGCGCGTCGAGCCGGGTGTTGAGCGTGTTGAGCACGCCCTTGGTCATCGGCACGCCGTAGTGGCATTCGAGCATCGCCGGTGTGTTGGCGAGCATCACCGAAACGGTGTCGCCGCGCTTGATGCCGTGCTTGGCCAGCGCCGAGGCGAGCTGCCGCGACCGCGCGTAAAACTCCGCGTAATCGCGGCGCAGTTTGCCGTGGATGATCGCGGTATGATCGGGAAACACCGCCGCCGAGCGCTCCAGAAATTGCAGCGGCGTCAGCGGCTGGAAATTGGCCGGGTTGCGGTCGAGGTCGGTATCGTAAGGCGTCTTCATGCGGCGACGTTAGCCAACCGCCGCGCCAAATCAAAGCCAGCCCATCTCCTGCAGCCCGCTGCGGATCAAAGCGAGGCCGATCGCCGTCATCAGCACATAGGCGATGCGATAAAACGTCGTCTGCGGCACCCGGCGGAGCATCCAGACGCCGAGGAAATTGGTCGCCACCGCCAAAGGCACCAGCATCAGCCCGGTCGAGATGTTCTCCCACGTCAGTTGCCCGAGCGACCAGTAGGACGGGATCTTCATCGCATTGCTGATCCAGAAATAGATCGAGGTGGTGCCGACGTAAGTCATCACCGGCAGCTTCTGCGGCAGCAGGTGGATCTGCACCGGCGGCGAGCCGGCATTGGCGATGGTCGAGGTGAAGCCCGCCGCCGCGCCGCAGATCACCCCGCTGATATTGCCCGGCGTCGGCAGATGCCGCTCGATCCACGGCGCCGCCAGCCGCGACACCACGAACAGAATGGTGATGACGCCGACCGCCAGCCGCACCACATCCTCGTGCAGCGTTGCGGCAGTGAGCGTCGCGATGACGACTCCGATCGCCGCGCCGGGCAGCAGCACCTTCAGGTTCCAGGCGCTGAAGTCGCGGCGATAGACCCACACCGAGACGAGGTCCTGCGCCATCAGGATCGGCAGCAGGATCGCGGCGGCTTTCGGCGGCGGGATGAGGAACGACAGGATCGGCACCGCGACGGAGCCCAGGCCCAGGAAGCCGCCCTTCGAGATGCCGAGGAAGGTCACGGCCACCGCCGCGGCGGCGAGGAAGGTCGGATCGGCGAGGAGGGGCATCTGATATTGTCATGGCCGGGCTTGACCCGGCCATCTCGCTTAGGTGGGCACGTCCTGCGTCCCTTATCGGGATTGCCGGGTCAAGCCCGGCAATGACAGCCTTTGCAAAGCCGCACCGCGCGCGCAAATATGCAGCAAAGGAGCACGACGCCATGGACGCCCGCGCGAGCCAATATCAGGATGTTTACAGCCGCTGGCAGCGCGATCCGGAGGGCTTCTGGGCCGAGGCCGCGCAGGAGATCGACTGGATCGAGCCGCCGAAGAAAATCTTCGACCCGAACGCCGGGCTCTACGGCCGCTGGTTTCCCGACGCCACCTGCAACACCTGTTACAACGCGCTGGACCGCCACATCCCCACGCGCAACGACCAGCCCGCGCTGATCTACGATTCGCCGGTCACCAACACCAAGCAGACCTTCACCTACGGCCGCGTGCTCTCCGAGGTGCAGATGCTCGGCGCCATCCTCAAGGACTTCGGCGTCGGCAAGGGCGACCGCGTCATTCTCTATATGCCGATGGTGCCGGAAGCCGTGTTTGCGATGCTGGCCTGCGCCCGCATCGGCGCGATCCACTCCGTGGTGTTCGGCGGCTTCGCGCCGAAGGAGCTGGCCACCCGCATCGATGACGCCAAGCCGAAGCTGATCCTGTCCGCCTCGTGCGGCATCGAGGCCGCGCGCGTCGTGCCGTACAAACCTTTGCTGGATGAAGCCATCAAGCTCGCCAGGCACAAGCCCGCTGCCTGCATGATCCTGCAGCGCCCGCAATGCGAGGCGGCGATGGTCGAAGGCCGCGACCACGACTGGAAGAAGAAATGGCAGCAGGCGGTCGAATACGCCTGGACATCGGATTGCGAGCCGGTGAAGGCGACCGATCCGCTTTACATCCTCTACACCTCGGGCACGACCGGCATCCCGAAAGGCGTGGTGCGCGACAATGGCGGCCACATGGTCGCGCTGAAATGGTCGATGCAATATCTCTACGGCATCGAGCCCGGCGAGGTGTGGTGGACCGCCTCCGACATCGGCTGGGTGGTCGGCCACAGCTACATCGTCTACGGCCCGCTGCTGCACGGCTGCACGTCGGTGATGTACGAGGGCAAGCCGGTCGGCACGCCGGACGCCGGTGCGTTCTGGCGCATCATCGCCGAGCACAAGGCCGTCGCGCTGTTCACCGCGCCGACCGCGTTCCGCGCCATCAAGAAGGAAGACCCCAACGGCGAGCACATCAAGAAGCATGATCTCGCGAAATTCCGCACTTTGTTCCTCGCCGGCGAGCGCGCCGATCCGCCGACCGTCGATTGGGCGGAGAAGGTGCTGCACCGCCCGGTGATCGACCACTGGTGGCAGACCGAAACCGGTTGGTGCATTGCCGGCAATCCGGTCGGCCTCGGCGCGCTGCCGGTCAAGCACGGCTCCGCCACGGTGCCGATGCCGGGCTACGCGATGGCGGTACTCGACGAAGGCGGCAAGCCGGTGAAGGGCGGCGCGGTCGGCTCGATCGTGGTGAAGCTGCCGCTGCCGCCGTGTTCGCTGCCGACGTTGTGGCAGCAGGACGAGCGCTGCAAGGAAAGCTACTTCGCGGAATTCCCCGGCTACTACAAAACCGCCGACGCCGGCTACATCGACGACGACGGCTATGTCTGGGTGATGGGCCGCACCGACGACATCATCAACGTCGCCGGCCACCGCCTCTCGACCGGCGGCATGGAGGAGGTGCTGGCCTCGCACAAGGACGTTGCCGAGTGCGCGGTGCTCGGCATCGCCGACGACCTCAAGGGCGAGGTGCCTGCCGGCTTCGTCGTGCTCAAGGCCGGCGTCAACCGGCCGGGCGAGGAGATCGAGAAGGAGATCGTCGCGCTGGTGCGCGAAAAGATCGGCCCGGTGGCGGCGTTCCGTCTGGTCTTCATCGTGCCGCGGCTGCCCAAGACGCGCTCGGGAAAAATTTTACGGGGCACGATCAAAAAGATGGCCGACAAGGAGCCGTGGAACATGCCGGCCACCATCGAGGACCCCAAGGCGCTCGACGAAATCAAGGACGCGCTGAAGGAGAAGGGGTTGGGGGTTTAGGATTGGCGCGCGATCCGCGCCGCACCCTCCGCCTGTCATCCCCGCGAAAGCGGGGATCCATCTTCCCTTAAAACGAGGGCGGCTTGGCCACCCCACCGCTTCCCCTTATATTCACGCCATGACCGTCGAAGACCTCGAAAAGGCCGTCGCCAATCTGACCCAGCGTGAGCTTGACCGCTTTCGCGACTGGTTCGGCGCGTTCGATTCCGCACGCTTCGACGCCAAGATCGAACGCGATGCGCAGAGCGGCGCACTCGATCGTCTTGCCGAGCAGGCGGCCGCCGACCATCGCGCCGGCCGCACCCGCGAGCTATGAGGCATTTTGCCAGCCCGGATTTCTGGGCGGCCTATCGCAAGCTTCCGGAAGCGATTCGCAACCTCGCCGACAAGAATTTCGCGCTGCTGAAGTCCGAGCCGCGCCATCCCTCGCTGCACTTCAAGAAGATCGGCAAGCTGTGGTCCGCACGCGTCGGCTTGCACTATCGCGCTTTGGCAACTGAAGTGGACGGCAATCTGGTCTGGTTCTGGATCGGCTCGCATGCCGAGTATGATCGACTGACGAAATGATCGAAAGAACACAGCGCAAGTCACCGTTCGTCCCCGCGAAAGCGGGGACCCAGCTCTTTCTCTCTATACTCGCAGCGGTGACGCTGCTGTCAGCAACCGCCCACGCCAAAACCCAATGGGCCACCTACACCAACGTCCGCTTTGCCTTCGCGGTCGATTATCCGCGCGACATCTTCACCGGCTATGCCGAGCCGGACAACAGCGACGGCGCCACCTTCAAGACGGACGCGCCCTGGGTCGAGATGCGCGCCTGGGGCTCCTATAACGTCGAGAAGCAATCGCCGCGCGCCGCCGTGGCCGCGCGTTACGCCGGCAAGCCGCTCGATTACTCTTCGATCAAGCGCGACTCTTATGTCGTCTCCGGTAGCGAACGCGGCGCCATCTTCTATGACCGCTGCAATTTCACGGGCGATCGCGTGCTGTGCGTCGCGCTGGTCTATCCCGCCGCGCAGAAGGAGACGTGGGACAAGATCGTCGCGCGCGTGTCGAGGTCGCTAAGGGCGGTGAAGCGGGGCCGCTAATCTGCGGTAAATTGGGCTAGCGCATCATCCAGTGGACGCGCCAAGGATGCGCGTCATCTTCTTCCGGAGTGTAGGGAAATTGACTTCGCTTGTTCTGCAAGATCCGCCAAATTTCTCGCGGAATTTCCATCGGCATATTCTCCGCGTCAAAAACCTGTCCCGGTCTAACGGCGCTTCTGACAATCCCTCGAGAAATTAAGAGTCGGGCGTGACCGCCATCCATCGCGCAATCAAAAATTCTTTGGTTGTGATGCAATAGGTACCCGATGATTTGTCGGTCTTTCTCGGTTAGCTCGGAGAGTTCTTCCTCAATGCGAGCTAGTTCATCTTCTTCATGCGTTGATAATTCAAGGTTGTTTTTGGGTGAGGTTTGACCGCGCGCCACAAATCTTCGAGCAGTCACCCCCTTTTTTACCAAAGCTTTTGAGACAACATTATCGAGAGCATCCGATGCGGCGGAAAATGCGTCTTCTGTCGGTATCGTTTTGAACCCAGTCACTATGTATCTTGCTTCAATTGCGACATTGTCCATTTGGATGTGGGTGAGCACCGCATAGGTGTGATCCTCAATTTCTAACCCGCGTTGTCGTGCGGCTTTCGCTAAGGCCACTACGTCGTGGCTGAACTTTTGCAATTCCGCGACGCTGCAACCGTTGCCGCGAAGGAAAGCCTTCAAATAGAGTTCGAAGCAGTGGCAGAAAAGAAAAGTGATCGGCGCGCCCGGATGAGTAACTCTTAAATCCGTAGCGCGTAGAGCTTCAGCGGATCGCCAATAGGATTGGGCTGTGTTGAACAAGCCAATTGCGTTTGTGCGGTCGTCCCTATCCACGATCCATCCTCGCTTGAGGTGCTTTCCATAACATATCTGAACAGCTCGGATTCAAATTTCGCTTGACTTCCTTCCTATCCCAGCATATATTCCCATTACCTGCTCAATGAGGGGCGCTTCTAGAGGCGTTCTTGAAGTGGAGCAGCCAGACCGGGTCGGCGCGGAGAACAGCGCCGGCTTTTGTTTGGGCCGGGTTCGGGGCGTTCGCGCGCTCCAAGTCCGGTGTGCGGCACCTGCGGCTTCGCCTCGCAAGCGAAGTCCCGGGGAGCCTCGGGGCCTGTCCGTGCGGCATGACGACCGCGCTGCGAGGAGCTCGCTGGACTGGGACAGGGATGAGGCGGGTAACACCCGCGGAGCCCACGTCCCAGGAAGCCCAGACCTGGGGTTCAAGTCGATGGCGAGAGCCTGAGACGCAAAGCCGCAAACGAGCCCGCCGGCGGGAGCCGCGCGGGCGTGGAGCGCCGCAAGGCGCGCGCCTTTCGCCAGAAAGGGCGCTGGCGTCGCAAGACGCCGATCCATCCATGCGCCTCGCGGCGCTCCACGTCCCCTCATGTTGCGCGTGAGGGGCCTGCCCAGACCGACGGCGTACCCGGCGCCGCAAAGAATACGGGCGCATAAACGCGCCTGCGCGCGTCTGCCCGTCATTATAGTGTGCGACAAAGTGCGCTCGGCCGGGCCGACCGGTTAAAGCCGCGTCGAATGGCCTTGAAAAACGCTCTTTCGGAAAAACGCAGAAAATCGCTGACTTTTAACCGGTTTGAGCGAGACTTGAGTGCGATTTGGATGGCAAAACAGGTGCATTGCGGCAGGCGGTTTCAGGGAACTGCTTGATTCAACAAAAATAATTCTTAGGGTGGCCTCGTCTTGAGAGGGTGGGCTCGGGTGGTTCGTACGCCATTGGGTAATGCGATCGCTTGCGGACTGGCTGGCGCGGC
Organism: Pseudolabrys sp.; assembly: GCA_035546455.1. Lineage (GTDB taxonomy): Bacteria > Pseudomonadota > Alphaproteobacteria > Rhizobiales > Xanthobacteraceae > Pseudolabrys. The sequence continues at coordinate 7,177 of DASZXA010000002.1, forward strand.
CCTCGTTTTCGCCGTGTCGGCGTGTTCCGTGCTGCCGTCGTCCGGCCCGCTGTCGGGCGAAATCATCCAGCAGGACGGCATCGACGATAACGCCGAAGGCTACGTCCTCATCGACATCGATGCGAAGGTGACGGCGATCCAGGCCGCGCAGCCGCGCGAGTCCTTCAGCCGCGTGTTCGCGGACAAGGCGCCGGCCCCGGATTTGCGGATCGGCATCGGCGACTCCGTCATCGTGACCGTCTATGAGGCCGGTCCGGGTCTGTTTTCCGCCTCGCTCGCCGACAAGTCTGTCACCGCCGGATCGCGCACCGCGGTCATTCCCGAGCAGGTTGTCGCGCGCGACGGCACCATTCAGGTGCCTTATGCCGGGCGCGTTCACGTAAATGGCCTGCGTCCGGCGCAGGTCGAAGCGGAAATCGTCAAGGCGCTCGACGGCAAGGCCAACCAGCCGCAGGCGGTCGTGACGATCGCGCGCAATGTCAGCAACACCGTGACGGTGTCGGGCGAGGTCACCGGCGGCGCGTTGGTGCCTCTCAACCCGAAAGGGCAGCGGGTTCTGGATGTCATCGCCGCGGCCTAGCATTCGCCCCGGTCGCAACCGCAAACTATGACGTGCTTCGCAGCGTGGAATGTTATGCTTCGCGCTTGACTTACTTCCTATATAGCTTTATATTCCCATTACCTGCTATGAGGGGCGCTTCTAAAGGCGTTCTTTCAGTGGAGCAGCCAGAGAGCGAGCGCAGATAATGTCCAAACAAGGCGAATTCGAAATACACGAGGCGGGCGGCGAGGCTCCGTCAATCATCACTAATGTCCCCGCGTCTTACACGTCGTTATACGCTTGTTATCGCTCTGGTCAGATTTCTGAGAAGCAGTGGCAGACGCATCTGGCGGAGGACGAACTGCTTCGGAAGTGGGTAGAACGTCGATCAAAAAAATAGAACTCTTCCGAACGGCTCCAGCATAGTGTTGAGTTTGCACTTCAGCGTGCCGACTGGCGCGCCCGCGCCGCATCCTCTACGCTTTCCCGGACAAACGGAGTTTGCGATCCATGCAGGCGATGACAGCGGGCATTACCAAGGCCAATTCGGGCCTCGACGGGATTTCCTGGAACATCCTCGGCCAGACCTATGTGCCCAAGCACCTCAGCGAGGACTCGTTTTCCTGGCACGCGACTTTCCCGCCGGCCACCTTCGTGCCGCCGCACATCCATCCGACCCAGGACGAATTCCTCTACATCCTCGAAGGCCGCCTGGATGCGTGGATCGACGGCAAGGATTTCGTCGCCACGCCCGGAGATCTTGTGAAGCTGCCGATGGGCATCCCGCACGGGCTGTTCAACAAGTCGGACCAGACCATGAAATGCCTGTTCTGGGTGGCGCCGACCCGCAAGCTCTACGACCTGTTCTGGGCGATCCACTCGATGAAAGAGCAGAACCCGCCGGACGTCGTCGCGCTGTCGGCCAAGCACGAAGTCAACTTCCTGCCGCCGCCACCCGGCGCTTAAGCCACCTTCGGCTTGTTGACCTGCTCCTTGGCGAAGCCGGCTTTCGCCGCGTAACCGCGCACGATCGCCTTGCGGTCCTCGTAGGACAGCACGCTGTCGATGTTGTCGAAGCCGTCCGGCGCGCGCTGCTCCACGGCGTCGATCACGCCTTCGGGACCTCCAGAACGATTCGAGCGCACGATGTCCGCCGTCATCGGCAGCCGCTCGCGTTCGTAGGCCCACAGCGCCTGTTGCGGATGGTCGGCTTCCTTCAGCCGGTCGGCGAGGCAGCGGGCATCGAGGATCGCCTGCGATGCGCCGTTCGAACCGACCGGATACATCGGATGCGCGGCATCGCCGAGCAGCGTGACGCGGCCATGCGACCAGTGCGGCAGCGGGTCGCGGTCGCACATCGGATATTCCCAGACCTCCGGCGTCGCCGCGATCAGTGCCTTGGCGTCGACGAACGGAATGTTGAAGCGCTGCACGTGCGGCATCAGGTCCTCGCGCTTGCCGGGGCGCGACCAGTCCTCCTTCTTTGGTGGAGCGCCGCCTTCGCCGACCTTCACCAGCACCGCCCAATTGGTGAGCGGCTGCTCTGCGCTGGCACCTTCGCCGATCGGGTAAACCACGAGCTTGCCTGCCATGCCGCCGGCGATCACCATCGAGCGCCCGGTCAAGAATTTGGGCCACGGGATCGCGCCGCGCCACAGGATCGAACCGTTCCAGCGCGCCGGGCCTTCCTGCGGATAGAGCGTTTCGCGCACCACCGAATGGATGCCGTCGGCGCCGATCAAAATGTCGCCGCGCGCCGTCGCCCCATGCCGGCCGTGGCGGTCGAAGAAATAAGCGGTGATGCCGGACTCATCCTGTGTGAACGACCACAGCCGGTGCCCCGTGAAGATGCGCGTCGGGCCGAGTCGTTCTCGCACAGCGTCATGGATCACCGCCTGCAAGCGCCCGCGATGGATCGAGAACTGCGGATATTCGAAGCCGGCATCGGTGCCGCGCGGCTCGCGCCAGATCTCCTGGCCGATCCGGTTCATGTAGAACAGCTCGTAGGTGCGGATGCCCACCCGGTCGAGCCCGTCCAGCAGGCCGATTTCGGCCAATTCCTTGATGGCGTGGGGCAGGGTGTTGATGCCGACGCCCAGCTCGCGGATCGTGTCGGACTGCTCGTAAACCTCGCAGTCGATGCCGCGGGAATGCAGCATCAGGGCCGCGGTCAGACCGCCGATCCCCCCGCCGACAATAATGGCCTTCATCGCAACCGCCTCACGCAAGAAGCCCCGATAATGCTGCCTCAACGGGCGTCCGGCAACCGTTCCGTCCCGTTGACTCGAAGGGTCAATCCCCGGCCAAATGGCGGTCAAAGGCCCGCGAGCGGCCGCAATTCAAGGGAGTGAACGATGCGTGCGTTGATGAAGGGGATGGTCGTGGTCGCCACAGCCGCGTTGATGGTAGGCAGCGCTTCGGCGCAGGACAAGATCCGCATCGGCCTTATTTACACGCTGTCCGGCCCGGCCGCCGCGCTCGGCCAGCAGTCGAAGAACGGCTTCGAACTCGCCCTCAAGCATCTCGGCGGCAAGATGGGCGGCAAGGAGGTCGAGCTGTTCGTCGCCGACGACGAGCTCAAGCCCGATCTCGCCATCCAGAAAGCGAACGCCATGATCGAGCGCGACCATGTCGACTTCGTGGTCGGCCCGATCTTCTCGAACGTGCTGGTCGCGCTGCACAAGCCCGTGATCGAAGCCGGCAAGATTTTCATCAGCACAAACGCCGGCACCTCGAACTTCGCCGGCGCGGCCTGCGATCCGAAATTCTTCGTCACTTCGTATCAGAACGACCAGATCTACGAGGCGCTCGGCGAGGCGACCAACAAGCTCGGCTTCAAGAACGTCTATGCCATCGTGCCGAACTATCCCGCCGGCAAGGATGCGCTCGCCGGCTTCAAGCGCACCTTCAAGGGCAAGCTGCTTGAGGAAGAGCTTGTGCCGCTCAACACCAAGGACTTCGCGCCGGTCGTCTCGAAAATGGTCGCCGCGAAACCGGATGCGCTCTTCACATTCATGCCCGGCGGCCTCGGCATCAACCTGATCAACACCATCGTCCAGGCCGGCCACAAGGACATGAAGATCGTCTCCGCCTTCACCGCGGACGAGGCGACGCTGCCCGTCCTCAAGGACAATGCGGTCGGCATTTACGGCGCGCTGACCTGGGCGCCGAACATGGACAACCCGGCCAACAAGAAGTTCGTCGCCGATTATGAGGCGGCCTACAACGCCGTGCCGGCGTCCTACGCCATGCAGGCGTACGATGCCGCCAACTTGATCGACAGTGCGGTCAAGGCGGTGAAGGGCAACGTGTCGGACGTGAAGGCGGTGAGCGCCGCTCTGCGCAAGGCCGACTTCACCTCGGTGCGCGGCCCGTTCAAGTTCAACACCAACGGCTATCCGGTCGAGGACTTCTATCTGACCAAGGTCGCCAAGCGCGCCGACGGCAAGTACGAGACTCAGATCGACAGCAAGGTGTTCTCGAACTACGCCGACAGCTACGTGAAGGACTGTAAGGCTCAGTAAAACCTCGCATTTTTGACGCCGCGCCGGGGCTTGCCTTGGTCTGTGGATATGTTTTAGGTTTAAATATTCTAAGAATAAACCTTCTAGGAAGATCGGCCCATGCGTGCGGTCTGTCTTGGCGGCGGTCCCGGCGGCCTCTATTTCGCGATTTCGCTGAAGCGGCGCGATCCGGCGGCCGAGGTGCGGGTGATCGAGCGCAACAAGCCGCATGACACCTTCGGCTGGGGCGTCGTGCTCTCCGACGACACTCTCGCCAATCTTGAGAAGAACGATCCGGTCAGCGCCGCGCAGATTCGCGAGAACTTCGTTTACTGGGACGACATCGCGGTTCACTACCGCGGCAAGACGGTGCGCTCCGGCGGTCACGGCTTTTCCGGCATCGGCCGCAAGAAGCTGCTCAACATTCTTCAAGATCGCGCGCAGCAGCTCGGCGTTCAACTCGACTTCGACACCGAGGCGAAAGACGACTCCGCTTACGCCGATTACGACTTGATCGTCGCCGCCGACGGCGTGAACTCGAAGGTGCGCGCGGCGCACGCCGGCGTGTTCAAGCCTGATATCGACACCCGTGCCTGCAAGTACATCTGGCTCGGCACCCACCAGAAATTCGACGACGCCTTCACTTTCATTTTCGAGCAGACCGAGCATGGCTGGATATGGGTCCACGCCTATCAGTTCGATGCCGACACCGCGACCTTCATCGTCGAGTGCTCGGAAGAGACATGGCGGCGCTCCGGCTTCGACAGGATGTCGACCGACGAGACGATCGCGGCTTGCGAGGGAATTTTCGGCCGCTATCTCGGCGGCAACAAGCTAATGTCCAATGCGCGGCATCTGCGCGGCTCGGCTTGGCTCAACTTCAACCGCGTTCTCTGCGAGCGCTGGAGCCGCGACAACATCGTGCTGCTGGGTGATGCCGCTGCGACCGCGCATTTCTCGGTCGGCTCGGGCTCGAAGCTGGCGCTGGAAAGCGCGATCGCACTGGCGGATTACGTCACCACCGAGCCGACCATGGAGCAGGCGTTCCGCCGCTACGAGGACGAGCGGCGGCTCGAGGTGCTGCGGCTGCAAAGCGCCGCCCGCAACTCGACTGAATGGTTCGAGCACGTCGAACGCTATCTCAACCTCGATCCGGTGCAGTTCAACTATTCACTGCTGACCCGCTCCCAGCGCATCAGCCACGAAAACCTGCGGGAGCGCGATGAAATCTGGCTGGGCGACGCCGAGCGCTGGTTTGAGAAGCGCTCGACGGGCCGGGAGCCACAGATCACGCGCGCGCCGATGTTCGTGCCCTTCCACATCCGCAGCGTGACCCTGAAAAACCGCGTGGTGGTGTCGCCGATGGCGCAATACCGCGCGGTCGATGGCACGCCGACCGACTGGCATCTCGTCCATTACGGCGAGCGGGCCAAGGGCGGCGCCGGGCTCATTTTCACGGAAATGACCTGCGTGTCGCCGGAAGGCCGCATCACGCAGGGCTGCACCGGCCTCTACAAACCGGAGCACGAGGCGGCGTGGAAACGGATCGTCGATTTCGTCCACGCCGAGACCGACGCCAAGATCGCCATCCAGCTCGGCCATTCCGGCGCAAAAGGTTCGACCCAGCTTGGCTGGGAAACGATGGATGCGCCGATGGCCAGGGATAACTGGCCGCTGCTGGCGCCCTCGGCGGTTGCCTGGAGCAAGGACAACCAGACGCCGAAGGAAATGACGCGCGCCGACATGGACAAGGTGCGCGACGAGTTTGTGCGGTCGGCGCAGATGGCGGCGCGCGCCGGCTTCGACTGGCTCGAGCTGCATTACGCGCACGGCTACCTGATGTCGGCTTTCATCACGCCGCTCACCAACAGGCGCATCGACGAATATGGCGGCTCGCTCGAGAACCGCATGCGCTTTCCGCTCGAGGTATTTCATGCCGTCCGCAAGGTCTGGCCGGACGACAAGCCGATCTCGGTGCGCATCTCTGCGAATGACTGGGTCGGCAAGGACGGCATCTCGCCTGATGATGCAGTGAAGATCGCGCGGACTTTGACCGAGGCTGGCGTTGACATGATCGACGTGTCGGCCGGGCAAACGTCAAAAGCTGCTCGTCCGGTCTACGGCCGCATGTTCCAAACACCTTTCTCCGATCAGATTCGTAACGAGGCCGGTGTCGCCACGCTTGCAGTCGGCAACATTTACGAGCCCGACCACGTCAACTCGATCCTGATGGCGGGCCGCGCCGATCTCGTTTGTATCGCGCGCCCGCACCTCGCCGATCCGTACTGGACGCTGCATGCGGCGGCGAGCCTCGGCTATGAGGGCGTCACTTGGCCGAAGCCGTATTGGCCCGGCCGCGATCAGTTGCATCGCCTGAAGTCGCGACCCGACCTGATGACGGGGAAGGTGTGATGGGCATGCAAGGAAACTTACTTGCTGGCCGTCACGCTTTGATCACCGGCGGCGGCACCGGCATCGGCGCTGCGATCGCGCGGGCGCTGGCGGGCGAGGGCGCTTGGATATCGCTGGTTGGCCGCCGCAAGGAGCCGCTTGAGCAGGTCGCAAGGAGCCTGCCGAAAGCGGCGGCGATTACCGCCGATATCACGGAGCAAAAGGACTGCGAGGCGATGGTGGCATCGGCACACAAAGCCGCCGGTCAGATCGACATCGTCATCGCCAATGCCGGCGCGGCGGACAGCGCCCCGGCCGCGAAAATCACCGCCGATCACTGGCGGCGCATGATCGACGTCAATCTCACCGGCGCCTTCCTGACTGTGCAGGCGGCGCTGGCCGACGTCACGCGCAAGGATGGCGGCCGGGGTCGCCGCATCGTATTCACCGCCTCGACCGCCGGCCTCAAGGGCTACCCTTACGTCGCCGCCTATGTCGCCGCGAAACACGGTGTCGTCGGCCTTGCTCGCGCACTGGCCGCCGAATTGGCGCCGACCGGCGTCACCGTGAACGCGGTTTGCCCCGGCTTCACCGATACGCCGTTGCTCGATGCGTCTGCTGCCGCGGTTTCGGCCAAGACCGGCCGTTCGCGCGATGACGCACGCGCCGCACTGGCAAAAGACAATGCGGGTGGCCGGCTGATGACGCCTGAAGAGGTCGCAGCGAAGGTGCTGTGGCTCTGCTCGCCGGCAGCCGATGCGGTGAACGGTGAGGCGATCCTGATTGGAGACAGGGCATGAATGTTGCGGCGAAGATCAAGCCGAAGGCCGCGCTGCCGTTGAGCAAGCAGCGGCTTCGCCTCTGGATTCGCATCCTGCGCGCCGCGCGCGCGATCGAGGCGGAGGTGCGCGACCGGCTGCGCATCAATTTCGATGTGACGTTGCCGCAGTTCGACGTGATGGCCGCGCTCGAGCGCAAGCCAGACGGCATGACGATGACCGAGTTGTCGCGTTTCCTCATGGTGTCGAACGGCAATGTCACCGGCATCATTGACCGGCTGGTCACCGACAAGCTTGTCGTGCGTCAGGCGCCCGCGAACGATCGCCGCGCCATCATCGTCAAACTGACCACGCGCGGCCTGAAGGACTTCACCGCGATGGCGAAGGCGCATCAGGGCTGGGTCGACAATCTGCTGTCCGAGTTTGACGCGGCGGAAGCCGAAACTTTGATCGAACACCTCGATGGGCTCTCGGGCCGCATCCGCAACGGAGGCACACGTTCATGAACATGAACGATTTCAAGCCGCAGCATTTCAACTGGCGCGCGGCGAACGGCGTCGCGACGATTACGCTCAAAGGCGCCGAGCGAAAGAATCCGATCACGTTCGAAAGTTATGCAGAACTGGGCCAGACATTCCGCAAATTGGTCTCTGCTCGCGAAATAAAGGCCGTTGTATTCGGCTCGAACGGCGGAAATTTTTGCTCCGGCGGTGACGTTCACGACATCATTGGCCCTCTTTTATCACGCGATATCAAAGGTTTGCTCGAATTCACCCGGATGACCGGCGAGCTCGTCAAGGCGATGCGCGCCTGCCCGCAGCCCATCATCGCGGCTATCGACGGCGTCTGCGTCGGTGCCGGCGCGATGATCGCACTGTTCTGCGACATGCGGCTCGCGACGCCGCAGGCGAAGACTGCGTTTCTGTTCACGCGCGTCGGGCTCGCCGGCTGCGACATGGGCGCGTGCGCCCTGCTGCCGCGTGTGATCGGCCACGGCCGCGCGTCGGAGCTGCTCTACACCGGCCGCACCATGAGTGCAGAAGAAGGCGAGCGTTGGGGTTTTTACAATCGCCTCGTTGGCGCGGAAAAACTCGAAGCTGAAGCGCAAGCGCTCGCGACGTCCTTGGCGGCGGGACCGACGTTTGCGCACGGCATGACCAAGACGATGCTGCATCAGGAATTCGCGATGCCGCTCGATGAAGCGATCGAGGCCGAAGCGCAAGCGCAGGCTGTTTGCATGCAGACGAAAGACTTCCGTCGCGCCTATGAGGCGTTCGTCGGCAAGCGCAAGCCGGTGTTCGAGGGCAACTAGATGATCGACGCGAGTTACCTGGCGTGGCCATTTTTCGATGAGCGCCATCGCGCATTGGCGCCGACGATTGCCGCGTGGGCGGAAAATAATTGTACCGCAATCGATCATCACGATGTCGAGGCGGGGTGCCGTACGCTGGTCACGCAACTCGGCCGCGACGGTTTCCTCAAGCACACAGCACCGGGCGACGGCGTCGAGGCGATCGATGTCCGCACGCTGGCGCTGATCCGCGAGACGCTGGCGCGCCACTCCGGTCTCGCCGATTTCGCGTTCGCGATGCAGGGACTCGGTGCAGGACCGATTTCGCTGTTCGGCTCCAGGGCGCAGCGCGGCGAATGGCTGCCAAAGACGCGGAGCGGGCAGGCGATCGCCGCTTTCGCGCTCAGTGAGCCGGCCTCCGGCTCCGATGTCGCCAATATCGCCACGACCGCGCGGCGTGACGGCAACGGCTATGTGCTGGACGGCGAGAAAACCTGGATTTCCAACGGCGGCATCGCCGATCTCTACGTCGTGTTCGCCCGCACCGGCGAGGCGCCCGGCGCCCGCGGCCTGTCGGCCTTCATCGTGCGCGGCGACAACCCGGGTCTCCATATCGCCGAATGCATCGAGGTCATGGCGCCGCATCCGCTGGCGCGGCTCGCCTTCAAAAGCTGCAAGGTCGATGCCGGCGCGATGGTCGGCGCACCGGGCGACGGCTTCAAGATCGCGATGGCGACGCTCGACGTCTTCCGCACCACGGTCGGCGCCGCCGCGCTCGGCTTTGCCCGCCGGGCGTTGGATGAAACAGCGAAACGCGTCGCAAGGCGCGAATTATTCGGCGCGCCTCTGTCGGAATTGCAGATGGTGCAGGGCCACATCGCCGACATGGCGCTGGAGATCGATGCGGCAGCGCTGCTGATCTATCGCGCGGCGTGGACCAAGGATAACGGCGCGCAACGCGTCACCCGCGAGGCGGCAATGGCCAAGCTCTTCGCCACCGAGGCGGCGCAGCGCGTGATCGATGCCGCGGTGCAGATCCACGGCGGCGACGGCGTGCGCTCGGGGCATCCAGTCGAGGCGCTTTATCGCGAAATCCGCGCGCTGCGAATTTATGAAGGTGCGTCGGACGTGCAGAAGATCATCATCGCGCGTTCGGTGCTTCAGGCTCGAGGCTGACATGACAAAGCAAATCAAGCTGGGTCCATCCGCGCACGTCGACACCTTCGCGCGCGACAATCTGCCGCCGTTCGATCAGTGGCCGGACATCCTGCTGGACCGACCGGATTTCCAGTATCCGGAGCACCTCAACGCCGCGGTCGAACTGACCGACCGTCTGGTGGAGAAGGGCTTCGGCGACAATATCGCGCTGATCGGCAACGGCCGACGCCGCACCTACAAGGAGCTGGCGGACTGGTCGAACCGGCTGGCCCATGCGCTGGTCGAGAATTACGGCGTGAAGCCCGGCAATCGCGTGCTGATCCGCTCCGGCAACAATCCGGCGCTGGTCGCCGCCTGGCTTGCGGCGACCAAAGCCGGCGCCGTCGTCGTCAACACCATGCCGATGCTGCGCGCCGGCGAGCTCGGCAAGATCGTCGACAAGGCTGAGATCGCGCTGGCGCTTACCGATAGCCGCATCGCTGACGAGATCGTCGCCTGCGCCAAGGAGAGCAAGTTCCTCAAGCAGGTCGTCAACTTCGATGGCACGTCGAACCACGATGCCGAGCTTGATCGCATCGCGCTCGATAAGCCCGTGAAGTTCGACGCCGTGCCGACGGGGCGTGATGACGTCGCGCTGCTCGGCTTCACATCCGGCACCACCGGCGAGCCGAAGGCCACCATGCACTTTCACCGCGATCTGCTGATGATCGCAGACGGTTACGCCAAGGAAGTGCTGAAGGTGACGCCGGACGACGTGTTCGTCGGCTCGCCGCCACTCGCATTCACGTTCGGGCTCGGCGGCCTGGCGATCTTCCCGCTGCGTTTCGGCGCCACTGCGACGCTGCTTGAGAACGCATCGCCCGCCAACATGGTGCAGATCATCGAAACCTACAAAGCGACGATCTCGTTCACTGCGCCGACCGCCTATCGCGCGATGATGGCGGCGATGGACAAGGGCGCCAACCTGTCGTCGCTGCGGCTTGCGGTCTCGGCGGGCGAGACGCTGCCGGCCCCGGTGTTCGAGGATTGGGTGCGCAAGACCGGCAAGCCGATCCTCGACGGCATCGGCTCGACCGAGATGCTGCACATTTTCATCACCAACCGGATCGGCGATGCTGTTCCCGGCGCGACCGGCCGTCCAGTGGCGGGTTATGAAGCGAAGATTGTCGATCACAACATGAAAGAGGTGCCGGTGGGAATGGTGGGCCGCCTCGCGGTGCGCGGGCCGACCGGCTGCCGCTACCTCGCCGACAAGCGGCAGAAAAACTATGTGGCTGACGGCTGGAATTTGACCGGCGACGCCTTCTTCAAGGACGAGCAGGGGCGTTTCCATTTCGCCGCGCGCAACGACGATATGATTGTGTCGGCCGGCTACAACATCGCCGGTCCTGAAGTAGAAGCCGCGCTGCTGTCGCATCCGGACGTCGCAGAATGCGCAGTCATCGGCGCGACTGATGTTGAGCGCGGCCAGATCGTGTCGGCTTTTGTCGTGCTCAAAGCGGGCGTGACCGGCGACAGCCTGCGCGTGAAAATCCTGCAGGACCACGTCAAGGCGACCATCGCGCCTTACAAATATCCGCGCGCGGTGAAATTCATCGACGCGCTGCCGAAAACCCAGACCGGGAAGATTCAGCGCTTCCGGCTCCGCGAGCAATCCCAATGAGCGAGACCATCCAACCCAAGCACTGGGCGCCGCCGAAGGGCTATGCCAATGGTGTCGTCGCCGCCGGCCGCCAGCTCTTCATCGCCGGCCAGGTCGGCTGGAATGCGCAAGGCCAGTTCGAGAGCGACGATTTCGTCGCGCAGGTCGAACAGGCGCTCAAAAACATCGTCGATGTGCTGACCGCCGCCGGCGGCAAGCCGTCGGATCTCGTCCGCGTCAACTGGTACGTGACCGACAAGGCCGAATACGTTGCCCGCCAGCGTGAGATCGGCGAAGCTTATCGGCGTGTGATCGGCCGGAATTTTCCGGCCATGACGCTGCTGGTCGTCGCGGGCTTGCTCGAGCCACGCGCCAAAGTGGAAATCGAAGCGACCGCAGTGCTCGCGGGATAGGGGACACGGATGACCGACCGCGGCCTTGCGATGTTTGGATTGAACGGCAAGGTCGCCGTCGTCACCGGCTCCAGCAAAGGCATCGGTCGCGCCATCGCCGAAGCGATGGCGTCGCTCGGCGCCAAGGTCGTGATTTCCAGCCGCAATCTCGATCCCTGCGAGGAAGTTGCAGATGGCATCCGCCGGCAGGGAGGCGAGGCGCATGCGATCGCCTGCAACATCGGCCGCAAGAACGAAGTCGAGGCGCTTATTGACGAAACGCATAGCCGCTACGGGCCGGTCGACATTCTGGTCTGCAACGCTGCGGTCAATCCGGCGTTCGGGCCGCTGAGCAAGCTCTCCGACGAAGCGTTCGACAAAATCATGGGCTCGAACGTCAAAAGCAATCTGTGGCTTTGCAATCTGGCGATCCCGGACATGGCGACGAAAGGCGGCGGCGCGGTGATCATCGTGTCGTCGATCGCCGGCATTCGCGGCTCCGAAGTGATCGGCGCTTACGGCATTTCCAAAGCGGCGGATTTCGCGCTGGCGCGCAATCTCGCGCTCGAATGGGGACCGAAGAACGTGCGGGTCAACTGCATCGCGCCTGGGCTGGTGAAAACCGATTTCGCCCGCGCGCTGTGGGAAGACCCGGAGCGGCTGAGGAAGCGCAACGAAGGCACGCCGCTGCGGCGGATCGGCGCGCCGGAGGAAATCGGCGGCATTGCTGCGTTTCTGGCGTCGCCGGCGGCGAGCTTCATCACCGGGCAGGTGATCGTCGCGGACGGTGGCGTGACGATTGCGTAGCGCCTAGCGGGCGTTCGGACTGCTCGCCGCGTATTTCCGCAATTCGAGCTTCGCGACCGTCTCGCGATGCACCTCATCGGGGCCGTCGGCCAGACGAATGACGCGAGCGCGCGCGAACGCATAGGCGAGGTGGAAGTCCTGCGACACGCCGCCGGCGCCGCACACCTGGATGGCGCGGTCGACCACCTTCTGCGCGACGTTCGGCGCGACCACCTTGATCATCGCGATCTCGGCGCGCGCCGCCTTGTTGCCGACCTCGTCCATCATCTTAGCGGCGTGGAGCGTGAGCAGTCGCGCCTGATCGATCTCCATGCGCGACTCGGCGATCCAGTGCCGCGTCACGCCATGCTCGGCAATGGTCTTGCCGAAGGTGGTGCGGCTGATGGCGCGCCTGCATAATGTTTCGAGCGCGCGCTCGGCAAGGCCGATCATCCGCATGCAATGATGAATGCGGCCGGGGCCGAGCCGGCCCTGCGCGATCTCGAAGCCGCGTCCTTCGCCAAGCAGAATGTTCGAGGCGGGCACGCGGACATTCTCGAATTTCGTCTCGGCGTGGCCGTGCGGCGCGTCATCGTAGCCGAACACGTTGAGTGGCCGCACGACCGTGACGCCAGGCGCATCCATTGGCACCAGGATCATCGACTGCCTTTTGTGCGGCTCGGCTGATCGGTCGGTCTGGCCCATCAGGATCGCCAGCTTGCAGCGCTTGTCGAGCGCGCCGGAGGTCCACCATTTGTGGGCGTTGATGACATAAGTGTCGCCGTCGCGGCGGATATCGGCGCGGATATTGGTGGCGTCGGAGGAGGCGACGGCGGGTTCCGTCATCGCGAAGCAGGACCGGATTTCGCCGTCCATCAGCGGAACGAGCCAGCGCTTCTTTTGCTCGTCGGTGCCGTAGAGGATCAGCGTCTCCATGTTGCCGGTGTCGGGTGCCGAGCAGTTGAACGGCTCGGCGCCGATCGGCGAGCGGCCCATGATCTCGCACAGCGAGGCGTATTCGAGATTGGAGAGCGCGTCCTTGTCGTGCTTTTTCGGCAGCCAGAGATTCCATAGGCCGGCCTTGCGCGCCTTGGCCTTCAGTTCAGCCATGATTGGCGGCTCATCCCAGCGGTCGCCGCTTTCGAGTTGACGCTGAAATATCGGCTCGGCCGGCAGGATGTGCTCTTCGAGAAACGCCGTGACGCGCTTGGCGAGTTCGGCGGCGCGCGGGGTGGGCGGCGGCAGCATGCGGTTCTCCTCAGCCGGCGCGGGCCAGAATGTCCAGATGATGCGCTGCGTCGCCGAACGTCGCGGCGATGGCGGTGACGCGCTTGAAATAGTGGCCGACGGCGTACTCCATCGTCATGCCGATGCCGCCATGAAGCTGCGTGGCCTGCTGGCCGACGATGCGGCCGGAATTGCAGATCTGCACCTTGGCGGCGGAGATCGCCTTGCGGCGGGCGGCCACATCGTCGTCCTCGGCCGTCATGGCCGCGAGCATCGTCATGCTGCGTGCCTGCTCGAGCGCGATCAGCATTTCGGCGGCGCGATGCTGGAGCACCTGAAAGTTGCCGATCGGCACGCCGAACTGCTTGCGGGTCTTGAGGTAATCGACCGTCATTTCGTGCATGAAACTCATGGCGCCAACTGCTTCGGCGCACTGCGCGGCGATGGCGATGTCGATGACCTTTTCGATCAGCGGGTAGGCGTTCCCTGGTTTGCCGAGCATGGCGCCGGCGGGCACGCGGACATTGGTGAGCGTCAGCTCGGCGGCGCGCTGGCCGTCGTTGGTGGCATAGCCGCGGCGGGTCAAGCCGTTGGTGTCGGCATCGACGATGAACAGGGCAAGGCCTGACGTGTCGTGCTGGTTGCCGCTGACTCGCGCGGAGACGATGAACGCATTGGCGCTGTCGCCGTGCAACACCAGCGTTTTGGCGCCGTCGAGGATGTAGCCGTCACCGTCCTTGCGGGCCGTCGTCTTGACGTCGGACAACGTGTAGCGCGCCTGCGGTTCGGAATGCGCGAATGCCATCGTCAATTCGCCGCCGGCGATCTTCGGCAGATACCCGTCGTGCTGCTTGTCGCTGCCGCCAAGCCGCAGCAGCGATCCGGCAAGTACGACCGTGGCGAAATAGGGCTCGATCACCAGCGCGCGGCCGAACGCCTCCATCACCAGCATGGTATCGACCGCGCTGCCGCCGATGCCGCCGTACTTCTCCTCGAACGGCAAAGCCAGCAGGCCGAGCTCGGCATATTGCTTCCACATCGCGCGCGAGAAGCCGTCGCGCTCCTGCGCGTAGCCCTTGCGCGCCTCGAAGCCGTAGCGGTCGGTGAGCAGGCTCTCGACGCTCTCCTTCAGCAGCCTTTGCTCGTCGCTCAGCCCGAAATCCATGACGCGCTAAAGCCCCAGGATCGCCTTGGCGATGATGTTCTTCTGAATCTCGTTGGTGCCGCCATAGATCGAGACCTTGCGCATGTTGAAGTAGCTCGGCGCCAGCGTTTCCGCCCAGTCCGGCCCGACCGGCGGCTCGTTCCAGCGATCACCTTCCATCTGCCGCGGCGCGGGGAGACCGTAGGGGCCGACAACTTCGAGCAGTAATTCTGTGATCGCCTGCTGCAGCTCCGAGCCTTTGATCTTGAGGATCGATGACGCAGGGTCGGGCTTGCCGTTCTTGCCTTGCCGTTCGGCGGCGACGACGCGAAGCTGCGTCATTTCCAGCGCCTTCAGCTCGACCTCTACGGCGGCGACCTTCAGGCGGAACGCCGGATCGTCGATCATCGGCCGGTCGCCGATCTGCTGAAGTGCGGCGATCTCCTTCAACCGCCGCAGCCGCGCCTTGGAGATGCCGACGCGCGCGATGCCGGTGCGTTCGTTGCCAAGCAGAAACTTGGCGTAGTCCCAGCCCTTGTTCTCCTGGCCGACCAGATTCTCCGCCGGCACCCGCACGTCGTCGAAGAACACTTCATTGACCTCGTGGCCGCCGTCGATGGTCTGGATCGGGCGCACAGTGATGCCCGGCGTTTTCATGTCGATCAGCAGGAACGAGATGCCTTCCTGCTTCTTCGCGGCCGCGTCAGTGCGAACGAGACAGAAAATCCAGTCGGCGTGCTGTGCCAAAGTCGTCCAGGTTTTCTGGCCGTTGACGATGTAGTGGTCGCCGTCGCGCTTCGCGGTCGTCTTCAGTGAGGCGAGGTCCGAACCGGAGCCCGGCTCGGAAAAACCCTGGCACCACCAGTCGTCGATATTGGCGATGCGCGGCAGATATTTCTTCTTCTGTGCCTCGTTGCCGAACGCGATGATGACCGGGCCAACCATGTTGGCGCCGAACGGAAGCGGCTCGGGCGCCGGCGTCTGCTGTAGCTCGTCGCGGAAAATATAAAGCTGCACCGGGCTCCAGCCAGTGCCGCCCCATTCGACCGGCCAGTGCGGCACCGCCCAGCCTTTCCTGTTGAGGATGCGCTGCCAGTCGACCATGTCGTTCTTGGCGAGACGGCGGCCCTCAACGAGCTTTCTGCGTGTCGCGTCCGGCAGGTTGTCGTGCATGAAGGCGCGCACCTCGTCGCGGAACGCGATCTCCTCCGGGGTGAAGCGCAGATCCATCAGTTGATCTCGAACAGCCCGGCGGCGCCCATGCCGCCGCCGATGCACATGGTGACGATCGCGGCTTTTGCGCCACGGCGCTTGCCCTCGATCAGCGCGTGGCCGGTCATGCGCGCGCCACTCATGCCGTAGGGATGACCGATCGAGATCGCGCCGCCGTCGACATTGAGCCGGTCATGCGGGATGCCCAGCTTGTCGCGGCAGTAGAGTACCTGCACGGCGAAGGCTTCGTTCAACTCCCACAAGTCGATGTCTTCGATCTTCTTGCCGAGACGCTTGAGCAACTTCGGCACCGCGAACACTGGTCCGATGCCCATTTCATCGGGCTCGCAACCCGCCACGTTAAAGCCGCGGAAGGTGCCGAGCGGCTTGAGCCCCTTTTTCTCGGCGAGCTTTGCCTCCATCACCACGCAGGCCGACGCACCGTCGGAAAGCTGACTGGCATTGCCGGCGGTGATGAACTTGTCGTCGCCCTCGCGCACCGGCTTGAGCGCCTTGAGGCCATCCAGCGTGGTGTCGGGCCGGTTGCCTTCGTCGCTCTTGAGCAGAGTGTCCTCGATCGTCTCGGCCTTGGTGTCCTTGTTGACGACCTTCTTTTTCGTCGCCATCGGCACGATTTCGTCGTTGAAGCGGCCGGCCTGCTGCGCGGCAGCGGTGCGCCGCTGGCTCTCCAGCGAATATTCGTCCTGCGCGTCACGCGACACCTTGTAGCGGTTCGCCACCGTATCGGCGGTGTCGATCATCGCCATGTAGATGTCGGGCTTGTGCTGGAGCAGCCAATCATCCGGCACCGGCGGTACCTTGCCGTCCTGCACCAGGCTGATGCTTTCAAGTCCGCCCGCCGCGATGATGTCGGACTCGCCGGACATGATGCGTTGCGCCGCCAGCGCGATGCTTTGCAGGCCGGAGCTGCAGAACCGGTTGATCGTCATGCCTGCGGTCGTCACCGGCAAGCCGGCGCGCAGCGCGATCTGCCGCGCGATGTTCTGGCCGGTGGCGCGCTCCGGCAGGGCGCAGCCCATAATGACATCGTCGACTTCCGCCGCCGCGATCTTGGCGCGCTCGACTGCATGTTTCACAACATGGCCGCCCATGTCCGCGCCATGCGTCATGTTGAACGCGCCGCGATAGGCTTTACCGATCGGCGTGCGGGCGGTCGAAACGATTACAGCTTCACGCATTTGCGGATTCCTTCTGGGCGGCCTTGCGCCGCTCGGCTTCGATCAGTTCCTTCTTCGACAATTTTCCGACGTTGGTGCGCGGCAGACTATCGCAAAGCTCCAGCGCGCTCGGCAATTCGTGACGGCCGAGCCGGCCGTCGAGAAATTCGCGCAGCGCATCGATGGTCAGAACCCGCGCACCGGCTTTGAGTTTGACGAAAGCCTTTGCCGCTTCGCCGCGATAGGCGTCTGGCACGCCGATCACCAGCGCTTCCTCCACATCCGGATGCTCGAAGATCGCGCATTCGAGCTTCACCGGATAGATGTTGAAGCCGCCGGAAATGATCATGTCCTTCTTGCGGTCGACGATGAAAAAGTAGCCATCCTCGTCGTAATAGCCGATATCGCCGGTGAGGAAGAATCCGTCGACCAGCGCCGCCGCGGTCTCGTCGGGCCTGTTCCAGTAACCCTGCATGATGTTGGTGCCGCTGACCCGCAACTCGCCGATCTCGTTGGCGCCGAGCACCTTGCGCGGGTCGTCGGCCGCGACGATCTGCGCGACGATGCCGGGCAGGGGGAAGCCGATCGTGCCGGGCTTGCGGGTCGGTCCGGCCGGCGGGCTGATGCCGGCGGGCGATGTTTCCGTCATGCCCCAGCCGTTCGTCAGCGTGAGGCCGGTCAATTTATGCGCGCGCTCGGCGATCTCGACCGGCAATGGTGCGCCGCCGGAGGCGATCACCCGCAGCGACTTGAGGTCGCGCTTCTCGATGCCGGGATAATTCACCAGCGCGATCCACATGGTCGGCACACCGGGAAACGAAGTGGCTTTGTTGACTTCGATGTCGTGGATCACCTGATCGATGTCGAAGCGTGGCCGCAGCAGCATCTCGTTGCCGTTGGCGAGATGGCGCAGCATCACGCTGGAGAGGCCGAAGATGTGGAACAGCGGCAGCACCATGATGACGCGATCCGGCGGCAAGCCCTTCGGCGTCTGCCCGGCCAGCCAGGTGCGATAGCTCGACACCGACGCGGTGAGGTTGCCGTGTGTCAGCACGGCGGCCTTCGGCAAGCCGGTGGTGGCGCCGGTATATTGCAACAACGCGATGTCGCTGGGCATCACGTCCGGCCACTGCGCCGGCGGTTTCGCCCGTTCCATCAACCGGCCGAGCGAAATAACCTGCTTGCTCTCGCTGAACGGCTCACCGGAGCCGGCGCCCCAGTCGTTGTCGTCGCCGATGATGATGCGATCGAGATGGCCGCCCGCGAGCAGCTTCAGCGCGGTCGGCAACAGGCGGAACAGGTTGGTGGTGACCAGCGTACGCGCGCCGCTGTCCTGCAATTTGTAGATCAGGTCGCGCTCGGCATCGAGCGGGCTCAGGTGCGTGACGCGCGCGCCCGCGCGCAGCGCGCCGAAGAACGAGATCGGGTGATACGGCGTGTTCGGCAAATAAAGGGCAACAGTGTCGCCTTTCTTGATACCGAGTTCGACGAAGCCGGCAGCAGCCCTGGCAGCAAGATCGCCCATCTCGCGAAACGAGACGCGGCGGCCGCGATATTCGTAGAGCGGGCGGTCGCCGTAAGCGTCGACGGCGCGGTCGAGCAGCGTTTGCAGAATCGTCTGTTCGATCGGGGCGTCCCAGCGCACGCCTGCCGGATAGTACTTCAGCCAGGGATGCGCCGCGGCATTCATCAGGCCACTTTCTTCGCCCCCGCGGCGAATGTCGAATTTTCCGCGGCGAGCTTCGCCAGCAGTGGCGCCGGCTCGTGGCGCTTGTCGCCGGTCGCCTTGGCGAGCGCGGCGAGGCGGTCGCGGATATAGGGCAGACCGATGGTGTCGGCGTAGAACATCGGGCCGCCGCGCCAGATCGGGAAGCCGTAGCCGTAGATCCAGATCACGTCGATGTCGCCCGGCCGTTGCGCGATGCCTTCTTCGAGGATGCGCGCGCCTTCGTTGATCATCGGGAAAACCAGCCGCTCGACGATCTCCTTGCGGTCGATCGGGCGGCGCGTAATGCCAAGCCGTTTCGACGCAGCGAGGACGATTTGCTCGACCTCCGGATCGGGCCGGCCGGTGCGCGAACCGGCCTCGTAGATGTAGAAACCCTTGCCGGTCTTCTGGCCAAAGCGGCCCTGCTCGCAGAGCGCATCGGCGACTTCGGATTTGATCCCCTGCGCCTTGCGCATCCGCCAGCTTACGTCCAACCCGGCAAGGTCGTTCATCGCGTATGGGCCCATTGGGAAGCCGAATTCGGTCAGCGCGCCGTCGACTTCGTGCGGTAGCGCGCCTTCAAGCACCAGCCGCGCGGATTCGATCGAGCGGGCGCTCAGCATCCGGTTGCCGACGAAGCCGTGGCAGACACCGACCACCACCGGCACCTTGCCGATCTTGCGCGCCGCCGCGATCGCGGTCGCCAGCACTTCCGGCGAGGTCTTGTCGCCGCGCACGATCTCGAGAAGCTTCATCACGTTCGCGGGGCTGAAGAAGTGCATGCCCAGCACGTCGGCCGGCCGTGACGTGGTGGCGGCAATCTCGTTGATGTTGAGATAGGACGTGTTGCTGGCCATCACCGCGCCGGGCTTGGTCAGCTTGTCGAGCTTGTCGAAGATGTCCTTCTTGATCGGCATTTCCTCGAACACGGCTTCGATGACGAGATCGGCGTCCTTCGTCGCCGAAATGTCGGTGGTGCCATTGAGCAGACCCATCCGCTTGGCGACATCTTCCTCGCGCAACGCGCCGCGCGAAACGGATGTCTTGTAGTTCTTCTCCATCACCGAGAGGCCGCGCTTGAGCGCATCCTCGGCGGTCTCGATGACCGTCACCGGGATGCCGCCGTTGGCGAAGCTCATCGAGATGCCACCGCCCATGGTGCCGGCGCCGATCACCGCGACCTTTTTTATCTCGCGCGCCTTGGTGTCCTTGGTGACGCCCGGCACCTTGGCGGCTTCGCGCTCGGCAAAGAAGATGTGGCGCTGCGCCTTCGATTGATCGCCGGTGCGCAACTCCTGGAATTTCGCGCGTTCGCGTTCGAGCCCTTCAGCCAGCGGCAGTTCGATTGCCCCACGCAGCGCCTCAAGCGCGCCGGCCGGTGCATGCAGGCCGCGCGCTTTCTTGACGTGGGCGGCGGCGAGCTCATCAAACTTGGCGGGCTGCTCGCGCAGGTCGGCCAGTTTGTCGTTGCTCTCGCCGATCTTCCGTAACGGGCGCTTCTCGGCCAGCACCTTGCGGGCGAAAGCGACGCCGGCCGCGGCCGGATCGCCGTCGTAAACCTCATCGACGAGCCCGAGCGCCAGCGCCTCCCTGGCCGGGATCGGGTCGCCCGACAGGATCATCTTCATTGCCTTGTCCATGCCGACGAGGCGCGGCAAGCGCTGCGTGCCGCCGGCGCCGGGGATGAGGCCGAGCTTGATCTCCGGCAGGCCGAGCCGCGCGGTCGAGGCCGCGACGCGGAAATGACAGGCGAGGGTGATTTCCAATCCGCCGCCGAGCGCGGTGCCGAAGATCGCAGCGACCACCGGTTTCTTGATTGCCTCGATCTGCGCGTTGAGATCGCTCAGACCGGGGCTCTGCGGTGGCTTGTCGAATTCGGTGATATCGGCGCCGGCGATGAAGGTGCGGCCGGCGCAGGTCAGCACGATGGCTGCGACATCCTTGTTGTCGTTTGCGCGGGTGAATGCGTCTTGAATGCCGAGCCGCAATTCATGCTTCAGCGCATTGACCGGCGGGTTATTGCAGATAATGACAGCGATCTCGCCGTCGCGACGCAGCTCAACCAGGCCGGCCATCGTGGATTTGTCCCTGACGTGACTGTTCCGCTACGCGAAACGTCATTCTGCAATTGATTGACCGCGATGCTAGGAAGTGGTGCGATCTCTGTCAAACGGGGAACGCGCCGCGTGTCACTTGCGACGCATGAGAGTTGGATCGCGAACGGCGTAGATCGCAACGACGCCGCGCCGTTCGACGACCGCAAGTTCGTGGTTGCGCTGGCGCGCGGTCTCGAAGTATTGCGCGCCTTCACGCCGAGTGAAGGCCTGCTCGGCAATCAGGAAATCGCCGCGCGCACCGGGCTGCCGAAGGCGACCGTCTCGCGTCTCACTTACACGCTGACCGTGCTCGGTTATCTCAGCCGGCTCGAGCGCCTGGAAAAATATCAGCTTGCGCCCGGCGCGCTGGCGATCGGTTACGCCACGCTCGCCAACATGCGGATTCGCCAGATCGCCAAGCCGTATATGTCGACGCTCGCCAACATCACCGGCGCATCGGTCGCGCTCGGCACGCGCGATCGCCTCAACGCGATCTATGTCGAGTTCTGCCGCGGCAAGTCCGCCAGCATGTTGCGGCTGACGATGGGCTCGCGTATCCCGATTGCCACCACCGCGATGGGCCGCGCGCTGCTTGCCGGCTCGCCGGAGCGTGACCGGCAGCGGCTGCTCAAGAGTCTGGCGCGCCGCGAAGGCAAGAAGTGGACGAAGATAAAGGCTGGTGTGGAGCGCGCGGTGAAGAGTATCGAAACCCGCGGCTTCACCGTTTCGGCGGGTGAGTGGGAATCGGACATCAATGCCGTCGGCGTGCCGCTGGTGCCGGCCGACGGCTCCGGCGTGTTCGCCTTTAACTGCGGTGCGCCGACATTTCACTTCTCGCGCGCGAAACTGGAGAACGAGATCGGCCCGCGCCTGCTCAATATGGTCCGCAACATCGAAGCCGATCTGAATGGGCGATGACATGACGTCGTCCGCCGCGGTGGCATATCGAGACTCCGATCCGGCCCCCGCCGCCGCTATCGAACCACTGCTCTCTGTGCGCGATGTCGTGATGCGGTTCGGCGGCATCGTCGCGCTCGATAAAGTCGGCTTCGGCCTGCAAAAAGGGCACATTCTGGGCCTGATCGGCCCGAACGGCGCCGGCAAGACCACGCTGTTCAACTGCCTGACGCGGCTCTACACGCCGAATTCGGGCACGATCGAGTTCGAGGGCCGCAATATCCTCGACCGGTCGGCCAACAAGATCGCCGGCCTCGGCATCGCCCGCACGTTCCAGAACCTCGCGCTGTTCCGCACCTTGTCGGTGCTCGACAACGTGCGGGTCGGCGGCCATGCGCGCAGCTGCGGCGACTTCTTCAGCGACGCGCTCCGCTTGCCATGGGTGCGCCGCGAGGAGGGCGCCCTTGAGCAAGCCGCGTGGGAACTGATCGACTATCTCAATCTGCGAGAGGTGGCGCATCGCTGCGTCGCCGATTTGTCGTTCGGCACCCAGAAGCGCGTCGAGCTGGCGCGCGCGCTGGCGGCGCAGCCAAAGCTGCTGCTGCTCGACGAGCCGGCCGGAGGTCTCAATCATCACGAGGTCGGCGACCTCGGCTCATTGATCCGCCGCATCCGTGACGAGCGGAACATCACGGTGCTGCTGGTCGAGCATCACATGAATCTGGTGATGTCGATTTCCGATCGCGTGGTGGCGCTCGATTTCGGCCGCAAGATCGCGGAAGGCACGCCGGCCGAAGTCCGCAAGGATCCCGAAGTCATCCGCGCCTATCTCGGAACGGGTGGCTCATGAGCAACGTGCTGCTCTCCGCCCGCAGGCTCTGCGCGTCCTACGGCGCGACCCGTGTCCTGCACGGGCTCGACTTCGACATCGCCGAAGGTGGCGTCACAGTATTTCTCGGCGCCAATGGGGCGGGCAAGACGTCCACACTGCGTGCGCTGTCTGGCATGATCGACACGACCGGCGAGGTGACGTTTGCCGGCCGGCGCGTCGACGGTAGCGTGACCGAAAAGCTGGCCCGGCTCGGCATCGCGCATGTGCCGGAAGGCCGCGGCACTTTCAGCCGCATGACGGTGGAGGAAAATCTCCAGCTCGGAGCGATGTCGCGCAACGACAAAGCCGGCATCGCTGCCGATATCGATCGCGCCTACGGCTATTTTCCCAAGCTGCGCGAACGCGCCACGCAACAGGCCGGGACGCTGTCCGGCGGCGAGCAGCAGATGCTGGCGGTGGCGCGTGGCCTGATGATGCGGCCGCGGCTGATGCTGCTCGACGAGCCATCGTTCGGCCTCGCGCCGCTGATTGTCGAGGAAGTCTATGCGATCCTGCGCCGCCTCAATGAAGAAGAGGGACTCAGCATCCTGCTGGTCGAGCAGAACGCGACCGCCGCGCTGGCGCTTGCCGGCCATGCCTACCTGATCGAAACCGGCGAGATCGTGATGAGCGGTCCCGCCCAGGACATCGGCCGCGACGAGAATGTTCGCCGCGCCTATCTTGGATACTGAGGGCGCGATGGACCTTTTCCTCCATCAGGTATTCGCGGGCCTTTCGACCGGTGGCATTTATGCGCTGATGGCGCTCGCCATCGTCATGATCTACCAGGCAATCGACCATCTCAATTTTGCACAGGGCGAGATGGCGATGTTCTCGACCTTTGTGTCCTGGCAGATGCTGCAATGGGGCGCGCCGTATTGGGCGGCCTTCCTGCTCACCATTGTCGTCTCGTTCATCGGCGGCGTGGTGATCGAGCGCGTGGTATTCAAGCCGCTTAAAGCTGCACCGGTGCTCAGCCACGTCGTCGTCTTCATTGCGCTGTTTGCGATCCTCAACAGCGCGGCCGGCTTCCTGTGGGACTACACCATCAAGAGCTACCCGACGCCGTTTGGCACCACGCCGTTGTTCGGCGGGCTTATCTCGTCGCACGACGCCGGCATGACTGTGGTGACACTCGTCATCCTGCTGCTGCTCTATGTGTTCTTCCGCTACACGCGGATCGGTTTGGCCATGCGGGCCGCCGCCGCCAACCCGGAGTCGGCGCGACTGGTCGGCATCCGGGTCGGCTGGATGATCGCGCTCGGCTGGGGTATGGCGGCGGCGATCGGCGCGGTGGCCGGCATGATGATCGCGCCGGTTGTCTTCCTCGAACCGAACATGATGCTGTCGATCCTGCTCTACGGCTTCGCCGGGGCGGTGGTCGGGGGGCTCACATCGCCGCTTGGCGCGGTAATCGGCGGTTTCTCGGTCGGCGTGATTGAGAATCTTGCCGGCACCTACATTCCCTATGTCGGCCGCGAGCTGAAGCTGACCATCGCGCTGGCGCTCATCGTCGCCGTGCTGACCATCAAGCCGAGCGGCCTGTTCGGCCGCGTCGTCGTGACCAGGGTGTAGGGCCATGCCGGTTCGCACCCGAATGCAATGGATGCTGGCCGCTGCGGCAGTCGTCGCGGCGGCGTTGCTGCCGCTGGTCGCCAAGAACTTCATCCTGTTCCAACTCACTCTGGCGATGGTCTATGGCATCGCGATCCTCGGCCTATGCCTGCTCACCGGCATCAACGGCCAGTTTTCGCTTGGCCATTCGGCGTTTTTCGCGCTCGGCGCCTATACCGCCGCCATTATGATGGACCGCTTCGGCATCAATTATCTTTGGACGCTGCCTGCCGCCGGGATCGTCTGCCTGGTGTTCGGTTTCCTGTTCGGCGTGCCGGCGCTGCGGCTGCACGGCATCTATCTGGCGCTGGCCACATTTTCGCTGGCGGTGGCGACGCCGCAAATCCTGAAATCGACGCCGCTCGAACCCTGGACCGGCGGCGTGCAGGGCATCGTCATCCTCAAGCCCGATGCGCCGTTCGGCCTGCCGCTGTCGCCCGACCAATGGCTCTATTATCTGACGCTGCTCGTCGTTGTCGTGATGTTCGGCGCGGCGGCAAACCTCATCAACGGCCGCACCGGCCGCGCTTTGATCGCGATCCGCGACAACCCGATCGCGGCGCGCGCGATGGGTGTCGATATTTCTCTCTACAAGTCGCTGACCTTCGGCGTCAGCGCGTTCTACACCGGCGTCGCGGGTGCGCTTGGCGCCATCGTCATCCAGTTTGTCGCGCCGGACAGCTTCACATTCTCATTCGCCATCGCGCTGTTTGTCGGCCTTGTGGTGGGTGGCGTCGGCTCGATCCCCGGCGCGCTGTTCGGCGGATTGTTCGTGCTGTTTGTGCCGAACATCGCCGAGCATTTCTCGAAGGGGCTCGCCGGCGCGATCTACGGCCTCATTCTTATTGTCGTCATTTACCTGATGCCGTCCGGCGCCGCCGGATTGGTTAAGCTCGTCGTCAACAAGCTGACGCGAAAGACAACCGCGTCATGAAACCAAGGAAGGGAGAACGTGCAATGAAACGCCAAGGTCTCTATCTCGCGGCCGTGGCCGGGCTCGCGCTCGCGCTCGGCACGTCGTCCGCTCTTGCCCAGAAAAAATATGATCCCGGCGCCAGCGACACCGA
This sequence comes from Pseudolabrys sp., assembly GCA_035546455.1. Lineage (GTDB taxonomy): Bacteria > Pseudomonadota > Alphaproteobacteria > Rhizobiales > Xanthobacteraceae > Pseudolabrys. Next base: position 32,674 of record DASZXA010000002.1, read on the forward strand.
GATCAAGGTCGGCAACATGAATCCGTACAGCGGACCGGCGTCCGCTTACGGCATGATCGGCAAGACCATTGCCGCTTATTTCAAGAAGGTGAACGCGGAGGGCGGCGTCAACGGCCGCAAGATCAACTTCATCTCTTATGACGACGCCTACAGCCCGCCGAAGGCGGTCGAGCAGGCCCGCAAGCTGGTCGAAAGCGACGAGGTGCTGCTGATCTTCCAGAGCCTCGGCACGCCGTCCAACACCGCGATCCAGAAATACATGAACGCCAAGAAAGTGCCGCAGCTCTTTGTCGCGACCGGCGCGACCAAGTGGGGCGACCCGCAGCACTTCCCGTGGACGATGGGCTGGCAGCCGTCCTACCAGGCGGAAGGCCGCATCTATGCGAAATATCTGCTGAAGGAGAAGCCGGGCGCGAAGATTGGCATCCTCTACCAGAACGACGACTACGGTAAGGACTACGTCAAGGGCATGAAGGACGGCCTCGGCGCCAAGGCGGCGTCGATGATCGTGTCCGAGCAGCCCTACGAGACGTCCGACCCGACCGTTGACTCGCAGATCGTCAACCTGAAGGCGTCCGGCGCCGACACGTTCTTCAACGTCACCACGCCGAAATTCGCCGCGCAGGCGATCAAGAAGTCCGCCGAGATCGGCTGGAAGCCGCTGCATCTCCTCAACAACGTGTCGCAGTCGATCGGCGGCGTGCTGAAGCCGGCCGGCCTCGAAAACTCGAAGGGCATTCTCTCGACGTATTACCTGAAGGATCCCAACGATCCGACCTTCCAGAAGGATGATGGCTACAAGGAATGGCTTGCCTTCATGGACAAGTATTTCCCCGATGGCGACAAATCGTCGAGCTTCACGGTCTACGGTTACTCCGTGGCGCAGACCTTGGTGCAGGTGCTCAAGCAGTGCGGCGACAATCTCACGCGCGAGAATGTGATGAAGCAGGCCGCCAGCCTGAAGGACCTCGAGTTCGGCATGCTGCTGCCCGGCATCAAGATCAACACCAGCGCGACCGACTTCTATCCGATCGAGCAGATGCAGATGCAGCGCTTCACCGGCGATCGCTGGGAGTTGATCGGCCCGGTGATGAGCGGCAACGACGGAAGCTGATCGTCTGTGTATGAGGGACAACGGCGCGCGCTCACAGCGTGCGCCGTTTTCTTTGTGTCAGCGCACGAGGACGGTTACCGGCAGCAATCCTTCGGACAGGTTCGTGCCGAGCGCATCGCGATAACCGGCGAGATTCTCATCTTTGATTCGAACATCGAAGCCGTGCGGCCAATGGCGGCCGCCATCCGTCGCAGTTGAAAAGTGCCGCCCGACCATCACTAGGACGCGCTGCCATTTGTGGGTGCGTGAGAAGCCAACGACACGATCGGCGTCTGTGCCCTCGAAATGCAGCGGGGAGTAGTCGCCATCGCGGAACACCGACGCGAATTCATGACGGAGCTGTAAAAGCCGACGCATCAGATGCATCTTGATGCGTCCGTCTTGCCAGCTTTCCGTGAGGGAAGGCCAATCAAGGGCGTCGCGTGCAAGCGTCTGCCGCCGCTCGTAATCGACAGGGCGGCGGTTGTCCGGGTCGACCAGCGACAGGTCCCAGAGCTCGGTGCCTTGATAGAAGTCCGGCACGCCGGGCAACGTCAGCTTGAGCGTCAACTGCGACAGGCTGTTGAGTGCGCCGAGCAGTGAGGTACGTTGGGCAAAGCTGCCTATCGATTCGATGAAGGCTGCTGACCGCTCGCGATTGAGCGCGTTGCCTACAAACTTCAGCAGCCGTTTCTCGTAGCTTTCTTGCGGATCGGTCCAGCTTGTCGAACGCTTGCCTTCGCGCGCCGCCTTCAGCGCATAGGCCTGAATGCGCTCGGTGAAACCATCATCGATCGGCTCGAACGGCCAAGCGCCGATCAGTGTCTGGTAGAGCATGTATTCGTGGTTCGCAGTCGGGCTGCGGCTTTTGCCCTCGGCCGAGACCAGCGGCGCGCTGAGCTTGCGCCAATCCGCCACTGCGGCATCCCATTCGTCCGCGATTTCCGCCAGCGCAAGGATGCGCATGCGGGCATCCTCGCCGCGCTTGGTGTCGTGCGTCGCCGTCGCGGTCAAGCCGTGCGGCATCTCCTCCAGCAGCCGCGCCTGTTCACGATGGAAACCGTCGACGCCGAGCTCCGGCGCGGCCGGTTCGCCGCCGACCTCGTTGAGCGCGAGCAGCCGCGGATAGCGATAAAAGGCCGTGTCCTCCAGCGATTTCGCCATCAGCGGGCCGGTGAATTGCTGGAGCTTCAGCGCGAAGTTGCGCACGCGAAGCGCGCTGTAGGCACGGTTCTTGGCGAGGTCGGTGGTGACCGCATCGCGCAAAAAGTCGAAGATTTCCGGGTCCGGTCCGCCCCAGGCATCGCGCGCCCGCGCGATCACGTCATTGATGAGCTTGCGGTCGGCATCTGAAACGCGCGCCGTTGTGACGTAGGTCCGGTAAACCGGAAACTCGAGCACATAGGCTTGCAAAGCGGCGCGCAGGCGGTCGAGCGTGAAGTCGCGCGAAGAGAAATGACCGGCGGCAATGCGCCCCAGCGCGCGAGTCAATACCGTGAACTCGCTCGCCAGCATGGTATCGAGCACGCGCAGTTTTGACGCCCGCACGATATCGGAAAATTCCGCGCGCTCGCCGGTGAAATCGCGCCAGGCGCGCTCCAGCGCCGGAAGCCCTGCGTCGTCGAGCAGCACTCGCGAAATCAAGTTCAGCCGCTCATAGCCGGTCGTGCCGTCGACGCCGCGCAGTTCCGGCATCCTTTCGCCGTTGCCGAGAATCTTCTCGACCAGGATGTAGAATCCGCCGCGCCGAGTCTGCGGTCGCGCGCGGCGGATCAGTTCGAGCAGACGCCGTGTGTATTGCGCCGGGTCGCGCAGCCCGTCGATGTGGTCGAGACGAATGCCTTGTAATCGGCCTTCGGCGATCAATCGTGCGACCAGCACGTGCATTCGTATGAAGGTCGCGCCATGTTCGGGCCGCACGCCGGCGAGATCGTTGATGTCGAAGAAACGGCGGTAGTTGATCGCCGAGAACGCCACGCGCCAATAGGCGAGGTGATAGTTCTGCCGCTCGAGCAGGCGATGCAGCGCGAGATGGCTCTCTTCGTTGTCGCCGTTATAGGCCCCAAGCCCGCGGGCGATCACCTCGGCGGCGCCTTCTATCGCCGCCAGCCGCCGTTTCAGCGCCGGCGCGGCGCCGTAAGAGGGCTCATGTGGGTTGCGGTGCTCATGGGCGAGACCGATCAGCGCCTGTCCCGCTGGCGTGTCGTGTGCCGCGGCCGTGCCGACGAGCGTGCGGAGAATCTCGGCATAGCGGCGCGGATTGATCGGCAGCTTGTGGCCGAAATACCAGGCGGCAAAGCTGCCGGCCTCGGCATCGAACTTGAGCACGATCTCGCCGGCCTCCAGCGCGTCGCCATAAGGCCGCCCGAGGATCGGCAGTAGCACGCCGGGCTGTGTGCGATAGGGCAGGCCGCGCCAGTCGATGTCGAATGACGCCGCGTGCGGCGACGCCTCGCCCCACTCCAGCACGTCGAGCCACCACGCATTGTCGGCGTGACCGACGCCCATATGGTTCGGCACGAAATCGAGGACGAGTCCCAGGCCGGCCTCGCGCAGCGCATCGGACAGGGTGGCGAAGCCGGCCTCGCCGCCGAGGTCGTCGCTGAGCTTTGCATGGTCGACGATGTCGTAGCCGTGGGTCGAGCCGGCCCGCGCTTGCAGAAACGGTGACGCGTAAACGTGGCTGATGCCGAGCGTCTTGAGATACGGTACCAGCGCGGCAGCTTGCGCGAAGCCAAACTCCTTCGTGAATTGCAGCCGGTAGGTGGCGGTCGGGACATAGCTTGCCATCACGCCGCTCCGATGCCGGCGATGATCGTCCAGGGATGTTGTGGATCGCCGCTGCTGCGCTCCCAGATAATGGTGTCGGCCGCAAGCGTCGGCGGGGGCCCCGGTCCAAACATCGCCGCAAGCCGCAGCGCTTGGTTCGGCGTCCGCCATTCCGCTTGCAACAGTTTTCTATCGAACGAAGCGGTCGCAGCGCCTGGCATCAGGTCGCGCAGCAACGGCACAACATGCTCTCGCCGCGCGTGCAGCAGCGCCTTGGTCAATCCCAGGCGCTCCTGTCCTGCGCCAGTTTGCGCATGTGCCCAATCAAGCTTCGCCGATCGCATTGTTGCTTCGGCCAGCGGATCGGGCACCTCGATTGTGTCGTCGGCATAGGCCTCGGCGAATTCGCGTTTGCGGCCATCGCGCACCGCATCGGCAAGATCGCCTTTGAAATCGCAGAAGAACGGAAAGGGTTGCTGCGCGCCCCATTCCTCGCCCATGAACAGCAGCGGCGGCGCAGGCGATAGCAGCAATATTGTGAGCGCCGCTTCGATCATCGCCGGCGCCGCAAGCGAAACCAACCGTTCGCCCCGCGCGCGATTGCCGACCTGATCGTGGTTCTGGAGAAAATTGACGAAGGCGAGCGGCGACAGGTCGCGGGTCAACTCACCTCTCTTCACTCCGCCCCGGTGCGGCGACGGCTCGCCTTGATAGGCAAAGCCCTCTGCCATCGCGCGGGCGATATGCCCGGTGTTGCCCTTGTAATCGCCGTAATAGCCGAAATTCTCGCCGGTCAGCCACGCGTGCCAGGCGTGGTGATAGTCGTCGTTCCACTGCGCGCGGTAGCGGCCTTGCGGCGGCTCTTCCAATGGGGCCAGCAGGCTGGCGCGATTGTCGTCGTTCTCCAGCACCAGATGGATGTGGCGGCCAGTCTCGCGCGCCAACTCGCCGACCGCGGCACTCAGATCATGCAGAATGTGCGGCGTGCCCGGCGTGATGATAGCGTGCACGGCGTCGAGCCGCAGCCCGTCGAACCGGTAATCGCGCAGCCACATCAGCGCGTTCTCGATCGCGAAGGCGCGCACTTCCGGCGCCGAGTAATTGATCGCGCCGCCCCACGGCGTCTGCGCCTTGCCGAAGAACTGCGGCGCGAGGCGGCCGAGATAATTCCCGTCCGGGCCGAAGTGGTTGTAAACGACGTCGAGAAATACCATTAGGCCGCGTTCATGCGCGGCGTCGATCAGCGCCTTCAGATCCTCCGGCCGCCCATACAAGCTGTCCGGCGCGAACCACAGCACGCCGTCATAACCCCAGTTCCAGCGGCCGGGAAAATCCGCGACCGGCATCACCTCGATCGCGGTGATGCCGGCATCGGCGACATGATCCAGCTTCTCGATTGCTGCGCGAAATGTGCCTTCGGGAGTGAAAGTCCCGACGTGCAGCTCGAGGAACGACGCTTCTTCCCACGGCCGACCGCGCCAATCCGTGCACGCCCACACATAATCCTGCGCGATCACCTCGCTGGGCCCGCCCACATCCTCCGGTTGAAAGCGTGACGCCGGATCGGCAATCGTCAGCTTACCATCGATCCGAAACTGATAACGGGTGCCGGCTGTCGCCCCAAGCGTATCAAGCGTGAACCAGCTCTCGCGCGCAGTCATCGGTCGCAGGGCGCCGCCCATCGCCAATTCAACTGTCTTCGCATTCGGCGCCCATAAGCGGAACCGTACGCCGCGCTCGGTCAGCAGCGGACCGAAGCGCGTCATGGCTCGCCCACGAACACCAGCACGGTCAGCCGGCGTGCGCTCAGTTTCGCGCCAGGCGCGCCGCTGCCGACGCGGTCGCCGTCCTCGCCGGTGTCGATCGCGACCGCCCACTGCCGCACATTTGGCCATTCCGGCAGCGTAAATTCGACCGGCTGCTGCGCCGCATTGAGCACGATAAAGAGCGGCTGGCCGCCGTTCGGCGCCCCAAGGACATAGGAGAGAAACCGCCCCTCGGCGAAATTCCAGTCGGCTTCCTCCATCTCGGCGCCCGCAGGCGTCAGCCATTTGATGTCGTAGCTGCCATCGTCACGCTTGCCACGCAGCCAGGCATGCGGCTTGAGCTGCGGGAAGTGCCGCCGCAGCTCGCTCAATGCATGCACGAAATCCGTGAAGTCGTCGCCTCCGCCGAGGCGGCTCCAGTCGGCCCAGCCGGTTTCGTTGTCCTGCGCATAGGCGTTGTTGTTGCCGTTATTGGTGTTGGCGGCTTCGTCGCCGGCCAGCAGCAGCGGCACGCCTTGCGCCAGCAGCAGACAGGCGAGCTGGTTGCGCCGCAACTGGCGTCGCGTTTTCAAAATCTCGGGATCGTCGGTTGGCCCCTCGGCGCCACAATTGGTGCTGGCATTGTCATCCGAGCCGTCGCGGTTATCCTCGCCATTTGCCTCGTTGTGCTTGTGCTCATACGACACCAGATCGGCGAGCGTGAAGCCGTCGTGCACGGTGACGTGGTTGATACTGGCGCGCGGGCCGCGGCCATCGTGATTGAATTGCAGCGCCGAGCCCGCCATGACCCCGGCGACCTCGCCGAGCATGTTCGGCTCACTGATCCAGTAACGTCGCATCGCCTTGCGATAGACGTCGTTCCACTCGGACCAGCCATTGGGAAACGCACCGACCTGATAGCCGCCCATGCCGATATCCCACGGCTCGGCGATCAGCTTGACGCCGGCCAGCACCGGGTCCTGCCGGATCGCGGCGAAGAACGGCGCGTCGCGATTGAATTCCGGCATGCGGCCGAGTGTCGAGGCGAGGTCGAAACGGAATCCATCAACATGGTAGATTTCCACCCAGCGGCGCAGAGAATCCATCACCATCTGAAGCACACGCGGATGCGCGAGCTTCAGCGCGTTGCCGGTGCCGGTGTAATTCTCGTAGTAGCGCGCGTCGTCGGGCGTCAGCCAGTAGTAGGACGCGTTGTCGATGCCGCGGTAGCAGAGCGTTGCGCCGAGGTGATTGCCCTCGGCGGTGTGGTTGTAGACCACGTCGAGGATCACCTCGATGCCAGCATCGTGCAGCGCCGCCACGGTGGCGCGGAATTCCGCGGCCGGGTCGCTGCGCGCGTAGCGCCGTTCCGGCGTGAAGAAATTGAGCGTGTTGTAGCCCCAATAATTCTTCAGCCCGCGGTCCACCAGATAGCGGTCGTCGATGAACGAGTGGATCGGCAGCAATTCGATCGCGGTGACGCCGAGCTTGCGCATGTGCTCGATCACGCTGGGGTCGGCGAGCGCGGCATAACTGCCGCGCAGATCGTCCTCCAGCTTCGGCCATTGCTCGGTCAGGCCTTTGACGTGCGCCTCGTAGATGAAGGTGTCTTCCCAGGGCGTGCGAGGCCGGCGGCCCGCGCGCCAGCTATGGGCGTCGTCGACCACCACCGACTTGAGCATCCAGCGCGCGTTGTCGCGGCGGTCGAACGACAGGTCCTCGGTCTTGTGCCCGGTGCGATAGCCGAAATGCGCGTCGTTCCAGGTGAACTCGCCGGCCAGCGCCTTGGCGTAGGGGTCGAGCAGCAGCTTATTGGCGTTGAAGCGATGGCCGGCGTGCGGATCGTAGGGGCCGTCGACGCGATAGCCGTAAAGCTGGCCCGGCGACACGTGAGAGAGGTAGCCATGCCATACGTCGTCTGTCTTTTCCGGCAGCCGGACGCGCTGCACCTCGCGCCGCCCGCTGGAGTCGAACAGGCACAATTCCACCTTCGTCGCGTTCGCCGAGAACAGCGCGAAGTTGGTGCCGCGGCCGTCCCAGGTCGCACCGAGCGGGTGCGGCTGGCCGGCGGCGACGCGGTCAGGCTTCAGGAACGAAAAAGACGGCAGCAAGCGGTGGGACGACAAGATGGAGCTCCGGGCTGTCACGCGTGACAACGGCTGTCACCCGTCCGGCGTTTCCCTGATTGCTGCCGCCATAGGAGGCAGCATCGGAGTTGAGCGCTTCCCGCCAGGTGCCGGCGAACGGCACCCGCACGCGATAGTCGTGCAGCACCTGCGGGGTGAAATTGACCACGACGACGCAGCGGTCCTTCTCGCTGCGCCCCTTGCGCAGCCAGGCGAAGGTCGAATTATCGGCATCGTCGGTGATCAGCCACTCGAAGCCGGCGGCCTCACAATCGAGTTCATGCAGCGCCGGCGTGTCGCGGTAGAGCCGATTGAGATCGCGCATCAGCTTCTGCACGCCGGCATGCTGCGGCCGTTCGAGCAGATGCCATGGCAGGCTGGCGTCATGGTTCCACTCGGTGTCCTGGCCGAACTCGCTGCCCATAAAGAGCAGCTTCTTGCCGGGATGCCCGTACATGAAGCTGTAGTAGGCGCGCAGATTGGCGAAGCGCTGCCACTCGTCGCCCGGCATGCGTCCGAAGATCGAGCGTTTGCCGTGCACGACTTCGTCGTGCGACAGCGGCAGAATGAAATTTTCCGAGAACGCGTAATGCAGCCCGAACAGGATGCTGCCGTGGTGATGACGGCGGTGAATCGGGTCCTTGGAAATATAATCAAGGGTGTCGTGCATCCACCCCATGTTCCATTTGTACCCGAAGCCCAGCCCGCCGAACTCGACCGGCCGTGACACTTGCGGCCACGCGGTCGACTCCTCCGCCGCCGTGGTCGCATTCGGATAGCGGCCGAACACTTCCGAATTGGTCCGCCGCAGGAATGCGATGGCGTCGAGATTCTCGCGGCCGCCGTGCTTGTTTGGAATCCAGCCACCGGCCGGCCGGCTGTAGTCGAGATAGAGCATCGAGGCGACCGCATCGACGCGCAGCCCGTCGATGCCGTAGCGCTCGAGCCAGAACAGCGCATTGGCGAGCAGGAAGTTTGTCACTTCCGTACGCCCGTAATTGTAGATCAGCGTGCCCCAGTCGAGATGCCGGCCCTGCATCGGGTTGGCGTGCTCGTAGAGTGCGGTGCCGTCGAAATGGCCGAGCCCATGCGGGTCATCGGGAAAATGTCCCGGCACCCAGTCGAGCAGCACGCCGATGTTGCGCTTGTGGAATGCGTCGACCAGCGCCGCGAAGTCCTGCGGGCTGCCGAACCGGCTGGTCGGCGCGTAAAGCCCGGTCGGCTGATAGCCCCACGAACCGTCGAACGGATGCTCGGCGATCGGCAGCATCTCGACATGGGTGAAGCCCAAGTCGGCGACGTAATCGGGTAGGGTGTCCGCCAGCTCGCGATAGGTCAGCCAGCGGCCGCCTTCTTCCGGCTTGCGCCGCCATGAGCCGAGATGCACCTCGTAGATCGACATTGGCGCGCCCAGCGCGTTGACGCCGCCCTTGGCCGGCTGCGGATGCGGGATCGACTTGGGATCGACCACGACCGATGCGGTCGATGGCCGCATCTCGGCGGCAAAGGCCAGCGGGTCGGACTTCAGCGGCAGTAATTCGCCGGAGCGCGCCACGATCTCGTATTTGTATTTGTCGCCGGCTCGTGCATGCGGCACGAAAATTTCCCAGTAGCCGTTGCCGCGCACCCGCATCGCGTGGCGGCGGCCGTCCCAAAAATTGAAATCGCCGACCACGCTGACGCGTTGCGCATTCGGCGCCAGCACGACGAAGCCGACGCCCTCGACCCCTTCGTGCGTCATCGGGTGGGCGCCGAGCTTGTTGTAGAGGGCGAGGTGCTTGCCTTCACCGAGCAGATAGAGGTCGAAGTCGGACAGGATCGGCGGGAAGCGATAGGCGTCCTCCAGCTCGACATCGGTGTCGCCGAACTTGGCGCGCAGTCTGTAGTGCTGGAAATCGGTGATCGCGCCGGCAAACAGGCCGGCATCGTCGATCCGCGCCAATTCGCGCTCCTTGCCATTCTCCTCGACCGCAGCGACACGCTGTGCATTCGGCAGGAACACGCGCACCACTGTCTTGTCCTTCTCGCGATGCTGGCCGAGATAGCTGAACGGGTCGGCGTGGCGGCCGGCCAGCACGGCGCGTGCAGTCGAGGAGAGGCGGCTCATGCGGGCACCACGCCGCGCTCGCGCAGGATGCGCAGCGTCGCCTCAAGCGGAATGCCCACCCAGTCCGGCCGGTTGGTCAGCTCGTACTCGATCTCGTAGAACGCCTTTTCCAGCAGGAAAATATCGAGCAGATGGCGGCTCTGCGTCTCGTCGCGCGGCCACAGCCGGTCGTCGGCCAGCGCCTCGCGATAGCTCTGCCAGTACGCTTCGATAAGCTGCTGGGTCCATAGCCGCAGCCGTGCGGCCAGCTTCGTCTTCTCCTCGTCCGAGCTGGCGGCGGCGCGGCCGAGCGCGGCGCTGGTCGCATAGTCGATCGAGCGGCAGAAGCCGGCGATGTCGCGCGCCGCCGGCGCCTTGCGGCGCCGCTCCTCCATGCTGCGGCGCGGCTCACCCTCGAAATCGAGCAGGAACGAGTCGTTGTTGGCGATCAGCACCTGGCCGAGATGGAAATCACCGTGATGGCGGATTTTCATCGCCTCGATTGCCACGCCCCGGTTGCCGTCGATATGCGCCAAGATCTGCTCCCGATGCTTCTGCGTCTCCGCCGCAAGCGGCTTCGTCGCGTCGCCGAGCGTGTCTTGACTCAAGTCGAGCAGCCGGAAGACGTTCCTCGCGCGTTCAAGTTGCGCGTCCGTCCAATGCGCCATGTCCTCGGCCGTGACGGGTTCCGGCGCAAAATCGGGGATGTCGGAACGGCTGGCGATGGCGCGGTGGAAGTCGGCGGTGCGCTCGCCAATTTGGCGAAGCCGGCCCAGCATCGCTGCGCTTTCCGGCGTCTCGCTGATCGTCTCGCTCGGCAGCAATTGCTGCTCGGCGATCAGCCGATCCAGCGACTGGCTGATGAAGGACCAGGCGTCGCCCTGATTCTGGATGAATTCGTGCACCACCGCGAGCGCGCTGCTCTGGCCGCCTTCCATCAACTCGACCGAACCGAGCAGCCGCGGTGCATTGGCGAACGGCGCCTGCTCGACGAAGAAGTGGCCGATCTCGATTTCCGGGTGAATGCCGGGCGTCATCTTGCGCAGCAGCTTCACGACATATCTGTCGTCCGCGATCGTCGTCGTGTTCGACTGTTCGACGCCGGCGGCCTTCACCGACGCGACTTCATGCAGCGTCTCAAATGCCGAGGTGCGGCGGAACGCAAGCTGGCGTTCGCCATCGGCCACGGTTTCGCCGGCATGAATCTTGGCAGCGAGCGCGCCGATGAATTCCGGCTCCGCCGCGGCGTCGACCAGCGAGCCTTCGCGGGCGGTGCGCCGCAGCGCGGCGATTACCTTGGCCTCGTTCTTCTCGATGTCGGTGTAGCGCTGCCAGCGGATCGTCAGCGGCAACTGGTAGCGGCTGGTCGCGCCGTCGCTGGTCACGTCGGCGATCGTCAGCAGGAACCGGTCCGGCCCATGCGCGAGCGGGAAGGTGACGGGAAGATCGACCGACACGCGCCGCGCGCCCTTGTCGCCGAACCAGCGCCGCTCGGTGATGAAGCCCGGCAACGCTTCGAGTTCGAGCGCGCGGCGGTTGCGTCCGGTGACGAGACTCTCCAGCCCTTCGCCGAGCACGAGCGTGGTGACGTCGCGCGGCAGCAGGCGCTCCTGCCACTCGCGCGGCTCCGAGTGCAGCTCGAACCAGTAGAAGCCGTAGGGCGGCAGCGTCACGAGGTAGGGCAGGTCGCCGATTCGCGGGAAGCGCGAGCGGCCCAGCATTTCCTGCGGAATCCGTCCCTTCCATTGCGAAAGATCGAGCTCCACCGCCTGCGCCGAGCGTGACAGGTTGGCGACGCACAGAATCGCCTCGTCGCCGAGCTGGCGCACATAGGCGAGCACGGTGCGGTTGGCCGGCCGCACCAAAGTCAGCGACCCGCGTCCGAACACCTGGCTCGACTTGCGCACGCCGATCAGCCGCTTGGTCCAGCTCAACAGCGACGACAGCGAGCGCGTCTGCGCTTCGACATTGATCGCGGCATAGCCGTACACCGGGTCCATGATCGGTGGCAGGTAGAGCCGCGCCGGATCTGCGCGCGAGAAGCCACCGTTGCGATCCGGTGTCCATTGCATCGGGGTGCGAACGCCGTTGCGATCGCCGAGATAGATGTTGTCGCCCATCCCGATCTCGTCGCCGTAATAGATGATCGGCGTGCCGGGCATCGACATCAGGATCGAGTTCATCAGCTCGATCTTGCGCCGGTCATTGTCCATCAGCGTGGCGAGGCGGCGGCGGATGCCGAGATTGATGCGCGCGCGCGGATCGGCGGCGTAAGTCGACCACAGATAGTCGCGCTCGCTGTCCGTCACCATTTCGAGCGTCAGTTCGTCGTGATTACGCAGGAACATCGCCCATTGGCAGTTGTCCGGAATGTCCGGCGTCTGCCGGATGATGTCGGTGACCGGGAAGCGGTCTTCCTGCGCGATCGCCATGTAGATGCGCGGCATCAGCGGGAAGTGATACGCCATATGGCATTCGTCGCCGTTGCCGAAATATTGCTGCACGTCCTCGGGCCACTGGTTGGCTTCGGCGAGCAGCACCTTGCCCGGCGCATAGGAATCGAGCGCCGCGCGCAGCCGGCGGATCACCGCGTGGGTCGGCGCGAGATTCTCGTTGTTGGTGCCTTCGCGCTCGCAGAGATATGGCACGGCGTCGAGCCGGAAGCCGTCGACGCCGGCGTCGAGCCAGCGCTTCATCACCTGCACGATCGCCTTCACCACGCGCGGATTGTCGAAGTTGAGGTCCGGCTGGTGGGAGAAAAAGCGGTGCCAGTAATAGGCCTTCGCCTCGTCGTCCCACGCCCAGTTCGACTTCTCCGTGTCGGTGAAGATGATGCGCGTGCCCTGGTACTTCTGATCGGTGTCGCTCCAGACGTACCAGTTGCGCGCGCTCGAGCCCTTCGGGCTGCGCTTGGCGCGCTTGAACCAGTCGTGCTGATCCGACGTGTGGTTGACGACCAGCTCGGTGATGACGCGAAGGTCCCGCCGCTTCGCCTCGTGCATGAAGCGGCGGAAGTCGCGCATGGTGCCGAAATCGGGGTTGATGTCGCCGTAGTCGGCGATGTCGTAGCCGTCGTCGCGGCCGGGGCTCGGATAGAACGGCAGCAGCCATAGCGTCGTGACGCCAAGGTCTTTCAGGTAATCGAGCCGCTCCGTCAGGCCGGGGAAATCGCCGATGCCGTCGCCGTTGCTGTCGGCGAACGCCTTGACGTGAAGCTGATAAACGATGGCGTCCTTGAACCACAGGGCGTCGTCGGTCTTGGTTTCCAGCTTGAAATCAGGCGCGATGTTCATTGTCCGCGCCTCACGTCAGGCACTGGAAGATCAGCGCCGGGTCGGCCTGCGGATTGAGCCGCAGCCGCACGCCGCCCCATTCGAGGCGGCGTTCCTCGCCGGTAATGAGGTTCTTGATCGCGCGCACCGGCTTGCCGCCGAACGTCGCATCGCCAAAGTGCAGCCAGAACTCGCGAGCATGGCCGTCGATCGCGATGGCGCCAGCCACCGCGTTGCTGCCGTCGGCAGATTCCTTGAGGAAGCCGATCACGCCCTCGTCGTCGATGGTCAGGAAACGCAAGTTTGCGGTCTGCTGGAGCGCGGCGTTCTCGCGCCGGATCACGTTGAGCGCGCCGAGATAGGCCTTGATGTTGCCGGGCCTGTTCCAGTCGCGGGTCTTGATCTCGTATTTCTCCGAGTTGATGAACTCTTCGCGGCCGGGGATTGGCTCGTATTCGATCAGCTCGAAGCCGTTGTAGATGCCGTAGCTCGACGACAAGAGCGCGGCGAGCGCAGCGCGTGACTTGAACAGCCAGGTTTCGCCGGTCTGCAACTGGACGGGTAGAATGTCCGGCGTGGTGACGAAGAAGTTCGGCCGGAAGAATTCGCGCTCCGGATAGCCGGTGATCTCGCTGAGATAGGCCTGGATTTCCTGCTTGGTCGTGCGCCAGGTGAAATAGGAATACGACTGCGAGAAGCCGAGTTTGGCCAGCGCCTTCATCGGTTTCGGCCGCGTGAAGGCTTCGCTCAGGAAAATCACGTTGCTGTTCTTCGCGCGGACTTCGCGGATCACCCATTCCCAGAAGTCGAACGGTTTGGTGTGAGGATTGTCGACCCGGAAAATCTCGACACCCTGCGTCACCCAGAACAGGAAGACATCCCGCAGCGCGTCCCACAGCGCGCGGTCGCCGGAGGCGAGATCGGGATTGACGATGTCCTCGTATTTCTTCGGCGGGTTCTCCGCGAATTTCATCGAGCCGTCCGGTTGCCACTTGAACCACTCCGGATGCTGCTTGAGCCATGGATGGTCCGGCGAGCACTGCACAGCGATGTCGAGCGCCACCTCCATGTCGTAGGCCTTGCAGGTCTCGACCAGCCGGCGGAAATCCTCGACGGTGCCGAGTTGGCGGTGGATGGCGGTGTGGCCGCCGCTCTCGTCGCCGATCGCATAGAAGCTGCCGGGGTCGCCCGGCTTCGCGGCGAGCGAATTGTTCTTGCCCTTGCGGTTGGTGTGGCCGATCGGGTGGATCGGCGTCAGGTAGAGCACGTCGAAGCCGAGCCCGGCGATCTCCGGCACGCGCGTGATGCAATCCTCGAAGGTGCCGTGCTGGCCGGGCACCTTGCTCTGGCTGCGCGGCACCATCTCGTACCAGGCGCCGCAGCGCGCGCGGGAGCGCTCGACCAGCAGCTTGATCGGCAGGCTGTGCTCGAGGTCGGGCCGCATCTCGCTCTTCGCCATCGCTTCGGCGAGCACGTTGCTGGTGAGGTCGCCGTCGGCCAGCGCACTCTCGACGATTGCCCGCGCCGCCTTGTTGACGGGCATCAGGCCGGCGATCAGCTTGCGGCCTTCGTCCAGATCGGTGGCGATGTCCTGCCCGGCGTTCTGCTTGAGCAATGTGCCCTTGCGCCAGGAGCCGAACGTGTCGGTCCACGCTTCGATCTCGAACACATAATCGCCGGGTTCGGCGGGCGTGAAGGTTCCGGTCCAGCGGTCGTTGTTGTCGAGCCGCATCGGTGCGCGGCTCCATTGCTTGGCGCCGTCGCGCCGCCAGCGCACTGCCGCGCAGATGAGGTCATGGCCATCGCGGAAAATATCGGCCCAGACCGGGATGGCCTCGCCGGCAATTCGTTTGACCGCCCAGCGGCCGCCATCGACCGAGGGGTAGATGTCCTCAAACCGGTAGCGCGCGCCGCCCGCGGCCGGCAACGCGGCACTCGAAACGAAAGCGCTTGGGCGCGTGGTGAGTGGATCGCCCATCGACTGTCACTGTTGAAAGTGGAACTCTGGACCCAATGATATCTAACGGGCCTCAAAGCCAATAGTTCCGGGCACTCTCCGGCAACCGCAACCCAAAAACGGCGTTGATTTTCGGTATTGACGAGGCGGGCGGATGGACAGCGACCTCGAGGCTCTGGCGAAGCGGTGGGGGATCGAGCCGGAGTTCCATGATGCGTTTGGCCACCGGCGGATCGTCCCGGCGGACGTCGTGCGCCAGGTGATTGCCGCCTTGTCGACGGGCTACCCGGAGCCGGCGGCAATCGGCCGCCCGGCTGAAATCGCGCGTGCGTTCGCGGGCGATGGCCGCCGCCTGTGGGGCCTCGCTGTGCAGCTCTACGCCGTGCGCTCGAAACGTAATCTTGGCATCGGCGATTTCCGTGACTTGCGCGACATTGTGTCGCTCGCGGCACGAGCCGGCGCCGCCGCTGTCGGGCTTAATCCGCTGCACGCGCTGTTCCTCGACCGGCCGGAGGCGGCGAGTCCCTACGCGCCGAACAGCCGGTTGTTTCTCAATCCGCTCTACATCGCGCTCGACGAACTGGACTGGTTTCGCCGCGGCGACGTCAGCGATGCCGAGAGCGTGCGGAACGCGGGTCTCGTCGACTATAAAGCGGTCGCGGCGCTCAAGCTCGCCGCGCTGCGCGCCGCTTACGATCGCTTTCAGCGCGACGCAGCCGCCCAACAGAAAGCAGATTTCGACACGTTCTGCGTTGAGCGCGGTGAAACCCTAAAACGCTTTGCCTGCTTTGAAGTGCTGCGCGCGAGTCATGGCCCGTCGCCGTGGTGGCAATGGCCGATGCCGTGGTCGCATCCCAGCGACATCGAGATCGGCGCGTTCTATCGCTCCGAGCGTGAGCAATGCGGCTTCTTCGAGTTCCTGCAATGGATCGCCGATCGTCAGTTGGCGCAGTGCCAGCAGCATGCGAGGCAGAGTGGCATGCCGATCGGGCTCTATCTCGATCTCGCGGTCGGCGTCGAGCCGTCCGGGGCCGACGCCTGGAGCAATCAGCGATCGGTGATGGCGACCTTGTCGATCGGCGCCCCGCCGGACGATTTGAATCGCGAGGGCCAGAACTGGGGGCTGGTGCCGTTCAATCCGCATGCGCTGCCGGACGATGATTTCGCGGTGTTCCGCCAGTTGCTCGCCGCCACCATGCGGCACGCCGGCGCCGTGCGGCTCGACCACGTGCTCGGCCTGATGCGGCTTTATCTTATTCCGCATGGTGCGGGCGAAGGCGCTTACGTGCGCTATCCGTTCGAGCAATTGCTGCGTATCATCGCCGAGGAAAGCCACAAGCACCGCTGCATCTTCATCGGCGAGGATCTCGGCACAGTGCCGGACGGCTTTCGTGAGACCGCCGCGTGTTGGGGTGTGTGGAGTTACCGCGTGATGATGTTCGAGCGCCGACACGGCGGCGCGTTCAAATCGCCCGATGAATATCCGGCCGAAGCACTGGCGACATTTGGAACGCACGATCTTGCCACCTTCGCCGGCTGGATGTCGGGCGATGATCTGCGCGCCAAGCGCGCCATTGGCCTTGCGACGGAAAGTGACGATGACCGCGCGCGCGAGCGCGAGGCATTGCGTACGTCGCTGACGAACCACGGTGGTGACAATATTGCGGCCGCCGCGCGCTTCCTTGCGGAGACGCCGTCGCGGCTGGTCGCCGTGTCGATCGAGGACATTCTCGGCGTCGTCGAGCAGGTCAACATCCCGGGCACGGTCGAGCAGAATCCGAACTGGCGGCGTAAGCTGCCGGTGCCGCTGGAAGAGTGGGAAAATCAATCGGCGTTCGCCGAAGTCGCCGACGTTTTCCGCCGCGCCGGTCGCGCGAGCTAGCTCGCCACCGGCACGCGCCAGATTTCCTCGGCGTATTCGCGCACCGCGCGATCCGAGGAGAAATAGGCCATCCGTGCGGTGTTGAGGATGCTCGAGCGCCACCAGCGGTCCGGCTCGAGCCAGGCGGCGTCAACCTCGCGCTGCGCGGCCCAATAGGCATCGAAGTCCGCCGCCACCATGAACGGGTCGAATCCCATCAGGCTGTCGATGATCGGCTTGAAGCGCTCGACGTCGCCGGCCGAAAATACACCGCTTGCCAGCGCGTCGACCACCGCGCGCAGCCGCGGCGAGGCGGCGATTGCCGTCGCCCCCTCGAAATTCCCCCGGCGGTGCTGCTCGACTTCGTCCGCCGTCATGCCGAACAGGAAGAAGTGCTCTGCGCCGACCCGCTCGCGGATCTCGATGTTGGCGCCGTCCAGCGTGCCGATCGTCAGCGCGCCGTTCAGCGAGAGTTTCATGTTGCCGGTGCCGGAGGCTTCCATGCCGGCAGTCGAAATCTGCTCGGACAGATCGGCGGCCGGGATCAGGCTCTCCGCCAGGCTGACGCTGTAATTCGGCACGAAAATCATGTGCAGCCGGCCCGCGCAGGCCGGGTCGTTGTTGATGACCTTGGCGACGTCGGATGCCAGCTTGATGATCAGCTTGGCGCGCACATAGCTCGGCGCCGCCTTGCCGCCGATGATCTTGAGGCGCGGCGGAATCGCCGTCCGCGGATTGTCCTTGATCTCCTGATAGACGGCGACCGCGCCGAGCACGTTGAGAAGCTGGCGCTTGTATTCATGAATGCGCTTGATCTGGATGTCGAACAGCGAGCGCGGATCGATGCAGTCGCCCAGGTCCCGCGGCAGCGCGTCGAGCAGCGCCATCTTGTTGTCGCTGCGGACTTCGCGGTAGCGCGCCACAAAACCGGGGTCGTCGGCGTATTTTTCGAGATCGATCAGCCGGTCCGGATCGTCGAGGAAGCGCGGCCCGATCGTGTCGGTGATGAGGCCAGTGAGTCTGCGATTGGCCTTGAACAGCCAGCGGCGGAAGGTGATGCCGTTGGTCTTGTTGACCAGGTGCGTCGGCGCGATCTTCATCAGGTCGTGGAACACTGTCTTGCCGAGCAGGTCGGTATGCAGCGCCGACACCCCGTTGACGTGGTGCGAAGCGACGAACGCCAGATGGGCCATGCGAATGCGGCGGTCGCAGCGCTCTTCGATCAGCGACACCCGGGAGAGGAAGTCCGCGTCGGTGAGGCCGCGGTCGGTCGCACTCTTCAGGTGCAGCCAATTGATCAGGTAGATGATCTGCAAGTGCCGCGGCAGCAGCCGGCCGAACAGCTCGATCGGCCAGGTTTCCAGCGCCTCCGGCAGCAACGTGTGGTTGGTGAAGCTCAGCGTCGAGCGGGTGATCTGCCAGGCGTCGTCCCACGACACCTCGTAGTCGTCGATCAGGACGCGCATCAGCTCGGCGACCGCGACTGCCGGGTGGGTGTCGTTCAACTGGATCGCTGAGTGGTCGGCAAGCGTGCGAATATCGCCGAATTGCTCCGTATGCCGCCGTATGATGTCCCGTAGAGAGGCGGCAGTGAAGAAATACTCCTGCCGGAGCCGCAATTCCTGGCCTTCTGCGCTGTGATCGCTCGGGTAGAGCACCCGCGTGATCGCCTCCGCCCGCAGCCGCGGCTCCATCGCGGCGATGTGGTCGCCTTCGTTGAACGTGGAGAGGTGCAGCGGGTCGAGCGCCCGCGCGCCCCATAGCCGCAGCATGTTGATGTGCTCGCCGCGCCAGCCGGTGATTGGAATGTCGTGCGTGGTCGCGATGATCGTCTCGGCCGGATACCAGATGCCGCGCGCGGTGTTGTCGCCGTCAGAATTGCCGCCAAGATATTCGACCACGCCACCGAAGCCGATCGGGTATTCCTTTTCGGGCCGCGGGATTTCCCACGGATTACCGGTGCGGAGCCACGTCTCCGGCCGCTCTTCCTGCCAGCCATCGCGCAGGTGCTGCTCGAACAGCCCGTGCTCGTAGCGCAGGCCGTAGCCGTAGCCTGGGACGCCGAGCGCCGCCATGCTGTCCATGTAGCAGGCCGCGAGCCGGCCGAGCCCGCCATTGCCGAGCGCGGCGTCGTGCTCGGCGTTCTTCACGTCCTCGATGTCGACGCCGAAGCTCTTGAGCGCGTCGCGCGTCTCGTCGAACAAATCGAGATTGATGAGCGTGTCGAACAGCAGCCGGCCGAGCAGGAATTCGATCGAGAGGTAATAAACCCGCTTCTTCTTGTTCGCCCTGTTGTCGCTGCGCACGTTGAGCCAGCGGTCGACGATGCGATCGCGCACGGCAAGAGCGGTCGCGCGGTACCAATCGCCGATGTTGGCTTCCGCGAGCGGGCGCCCCAAGGAATAAACGAGACGGTTGCGAATGGCGTCCCGGAGCGAAATGTCAGTCTGTCGAACTTCCAATTGCATCGTGCGTCGAATGAATGCGCCGGCGAATCAGAAATCAAATAGGAACGTGCGCTTATCCCGTGCCGGCCTCAACTGGGACCGCGGTATCGCGAGTTCCCCTGATTGCGAAGGCCAGACTTAATGCGTGATGAATGGCAAAAGCGTGTAATTCCGCCGCTTTCGTGCAATGGTTCCATTCGCTTCTCGGTACTTAGAGTTCCATCATGGCATCAGCTTCCGACGATCTCCTGCGACAGGTCCGCGCTTCTCTTTATGTCTCGGTCGTATCCGACGTGCTCGACAGCCTCGGCTTCATGAACCAGGCGATGTCGCCGAACGTCCGCCCTCTCGACGACGAAGTCATGCTGCTGGGTTACGCGCGCACCGGCCTCTATCACGACGTCTATGAAGTGAAGGACGGCGAGAACCCGTACGAGCTGGAGATCGCCCTGATCGACGACCTGAAGCCCGGCGAGGTGCCGGTGCTCGGCTGCGGCGTCAGCGGGCGCATCGCGCCGTGGGGCGAGCTGCTCTCGACCGCTTCGGTCGCGCGCGGGGCGACCGGCTGCGTCACCGACGGCCTCGTCCGCGACATCCGCTTCATCCGCAAGATGGGTTTTCCGGTCTTCCACGGCGGCATTGGGCCGCTCGACAGCAAGGGCCGCGGCGAGCTGGTCGAAATGGATGTCGCGATCGAATGCGGCGGCGTCCGCGTGCGGAGCGGCGACCTGATGTTCGGCGACGCCGATGGCGTCATCGTCATCCCGCGCGACGTGCGCGACGAAACGATCGCCAAGGCATTGGAAAAGGTGTCGGCCGAGAACAAGACGCGCGACGAGTTGGCCAAGGGTGCCAAGCTCAAGGACATCTACGACAAATACGGCGTGCTGTAGTTAGCGGCCGAGCGCGGCGAGAATCGCTGCGGCGATCTCCTCCGGCGGCGGCGCGATCGACGCCGTGACCGGATGCTCGTCCGGTCCCGGCTCCTGCAAGGTCTGGAACTGGCTGCGCAGCAGCGCCTTTGGCATGAAATGGTGCTGTCGTTTCGACAGCCGCCCCGCGATCAGGTCTTCGTCGCCTTTGAGATAGATCAGCGCAACGTCCTTGCGCGGTCCGATCAGAATGTCGCGATAGCTTTTCTTCAGCGCCGAGCAGGTGACGATGGCGTGCGCGCCGGCGTCTCGCTTCTCGTCGATCCAGGCCGCGATCGCCTTGAGCCATGGCCAGCGGTCGTCGTCGGTCAGCGGAGTCCCGCTGTGCATCTTCTCGACGTTCGCTTTCGGATGAAATTCATCGCCATCGCGGAATTCCCAGCCAAGTTCGCGCGAGAGCAATTCGGCAATGGTTGACTTGCCGCTGCCGGACACGCCCATGATGACGAGGACGGCGTAGCGGTCAGCGTTTGACTTCGACATGACCACCGAATTTCTTGCGCATCGCCGACAGCAATTTGTCGGCGAAGCTGGCGCTCTCGCGTGAGCGGAAGCGCGCGTAGAGCGCTTCGGTCAGCACCGGCGCCGGCACCGCGGCTTCAACCGCCGTGTTCACGGTCCAGCGGCCTTCGCCGCTGTCCGACACATTACCGCTGTATTGCGTGAGCTTCGGGTCTTCCGCCAGCGCCATCGCGGTGAGGTCGAGCAGCCACGAGCTGATCACGCTGCCACGCCGCCACACTTCCGCGATGTCCGCCACTTCGAGCTTGAAGCCTTCCGGCAAATTCTCCGCACCGCGTAAAATGTTGAAGCCTTCGGCATAGGCCTGCATCAGTCCGTACTCGATGCCGTTGTGGATCATCTTGACGAAATGCCCGGTGCCCGCGGGGCCGCAATGCAGATAGCCATGCACGGCGCGCGGATCGCGGCTCTGGCGCCCCGGTGTTTTGTCGATGTCGCCTTCGCCGGGCGCCAGCGCCTTGAAGATCGGCTCCAACCGGTCGACCGCGGCCTTGTCGCCGCCGATCATCAGGCAATAGCCGCGCTCGAGGCCCCACACGCCGCCGCTGGTGCCGCAGTCGATGTAGTGCAGCCCCTTGGCCTTCAGCTCGTTCGCCCGGCGGACGTCGTCTTTGTAGAAGGTGTTGCCGCCGTCGATGATGATGTCGCCGGCCTCCAGCACCCCCGTCAGGTCTTTAATCGCCTGCTCGGTCACGTCGCCGGCCGGAAGCATCAGCCAGATCGCGCGCGGCTTGGCGAGTTGCTTGACCAGCGCGGGCAGGGCGTCGGCGGCGCTGATCCCCTTGTCCGCCAGTGCTTTCACCGCGGCCGGGTCGCGGTCGAACACGACGCATTGGTGGCCGGCCCGCGCCAGCCGTCGCGCAATATTTCCGCCCATCCGGCCGAGGCCGACGATCCCAAGCTGCATGGAAGTCTCCTTGCGCGAGGCCCGCACACTTGCATATTGGCCGCAAAAAATCGATTGATGCGGCCCGCCATCGTGAACCTGTAGGATGGCGGCGAAACTTCGGGAGGGATTATGGCCAAGCTGAGTGACGCAACGCGTGAGAAGCTCAAGGGCGTGAGCACCGCCACCATCACCACCGCGCTGTTCAAGCGCGGGCTGCGGCGGCAGATGATTCAGGACGTGCATCCGCTCAACCCGTCGCTCGGCAACATGGTCGGCGAGGCTTTCACGCTGCGCTACATCCCGGCCCGCGAGGACCTCAACCCGATCACGGTGTTCCAGGATCGCAATCACCCGCAGCGCAAGGCGGTCGAGGAATGCCCGCCCGGCGCGATCATGGTGATCGACAGCCAGCAGGATCCCCGCGCCGCGTCCGCCGGCTCGATCCTGGTGTCGCGCATGATGGTGCGCGGCGTCGCGGGTGTCGTCACCGATGGCGGCTTCCGCGACGCGCCGGAGATCGCCAAGCTCAACATCCCGACCTATCACAACCGTCCGGCCGCCCCGACCAACCTGACGCTGCATCAGGCGGTCGACATCAACGTGCCGATCGGCTGCGGCGACGCGCCGGTGTGGCCCGGCGATGTCGTCGTCGGTGACGGCGAGGGCGTGGTGGTGATCCCGGCCAATATCGCCGACGAGATCGCCAACGAGACCTTCGAGATGACGGCGTTCGAGGATTTCGTCACCGAGCAGGTGCTGGCCGGCCGCACGATCATCGGCCTCTATCCGGCCACCGATCCGCAGACCACCATCGATTTCGAAGCCTGGCGGAAAAAGAACAATCGTTGATCGTCAGCGCATCGCGAGCAGGAACAGCACGGCGAGCGCCAGCGCAGCCGTCATGCATTGCCAGAACAGCTGCGGGTTGCGCTCCATCAGCGCCGGCGGCGAGGCATCGAAGCTGGAGTTGGGGTTGCGCAGGTCGAACACGAACTCGGACAGTTCGGCGTAGCGCCGGTTCGGATCGGGTTCGACCGCCTTGCGCAGCGCGCCGTCCACCCAGTTTGGAATCTCGCGCTCGTCGTCGAGCGTCGATTTGTATCTTAGCTTGCGCTGCTGGGCTTTTGTTCGCGTCTTGGCGACCGCCGCGCCGTAAGGCAGCCGCCCGGTCAGCATCTGATAGGTGATTACGCCGAGCGAGAAGATGTCGGAACGCGACGAGCCGCCATCGCCGATGAAATACTCCGGCGCGGAATATTGCGCGGTGCCGAGGATTTCGAGCGGCTGATCGTCGCTGATGCCGGCGATGCTGGTGGCGCCGAAGTCGATGATTTTCACCGTGCCGGTGCGGTCGATCATGATGTTCTCGGGCCGCAAGTCCTGGTGGATCATCTCCAGACGGTGAAATGCCTGAAGCCCATTGGCGACCTGCTCGACGATATCGCGCACCGTTTCGAGCGCCGGATTCGGGTTGTCGATCATCCACTGCGTCAGTGTCTGGCCTTCGATGAATTCGTTGGCGATATAGAGATAATTGCGCCGCCGCGACCAGATGCGAGGCTTGAGGACATGCGGGCTGTCGATCCGCCGCGCCACCCATTCCTCCATCCGGAAGCGCCGCAGGTAGGCCGGGTCGCCTGCAAGGTCGATTGAGGGCGTCTTGAGCGCCACCGTCGCGCCATCGGTGCTGTCGATCGCGAGGTAAATGTGGCTGCGGCTGCTGGCGTGGATTTCACGGACGATCCTGTAACCATCGAATTCCATCCGGGCTTCGAGCAGCGGCGGCAGCGGCAGATCGGCGCCCGCCTGGCTGATGACGTCGCCCGCCTCGCTGTCCGGCAGCCCGTCGATCCGCACGAGTTGCACCGTGATGTTGTCGGTGCTGCCGTGACGGTAGGCTTCCTCGCCGATGGCCCGCGCGGCTGCGTCGAGATCGCCGCTGAAGCGCCGTGCCGTAAAGGCGACGAATTGCGCTGCGACATACTCATATGCGCCGTCCGTCGCCAGCATGAAAATGTCGCCCGTCTGGAGCGGGATGGCGCGATAGTCGATCTCGACCTGTTGCTTCACGCCAAGCGCGCGGCCGAGATAGCTCTGCTCCGACGACACGACGACGCGGTGATCCTCGGTGAGTTGCTCCAGGCCCTTGTCCGTCACCCGGCAGACACGCGCGTCGCCGATGTGGAAGAGATGTGCGGTGGTTGCGCGGACGACCATCGCGCTCAACGTGCAGACATAACCGCGGTCGCGTTCGTAGGGAAACCGGCCCTGCCGGGTTTGCGCGTGCAGCCACGAATTGGTGGCGACGATGACGCGCTGTGCCGACATCTTCACCGACCATGTCTCGGATGTGCAGTAATAGTCGGTGAGGAAGCTTTTGACGGCGGATTCGCTGGCAATGTGGCTGACATCGCTGCTGCTGATGCCGTCGGCGAGCACGATGGCGACGCCCTTGAGGCTCAACAGCGGTTCCGCCGGAATCAGGGCGCCGTGGAAATCCTGGTTGATTTCCTTGCGTCCTTTGTCGGAGTACTGCCCGATCGATATCGCGAGCTGGCCTGACATCCCGGACTTCAAAAAATGGGAGCCTCAACCAGAAGGCTGAGGCTCCACAGTAGCACCAAGTCGCTTAGGCGACTCGCTTGAGGGCAGGGCGCTTTGGCGCGGTCTTCATATGGGTGGCGTAGAGCGTCAGTCCGGTGAAAGACAGGCCACCGACCAGATTGCCCAGCACGGTCGGAATCTCGTTCCAGATGAAATAATCGAGGATCGAGAACGGCGCGTGCAGCATCAGTCCGGCCGGGAACAGGAACATGTTTACGACCGAATGCTCGAACACCATGTAGAAGAACACCATGATCGGCATCCACATCGCGATCACCTTGCCCGGCACGGTGGTCGAGATCATCGCGCCGACCACGCCGGTCGAGACCATCCAGTTGCAGAGCATGCCCCGCATGAACAGCGTCAGCATGCCGATGGCGCCGTGTGAGGCGTAACCGAGCGTGCGCGCTTCACCGATATTGCCGATCACGGTACCGACTTTGTCGGGCGCCTGCGTGAAGCCGAAGGTTGTCACGAAGGCCATGAAGAACGCGGTTGTCAGCGCACCGGCGAAGTTGCCGAGGAAGACGAGGCCCCAGTTACGCAGGATGCCGGGAATGGTCACGCCGGGTCTTTTGTCGAGCCAGGCGAGCGGAGTGAGCACGAACACGCCGGTCAGCAGGTCGAAGCCCAGCAGAATGAGCATGATGAAGCCGACGGGAAACAGCACCGCTCCGATGATCGGCTGTCCGGTGGCGACGTTGATGGTGATGGCGAACCAGGCGGCGAGCGCGAGAATGGCGCCGGCCATGTAAGCGCGGACCACCGTGTCGCGGGTCGACATGAAAATCTTGGATTCGCCTGCGTCGACCATCTTGGTGACGAATTCCGAGGGAACGAGATACGACACGGGACCTCCTGAGCATCGTTGCAAAAACCGGCACGCTCCTGTGCTTGAGCAATCGCCGTGCCAATCCCCAGGCCGCACGCGAGACTTCGTCTTTTCGAGATGAAGCCCGCGCCGCCGCGCCGCTTTTTGAATCTGCATCTGCTGCTCGGCGCGGCAGTCGCGGTGCCCGTTTGTTTTGCGATGCACAAAAAGTCAGCCGAGCTGCATGATTAGCGGGCAGAGCTCGCGGTGCGGGACGAAAACACCAGCACTTTCAGCTTCTTATAGAGTGGCATGGCGATTGCTGTCTCTCCGGCAAGGAGGCCAGTGCGTACCGAATGACCGATGCCGGGGTGAAGACAGAAACGGGCGAGTTCGAGCCCGAGCAGAAGCGTTACCTGGAAGGCTTCGTTGCGGGGATGCAGATCGCCCGCGCGGCGAAAGCCGTCGCCGGCGCGCCTGCGTCCGGCGCGGGCGTTTCGCCGGAGCCCATCGGCCCCGACGCCGCCGCGCTGAAGGCGCAGAACAACGTGCTGGCCGCCGGCGGCAAGTTGTCGGACCCGGAGAAGTTCAAGCGCGAGGAGCATCCGTTCGACGCTTACGAGCGGCTGAAGGCGCAAGGCGAACGCAACGAATACCCGAAGCCGCCCGACAATTTCCGCTGGCGCTATTACGGGCTGTTCTACGTCGCGCCGAACCAGAATTCGTTCATGTGCCGGCTGAGGATGCCGAACGGCATCCTCAACGCGCATCAGTTGTCGGGCCTCGCCGATCTCGCCGCGCGCTACGGCGGCGGTTACGCGCACGTCACCACGCGCGCCAACATCCAGATCCGTGAGATCGAGGCGAAGAACGCCGTTCCGCTACTCGAGGCGATTCAAGACCTCGGCCTCTGCTCGCGTGGCTCCGGCGCCGACAACATCCGCAACGTCACCGGCTCGCCGACTGCCGGCATCGACGCACAGGAATTGCTCGACACGCGGCCTTACGCCCGCGAGTGGCACTTCCACATCCTCAACGACCGCTCGCTTTACGGCCTGCCGCGCAAATTCAACGTCGGCTTCGACGGCGGCGGCATCATTCCGGTGCTCGAGGACACCAACGATATCGGGTTTCAGGCGGTGGGGGTGAAAGAGGGGACGGGCGCCGAGGCGGGAGTCTGGTTCCGGCTCTGCCTCGGCGGCCTGACCGGTCACCGCGCGTTTGCCGGCGACACCGGCGTCATCGTCAGGCCCGCCGATGCCACCAAGGTGGCGGATGCCGTGGTGCGCGCCTTCATCGACACTGGCGACCGCACCGACCGCACCAAGGCCCGGCTGAAATACGTTTTGGAGCGCATCGGCGTCGACAAATTCCTCGAGCTGGTCGAGGCCAAGCTCGGCCGCAAGCTCGATCGTGCCGCGCCGGATACGCTGCTGCCGCGCCCGCCGATCGATCGTGGCGCGCATATCGGCATCCACCCGCAGAAGCAGGCTGGCCTCAACTGGATCGGTGTCGCCGTGCCGGTCGGCAAGCTGACCGTCGCGCAGATGAAGGGCCTCGCCGAGGTCGCGCGCACCTGCGGCGATGGCGATATCCGCCTGACCGTCTGGCAGAACCTGCTCATCTCCGGCGTGCCGCTCGACAAGATCGACACGGCGAAAACGCAGATCGAGGCGCTCGGCCTCGCCATCGAGGCCAACGCGATCCGCCGCGGTCTGGTCGCCTGCACCGGCAATACCGGCTGCAAGTTCGCTGCCGCCGACACCAAGGGCACCGCCGAAAACATCGCGCAGTGGTGCGAGACGCGTGTCGCGCTCGACACGCCGGTCAACATTCATCTCACCGGCTGCCATCACTCCTGCGCGCAGCATTTCATTTCGGAGATCGGCCTGATCGCTTGCAAGGTGCAGGAGAATGAGGAAGCTGATCCGGTCGAGGGCTATCACATCCTGATCGGCGGCGGCTTTGGTTCCGACGCCGCGCTCGGCCGCGAGATCTATCGCGACGTCAAGGCGGCCGACGCGCCGCAGACCGTCGAGAAGATGCTCAAGGCCTATCTCGCGCATCGTGCGTCGCGCGACGAAAGCTTCCTCACCTTCGCGCGCCGCCACGAGATCGATGCGCTCAAGATAATGGTGGAGGAAGCGGCATGAGCGTCACCCAGCGTCCGCCGATTCCGAATTTCCTGCCGGACAATGCGCCATTCACGCCGGAGCAGCGCACTTGGCTGAACGGCCTGTTCGCGGGCCTGTTCGGCCTCGAAAATGGCGTGACGCCGTTGTCGCCGGACGAGGCTGCCAAGCTGATCCCCGGCCTCGCGCCGTCCGCGCCCCAAAATCCAAACGAAGACGACAGCGCGCCATGGCACGACCCCGCGATGCCGCTGGCCGATCGCATGAAGCTTGCCGAAGGCAAGCCGCTGCCGCGCCGCATGATGGCGGCGATGGCGCAGCAGGACTGCGGTCAGTGCGGCTACAACTGCAAGGACTATGCGGGCAAGCTGTTCGACAAGTCCGAAACGCGGCTCAATCTCTGCGCGCCGGGCGGCAAGGAAACCGCCCGCATGCTCAAGCAGCTTTATGCCGAGCTCGAAGGCGGTGCGCCCGCGGCCGAAACGCCGGCGCCCGTCGTCGCGCCGAAATCGCAGCCCGGCCGCTCGCGCGACAATCCGGCTTACGCCACACTCGTTTCGCGCCGCCGCCTCAACAAGGAAGGCTCGGAAAAAGACACCTGGCACATCGAGCTCGATCTCGGCGAAAGCGGCCTCGATTATGTGGTCGGTGACAGCTTCGGCATCTTTCCCGCCAACGATGCCGCGCTGGTCGACGCGGTGATCGCTGCGCTCGGCGCGCCGGGCGACTTTCCGATCGGCGGCCGCACGTTGCGCGAGGTGCTGACCGACGGCGTCTCGCTGTCGCCCGCGCCCGACATGCTGTTCCAGTTGTTCTCCTATCTCACCGGTGGCGACCGCCGGCAGAAGGCGAAGGCGCTGGCCTCCGGTGGCGATCCCGATGGCGACAGTGCGACTATCGACGTGCTCGCCGCGCTCCACAAATTTTCCGGCGTGCGGCCGGACCCGGAAGCCTTCATCGAGTCGCTCGATCCGCTGCAGCCGCGCGTCTATTCGATCTCGTCGTCGCTCAAGGCCAATCCCGGCCGCGTCTCGCTCACGGTCGATGCGGTGCGCTACGAGGTCGCCGGCCGCACCCGACTCGGCGTCTGCTCGACCTTCCTCACCGGCCGCGCAACGCCTGGCGACAAGCTCCGCGTCTATGTGCAGAAGGCCGCGCATTTCGCGCTGCCGGCCGACCCGTCGAAGCCCGTCATCATGATCGGCCCCGGCACCGGCGTCGCGCCGTTCCGCGCGTTCCTGCAGGAGCGGCAGGCGACGCAGGCGCGCGGCAGGAACTGGCTGTTCTTCGGCCACCAGCGCCGCGACTTCGATTTCTTTTACGAAGACGAATTCGCCGCGATGAAGTCGGCCGGGCTGCTGACGCGGCTGACGCTCGCTTGGTCGCGCGACGCCGGCGAGAAAATCTACGTGCAGCACCGCATGCGCGAGGTCGGCCGCGACCTGTGGGCGTGGCTCAACGACGGTGCCTACGTCTATGTCTGCGGCGACGCGCTCAAGATGGCGAAGGATGTCGAGGCCGCGCTGATCGCGATCATCGCCGAGCATGGCGGCTGCACGCCCGAAACAGCCGCGACCATGCTCGCCGAACTCAAGACCAAGGGGCGATATAGCGCCGATGTCTACTAGAGTCCCCACCGACACCAAGCGCGGCCGTCTCCAGCCATTGGCCCGACTGCCCGTATTCTACGCACTCGACGGCAAGCGCGTCGTGCTTGCGGGCGGCACGCAGGCTGCGGCGTGGAAAGCGGAGTTGCTCTCCGCCGCCGGCGCGCAGGTCGATGTTTACGCCGACGAGATCAGCGACGACATGTTGATGCTGCTGGCCGATCCGCCGCGCGGCGTCATCGTGCATCACCAGCACACATGGACGCCGGACGATTTCCGCCGCGCCGCCATGGCGATCGGCACGTTCGAGAATGATGACGACGCGAAGAAATTCGCTGCCGCCGCCCGCGCGGCCGGCGTCCCCGTCAACGTCATCGACAAGCCCGCCTTCTGCGATTTCTCGTTCGGCGCCATCGTCAACCGTTCGCCTTTGGTGATCGGCGTCTCGACCGACGGCGCCGCGCCGGTGTTCGCGCAGGCGATCCGCGCCAAGCTCGAAGCCATGCTGCCGAAAGGCTTTGCCGCGTGGGCGAAGGCCGCCTCCACCTGGCGCGCCGCAGTGCAGGCGTCCGGGCTCACCTTCGCCGGCCGCCGCGGCTTCTGGCAGCGTTTCACCGCGCAGGCGATCCAGTCGCCGGAGCGCGCCCCGACGCAAACCGATTTCGACCGCTTCCTCGCCGATGTCACTGCCGGTCCGTCTCCCGACAACGGCTCCGTCACGCTCGTTGGCGCGGGCCCGGGCGATGCCGAACTCCTCACGCTCCGCGCCGTCCGCGCGCTGCAATCCGCCGATGTGATCCTGTTCGACGATCTGGTGTCCGCCGAGGTGCTCGACTTCGCCCGCCGCGAAGCCCGCAAGATGCTGGTCGGCAAGACCGGCTTCGGTCCCTCCTGCAAGCAGGAAGACATCAATGCGCTGATGGTCAGTCTGGCGAAGCAGGGCAAGCGCGTGGTGCGCTTGAAGGGCGGCGACCCGCTGATCTTCGCGCGCGCCGGCGAGGAACTCGCCGCCTGCCGCAGTGCCGGCGTCGCCGTCGAGGTCGTGCCCGGCATCACCGCGGCGCAGGGCGCGGCGGCGAAACTCGGCCTGCCGCTGACCGGGCGTAGTCATGCGGCGCGCCGCCTGCAATACGTCACCGGCCATGCCCGCGACGGCAAATTGCCGGACGACATCGACCTCAAGGCGCTGGCCGATGCGGCCACCACCACCGCGATCTACATGCCGGCGCGCACGCTTGCCGCGCTGGTCGAGCGTGCCATCGCCGCCGGTCTCGATCCGCAAACGCCGGCGCTCGCCGTCGCGCGCGCCACGCGGCCCGATCAGCAAACGATCGCCGCGTCGATCAGCGAGCTTCCCGCCAAGCTGACGCTGGCGAACATGCCGGGTCCGCTCTTGGTGATGATCGGACAGGTCCTTGAAGCTGCGGCGGAGCAAGGCGGCGAGGTGGCCGCGCCGGTCCGCGAAACCACATTTGCGTAATTGGAGGAGGGTGGAATGAAGCGCGAAGAGCTCACGGAAAAGCTTCTCGACATCAAGCGCGAGAAAGGCTGGACCTGGAAATACATCTGCGGCGAGATCGGCGGCATGTCGCCGATCCTGGTGACCGGTGCAATCCTTGGCCAGCACAAGATGACGAAGCCGATGGCGGCTGCGGCTGCCAAGCTGTTCGGACTTTCAAAGAGCGAGCAGACGATGCTCAACGAGGTGCCGATGCGCGGCACCGCGACGCCGATGCCGCCGACCGATCCGCTGCTCTATCGTTTCTATGAGCTCATCCTGGTCAACGGACCCGCGATGAAAGTTCTGATCGAGGAAGAATTTGGCGACGGCATCATGTCGGCGATCGACTTCGACATGGACATCACGCGCAAGGCCGACCCGAAGGGTGACCGCGTCCAGCTCGGCATGACGGGCAAGTTCTTGCCGTTCAGGTATTACGGAGCGAGCGGCAACGAGTTGGCGCTGGGCCTCAAGGAGGAATAGAGCACGGTCCCGGACCATGCCCCGCATGCCCCCGTTACCCCCGCGGCTCAGGCGCTTTCTGCGCCAGCCGGCTGCCGAGCCGCTTGAGGTCGACCACCATTCGCTCGTGCGTGCCGCGGCCGATCTCCTCCGTCTCGTCGCGTGCGCTGACGTCGAACCAGATGCGGCGGCCGTCGACTTTGGTCACCGTCGCGGTCGCCGTGATCTGATGCCCTGCCGGCGTCGCCGCCAGATGCCGGACCTCCACTGACGTCCCGACCGCGCTCTCGCCGCGCTCGAGAAATTCGCGCACCGCGTTGAGCGCGGCGTTTTCCATTGCGCGGATCATCATGGGCGTCGCGAACACCGGCGGCAGCGCGGTGTCCTTGAACTGGTTGGCGAGGTCGGACGGCATCACCTTCTGGGTGTAGATGCCGGTCGCCCCGATCGGAATTGGCAGCATGGTCGTCCTCAGCCCGTGCGCCGCCGCAGATGACCGATCGCCGGCGCCAGCGCGATCAGCACTATGCAGCAAACCACCATCGGCAAGAAGGCTGAAGCTGGAATCTGCGTCAGGTCCCAGACCGCCCCGGCCACCACCGGCACGATCACCGCGACGCCATAGCTCAGGGTGAACATCGCGGCGGTGACCCGGTGCACGTCGTCGGGTTCCGCGAGCAGCGGCGGCAGCGCCAGCGCCAGGATCAGGATGAACGCCGCCGCGAAGCCCATCAGCCCGGCGGAGAGCACCACCATGATGCCGGAGCCGAGCACGATGCCGGTGATTGCCACGAGGCATAGCGCGCCGGCGGCCACGAACGGCCACGCCTTCATTTCGAGTCGCTGCGCCACCGCGAGCAGAATGAACGAGCCGGGCAGTTGCCCGACATTGAGCGCGGTCAACGCCGCGCTGATCCATTCGCGCTCGCCGGTGTGGGTGAGGTAGTCCGG
The DNA here is from genome assembly GCA_035546455.1 of Pseudolabrys sp. Lineage (GTDB taxonomy): Bacteria > Pseudomonadota > Alphaproteobacteria > Rhizobiales > Xanthobacteraceae > Pseudolabrys. The sequence continues at coordinate 64,441 of DASZXA010000002.1, forward strand.
GAGGAATGCGTTGGTGCCGAAGTACATCGCGTTGACGGTGCCGAGCATGATGCCGAGCCGCCAGATCAGCGAGTCGTTCCAGTCCGGCCACCAGCGCCGCCGCGTGGCGGTCGTGCCGGTTGCGCGCGGCGACAGCAGCAGCACCAGCACGGCGATGATCGCCACCGGCACGCTCCAGAACACGAAGCCCCATTGCCAGGTGCCGACCAGCGGCAGCGTCAACGGGATCATCAGCGCGACCGGCAGCGTCTCGCCGATCAGCAGCCCGTTGGTATAGACGGCGGTGGCGAAGCCGATCTTCTGCGGTGCCCAGGCGCGCACCGCCGGCGGCATCGACACCTGCATGATGGCGACACCGACGCCCATCGCGATCGTCATCGCGTAAAGCCACAGCACATCGTTCACCGCGCCGCGCAGCGCGCTGCCGGCCGCGTTGAGCAGCAGGCCGATCACCAGCGCCGCGACCGCGCCGGTGCGCGCGATCAGCAGCGAGCCGGGCACCGCCGCGAAGGCGAACAGCAGCGACGGCAGTCCGGTCAGGATGCCGACCTGTGTCTGCGACAGATGCAGGTCGTCGTGGATCAGCGGGATCACCGGCGGCACGGCGAGGATGGTGAGCCGCAGCGCATTGCCGGCGAGCCAGAGCAGGACCAGCGGGGCGAAAATCGATTGAGCGCGGACGGCGCTGCTGGTGTCGGTCATCGGGGGTCGGGCTTTCGGCGGGCGGCGAGGGAGGGCGACCGTATCCGCCGAGGCCGCATTCTGTCGAGGTTTTGGCGGCTATGGTTTTCAGGATGTCAAAGGACTTTCGCATCCCGAAATTCCCTTGACTCATTGGCGGACCGCCCGTTTTCTGCGCGGAAAGGGAGAGAAACAAAAATGGACGCAAAAGTTCAGCCGAGGCCAAGCGAAGCCGCCGACAGCAAGGCCGCCCGCCACAGCATCCAGTCGGTGGACCGCGCCCTGCTGCTGCTCGAGACGATCGCCGAGATGGGCGGCGAGGCGACGCTCACCGAGCTGTCGAACCGCACGCGGCTCAATATCTCCACCTGCCATCATCTGCTGGCGACGCTCATCAAGCGCAACTTCGTCACCAAGGTGCCGGGCCGGCGGCTCTATGCGCTCGGCGGCCGCATTCTCTACATCGGCCACGCCTGCCTTCAGGTCGATCTGCCGCGCCGCGCGCAGACCTACATGGAGTCGATCAATCAGGTTACAGGTGAAACCGTTCATCTCACCGCGCTGCAGGGCGACGTCATCGCCAACTTGTCGGTGCGCGAAGCGCGTCACGCCGTACGCGTCGAGACCGGCCGGCTCGGCCGGATTCCGGCGCCGCATGCACAGTCGAACGGCAAGGCGATCCTCGCCTGGCTGCCGGATGACGAAGTGCGCCGCATCGTCGGCACCGGCCTCAAGCGCTTCACGCAGAACACCATCGTCGATTTCGAAGGATTGCTCGAGCAGTTGAGCGGCGTGCGCCGCACCGGCTACGCGATGGACGACGAAGAATATCTGCCGGGCGTCGTCTGTGTCGGCGCCGCGATCCGCGATCACACCGGCGGCATCGTCGGCTCGATCAGCGCATCGACGCCGGCCATGCGCGCCGACGACAAGCATTTGTCGCTCATGCGGGAGCAGGTCGTCGAAGCCGCGCGCGGCCTGTCGGCCGAGTTCGGTTACGCGTCGCAAAATCCTCTGGTCGCGAACTGATGTATTCCCCGCCCGGCGTGAAAACGAGCAAGGACTTCCCGGTGCCCGACAAGCAGCGGGCCTGGGTGCTCGGCAATCCGGGCGAGTTGAAGCTGATAGAGAAGCCGGTGCCGGTGCCGAAGAAGGCCGAAGTGCTGGTACGGATCGACGCCATCGCGATCTGCGCCACCGATCTCGATGTCATCTATCACGGCCCGCCTGCCATCATTCAAGGCGGCCCGCCGTTCAACAAGAACTTCACGCCCGGCCACGAATACATGGGCACCGTGGTCGCGCTCGGCCCCGGTGTTGACGAATACCGGATCGGCCAGCGCATCTCGGTCGAGATCCACGCCGGCTGCGGCCAGTGCAAGCGCTGCCGCGAGGGCATGTACACCTCGTGCCACAACTACGGCCTCAATTACGGCGACGTCGACAAGGGCCACCGCGCCAACGGCTTCACCACCGACGGCGGCTTCTGCGAGTACCAGGTCAACAACATCAACACGCTGGTCGCCATCTCCGACGCCATGACCGACGAGGAGGCGACATTGGTCGTCACCGCCGGCACCGGCATGTATGCGCTCACCGAGCTTGGCGGACTGGTGGCCGGCGAAAGCGTCTGCGTCACCGGGCCCGGGCCGATCGGGCTGCTGACGGTCGCCGTCGCCAAGGCGCTCGGCGCCCAGCCGGTGATCCTGACCGGGACGCGCGACAACCGCCTCGCCATCGGCAAGGCGCTCGGCGCCGACGCGGTCGTCAATATCCGCAAGACGCCGGACGTTGTCGCCGAAGTGAAAAAGGCCAACGGCGGCAAGGGCGTCGATTACGTGGTCGAATGCTCGGCGGCGGCCGGCGCCGTCAACGACGCCGTCCACATGGCCAACCGCGGCGGCAAAGTCTGCCTCGCCGCCTTTCCGCATGAGGAAGTGCCGGTCGATCTCGGCCACATCGCGCGCAACACCATCTACCTCTACGGCATCCGCGGCGAGGGCAGGAGCGCGACCCACCGCGCCGAGGCCTTCATGCGGCAGAAGCGCTTCGACGCCACCCTGATCCACACCCACACCTTCGCGCTCGACGACCTGCCGGAAGCGTTGCGCTATGCGCGCGAGCGCGTCGACGACGCCATCAAGGTGGTGGTCAAGGCCGACATGCGCTCCGCGCACAAGGTCGCGGCCGAATAGGCCCGCCGTTATTGGCCAAACGCCGCAGGAACCGGCGCGGCCTCCTATCCGTTGATACTAGGACGAGAGGCACGCAACCGCGCGAATTCATGCAATTGGGAGTGTTCCATGGAAAAGCCGAAGCAACACGCCGAAAAGGAGCGCGAGCGCATCGAGGCCGGCAAGGACGAGGTCACCATCAGCTCCGACGAGAGCTTCCCGGCGAGCGACCCGCCCTCGTTCAACCCCGGCATCACCGGCGCGCATGACGTGAAGAAGAAAAAGCGCTCGTCGTTTCGGGAGTAACGGCGTGGGGCGCGCGCGCCCCCGCGTCTAGCGCGCAATGTGCTTGGGATCGATGCGCAACGTCCACAGCGCGCCTTCCGGCGGGAACTGAAGCGAGACCTTGTCGTCAATCGCCGAGGCCATGCGCTGCAGCACGATGTGGCCGAAGCCCGTGCGCGACGGCGGCTTGATCGGCCTTTTGTTGCGTTCGCGCCAGGTCAGCCGCAGGCCGCCCTCGGCCGGATCGTGCGCCCAGTCGATGGTCACGGACCCTTCCGGCGCACGCAACGCGCCATGCTTGACCGCATTGGTGCCAAGCTCGTGCAGCGCCAGGCCGATGATCTGCGCCGCCTGTGGCACCAGCAGCAGCGGCGGCCCCTCCAGGCGAATGCGCTGATCGCCGGGGCTGAACGGCGCCAACTGCAGCTCCACGAGCTTGCGCAGCTCCGCGCCCTGCCAATCGGTCGTGACCAAGAGGTCATGGCAGTGCGCCAACGCGGCGATGCAGCCGTGCAGCCGCGTCTCGAAATCGGCGAAGTTGCGCGAGCGCCGGCCGATCTGGTGCGCCATGGCCTGCACCACCGCGAGGATGTTCTTGGTGCGGTGCGACAGTTCGCGTGTCGTGAGCGCCAGGTGCTCCTCGAATTTCTTGCGCTGCGTGATGTCGATATCGACGCCGCTGTAGCGCGTCGGCGTGCCGTCCTTGTCGCGGAAAATGCGCCCGCGGCCGAACACCCAGCGCACCTCGCCGTCCGGCCGCACGATCCGGTATTCGGCCTCGTACTGGTCCTGCCCGCTGTCCAGCGCGTGCTTGAAGTTGCTCACGACCTCGGTGCGGTCGTCGGGATGGCGCAGCGCCCGCAATGTCTCGATCGGCACCGGCACCTCGCTCGGCTGCAGGCCGAGGATGCGGAAGAACTCGGGCGTGCCACGCACGGTCTGCATGGTCATGTCCATGTCCCACACGCCGATGCCCGCGGAGGTTTCGGCGAGGTGCAGGAGCTCGTCGCGCTCGCGCAACGCCTGCTCCATCTTCGT
>DASZXA010000003.1:0-4611 GCA_035546455.1 Pseudolabrys sp.
GTTTTCCCGCTCGAAAGTGACGGACGACATGCTGGTTCGGATAGCGGAGCCGCTCGGCCGTGTCACCGCTTGCCGCGGAAAACCGGCCGGCTGGCCGATCCTGTTTTAGAGGAATGAAATTCCTGATTGCGCGGATAAAAAGGCAATAACATTCGTTTGACCCGATTTTATCGGGCTTTTATAGAATGTTCCTAGCGCCGATTTGAGCAACGCAGCTTGCGGGCGCTTAACAAATGCAGCTAAAGCGCGGGGTCCGACATCCCCTCGCAAGCTGGTCCGGTTCACCGGCGCCCTTCCCGGCGCCAAGCGAAGGAGATGCGTGATGCGCGTTCTGTCCCGCCGTTCAATCCTGGCGTCGGCGCTGTTCGTCGGCCTGCTGCCGTCGACGGCGCTGTTTGCCGCAGACAAGCCCACGACGATCAATATTGACTGGGCGACCTACAATCCCGTGTCGATGGTCCTGAAGGAGAAAGGCCTCCTCGAGAAGGAGTTCGCCAAGGATGGCATTGGCATCCGCTGGGTGCAGACGCTCGGCTCCAACAAGGCGCTCGAATTCCTCAACGCCGGCTCGATCGACTTCGGTTCGACCGCGGGCTCCGCGGCGCTGGTGTCGAAGATCAACGGCAACCCGATCAAGTCGATCTACGTCTACTCGCAGCCGGAGTGGACCGCGCTGGTCACCCGCAAGGACACTAAGATCCAGAAGATCGAGGATCTCAAGGGCAAGCGCGTCGCCGTGACGCGCGGCACCGATCCACACATCTTCCTCGTGCGCGCGCTCCAGTCGGTCGGCCTCACCGAGAAGGACATTGTGCCGGTGCTGTTGCAGCATCCGGACGGGAAGACTGCGCTGATCCGCGGTGACGTCGACGCCTGGGCCGGTCTCGATCCGATGATGGCGCAGTCCGAAGTGGAGGACGGCGCGCGGCTGTTCTACCGCAACAAGGCGGCAAACACCTGGGGCATCCTCAACGTGCGCGAGGAATTCCTCAAGGATCATCCCGATCTGGTGAAGCGCGTGCTCTCGGTCTACGAGAAGGCCCGCAAGTACTCGATCACGAACTACGCCGAAGAGAAGAAGGCATTCCAGGCGGCGACCAAGCTGTCGGACGCCATCGCCGATATTCAGCTCAAGCAGCGCACCGACCTGAACTTCAACAAGATCGGGCCGGAGCAGCGCGACTCCATCCTGCAGGCCGGCATCGCCTTGCAGAAATCGGGCCTGATCAAGCCCGATGTCGACGTGAAAAAGGCGCTCGACGATCTGGTCGCCGACAACTACGTGCCGGTGACGAACTAATACTTTTGTCCCGGATGCGGTGCGCCATGTAGTGGTGCACCGCTGATCCGGGACCCTGGTTGTTTAAAGCTGGGTCCCGGGTCTGCGCCGTGCACATTCGTGCTGCGGTGCGCCCGGGACACGCGTTTAAGGGTTGCGTTCGACGAGCATTTTAATGTCTCTTGTGCAAATGACCGCGACAGCGGAGCCGGCAGCCGCCGACGCCAAAAAACGATCCAGGCTCGGCCGCTTCACGCGGCTGGGTCTCGGCATTCTGCTGCCCGTCTTGCTGGCTGCCGGTTGGGAATTGGCGGTTCATCTCGGCTGGTCGAACGGCCGCCTGGTGCCGCCGCCATCGGTGATTTTCGCGACCTTTGCCGAGCTCTGGAAAGCCGGTGAGTTGCAGCGCCACATCCTGGTGACGACCGGCCGCGTTGCCGCGGGCTTCGCCATCGGCGTCATCACCGGCACGGTGGTCGGCGCCATCGCCGGCTATTCCGCGCTGATCCGCCGCCTGATCGATCCGACCATGCAGGCGCTGCGCTCGATCCCGTCGATCGCCTGGGTGCCGATCTTCGTTCTCTGGTTCGGCATTTTCGAAACCTCGAAGATTACTTTGATCGCGGTCGGCGTGTTCTTCCCGGTCTATTTGGGCGTGATGGGCGCCATCATGTCGGTCGACCGCAAATTGGTCGAAGTCGGCCGCGCCTTCCGCCTGTCGTCGCCCGCGATGGTCCGCCGCATTCTGCTGCCGGCGGTGCTGCCGCACTACGTCATCGCGCTCCGCTCCGGTCTCGGGCTCGGCTGGATGTTCGTGGTCGCCGCCGAATTGCTCGGCGCCTCCGAAGGCCTCGGCTATTTGTTGATCGACGGTCAACAACTCGGCAAGCCGGCGGAAATTGTCGCCGCCATCGTTGCGTTCGCCATCATCGGCAAGATCAGCGATTGGATCATCGTGGTCGCCACCGCGCCGCTGCTGCGCTGGGAAGATCGCGCCCGCGGAGCGGAGAGCTGACATGCTAAGCATCGACCGCGTCAGCAAGACCTATCCGAACGGCGTGCGCGCCCTCGACGGCGTCACCGTCGAGGTCAATCCCGGCGAGGTGCTCGCCGTGGTCGGCGGCTCCGGCTGCGGCAAGTCGACCTTGCTGCGCGCCATTTCCGGCCTCGACAATCCGACGCAGGGACGAGTCGTGCTCGACGGCGTCGAGATCGTTGCGCCGCAGGAGAAGATCGGCATCATCTTCCAGGAGCCGCGGCTGCTGCCGTGGCTCTCGGTTGCCGGTAATGTCGGCTTCGGCCTCGAAAGCCGTCCGCGCGCCGAGCGCAAGGAACGCGTTGCCCGTGCGCTGGCCCGGGTCGGCCTCGCCGACAAGGCGGACAACTGGCCGCGTGAATTGTCCGGCGGGCAGGCGCAGCGCGTCGCCATTGCGCGCGCGCTGGTGGCGCGGCCGGAGGTGCTGCTGCTCGACGAGCCGTTCTCCGCGCTCGACGCCTTCACCCGCGCCGATCTTCAGGACCATCTGCTCAGTCTGTGGTCGGAGGAGCGCCCGACGCTTGTCCTCGTCACTCACGACGTCGAGGAAGCGATCGTGCTCGCCGACCGCATTCTGGTGATGCGCCCGCGCCCCGGCCGCATCTACGAGGAGATCGTCACCGATCTGCCGCGCCCGCGCGACCGCCAGTCGGCGGCGTTCGACTTCGCCAAGCGCCGCGTGCTCGCCGCGCTCGACCGCTCGCTGGAGCGCGACAAGCGCATCGACGACAGCCAGGTGAAGGCCGAAGCCGGCGCTGCGCTGTGGTGGTAGGCGGCTTGGCACATATATAAGGTGCGTCATGGCCGGGCTTGTCCCGGCCATCCACGTCTTTGTAGGGTGGCGGTAATAACAGCCGAGACACCGGGAGTTCGTCACAATGCGTAGTTTCAAGGTTTGCCAGTGCGGCGCGCCGCTCCAGATGATCGAGGAGCCGACCCCGCAGCCGGTCGGCACCCAGGTGCTGCTCAAGGTGAAAGCGGCCGGCGTCTGCCACTCCGATATTCACATCTGGGACGGTTACTACGAGCTCGGTGGCGGCAAGCGCCTCCAGTTGCTTGAGCGCGGCATCAAGCTGCCGCTCACCATGGGCCACGAAAATGTCGGCGAAGTCGTTGCCGCCGGTCCCGATGCGAAAGGCGTCAAGATCGGTTCGGTGATGCTCGCCAATCCGTGGATCGGCTGCGGCGAGTGCGTCGTCTGCAAGCGCGGCGAGGAAAATCTGTGCAAGACGCCACGCAATCTCGGTGTCTTCACCGACGGCGGCTACGCCACGCATGTGATGGTGCCGCACCCGCGTCATTTGTTCGACATCGGCAATCTCACGCCGGTGCAGGCCGCGCCGCTCGCCTGTTCGGGCGTCACCGTGTTCAGCGCGCTGAAGAAGGTCAGCACGCTGAAAGACGAGCCGGTCGTCATCATGGGCGCCGGCGGCCTCGGCCTGATGGCGATTTCGCTGCACAAGGCGATGGGCGGCAAGGGCGTCATCGCGGTCGACATCGATCCGGTCAAGCGCGAGGCGGCGAAGAAGGCCGGCGCGATTGCCGCGATCGACGGCAAGGCGCCGGACGCGGCCAAGCAGATCATGGCGGCGACCAATGGCGGCGCCTGGGCGGTGATCGATCTGGTGGGCTCGTCGGATACCGCGCGGCTCGCGGTCGATTCGCTGGTCACCAAAGGCGGCAAGGTCGTCATCGTCGGCCTGTTCGGCGGCGACATCACCATCCCGACGCCGTATTTCCCGATGCGCGCAATGACGATTCAGGGCTCTTACGTCGGCAGCCTGCCGGAGATGAAGGAATTGCTCGAACTCGTCGGCCGCACCGGCGTTCCGTCGGTGCCTCTGCACGAGCGTCCGCTGGAAGACGCCAATGCCGCGCTCAACGAACTCAAGGCCGGAAAGGTGGTCGGCCGCGTCGTGCTGACACCGGCGTAAAGCAGCCCTGCGCCGGGCGCGGAATAGAACTCTCGAAGCGTTGTTATTTAAATTCCGGCGAAGTGCCGGAGCCGACACGGAGTAAGAAAGATGGACGCAGCCGCACTGCGCGCAATGCAGGCGCCGATCAAGGATAAGTACAAGAGCGATCCCAAGGCCGGGATGATCACGCTGAAGGCCAAGGGCACGCTCGACGATCAGAACATCGCATGCAAGGTCGAGACCGGCCGTGCGCTCGCCGTCGCCGGGTTGCATCCTGCGACCGGCGGCTCCGGCATGGAATTGTGCTCGGGCGACATGCTCCTCGAGGCGCTGGTTGCGTGCGGCGGCGTCACCGTGAAGGCGGTCGCCACCGCGCTCGA
>DASZXA010000004.1:0-36088 GCA_035546455.1 Pseudolabrys sp.
TATGTGAGCGGCCTCGAAGCCGGGCAGCGTAATCCAACAATCGTTACGCTGTGGCATCTCGCAAAGGCATTGAATGTAAAAATGCGCGAGCTCTTTAAGGAAGCTCGCGCTTAACTCCGGATTCGCATAACGCAGGTTATGTAAAGTTTCAGCGGTGCGATTGAAAATCGCATTGTCGGTGGTTCGATCCCGCCCCTGGGCACCAAACACATTCCTCTATGATTGATATCGCAGCACTTTCTGCAACAAAGTCTCATGCCGTCGGATCAGATCGGCGATTTCGTGAACTTTCTCAAAACGCTCGAATGAGCCAGCTATTGCTTGATTGAGATCAAGGCGCAGTGAGGCCAGCCATGGTCATGCTTTCTTAATTAAGAGGGAGTGTGCCAATGCCGATCGAAACAGTCGTTGCCATCATCGCCGTCGCAATGCCCTTTGTGGTGTTTTCTGTTGTCCTTGCGTTGGTAGATTTCTACACAACTTTTCGGCCGCGCTAGATGGCTAATATTGTCATCGTACAGGGCCATCCCGACACGGAGAGAACGCGCTTCTGTCGCGTCCTAGGCGAGGGATATCGCGATGGGGCCCTAAAGGCGGGGCACTCAGTTACGATGATCGATATCGCAGCTGTTGATTTTGAGTGCTTGCGATCAAAAGCCGAGTGGCAGCAACCGATGGCTCCAGGTGAGTTGCTACACGCACAGAACCTTATCCAGGCCGCTGACCATCTCGTGTTTGTCTTTCCGCTTTGGCTCGGAACTTTGCCCGCTCTGATGAAGGGATTTCTTGAACAGGTGTTCCGTCCGGGCTTTGCATTCACACCATCGGCCCCTGGTCTCAACGGACGGCTCCGGGGACGGAGTTCTCGCACGATCGTTACGATGGGGATGCCGGCCTTGCTCTATCGTCTTTGGTTCCTGTCGCACGGTGTTGCCGCTTTTCAACGCAGCATCCTGAAGCTTGTCGGCATAAGCCCGAACAAACTCACGCTGATAGGCTCCATAGAAACGATTAGCGAGCGACGGCGGCTCGGATGGATAGAGCATGTCCAGCGTCTCGGCGCTCGCGCAAAGTAAACGTCGCGAATATAGCCTGCAACTTCGTTGCGATAGATGAAGGCAGCAATGCCACGAACGTCCATCCTGCCGCTGAACGGAGGAACGGCGGAGAAGTTTTGTTCCGCGGGAACAACGTTCCGGTCACAACACTCGGCCGCGAACGAGTGATCAAAATACGGAGGCGCTGATGACGCGGTATCTGAAACCACTCGCGGTTATTGTGCTGCTCACCTGCTACGCAACGACCACAGTACAAGCACAATCCATCGCGAGAGAATTTGTCGGCTGGGGCCAGGGAATGATGGGTCCCGGTATGATGGGTGGCTTTGGCTACGGTCGGATGTGCGGGCCTTATGCGGCTGGGTTTGCGGATTGGAGAACCGAACGTCTTGAACGCTCGCTCAAGCTCAACGACTCGCAGCGCGAGCCTTTCGCGGCTCTCAAGAAAGCTTCGTCAGATGCGTCGGAGATTCTCCGTGACAGCTGTCCTCGTGAGTTGACAAAAGACGCTCCTTCACGAGCGAAGGCGATGGAAGAGCGCATGGATATGATGCTGCGCGCGATAAGAACGGTAAGACCGGCGCTGGACGCTTTTTACGCAACTTTATCGGACGAGCAGAAAGCGATCTTTGACGGGCATGGGTATTGGCCTCGGAAAGGGCGCCGCTGACGCGATGTCGAAACCGGAACCGATAGCGTCCGCACGCACGTCGCGATCGGGAGCTTTGCGTCGTCGTTTGGGGCCAGTTCTCCTCGTCCTTTATGGCACCGGTGTCACAGTCGGAGCCGGCATCTACGTTCTTATCGGTCCGGTCGCTGCGAATGCTGGTTTGTATTCTCCCTGGGCCTTTTTCTTCGCGGCCGTTGTGATGGGGCTCACCGTTGCTTCATATGCCGAGCTCTGCACCCGGTTTCCTGTTGCCGCCGGCGAGGCGGCATACGTGCGGCAGGCGTTCCGGTCTCCGGTGCTTTCGAGGCTTACCGGCTTCTTGATGATCATCACAGCAGTCGTGGCATCTGCTACCGTGGCCTTAGGCGCAAGCGGTTACATCGCACAATTTATCGACTGGCCGCGATCCGTAGTTGTGATGCTGGTCCTCGCTGCTCTAGCAACAGTATCGATTTGGGGCGTTCTCGAATCTGTCCTCTTGGCAAGCCTTTTTACCGTTATCGAGATTGGCGGACTTGCCATCATCGTGGTTTTCGGTCTGATCAATTCTCCAAGTGACATCCTGCTGTTTTCCATTCCCTCTGACAGTCTACCATCTTGGCCCGGAATCATATTTGCCACGGTGCTCGCGTTCTTTGCATTTATCGGCTTTGAGGATCTCACAAACATGGCCGAAGAAACGATTGCACCAGAGCGCGTTATGCCGATTGCAATGGGCATGACTCTTTTGGCAACTACGGTGCTCTACATGCTGGTCGTCGCAGTCGCGGTGACGAGCATTCCGGTTAACGAACTTGCGGCGTCGGAGGCACCTCTGAGCGAGGTGTTTACGCGGCTCACCGGCGTTAGTTCTGCGGTTATTGGCCTGATCGCCATCGTCGCCACGCTAAATACGATTTTGGCCGAAATGACCATGGCCACGCGCGTGTTGTACGGCATGGCGCGACAGGGCGATCTTCCGCGCCATTTTGGATTCGTTCATCACCACACTTCGACGCCGGTTCTGGCAACCCTCCTCGTTGCGGCGCTGATCTTCCTGTTAACCCTGGTGGTGCCATTTATTCAGCTCGCCGAAGCAACGTCGGTGGCAACACTGACAATTTTTGCGCTCGTGAATCTGGCACTAATTCGGATCCGGCTAAGAGATGGCCGTGGCCCTCATTTCAGCGCGCCCCTCTGGATGCCAGTTGCCGGACTTCTGACGTCAATCGGGCTGATCGTCGGTCTCGCCGCGCAATAGCAGGTCTCAGAACGTTGAGGCCTTATCTCGCTTTTCAAGCAAAGATACTCAATGTTGGATAGAACGAAGATAGTTCACCATTGCGCGCGCGCTGCTGCGGTCGAACTTGAAAAGCGGCATCTGAGGGTGTGGGGCAAACAGGGCGCCTGTCTGTAACATTTCAACCAGTCGGTCGAGATCGTAGAATTCGCTCGCACGCCGGAGGGGCGGAGCCAACCGAACAGGGCTGGTTCCTGCCGAGTCGATTGAATGGCAGGAACCACAATGCTCTTCAACGAGTGCGTGGCCATCTGCCTGAGCAAATGAAGGTGTGGCAGCGCCGATTGCGATTAACACGACCGTTACGATGCGACCCAGGCATCCCAACGCATCAATCAAATGGACGCACCCATGCACGGCGCGGCCACCTTCAGTGAGACATCAAGGTGGGAACCGTCATCGACTGGAGAATGCCCTTTGTAGCTCCACCTAAAACAAACTCCCGCAAGCGCGAATGCCCGTATCCGCCCATGACGAGCAGTTGAATGCCTTTGTCAGCCACGAAGTTCAGGATGGTTGAGGTAACATCCGTGCCATTGCCGATCGTGAGGTTGTGCAAGTCGACAGTATGCCCATGTCGGGCCAAGTGGCTCGTCATCTCGCCGTTCTCGATTTCCTTAGGCAGTTCGCGCTCGCCATGAATTGAGATCAGATGGACTTCACTGTTCTTTTCGATGAGAGAGGGAGCATCAGCAGCTGCGCGGGCCGCAGGCATGCCCCCATCCCAACAGATGGCGACCCGGTCAGTCCTGAGGGGGGCTGTCTGAATGTAGGGCACTAGCAGAATAGGGCGCCCTGATTCGAATAATGCCGCTTCGGCGATAAGATCATCGACGCTCGGGTTATCGGGGTCGGACTGACCGACCACCACTAGATCGAATGTGCGGGCGATCTCTGCAAATTTGCGTGGAGCCTCGTCGACAGTAGATTCGATCATCCTGGATGCCCAAGGAACCTGCTCGCGCTTGATCTCAAAACGGAGGCGGTCGATCGCATCTTCCGCCAGCTTCTTCGCTTGGGCTTGCTGATCATCGATAAACGCCGCGTCCATCAGACCAAGGACATCGGGCGGCGCGACTGGCAAATATCGGAAAGCAACCCCCGCAATATGGGCCCCGTGCTGTCCCGCCAGTGAAGACGCAAAACGTGTGACGACATCTTTCTTGGCATAGATTGGCAAGTTGACCACAACGTCCTTGATCATGGTGTTCTCCCTTGTTCGAGGAGCACCGTAACGCGCCTCTATGCGGCGACTTTTGACCGACATCAAAAGCCAAGGGCTTTGTTGCCGGTAAATCTCCATGCTCTTGGAAGCCCGGGCAGATTTGACGTCGATCAATCCGGGGCACTGGTGATAGTTAGAATTAACCTTGGGGACGCGTCGCATTGGTGATGAGAATGGCTGGTAGAATGCAACAGAGCCCAGACGCGGCCGTGGGATTGGAGGCCATTTCAGAGGTTGGGATTGCGAAAGATTCCAAGCCAAGAAGCGCAATTCTGCCGGCGCTCGATACCGAATTCCTGCTTCGACCTGAAATGCGGTCGATTCGATTTGCGCTGGAATACTCGAAGGCCGACCTGTTACTTCGGGACAGTCGAATCCGATCAACTATCATCGTGTTTGGCGGATCCAGGTGTGTCTCCCCCGAGATAGTGGAGTTTCAGCGGCTGAATACGACCGATCCGAAAATTGCCAGACAGTTGACGTGGTATGAAGACGCGAGAACGTTCGGTCGTATAGCGTCAATGCGAGGCAGCGCGTTCACCTCCCAAAACGAGTGGCGGGACAACGTCATTGCTACCGGAGGCGGGCCGGGGCTCATGGAGGCGGCGAATCGGGGCGCTCATGAAGTGGGAGCGGCTACCATCGGCTTCAACATTCGTCTTCCAGCAGAGCAGAAAGCAAACCGTTACGTCACTCCCGGGTTAAATTTTGAATTTCACTACTTCGCTATGCGAAAGATGCATTTAGCGATGCGTGCGAATGCGTTGGTCGTCTTTCCGGGAGGTTTCGGCACCCTTGATGAATTATTCGAGCTGTTAACTCTGCAGCAGACGAAAAAGACTGCTGCAGTACCAATTGTTCTCTATGACCGGAAATATTGGCAGGAAATGATCAATTTCGAGAAGCTCGTCGCCGAAGACATGATCTCTGCGAGTGATTTAGAGCTTTTCGAATTTGCTGATACGCCAGAAAATATCTGGAGTTGTATCGCACGGCGCGGACTCACTGCGCATCTAAACGACAGGTAAGCAAGACGCATCGCAGAACTGCACGTTTTGATCTTGGTCAAAGCAGGACAAGTCGCAATCCGCGAGAATGCATCATGAGCATTCTTACAGCAATTCAAGAGTTTCTATCGACTTGGTGGAGTCCTCTGGTTATCGGGCTGGTTGTGGCTTTCTTCATCTTCGCTGCACAAGACCCCGACCCTCGCGGGCGCTCTTCCATGTCTGACGAGTAATCGACCTCAATTCCATCCATCGTTTCAAGCGAGAAATGGCTTTTGAAGATCTAACTTTACGCTCATGCAATGCGGGTCGGACGAAGAAGGGGTGACGGCGAATCCAAGTTCGCGACACATGTCCAACATATTCGCGTTGAAAGCGAGAACGTCGCCGCGAAGTTCTCGAATTTGCCGAAAAATCGAATATCGGATGATAGCTTGCATCAAAAGCCAGCCAAATCCGTGATTTTTGAGATCGGATCTCACCAGTATCGCAAATTCCGCCACATCCGAAATCTTCCTCCATTTCGCAAAGCCAGCTATCTCTTCTGTATCGGAGCGCTCGGCTATGAACACGGCCGTGTCCAAATCGGTCGCACCGGTTAGCTGAGCGATAGCTTTTTCGTCGATATTCACAGCGCCGAAGAACTTCAGCCGCATATCTTCCGGCTTAACTTTTTGAAAAAGCGCTTTTAGCGGCGCCACGTCTGCCGGTCGGATCGGACGAATGAAAACTGGCGTGCCGTCACGACTTATCCAATGAGTATCGGTGAATCGACTTCTCACTCTCGGGGACAAACTGTGGTGCATGAAAGTCTCCTGACGAAAACTTATGAGATTTCGCAGAGGAGACCTTTGATTTATCGCAACGCGTCGCGATCGCGAGGCAGCAATTGATAACGTTAGTGGTTACGGAAACGCGCTGACTATATGTCTTTCCGATTGTGCCACAGCAAAGGGCCACATCAATGAGTCGCCTACACGCGCATATTGAACGACATGTAACCGACCGCATCGGGTGGCTTCGAGCTGCCGTTTTAGGTGCCAATGACGGTATTATTTCTACGTCAAGCTTAGTCTTGGGTGTGGCCTCAGCTAGTGCGACGCAAAGTGATGTTTTATTGGCAGGTATCGCCGGGACTGTCGCGGGCGCCCTATCGATGGCTGCCGGGGAATATATTTCTGTTAGCTCACAATCCGATGCTGAGAATGCTGATTTAACGCGAGAGCGTAGTGAGCTCATCGACCAGCCTGAGCTTGAAAAGGAAGAGCTCGCTCAGATTTACGCAAAACGCGGCCTTGAACTGGATCTTGCACGCGAAGTTGCTCGACAGCTCATGGCGAAAGATGCTCTGGGCGCTCATGCAAGAGACGAACTTGGCATTTCCGAGCTCTCGATGGCGCGTCCGATCCAAGCGGCGGTTGCATCGGCGGCGAGCTTCACGGCCGGTGCAGCAGCGCCATTGCTCTTAGCTTGGAAGGCCACAGATAGTTGGCTGGTCGCTGACGTGGCAACAGGGTCTCTTCTATCACTAGCTGTGCTCGGATTTGCGGGCGCTTACGCGGGCGGAGCGAAACCGTACAGACCTACTATAAGGGTACTGTTCTGGGGTGCCTTCGCGATGGTGCTGACAGCGAGCGTTGGAGCTGTTGTGGGACGAGCCGGCTAGGTGAATATGATCTGCGCTTTTATGCTCATGTACGAGTAATAACCGTCTTATTCGCGAGTTCTCAGCAGTTCCCGTCAACATCTCATGAGGAACGCATGGCTTCCATGGTTAGGGTCAGCACGTACACTGGTACGGCGAAGACACTCCACTGGTTGATTGTTGTTCTACTAACAGTCCAATTTGTTGTTGCGTGGACGATGCCTCATATCGGGCGCAATACGCAGCCCGAAACCTTGATCAATCTGCATTTCACGCTGGGTATCGTCATACTCTTCTTCGCTTGTCTGCGGCTTTTGTGGCGACTTAGCCATGCAGAGCCGGCACCGGAGGCTGGAGTGCCACCGTGGCAAACGATGACCGCCACTATCGTCCACTGGTTGCTTTATCTTCTTCTTTTTGTGATCCCGGTCCTGGGATGGGAAAACGCATCTTGGCGGGGCTTCCCGATCATCACGTTCGGCTTAGAGTGGCCGAAATTGCTGGCGACTCGAGCGCCAGGATGGGCATGGACCGGCGACGTCCATGCGCTCTTGGCCAATTATGCAATGTTAGGGCTCGTCGCGTTGCATGTCGTTGCTGCGCTTTACCATTGGCTAGGCCGCCGAGATCGTGTGCTGCAACGAATGTTACCCGGTGGCTAATATCGCCGGCGGCGCGGGGCGCGACCGACCTGTCATGCGAGCTTGTGCTTCAGCACTAATCGATTAGTGCTGAAATACGCTGACAGAAGCCGCGGAAGGGATCCTGTCCCGTCTAATGACCTGATCCGGATTCGCTGCCATCAAGCTTAACATGACCGGCAACGCCGTTGGCCACGCGAAGACCTTGGTCTTGTTGCTGTTCCGCGAAGCTCCCCTCCGCTACCGATTACCAGGATATAGTCGCGGGGCCGAGACTCATGCGGCACACGGATTGATTATTATGGCGCCTCCCGCCGTACCGAACTTTACTGGTCCAATTGAGACAGCGCTCTCTGGCGGTAACTTAATTCGCCACCACTTATTTAATAAGGGCACGGCGTTTACCGAGACCGAACGAGACGAGTTTAATCTCCACGGACTCCTGCCGCCCACAATCGGCTCACTCGGTGAGCAGATGGCGCGACGGCTGAAGGTATTGCGCAACTTTGCGACAAACTTTGAACGTTACGCGTTCCTTCGCGATCTGCAGGACAGCAATGAGACCTTATTTTACGCCCTCCTGACCGCTCACATGGATGAGCTGCTCCCAATAGTTTACACGCCGACGGTCGGCGAGGGCTGCCAGCGTTTCAGTGAAATTTGGCGCAAGCCGCGGGGTCTATTCATCAGCTATCCAAACCGCGATCGAATTGATGGCATGTTGGCACGTCCTAATCTTGATGACGTACGCGTTATCGTGGTGAGTGATGGGGAGCGTATCCTTGGGCTCGGCGATCAGGGCGCCGGCGGCATGGGCATACCCATCGGCAAGCTGTCGCTCTACACCGCGTGCGCCGGCATTCATCCCACCCAGACACTCCCAATTTTTCTTGATCTCGGCACCGACAACCAGGAGCGATTACAGGATCCTCTCTACGTAGGCTGGCGGCACAATCGCGTTCGCGGGCCTGAGTATGATGCGTTTGTCGAACGATTTGTTTCAGCGGTCACACGACGATGGCCGCATATCCTTTTGCAATGGGAAGATTTTGCTGGCTCGAATTCAGCGCGGCTTATCGATCGCTATCGTGACAAGCTTTGCACATTTAATGATGACATCCAGGGAACAGCGGCCGTTGCGGCTGGTACCCTGTTGGCAGCCATCACCGTTACTGGGGTGCCTCTGAAAGATCAGCGCATCGTCCTGTTCGGCGCGGGCTCGGCCGGTTGTGGCATCTGTAAACTTGTCTTGCAGGCAATGAGGGATGACGGATTGAGCGAGGATGAAGTGCGATCGCGATTTTATGCCGTCGATCGGAACGGTTTGCTCGTCCAAGGAATGACCGATTTTCATCCCGGCCAGCAATTTTTGGTACGCGCCCGTAGCGATCTGACCAGCTGGAAATTAAAAGATCCCAGCCGAATTGACCTTCTGGACGTGGTCGAAAATGCGAGACCTACAACGCTCATTGGCGTGTCGGGCCAGGCTGGCGCCTTCACGGAAGAGATTGTTCGTACCATGGCTCGCTATGTCGAGCGGCCAATCATTTTTCCGCTGTCGAATCCCACCTCGCGCAGCGAGGCGGTTCCTCAGCAGATAATCGAATGGACCGAAGGCCGAGCGCTTGTTGGTACCGGCAGCCCGTATCCGCCGGTGCAATATGGCGACCGCACCATTGCGACTGACCAGACAAATAACTCTTACATTTTCCCCGGTGTCGGTCTGGGGGTGTTGGCCGGTGAAGCCAGCCGGGTAACAGATGGAATGTTTATGGCGGCCGCCAAGGCGCTTGCAGCGATGTCTCCTGCGCGACAGGATCGCAATGGGCGATTGCTTCCACCGATTTCCGATCTGAGAGTTGTATCGCGCAAAGTTGCCGAGAGCGTCGCGCGCCGGGCCCAAGACGATGGTGTGGCGCGTGCGATGAGCGATCACGAGCTTCAGAAGCGCATCGACGCCTTCATGTGGAAACCGGCGTATCGACCTTACAAGCGCCTTCGAAGTTGATTTCCAACGGCTGCAGAGAAGGGCGCATTCCAACCGAGACGCCCCGCACGTCGGTCTGGGGGGAGCGACTGTATATGAAAGCCCTTCAAATCAAGTGACGCGAATTGGCATTCCGGTCAGGCAAGCGGCGATACTTTGACACTGCATATAGATTTGGCGAATTGGGGCAGTAGTCGTGAAAGTGGTCTCCAGCGCTTCCTGCTTCAAGTTCTTTGCGGCATCGACGTGTGTTCTGACAAAGAGCGCAAACCTTCTGCATGTCGCGGAGGAGAATCGGATTGGCCTCTTGCACCACCCGGCCGTCGATCCAGAGAGCCGAGAACATGCGCTTTAAGAGCTTCGGAAAGCCGGCGTCGTGCGTCACTAGAGATTTCAATTCCGTTTGGCTGATACCGAGGTCTCGTGCGATCGATGAAATTTCGATCTCGCCGATATTTCTCAACTCTTGCGCTGCCTGATAACGCCGCACCGCGCGAGCGAAGAAGTCTATCGTTGCGTCGATAGCCGACTCGATGAGCGGATAGGGTGCTTGGTTGATCGCTGTCATGACATGCTCCTCTACTTGGCGGCCGCTTGCGTAGACAGCCGCCCGAACATCGCGGTGAAGACCTGCTTCGCCTTGCCTGGATGATTCACGGCCTTGGCGGCGTCCTGATTGGTCGGCATGCCAACAACAACCATCGCCACCATGCCCATGCCGTAGTGCGGAGGGCACTTGACGCCGTAGACGCCGGGCTTGTCGAACTTCACCGATAGGTCTTGCCCCATCTTTCCGACGAAGGCGGAGGCGCCTTCGGGAAGCATGCCGGCGATCGTCTCCACGTTATGCCCCTTGTCGGTGGCGACGAACTTCACCGTGTCCCCGGGTTCAGCCTTCACGAAGGAAGGCTCGAACACCATGAACCCTTCGGTTCCCTTGTTGAGCATCTTTACCTCGATCTCGGCGGCGGCCGCGAGATTGACGGCTCCCAGTACAGTGAGAGCGGCTAGGACGATCGTCGATTTGCGCATGTCGTTGCTCCTCAATTGGCGTCCTGCATGGACGTATCAGCTGATTACGGCGTCCTAGGCTGTCTGTTGTTGATCCCGCGCAAACTCGCGCGATTTTGCCCTTCGGGTATCTGTGGATTTTCCGAAACAATCTGGAAAAAGGCACCGAATTTGTCGCGGCGCAAAGAGAGAGCAGACGTCCGGGAGGAGGGTAGCGGCGAAAGACGGGAAACCAACGAACGGAGACGGAAATGCTGACTCGCCGAAATCTGATGCTCTTCGCAGCGATTTCTTCGCTCGCGCTCGCGTCACCCGCGTTGGCGGATGACTTGCCGAATTTGGCGCGCGTCAAGGTCGATCTCGTCGCCCCGCCGTTAGTGCATCCTCACGAGCAGGCGACCAAGCAGGCTCCGCGCGTTGTGCAGTTCAAGATGAACATCCAGGAGAAGGAGGTTCAGATCGATGACGAGGGTACCAAGATCCACGCCATGACATTTAATGGCTCGATTCCTGGACCGATGATGGTCGTGCATGAAGGCGATTACGTCGAGCTGACCCTCGTCAATCCCAGCACAAATATGATGGCCCACAACATCGACTTCCATTCGGCGACCGGGGCGTTGGGTGGTGCTGAACTAACATTGGTCAATCCTGGCGAGCAGGTCACGCTGCGATGGAAGGCGACGCGTCAAGGCGTGTTCGTTTACCACTGCGCGCCGGGCGGGCCGATGATTCCTTGGCATGTCGTTTCCGGGATGAGCGGCGCGGTGATGGTGCTGCCCCGCGACGGACTGAAGGACGAGACGGGGAAACCGCTACGTTACGACCGCGCCTACTACATCGGCGAGAACGATTTTTACGTGCCTCGCGACGCCAATGGAAAATTCAAGCATTACGAAAACGCTGGAGAATCCTATCCCGAGACGCAGGACCTCATGAAGAAGCTCATCCCGAGCCACGTGGTTTTTAACGGGCGGGTCGGCGCCCTGACCGGCAAGAACGCGCTGCAGGCTAAGGTCGGTGAACGCGTTCTGATTGTCCACTCGCAGGCCAATCGGGACAGCCGACCTCATTTGATCGGTGGGCATGGCGACTATGTGTGGGAGACCGGCAAGTTCGCCAATCGTCCAGAGAAAGATCTTGAGACATGGTTTGTTCGGGGTGGTTCCGCGGGTGCCGCGCTCTACACCTTTCGAGAGCCCGGTATCTACGCCTACGTCACCCACAATCTGATCGAAGCGGTCGAACTCGGCGCTACGGCTCACTTCAAGATCGACGGTAAATGGGATGACGACCTGATGAAACAGATCCGGGCGCCGGAGCCGATCGGCGCCGGAGACAAACTTGGTCGGGTAGTGCCTCACTCTCACTGACGTCGAGGGCGGAGCGGCGATACGTCGCCGCTCCGAAAACCGGAGCAAGCCGCGATGCTGCCTCTTCTGCATACCAAGCTCGTCGCAAAATTGTGTGTAGCGGCCGTACTGCCTTTCGTTGCTGCGGTCTATTCGATACCGGATAGACCAGTTTCGTCGTTACAGGATGGTTTTGCTGTCGTCATTCCATCGCACGAGACGATGTATCGTCTCGCGGGCGAATTCACGAGGGACGGTCGACCAGTGAATGCGCCGCTGATTAAGAAGGGCCACGAGGGCCTCGTCGTCATGAAGACGCAAGTCAGTGCAGGGGACTATGACCGCTGCGTTCGGGAGGGAGCGTGCCGCGCGACCGACGGCCGCGCGGGCCGCTCCCCCGATCGTCCCATCGTCGGTGTCAGTTGGGAGGATGCCATCGCCTACGCTCGGTGGTTCTCAGGCAGGAACGGACAGGAGTGGCGCCTGCCGACCGATGAGGAATGGGCTTTCTTCGCCGCCGAACGCTTCAACGACGATGCCGTGCGGGCGGGTGGCGATGGCTTTAGCGAACGGTGGCTGGCGAAATACGAGTCTGAAGCATCGCGCGATCTCGCCGTCGAACGGACGGTGCAGCCGATCGGCACCTTCGGCATGAACACCCTCGGATTGGCTGATGTTGCAGGCACCGTCTGGGAATGGACCGACACTTGCTTTACTCGACAAAGGATCGGCACTGACGGTATGGCGCCGGATAAGCCGATAGAGAATTGCGGTGTCCGCGTCGTCGAGGGTCGGCATCGAGCCTATGTGACCAATTTCGTTCGCGACGCCCGCGCCGGTGGCTGTGCCGTGGGCGTGCCGCCGGCCAATCTCGGTTTCAGACTGGTGCGTTCCATCGAGGCCAAGCCGCACTGAGCCGAAAGCGCAGAGGCTTCTAGGATTTAGCAGCCTCAGTCGCCGCTATTCGTTCGAGTGCTGATGCATTACGGACGACGACGCGCCGGCGTCCCGTGTCGACTAATTCGGATCCTTCCCAGTTGCTTAGGACGCGGCTCACTGTATGAAGCGTCGTCCCCGACATTTCGGCGAGATCCTGTCGGGACAACGGAATTGCGATCTCTAACCCGGTTGGAGTGGAGCGGCCGGCGTGCTTCGCGAGCCGCAGAAGTGCATGCGCGATCCGCTGTTCCACGCGTTCAGTGGCGATCTCGCGCAAGCGCGTTTGCATCTCGTGATATCGGTCGCCAAGCACGGACAGGGCATTGATCGCGATGATGGAATGTTTCTCCATCAGGGGTCGGATGGTGGAAACATCCCAACCGATCAGGTGGCTCTCTTCGACCGCGGTTGCCGTTCCTGGGTGGTTAGCGCCGCTAGAAAGCGCGGTAAAACCCACAAATTCTCCGGGGCCGACGTAGCGGATGATGACCTGCTGGCCGTCGGACGTCGTCTGCGTCGCCCGCAGCCGGCCGACGATCACAATGTAAAATTTCGAGGAGGAATCGCCCTGATTGAACAACACCTCACCGGTCGACAATCGCCGCTTGAAGGACGTGTCCCGGGCTTCCATCAACGTGACGGAATCGACGCCACGGAAAAGCTCGGTCCGCGCGAGAATCTGAAGATCGAGTTCTGCCTGCCGTTCCATCGAATCAGCGCCGGGTCCGTTATTCTGGCATCTCGCGCGCCGGCACAGTAGCATGGCAACGAACGCGAGCACCAAAGGCGACCCGGTATGCTCAATGTCAACAAGACCGATCTGGTGAGACACCACGAACCGGTGTCGTCCTCTGACCGTCTCGCGTTCGGTGCCGTCGCGGCGATGATATGGATCGCGTCAAAGTTGTTCGGAAGACGCTACGGAGATCGCGTGGTAGTCCTTGAGACTGTCGCCGCGGTGCCTGCGATGGTGTCGGCGACGTTGCTTCACCTGCGATGCTTGCGTCGGATGACGGACGATCACGGGTGGATCAGAACATTCATGACCGAAGCCGAAAACCAGCGCGCCCATCTGATGTCCTTCGTTGCGATCGCACACCCGAGCGGGTGGGAGCGTTTTCTCATCTTGGTGACCCAAGGCGTCTTCTACAACTCGTACTTTTTACTGCACCTCATCAGTCCCCGGACGGCTCACCGGCTCGCCGGATATATCTCCGAACAGGCGATCGAAGGCTATACGCGATACCTTGACAGACTGGCCGAGGGCGTTCAGCCGGATGTCGCCGCTCCCACTTTTGCGATCGACTATTGGCATCTCTCGCCCGATGCGAAGCTCAGCGAAATGCTGGCTTCGATGCGTCAGGACGAGGCTATCCACCGCGACATCCAGCATGCCTTCGCTGACGCTTTGGCGAGCGGACATACCTTGCCGGACTTGCCCGAGGCCTAGATGGGCGCTCTCGGCGGGTCAGTTCGCTTTGGCGCCACCGAGCAGGGGCAGGTAGACAATTCCAAAGCCCGCGAAAGCGCAGACCCACGCGACCGCGGCGACCGGCAGAAGGATCGGGCCCAATGATGGCTCGACGGCCGCGCAGATGCGCGACAGCGCGGCGACGAGAACCGCGCAATAGATCAGCACGGTGGCCGGTGACGCTTTGAGCGCTCGACCTGTATGGCCCAAGCTAGCGCGGGTCATCACTGCGAGCGTCATTGTGCCCGCCGCGCCGACCATCCAGGCGTGGAATGCGGCACTGCCAAAAGATGCATCGAGCGCGGCCAGCGCGCCCAGCAGAAAACCGGCTGGCACGAAGCCGTAACCGACATGGAGAATTAGCAGCAGCGGATTTCGCCACGTGCGGTCGCCCGCCCATCGAGCTAGTCTCGCCGTCTGGAGGAGGCCGCTGGTCGCGAGGGTGGCCGCGGTTGCCGTGCCGGCCGGCTCCACAATCCAAAGCACGAGCGAAGCCGCGCTGGCGGCGATGGCCGCTATATCGAACCGGTTGAACGGAGCCGGCAGGCGGCCGGCGTCTTGCTTCACCAGCCAGTTGCGCGTGAAGCTCGGAATGATCCTTCCGCCTATCAGCATGATGAGCACGATCATAGCTGCGACCCCAATTCGCGTGCTGTACTTAGCCGAGCCGTAGATGTGAGCCTCGACATGGAAGGCAGCGTTGCCGAAGCCGAGCACGCAGATGGGGACCAGAACCTTGATGTTCCCCCAGTTCTTTCCGGCGGCGATTTCGCGCGCCGCCGCAGCGGCGAGGATAAACAGAAAACTCGCGTCGATGACGGCAGAAACACCCCAGCCGATCGAGGCAGAGCAGGAGACCGCGACGCGTCCAGCGATCCAGATTGCCGTCAGCCCGATCAGGGGCCGCCCCTGGAGCGGCAACCGACCAGTCCAGTTTGGTATAGCCGTCAACAAAAATCCCGCGACTGCCGAGGCCAGATAGCCATAGAGCATTTCGTGAATGTGCCAGTCGCGCGGAGCAAAGACCGTCGAGATGGAGAGCGTTCCGTAGAAAAACGGGAGCCACAGGGCGATTGTCGCAGCTGAATACCAGGCTCCCAACAGAAAGAATGGTCGAAACCCGTAGGAGAACAGCGCGGGCCCGGAGTAATCCTTCACGCGGGGAATAGGTGGCATCGTTTCATCATCCTGCAGGTGTGAGTCGAGTGCGCGTCAGTTGGCGGCCGGCGTTGATGCCGATTCCGGCCAGCAAGACAAATTTCGCGAAATCGAGCGAAATGTAAGCAAGATGCACAAGAGGGGACCAAGATGGCAGCCTTACAACGCGGATGGCGAATAGCTGTCATGCAAGGATACTTGGTTGCCGTGGATAGGCGCAGTTTGACGGGGAAAGCATCGTCAATCTTTGCGCTAGCGCAAACAATTTTCAGCCGCCCCTTGCTACGGTCGAGAGTCTAAAAGGGGCGATTTTAATATGATCGGACAGCTAACGGCCAACGAACGCCACGTGGCGATGGTTATTCTCATTGGCTTGGCGGCCGTCGGCCTCGCAATGGCGGCTGCCGGAAACGGCGACCCATTCGGGGCTCACGGCGCGATCGTCTTTGTTGCCTCGGTGGGCGGGCTGTTCGGAGTGATCTCGGGCTACTATCTGCCGGATCCGCCGCCGTCGCGATTGTCGGCCTACTACGACGGGCCGACCAAGGCCGGGATCATCCTCGCGATGATCTGGGTCGTTGTTGGTCTCTTCGTCGGAGACTGGGTTGCCTGGCTGCTTGTCAATCCCGGCCTCACGTTCGATGCCGGCTGGTCGAGCTTCGGACGCATCCGTCCCGTCCACACCACGGCTGTGATCTTCGGCTTTGGCGGCAACGCGTTGATCGCGACATCGCTCTACGTCCTGCAGCGCACTTCGCGCGCGCGCCTGCCGGATCAGCTCAGTCCGTGGTTCGTCGTATTCGGCTACAACCTTTTCTGCGTGCTCGCCGTCACCGGCTACTTGATGGGCATCACACAGTCGAAAGAATATGCCGAGCCGGAGTGGTATGCGGACATCTGGCTCGTCGTCGTCTGGCTCGTCTATTTTTCTATCTACCTGCGCACGCTAGCGCGCCGCAAGGAGCCGCATATCTACGTCGCCAACTGGTACTACATGGCGTTCATTCTCGTCGTGGCGGTGCTGCACATCGTCAACAATCTTGCCGTGCCGGTTTCGTATGGAGGCGCCAAGAGCTACTCGCTATTTTCGGGCGTGCAGGACGCCATGACGCAGTGGTGGTACGGCCACAACGCGGTCGCGTTCTTCCTCACCGCCGGCTTTCTCGGCATGATGTACTACTATCTGCCCAAGCGCGCCGGTCGCCCGATCTTCTCCTACCGGATGTCGATCATCAGCTTCTGGGGCATCACATTCTTCTACATGTGGGCCGGCTCGCACCATCTGCATTACACGGCGTTGCCGCAGTGGGTACAGACCCTCGGCATGACCTTCTCGGTGATGCTGCTGGTCCCGTCCTGGGCGTCCGCCGGCAACGCTCTGCTCACGCTCAACGGCGCTTGGGACCGTGTCCGCGACGACGCTGTGCTGCGGTTCATGATGGTCGCGGCGGTGTTCTACGGCCTGTCCACTTTCGAAGGGTCATTCATGGCGATCCGTTCGGTCAATTCGCTCTCGCACTACACGGATTGGACCATCGGGCACGTGCATGCCGGCGCGTTGGGCTGGGTGGCGATGATCACCTTCGGCTCGATCTATGCATCGGTGCCGTGGCTGTGGAATCGGGAGTCGATGTATTCCGCCAAGCTGGTCGAAGCGCACTTCTGGCTCGCGGTCGGCGGCACGGTCATCTACGTCTTCGCGATGTGGAATTCCGGCATCATCCAGGGCTTGATGTGGCGCACCTATAACGAGGGCGGCACGCTCGCTTACACGTTCGTCGACTCTCTCGTGGCGATGCGTCCCTATTACATCGCGCGGGCGGTCGGCGGACTTCTCTTCTTAATCGGCGCGGTGATCGGCTTCTACAATATCTGGATGACCATACGCACCGCGCCGCGGAGCGCTGACGAGCCGCTTGCAGGCGCCTCGCCGGGGTCATTCGCCGGCGGGCCGGCGCTCCAGCCGGGAGAGTAAGGATGTTCGGTTATCATTATCGGCTCGAACGCAAGGCTGTCGGCCTGGTTCTCGCGATCATCGCGGTGGCCAGCATCGGCGGCATGGTGGAAATCGCGCCGCTCTTCACCATTCATCAGACTGTGGAAGATGCGCCCGACATGCGGGTTTACACGCCGCTCGAGCTTGCTGGGCGCAACATCTATATTCGCGAAGGGTGTTATGCGTGCCATTCGCAGATGATCCGCACCCTGCGCGACGAGGTCGAGCGCTACGGCCACTACTCGTTGGCGGTCGAGTCCAAATACGATCACCCGATGCTGTGGGGCTCGAAGCGCACGGGTCCCGATCTCGCGCGGATTGGCGCGAAATACTCCGACGAGTGGCACGTAGTTCACCTCAATAATCCCCGGAACGTCGTGCCGGAATCGGTGATGCCTGCCTACACTTGGCTGTTGCGGAACGATCTGAAGACGGAAGATCTCGGCGCCCATCTGAAAGCCCAGCGCGCTGTGGGAGTCCCCTACACCGAGGAGATGATCGTCAACGCCGCGGCCGACGCATACGCGCAAGCGTCGCCGGATTCGTCGAACGCTGACGGGGTTCTCAAGCGCTACGGGCAGGCCACCACCATTCGCGCATTCGATGGTGTGCCGGGCCGTCTCACTGAAATGGATGCGCTTGTTGCCTATCTGCAGGTGCTTGGCCGGCTAACTGACGCTGCGCAGAAGTCGGCGTCCGGAGAATAGCATCATGGAGTTCACGCACGAACTTACCGTCTGGTTTTCCAAGTCGTTCGGCCTGTTCTATCTGCTGGCCTTGTCGCTCGCCGTGCTCGTCTATGTGTATTGGCCGTCGAACAGGAAACAGTTCGAACAGGCTGCTTCGTCCATCCTTGGCGAGGAGGAGGACCGGCCGTGGCGGTAGAAGAGCGTGACCCGCATACCGGCTACCTGACGACCGGCCACGAATGGAACGGCATCAAGGAGCTGAACACTCCGGTGCCGCGGGCGGTCTATGTCTTCCTCGTGGCGGCGGCGCTCTTTGCGATCGGCTACTGGATATTGATGCCCGCCTGGCCATTGGGTGTGAGTTACACCAAAGGGCTGCTCGGGATCGATCAGCGGAAGATCGTCGTGCAATCCTTGCAGCAAGCGGCGATTGACCGCGCCGTCTGGACGAAGCGCGTCGAAACGGAAAGCTTCGATGCGATTCGCGCCGATCCCGACCTCATGAAGATCGTGAGGGAGACCGGACACACCCTGTTCGGCGACAACTGCGCGGCCTGCCACGGCTCCGGCGCCAGGGGATCGAAAGGTTTCCCCGACCTTACGACGCCGTCCCGACTGTGGGGTGGCACCGCCGAGCAGATCTTCGAAACGATCCGCGTCGGCGTCAATTCGGCGCATCCCGACAGCCGGTCATCGCAGATGCCGGCATTCGGGCGTGACCAGATCCTGCAGAGAAATGACATCGAGAACGTGGCGGCGTTTGTCCGCTCGATTTCGACGGCGGACGCGGGCAAGCGGCCGGCCGATGCCGCCGCCATCAAAGCAGGTAAAAAGATTTTCGCCGCCAATTGCGCGTCATGTCATGGAGAAAAAGGCAGCGGCAATACTGAGGTCGGCGCTCCCGACCTGACGGATCGCAGTTGGATCTACGGTGGCGATCTCGACACGATCTACACGACGGTCTGGGGCGGCCGGCAGGGACACATGCCGACTTGGGACCAGCGCCTGACCGCGCTCGATCGGAAAATACTCACGCTCTATGTGCTCGACTTGCGGAGAGAAAGCCCTTGAAGCCTGCCGCCGGTCAATTGGGGCCTCGCGTTCTGGCCTGGCTGTTCGTCGCAACGGGTCTGCTGGTGCTCGTTGGCGCCCATTGGCATCTGGTCCATGTGGCGACGGTTTCGCAGCCGGACTGCGTGCCGCACTTGCGCCAGAGCCAATCCGACCGCGGCGAGTATCGGGCCGCGGTTTCATCCTGTTCGCTGAAATGACGATCGCGGTGCAGAAGCGGGAACGATGATGATTACCATTCCAAGGTTGATGCCACCTCTTCCGCGACAGAAGGTCTGGTCCCGTGACCTGTCTGCCGCCGATGCATTCCGCTGGCTGGGCGCCGGCTGGCGGGATTTCACGACGAAGCCTTCACTCAGTCTTGTATATGGCCTGCTGGTGTTTGCGGTGTCGGTCGGCATCGTGTTCGGGCTGTTTGCTTTCAGTCTCGACTACATCCTGCTTCCGGCGCTGGCGGGCTTCATGGTGGTCGGTCCGCTACTCGCCATCGGTCTTTATGAAAAGAGCCGGCGGATCGCCGCCGGCCTTCCGATCAATCTGCGTGCGATGATCCTGGTCCGGCCGGCGTCCAACGGGCAGGTGCTGTTCACCGGCGTCCTGCTGTGCCTGCTGATGCTATTGTGGATGCGCGCCGCGGTCATCGTGTACGCGTTATTCTTTGGGCTGCTGCCATTTTCCGGTCTTGAGCATATCGCCCCCGTTCTGTTCGGCACGCCGGCCGGCTGGGCGATGCTGTGCGTCGGGGGAGGGGTCGGTGCCCTGTTCGCGGCCTTCTCGTTCGCTGTCAGCGCCATCTCGATCCCGATGCTGCTGAACGAACGTGTTGATGCGCTGACCGCGATGGGCAGCAGTGTCGCCTATGTCTGGCATAATCTGGCGGCGATGCTCGTCTGGGGCGCGATCGTGCTCTCGCTGTTCGTGCTGTCGCTGGCAACCGGCCTGACCGGCTTGATCGTCGCATTTCCCTTACTCGGGCACGGGACGTGGCACGCCTATCGCGCCATTCGGCCCGGGCGTGAGGCTTGAGATGGGCTGTTGCGCCGTCCCCATCGAGCCGCTCGCGCCGCCCGCCGCGGGCGAGGAATTGCGGCTCGCCAGCCACGCCTTGGATGCCGGCCGGCGGCAGAGCGACATTTCGGTGCCGACGATCCACTGCGGTGCGTGCATCCGCACGATCGAGGAGGAGCTTGGCAGGCTGCCGGGGGTCGAACACGTTCGCGTCAATCTTTCGACCAAGCGCGTCGCGGTACGCTGGCTCGGCACGCCGCCGCCTTTGCTGGAGGCGTTGCGGGAGCTCGGTTTCGAGGCGAATTTGTGCGACCCTGACACCGGTCGCCACGACGCGCAGTTCAGGCAACTGATCCTCGCGCTCGCCGTCGCCGGTTTCGCGGCCGGCAATATCATGATGCTGTCGATCGGTGTGTGGGCCGGTGCGGAGGATTCTTCGCGCACAATACTCCACGCCGTATCTGCGCTCATTGCGCTGCCCGCGCTGGCCTATTCGGGGCGCGTGTTCTTCGCATCCGCGTGGAACGCACTCCGGCATGGCCGTACCAACATGGATGTTCCGATTTCGATCGGCGTTCTGCTGGCGTTCGGTCTGAGCGTGTACGAGACGATCGTCCACGGCGCCCACGCTTATTTTGACGCCGCAACGATGCTGCTATTTTTTCTGCTGATCGGCCGCACGCTCGATCATCTGATGCGCGAGCGCGCGCGCGTCGCGGTCAAGGGACTGGCGCGGCTTGCCGCGCGCGGCGCAATGGTGGTGGCGCCGGACGGCATGCGGGCCTACACGCCGCTGGCCGAAATCGAGCCGGGGATGTCCGTTCTGCTGGCGGCCGGCGAACGCGTGCCGGTCGATGCCGTCGTGAGCGAGGGACGATCCGAGATCGATTGCTCGCTGGTCACCGGCGAGAGCGTGCCGCAGCCGGCAGTCGAGGGAACGCGGCTTCAAGCCGGCACGCTCAACCTCACCGGCGCACTAACCGTCGTGGCATCCAGCCATGCGACGGATTCGTTTCTCGCTGAAATGATGCGGATGATGGCGGCTGCCGAGGCCAGCCGGTCGGGCTACCGCGGCATCGCCGACCGCGTCGCGCGATACTACGCGCCGGTGGTGCATCTGACCGCGCTTTTCACCTTCGCCGGCTGGATGCTGGCAGGCGCCGATCTTCATCGCGCGGTAACGGTGGCGATCGCCGTCCTCATCATCACGTGCCCCTGTGCGCTGGGACTTGCGGTGCCGATGGTGCAGGTCGCGGCTGCGCGGCGCCTGTTCGAAAGCGGTATCATGGTGAGAGACGGCGCCGCGCTGGAACGGCTGGCGGAGATCGACGGGGTAGTGTTCGACAAGACCGGTACTCTCACGCTTGGAAAGCCATCGGTTTGTAAGGCACAGACGTTCGATCCCGGCGCTCTCGGGATAGCCGCGGCGATCGCTTCGCATTCCCGGCATCCTTATTCGGTGGCGATAGCTACCGCCGGCGAGCCCGCCGCCATGCGCTTCGGTCATGTCCGGGAGATTCCCGGTTGCGGACTGGAAGCTTCGGCTGGCGGAAGTGAATATCGTCTCGGCCGTCCCGACTGGGCTGCTGCCGATCACGCGCTCGCGGATGGCGTTGCATGCACGAAGGATGGGCGGCTGCTGGCGGCGTTCCGATTGGATGATCGGCTGCGCCAGGATTCGCAGGCGGCAATACGGTCACTGCGCAGCCAGGGCCTTACGGTTGAAATCCTGTCCGGCGACGCCGATCAGGCGGTCGGGAAGGTGGCGAAGACGCTCGGAATACAGCACCGGTCGCGGGTTTCTCCCGCCAGCAAGGCTGAATATCTCGCGGCGGCCAGCGGCCGCAAATTGCTGATGGTCGGCGACGGCCTCAACGATGCGCCGGCGCTGGCGGCCGCGCACGCGTCGATGGCGCCGGCTTCGGCCGCGGACGTCGGACGCAATGCCGCCGATCTGGTCTTTTTGCGAGAGAGCCTGATGGCGGTGCCGCGAGCGATCGCCGTCGCCCGGCAGGCTGGCCGCCTGACCCGGCAGAATGTCGCGCTCGCCGTCATCTACAACGCGATCGCGGTCCCGATCGCAATCGCTGGCGAGGCCACGCCGCTGATCGCTGCCGCTGCGATGTCGCTCTCCTCGGTTCTAGTCGTGACGAATTCATTGAGGCTGGGGACCGCAGCTTCGGTCAAAAAATACACGCAACGGGAATCGCCCGCGCCCGCGATGGCGGCGGAAAGGAGCATGGCGTGATCGACTATTTCTATCTGATCCCCATCGCAATCGGACTCGGCGTCGTCACGCTCGGTACATTCATATGGTGTCTGAGATCAGGACAATATGACGACCTCGACGGGGCGGCCGAGCGGATTTTGTTCGAAACGGATGAAGAAGTCTCCCGTCCACTAGGTCGCAAGTGATGGTCGTATCGGGGGTTTGATCGTAAGCTTCACGGATTAGCTCCGCTGTGTGCTCATCTGCAGTTCAGTCCATCCCGTCGATGATCTGCCGCAGACGAGGCGCGTCGAGGATTTGGAAGTTGCCACGTCCGCCTGCCAGAAGCTCCCGCCGTTTCCATCGCGACAGCACCCTGCTCACAGTGTAAACCGTTGTGTTACTCAACTGGGCGATATCCCGACCGCTAGCCGGGATCACGATTCCAGATTCTTGCCATCCTGTTTCTGTCGCCGCGAGTTCTGTGACCGCCCGTGCAATGCGCTTTTCGACGTTTTCGTTGCCGGCACGCATGCGGCGGAGCATCTGGCGTTCCCGGGCGATCGCCAGGGCGATGCAGTTTGTGGCGATTTGAGGAAAATCGCCTGTCAAACCTTCAAATCGCGCCGCCGGCCAGACGAGAGTCTCGCTTTGAGCTATGGTCTTTGCGGTAAAGACGTAAGGCATTCGGGCGAGCACGCTCTGCTCGCCGATCGACGCGCCAGGTCGAATGAAGCCCAGCGTGATCGCGGTTTCGCCGTCGGTGGCGGTTAGCTTGAGCGCGCCACTCAGGAGGAAATGGACGGAATCGGCGCGCACATCCTGCGTGACGAGTCTCGACCCGCGCGCATGTCGCTTTGCTTGTGCGGCGCCCAGAACCGCAGTCAGGGCCTGCTTGTCCAGGCCGCCGAAAAGTCCAGATATTTGCAGCATCGCCAATGAGGTGTTGTGCATGGTAGTCCCCGCACAACGTCTCCCACAATCGCGCGCCGCCGAGATTGCGCTGGCGCAAAGTCCGGCGAAGTCAGCGGTTCGATTTATTCGGGAACGAAAAGGATGGTGAGAAGGAGAGAGGAATCCTCGATCCCCGTCACCGAATGCATGGTGCCGCCATCCAGGTAGATCCATTCGCCGGCGGCGAGCTCTGGCTGCGCATAGGGCAGGCCCAGCCGGACTCGCCCTTCGAGGCAATGCAAAGTGATCGCTCCGGGGACCTGATGGTCAGCGATTTTCCGTCCCGCGGGAACGATTAGGCGGACGGCCTCAAACACATCGGATTTTACGATGGCCCGCGTGGTCGCATTTTTCAACGCGCCTCCGAGAGGGCGCAGGTCGACGATCTCCCCGGCCTTAGCGTGGTGTATCGCCATCACATTTGTCCATTTCGGCAAAGCCTTGCCGGAAGATACCTCAGTGCCCCGATCCCGGCTCCATTTTGCCGTCGTAGATGTCCGGATTCGGTGCGCCCTCGACATGGAGAATCCCGATCAGTCCGCGTTCCGCTCGCGCTAGGGCGTGATCGACCAGCGTGTAATTCCCAGGCACCTCGACTTTGAATTCGGTGATGACGGCCCCGCCGGCCGGCACGGTCACCGTTTGGACGCCGCGCAGTGGTTCGCTCAGCACGCCTCCCAGATTGTAGACCTTGTCGAAGATCTCTCCGATGACGTGAAAGGACGAGGTGTAATTCGGCCCGCCCACCCCGAAGAAGATTCGCACCGTATCGCCGACTTTGGCCTGGAGCGGATGCAGGCGCGACAACGCGCCGACGGAGCCGTTGAAGACGAAATATTCCGGCCGCTCGTTCAGCAGCTTCTCGACGTTGAACTCCTGGCTGCCGTGCTGTCCGAACGCGCCTTCAGTGTAGATCTCGCCCTGCATCACGTAGAACTCATGGTCGACAGGGGGCAGGCCTTCCTCGGGCTCGACTAAAATGAGTCCGTACATGCCGTTGGCGATGTGATGCGCCACCATCGGCGTGGCGCAATGGTAGACAAAAAGGCCCGGGACCAGCGCCTTGAACTTGAAGCTCTTCTCTTCACCTGGATTAGTCTGCGTCGAAACAGCGCCGCCGCCTGGACCGGTCGCCGCATGGAAATCGACGGAATGGACCATGGCGCTGTTGTCGGCATTCTTGAGATGAACTTCTACCGTATCGCCGACGCGGACCCGCAGCATCGGGCCCGGCACCTTTCCATTGAAGGTCCAGTACCCGAACGTAGTACCTTCGGCGAGCCGGCCTTCTAGTTCAACTGTCACCAAATCGACCCGCACCGTCTGCGGCGGACGTTTGCCGATCGGTGGTGGAACGTCTGAGGCCAAATGCGAGATGTCGGCCTCGGTCACGGTCTGTGGCGGCGGCTGCGGCGTGATCAGAAACTGGCCTTCCATACCTGCGAGCCGGTGACCGGGCACGCTGCAGAAATAGACATAGTCGCCCGCTTTCGATGCGACGAAGGCGATATTGGTACTGGCGCCTTTACCGAAGACGTGCGGGGAACTTCCTGCTGGTCCCTGACCGTCGAACACGATGTCATGCTCGGCGCCTTCGCCGTTGATCAAAGTAACCTGGACGAGCTGGCCCTCGGCGGCCGAAAGGACAGGGTTGACCTGGCCGTCGATGGTGCCGCCAATGCCGATGAAGACCATGCGGCCTTCGGCGATGCCGGAGCGCAGGGTGTAGCGAATGCCGGGAAGGTAGTTCGTCGCGGCCTGCGCGGCCTGCGCGGGCGCCGGCCGTGCCGCAGCCTGCGGCGGGGTACCGGCTGGCGCCGACGCCGCTGCTTGGGACGAAGCGGCCGCTTGCGGAGGCCCAGCGGCAGCTGGAGCGCTACTGGCTTTGAGAAAGGCGATTAGCGAATTCCGCTCATTGTCGGTCTTTAGTCCCGGAAACGGCATCTTGTTGCCCGGAACGGTCTTCTGCGGGTCGGTCAGATACACATCCAACGTGGCGGCGTCCCACGTCAGATTGCTCGACTTCATCGCCGACGAATAATTGTAGCCCTGAACACTGGCGGCCTTCTTGCCGACGATGCCGGCCAAAGACGGCCCGACGCCATTCTTGCCTGGCTGCAACGAATGGCAGGCCTGACATTTCCTGAAGACCTGCGCTCCGGCGGCAGCCTCTGTCGATAGAGCTGCTTGAGGCAGCTGGGTCGGAGCGGTATGAATTGTATCTTGCGCAACCGCTGGTGATCTTTCCGCAGCCAATTTCTGCTGAGAGGCGGCGCCATTATGAGCATGTACCGGTGCCGCACCGGCGGTCGAGGGCCCGGTGTTCTTTGCCGCCGGTGGATTCTCGGGGGGCTTTCTTGTTGCCTCCGTAGCAGGGGCCGGGGTTTCACCGCCCGTTGGGCCTTGTTGATTGGCAGAAACAACGGGCGTCGGGGATGGTGCAGGGCGGATGAGTGAGGTCGCTATTAGTCCGCCACCAATGAAAACTAACCCGATGACCAAAATGAACCAATTTCGAACCTTCGCCAAAAGCCATCGACCCATTTCCATCAACCTTGCTATCGTGGGGCACAGGATTTTTTGTCGTCAAAGAGCGCTGAATCTATCGATAAGAAGCAATATAACCAACGAGTGAAGCTACCGCGTCTTAAACTTGTTTTGCGCTGCATCATTCAGAGTTGCTTGGAAAATGTCTCAAAAATCCAATTGAAAGTCTTGCCGTAGCAAGCTTCCGAACGGCTTCAACCGTCGCATCGTTTCATTCGGCAGTGATGCCGATGCAGACGCAAAGGTGAATCTTCCGGGAAGAGAACGGATCCACCGGTGTCGCGACCGATATATATTCAACCATAGCGCGAATATTTTACCCGACGAGCTATTTGTTTTTTCTTTGATTGTTTTCAAAAAGACTTTGATTTTGGCTGACTTTACTAATCCGCCGTATCCAAAACTATTTGTATTTGGGCAATATCAAAAAATGGAGAGACCGGTTAGCGACGGACTGCAACCACAGCCAACCAGTCCGGTCTCCGCTATTTTTCCGAGTATGTTGCGATTTGTGGCCGCCGTTGGCGGCCTTCTGTGCTCGGCTCAGTCTCTTGGGCGGCGGATTCGAACTTTAGACTCCGGAAATTCCCGAAAGTCTCCACGTAGCTGTCGGGGAAATTCCCGTTTTGCAGAGATTCCGAGTGGGATGCCGGCGGTGGCGGCACCTTGTTTCGGCGCGTTAGCAGTGAGAATGTCTGCGGCGGTGATGGCAGCCACCTGGCCAGGTCCATGGCATCCATCGACCAAGATTCAAATCGAGTCTTAGGGTAGGATTACCTACGGGTCAGTTTCAAAGACTGGCGGCTCGCCATTCCGGAAACCCTCAGCACATTTCTCGATGATTTGTGGATGCTAGTGGAAGTTTCTGCCTTTCGGCATGACGGTTTCCAGATCTGAATCGTCCTTCAGCAGCGTCACCAAAGCATCGCCGGAGCGCGGATGGCCTTTGACGTTCGGCAGCAGGCCAGGACTCTTGCCCCGTGTATCGATTTCCAGTTCGTCGTTCATCAGGCGCGACAGGAGCGCCGTCATGTCCTCGATCTGCTCGGCGACGATATGAATGACGCCGGATTCGTTCTGCAATTTTCCGGTCACGGCGACTAGCCGCGCGCCGAGCACGACTGGCCGGTAGCGCTCGAACGTCGGGATCCAGAGGATGACATTGGCGATGCCGCCTTCGTCTTCCAGCGTCATGAAGATCGCCTTGCCTTCACCCGGCCGCTGTCGAACCAGCACAAGGCCGGCCACTGTCACGCTCCGGCCTTGTGCGATTTCGGGCAGCCTGTCATGCGCGACGATGCCGCGGCGATCGAGGTCGGGGCGGATGAAGGATATCGGATGCGCCCGCAGCGACAGATGCAGGTGCCGGTAATCCTCGATCACTTGCCGGCCGGGCGGCATCGGCGGCAAGTCCGCATCCGGCTCCAGCTCGGGCGTGACGACCCGCGCCAGCAGCGGCAGATCGTCCTTGTCGCCGGCGCGCTGCAAGCCTTTCACGGCCCAAAGCGCTTCGCGGCGGGTGAGGCCAAGCGAAGCGAACGCATCGGCGGC
The DNA here is from genome assembly GCA_035546455.1 of Pseudolabrys sp. Taxonomy (GTDB): domain Bacteria; phylum Pseudomonadota; class Alphaproteobacteria; order Rhizobiales; family Xanthobacteraceae; genus Pseudolabrys. Next base: position 27,469 of record DASZXA010000004.1, read on the forward strand.
GGCCAGCCGCTCCAGTGAGGCCGGTTTCAACCGTGTCCGCAGCCACAGGTCGCGCACCGAGTCAAAGCCGTCGCCGCGAACGGCCTCGATCACCTTCGCATCGTCCTCCGAGAAGCCGCTGACCTGCCGTAGGCCAAGTCGCAGCGTGCATGTGGAATGCACTGCGTTTTTCATGCCTGCGTGGCGCGGATGCAGGCGATCCCGCGCCATCGCGCCATTTTCCAGCGTGCAATCCCAATTCGAGCGATTGATGTCCGGTGGCCGCACTTCGACGCCATGCTCTTCCGCGTCGCGCACAAGCTGGGCGGATGCGTAGAAGCCCATCGGCTGACTGTTCAGCAGGGCGGCCGCGAACACATCGGGATAGTGACACTTCACCCAGGCCGAGGCGTAAACCAGATTGGCGAAGCTCGCGGCATGGCTTTCCGGGAAGCCGTAAGAGCCGAAGCCTTCGATCTGATTCCAGCAACTGGTCGCGAATTTGAGATCGTAGTTTCGCGCGGTCATGCCGCCGATGAATTTCTCGCGAAAGCTGTCGATCGTCCCGATGCGCTTGAAGGTCGCCATGGCGCGGCGCAACCGGTCAGCTTCGCCCGGGACGAAGCCGGCGCCGACGATGGCGATCCGCATCGCCTGCTCCTGAAACAGCGGCACGCCGAGCGTTCGTTCCAAGATGGCTTTCAATGCAGGAGAAGGATAGCTGACCGGCTCCGGGTTCTGCCGGCGGCGCAGATAAGGATGAACCATGTTGCCCTGAATGGGGCCAGGCCGCACGATCGCCACTTCGATGACCAGGTCGTAGAATTTTGCCGGCTTGAGCCGCGGTAGCATCGACATCTGCGCGCGGCTTTCGATCTGGAATACGCCTATCGTGTCGGCGCGCTGGATCATCGCGTAAGTTTGTGGATCCTCGTCCTGGTCGGAAAGCGTGCGCGTCTCACCGTACGTCTCTTCCAGCAATGCGAAACTGCGCCGCAGGCACGACAGCATGCCGAGCGCGAGCACGTCGACCTTGAGGAGGCCGAGCGCCTCCAGATCGTTCTTTTCCCATTCGATCACGGTGCGGTCGTCCATCGCCGCATTTTCGATCGGCACGACTTCGTCGAGCCGTGAGCGCGTAATGACGAAGCCACCGACATGCTGCGAGAGATGGCGGGGAAAGCCGATCAATTCACGCGCCAGCGTCAGGGCGCGGGCCAGCCGCCGGTCGCCGGCGTCAAAACCGGCGCGACGGGCGCGCTCTTCGGTCACGCCCTCCATCGACCAGCCCCACATCGTGCCGGCCAGCCGGCTCAGGGTGTCCTCGGAGAGGCCGAACACCTTGCCGACATCCCGGATCGCGCTGCGGCCGCGATAGCAGATCACCGTGGCGGCGAGCCCGGCACGCTCGCGCGTATAGGTCCGGTAGATGTACTGGATAACCTCTTCGCGCCGCTCGTGCTCGAAATCGACATCGATGTCCGGCGGTTCGCGCCGCTCGGCCGACACGAAGCGCTCGAACAGCAGTTCGATCGCATTCGGGTCGACTTCGGTAATGCCGAGGCAGTAGCAAATTACCGAATTGGCGGCCGAGCCACGGCCCTGGCAGAGAATGCCCTCCTTGCGGGCGAACTGGACGATGTCATGCACGGTCAGGAAGAACGGTGCATAGTTTAGTTCGCCGGTCAGGCGCAACTCTTCGTCGAGCGCATGCCTTACTTTTTCCGGCATGCCATTCGGATAACGCCGTTTTCCGCCTTCTTCAGCGAACGCAACAAGAGCTTCCTGCGGCGTGGCAAAGCCGCTTCGTTTCTCTTCCTGATATTCGGTGACCCGCAGTTCCTCGAGCGAGAAACGGCATTTGGCAAGGAGGCGCTGAGTCTCCGCGATTGCGTCCGGGATCGTCCGGAACAGGCGGCTCATCTCCTCATGCGGCTTGAGGTGACGTTCGGCGTTCGCTTCCAGCAATTGTCCGGCGCTGTCGATAACGACCTTGTTGCGGATGCAGGTGACGACATCCTGCAAGGTGCGCCGTTCCGGCGCATGGTAGAGCACGTCGTTGGTGGCAATCAGCGGAACAAATGCGTCGCGTGCAATTTCGGTGAACTGATTCAGCCGGCGCGCATCGTCGCCGCGATAAAGCATCGACGCGCCGAGCCAGACCGAACGGGACGACGCGGCGCTCTTTAATTGGCCGAGCAAAAGGCCGAGCGCGCGCGAATCGATCTGCGTGGGCGGCATCACGATCAGGTTCTGCCCGGCAATGAAGTCGAAGAGATCGGCAAGCTTCAGCAGGCATTCGCCCTTTTCGACGCGGCGCTTGCCCAGCGACAGCAGCCGCGTCAGCCGGCCCCAGGCAGCGCGATCCTGCGGGAAGGCAAGAATGTCAGGCGTCGCGTCGGAAAACACCAGCCGGACGCCGGGCGCGAACTTGATCTTGAATTCCTCGGCAGCGACATGCGCGCGCACCACACCCGCGACCGAATTGCGGTCAGCAAAACCGAGCCCCGAAAGGCCCAGCATCCTTGCCTGCGCGACCAGCTCTTCCGGCTCGGATGCACCGCGCAGGAAGGAGAAGTTGCTGGTAATGGCGAACTCGGCATACGCGGACATGGACGACACTCACGCAAACACGCCGTGCAGGAACCAGCGGGGGGTCGGAGTCTCGCGTCCGTACAAGCCCTCGCGATAGAGCCAGACGCGCCCGCCTTGTCTCGACTCGACCCGGAAATAATCGCGCGTTAGTGCGTGCCCCTCTTCATCGCGCCACCATTCCATCGCGATGCGTTCCGGCCCTTCCACCGCGGCAACCTCGTGCAGGACATGACGCCAGCGAAACCGCGCCGGTGGCCCATCTGGCACTTCGGCGACCGTCTCAATTGGTTCAGGCCGTGCGAACAGGTGGAGCGGACGAGGCGGTGTGTCCCGATCGATCAATGCAATGTCATCAGGGCGCGTGAGTTGCGCAGGAATATTCGCGACAGCAAATTCAGGAATATGCGTGTTGCATGGCGTCTGCCGCGTCAGCCGTTGCATGCCAAACCGTGTGCTCAACCGGTCGATCAGATCGGTCAGCTCGTTCGCATGATAGTCATCGGTGAAGCCGCTCTGGACGGCGTCAATGTGCTCAACGGCCAGCGCCGACAGCCGGATCACGTCATAACCGAAGCCCGGATCGCATTCGTCGCCGATGACGCCAAGCCGTTCGACAAACAGCCGCTGAATGCGCTTTGGATCGCGTAGCGGCTGGCCGGCGGTCACCTCGATCCGGTGCACCTTGCCGTCGGTGCGGAACAAAGCAGCCTGCAACAGCCGCGCGCCTTTCTCGCGCCGCTCCATCACGCGGCCGAGTTCTTCCGCCAGGTGCTCAATGGTTCCGAGCATATCGTCCTCAAGCACGATCGGCTCGGCAAATCGCCGCTCGACGACATAAGACGGCAGCGGCTGGCGTGGGGTAATTGACTCATCTTCGTGGCCGAGCGCCTGGTCGAGCCGTTGCAACAGGCTCTGTCCAAACCGCGCTGCCAGCGGGGCGCGTGGACGATCGGCAATATCGGCGATGGATTTCAACCCGGCCTGCGCCAGTGTGGCGATTGTTTCCGGATCGATCCGCAGCGCAGCCAGTGGCAACGGTCGCAACGTATTGCGCGTTGCGCCCGGCGGCACCACCCACGTCTCGCCATAACGCGCCATGGCCCAGGCGCAGCCTGGCGTATCGGCAAGACCCGCACACGCTTGCAACCCTTGGCGCGCCAGCCGCGTGACCACGTCATCTTTCAGTGCGGCTTCGCCACCGAACAGGTGGGCGCAGCCGCCGACGTCCAACATCAAACCATCGGGTGGATCGAGTCCGACCAGCGGCGTGTAGCGGTCGCACCAATCGGCGATTGCTTCGAGTAGGGCTAAGTCGGCTGCACGATCCGCATTATGAACAACAATCGACGGATACATCGCCCGTGTATCGGCGAGCGCGGCGCCATGTTTGAGGTTTAGCGCCGATGCAGCGTCATTCATTGCACAAATTCGCAGAGCAGACTTCACCGGCTCGACGACGATCCGGGCTTTGTCAGCCGGTACAGGCAAGCTGCGCTCGATCCGGTCGGTCGAAAGCCGCCTGAGCCATATCGAGAGATAACGTCGAGAAGACTTTCTCATGATGGTTCCACGCGATTGTCCATTGTCCTTCCGGCCCGCGCCGGTTTCTGCGCAGCGTCGCTGTGAATGCGGCGTAACCCAATCCGCCAAACCGGTCCGGCCGGCTTGCCGCCGCCGAGATTGTCCAGCGTGTGTCCGCCACGACAGATAGCGGCGACGAGCGATGACGCAGCAGAAATCCGAACGCGCTGCTTTCGCGCGCCGCCAGCGTCAGGCGCTGCGTTGCGGTCAGGTCGGCGGCTGGGCCGTCATCCGGCAATTCGCAAATCACGCTGGAGAGTGCGCGGCACCTGAGCGCCTCTTCCATCGCCCGCAGCGCATCAATCGGACGGGGCGTCTTCAGAATAAGCATCGTGCGCGCGGGCAAGCCGAACGCATCGCTACCGCGGCCATAGAGATTGCCGCTTTCCAGCGCGGCGAAGTCGGTCTGGATCCAGAGCACGTCGCGCCGGTCATGTGCGCGCGCCGCCAATGCGAGCGTAAATCCAAACGTGGCGCCGACATCGATCCAGTTATTGGCTGCGATCTCATGCAGGTTGGATGGTGCAAGGCCGCCGCCGAGTGTCCGGTCGATCTCCGCAATGCCAAACGGCAGCGCGGGGTGCTCGAGCCCCAGATTGGCCCTCTGCCCTTCGAGGTCCGCCACCGCCTGTTTGAGACGGCAAAGCGTGGCTGGCTTTCCAGCGGATGCGGAAGTATTGTTCATGGTTTGTTCTAATAAGCCTCAGCCGACCCTGGAGAGTCAAGCGTTACCGTCTGTTGGCCGACGAGCGTGAGCGGCTGGTGAAGGATGGCAAGCTGCCATCCGACTAAGGTTTGCACCGCGCACTTTCCCGCTTCGGTAGCCAAACCAATCCTCGTGATAACGCCGGGTTCCAGACACTCAGAAGGGCAGGAAAGAATATTTGGTCGCGTTCGTTCATCGAAATTCGCCGTCAACTCATACGGTGCAAAGGAACATTCAAAGCGGCTTAGCATTGCAGCGCTGGGTTCTCATTGCTCGAGGGTACCTGATGCCAAAAACCGCCAGATATCGATTGTTGAGTTGATGGACAATCATCCGAATATTCGATCATTGAAGGCATTGCGCGAGGCGGAAGCCGACTGCACGCGCTGTCCGCTTTACAAAAACGCCTCCCAGGTCGTGCCCGGCGAAGGCCCGGCGCATGCCCGCATCATGATGGTCGGCGAGCAGCCGGGTGACAGGGAAGACCTCGCCGGCAAGCCATTCGTCGGCCCGGCCGGTCGCATGCTCGATAAGGCGATCGTGGAGGCCGGCATCGACCGCAAGCAGGTTTTCGTCACCAATGCGGTCAAGCACTTCAAGTTCGAGCCGCGCGGCAAGCGACGCCTCCACAAGAAGCCGAACGCCCACGAGATCGATCGCTGCCATTGGTGGCTCGATATCGAGAAGGCACTGGTGAAGCCGCAGGTCGTGGTCGCGCTCGGCGCCACCGCATTGCGCAGTATTGCCGGCAAGCCGCTGTCGATTTCCAAGGTGCGCGGCCGCTTTCTACCGATGCAGACTGGCGGCCATTTCATCGCCACCATCCACCCATCTTATCTGTTGCGCATCAGGGAAGAAGCGGACAAGCGAAAGCAGTACGAGATGTTTGTCGCTGATCTCGCATTGTGTCGCGAGGTGCTGAAGAAGGCGGCATAGCAATCCGTCCCCTGAGGTGCGCGGCGAAGCCGCGCCATGGTTTTGAAATTGCCTCCGAATCGAAGTCGCCGTATCCACACTCGGTCAGAGCGGTGGAAAGTTCGGCCTGGTGACGTAATCAGCCATGGCGAGCCACAACATAATGCCGAGCCAAAAGAAACCGGCGCCAGCAAAAGCCAGTGTCAGGCCGTGGCTTTGGCGCAGTTCCATAAAGATAGCCGCGATCATCGCGCCCTTGATGGTGGCGATGACGATTGCCACCACAGTGTTTGCGAGGCCGAACGGCAAGTAAGCGACGAATATCGTCAACGACAGCAAGGCCAGCAGGCCAAGCCACGCCACAACAAGAATAAGGGGTGGACGCCGAGTTTCTGTCATCCGCTTCGTCCCGGCAGGTAGATCAGCGCGAACAGGAAGACCCAGACCAGATCGACGAAGTGCCAATAGAGGCCTGCAACTGTCATGGGCGCGTGACAGGCGCCGGAATAGGCAGCCTGCCGCGCGCGCCTGCCGATCACGGCCAACACCGCGATGCCGATCGCGACATGCACGGCGTGCAGGCCGGTCGCGACGAGATAAAACGAAAAGAACAGATGCGCCGCGATGGCGTGCTGGCCCGGATAGTCGAAGCCGAGGCCGGGTAGCAGGTGCTCGCGATATTCAAGCGTGTATTCGAGGCCCTTGAGCCCGATGAAAACGAGGCCGAGCAGCGCCGCCGCCCACAGCAGGAGCCCGGCAAACCGTGCCTCACCGAGCTTGGTGATGGTGACGGCCCAGGCGACGAGGAAGCTGCTGGTCATAAGGATCGCGGTGTTGGCGGCGCCGATGACGATCTTGGTGTGATGCGCCGCCTCGGCGAAGCCGGCGGGCTGGATGCTCCGGTAAACGCAATACGCCAGAATCAGCCCGCCGAAGAACAGCACTTCCGTCGCGAGAAATACCCAGATGCCGAGCTCCGCCACATCGTGTTGCTGGCGCAGATCGACGAATTGCTCGGCGAGGCGGGTGTCAGGCATTTTGCGCACGCGCCTTGCCTTTGACTGTGAAATCGTACGGCTTGCGCTTGACCACGGGCGTGCGCTCGAAATTGTGCTTCGGCGGCGGCGACGGTGTCTGCCACTCCAGCCCGGTCGTCCGCCACGGATTGTCGGGCGCCCGTTTTCCGAAAAACAGCGACCACGTCAGGTAAAACAGCGGCAGCGCATAGGCGATCGCCAGAATCGACGCCCCGGCCGATGACAGCACGTGCCAGACCTGAAACTCCGGCGGATAGACGTGATAGCGCCGCGGCATGCCCTCGATGCCGAGGATGAACTGCGGAAAGAACGTCATGTTGAAGCCGAAGAAGATCAGGATGGCGGCGCCGCGCGCCCAATATTCCGGATACATGCGGCCAGTGATCTTCGGCCACCAGTAGTGCAGTCCGCCGAAATAAGCCGTCACCGTGCCGCCGACCATGATGTAGTGAAAATGCGCCACCACGAAATAAGTGTCGGTCACATAGACGTCATAGGCGAGGCAGGCGAGGAATAGCCCGGTCAGGCCTCCGATCGTGAACAGGCCGATGAAGCCGAGCGCGTAGAGCATCGGCGCGTCGTAGCTGATCCAGCCTTTGTGCAGTGTCGCCGTCCAGTTGAACACCTTGATCGCCGACGGCACCGCGACGATGAAGCTCATGAATGAGAAGACGAGGCCGGCGAACGGCGACTGGCCGCTGACGAACATGTGGTGGCCCCACACGAAGAAGCCGACCCCGGCAATCGCGATCGCCGACCAGGCGACGAAGTGGTAGCCGAACACCTCCTTGCGCGAGAAGCAAGCCACCAGCTCGCTGACGACGCCCATGCCGGGCAGCACCATGATGTAGACGGCCGGATGCGAATAGAACCAGAACAAATGCTGGAACAGGATCGGATCGCCGCCGCGCGATGGATCGAAAATGCCGATCTCGGCGAAGCGGTCGAGTGCGACCAGCAGCAGCGTGATGGCGAGCACCGGCGTCGCCAGCACCAGGATCACCGAAGTGGCATAGAGCGACCACAGGAACAGCGGCAGCCGGTACCAGGTCAGGCCCGGCGCGCGCATCCGATGGATGGAGACGATGAAGTTCAGCCCGGTGAGGATCGAGGAGAAGCCGGCGATGAACACGCCGGTGACGGCAAGCACCACGTGACTGTTCGAGTACATCGTCGAGAACGGCGTATAGAAGGTCCAGCCGGTGTCGATGCCGCCGACGAAGACGGCGTACAGCGTGACAACTCCGCCGAGCATGAACAGGTACCAGCTCGCGAGGTTGAGGCGCGGGAAGGCGAGGTCGCGAGCGCCGATCATCAGCGGGACGATGAAGTTGCCGAGCGTCGCCGGAATCGACGGGATCAGGAAGAACCACACCATCACCACGCCGTGCAGCGTGAAGAGCTTGCTGTAAGTCTCGTCGGTGACGAAGTCGCCCGCCGGCGTCGCGAGCTCGATGCGAATCAGCGTCGCCGCGGCGCCGCCGAGGAAGAAGAACGCGGTGATCGAGATCATGTACAGCAGCGCGATGCGCTTGTGGTCGCGCGTCGTGAGCCACGAGCGAAGCGTGAATCCCTCGCGTAGATAGCTCTTGGGATGGAAGACGCGCGAGTTCATCGGTTGCTGCGCATCCATGCGATCAGCGCCACGGCCTTGCCTTCGTCCACGACTCCTTCGAAGGACGGCATGATGTCGGGATATCCGGCCGCGACGTCGCGCGACGGCAGCAGCATCGAGTCGCGCAGGTAGTTCTCATCGGCGAGCACACGGCGACCGTCGGTGAGCTGCACGGTGCGGCCGAAGATGCCG
>DASZXA010000005.1:0-16583 GCA_035546455.1 Pseudolabrys sp.
GCGCGCCGCTACGACCTGATGAACGACCTGATGTCGGGCGGCCTGCACCGCGCGTGGAAAGACGCGCTGATGACCATGGTCAATCCGCCGAAAAGCGACCGTCCCTTCGCCCTGCTCGATCTGGCCGGCGGCACCGGCGATATTGCCCTGCGCGTGATCGAGAGCGGCGGCGAAAATACCCGCGCCATCGTCTGCGACATCAACGAGGAGATGCTGGCGGTCGGCCGCGAACGAATCGCCGAACGCGGCCGCGACGACGTCATCGAGTTCAGGCAGGGCAATGCCGAGGCGCTGCCGTTTCCCGACAAGAGCTTCGACGTAGTCACCATCGCGTTCGGCATCCGCAACGTGCCGCGCATCGAGGTGGCGCTGGCCGAATGTTTCCGCGTGCTGAAGACCGGGGGACGTTTCCTGTGCCTTGAGTTTTCCTCGGTCGACCTGCCGGGGCTCGACAAGCTCTACGAGCTTTATTCATTCAATGTCATTCCGGCGGTCGGTCAGGCCGTGACCGGCGACCGAGCAGCCTATCAGTATCTCGTCGAGTCGATCCGCAAGTTTCCCAAGCCGAAGGCGTTCGTGGCGATGATCGAGGCCGCCGGCTTCCGCCGCGCATCGTTCACGCAGATGACCGGCGGCGTGGTGGCGATCCATTCGGGCTGGCGCCTGTGAGTCTCGGTCTCTCCCATCTGCTGCGGCTGTCGCGCGCCGGTTATGTCTTCGCGCGCGAAGGCGTGCTGTCGCTGGTCGATACGCGGCCGCTGCCGGTGCCGGCGCGCATGCTGGTCGGCCTCGGCCGCATGATCGAACGACCGAGCGCAAAGAGTGGCAGTGGCAAGTTGTCGGCGGCGCTGACGCGGCTCGGCCCGACTTACGTCAAGCTCGGACAATTTCTTGCGACGCGTCCCGATGTAGTCGGCCAGGCGATCGCACGCGATCTCGAAAGCCTGCAGGACAAGATGGCGCCGTTCCCGCAAGATCAGGCGGAAACGGCGGTGGCGACGGCGTTCGGACAGCCTGTCAGCACATTGTTTGCGTCGTTTGGGCCGTCCGTTGCGGCAGCCTCGATCGCGCAGGTACACAAGGCTGAAATCGACACGCCGGACGGCCGTAAGCCAATGGCGGTAAAGGTGCTGCGGCCGAATGTCGAACGCCGGCTGCGCTGCGAGCTTGACTCTTTCTTCTTTGCCGCGCGCAAGGCCGAAGCGAGTTCGCTCGAAGCACAGCGCCTGCGGCTCGTCGAAGTGGTCGCCACGCTGGCGCGCTCGGTCGCGATAGAAATGGATTTCCGGCTCGAAGCCGCCGCGCTCTCCGAGATGGCGGAGAACACGCGGAAGGATATCGACTTCCGCGTGCCCGCTGTCGACTGGAATCGCACAGCGCGGGAGGTGCTGACGCTCGAATGGATCGACGGCATTCCGCTCAACGATCACACGCGGCTCGCGGCGGCCGGTCACGATCTGCCGCTGCTCGGCCAGAAGGTGATCCAGAGCTTCCTGCGTCATGCGCTGCGCGACGGCTTCTTCCATGCCGACATGCATCCCGGCAATCTGTTCATCGACGCGGACGGCCGTCTGGTCGCCGTCGATTTCGGCATCATGGGACGGCTCGGCCCGAAAGAGCGCCGCTTCCTCGCCGAGATTCTCTACGGCTTCATCACCCGCGACTATCATCGCGTCGCGCAGGTTCACTTCGACGCCGGCTACGTGCCGCCGCATCACTCGGTCGAGAATTTCGCGCAGGCGATCCGCGCGATCGGCGAGCCGATCCACAATCGCACCGCCGAGGATATCTCGATGGCGAAGCTGCTGCAGCTCCTGTTCGAGGTGACCGGGCTGTTCGACATGCGGACTCGGCCCGAGTTGCTGCTGCTGCAGAAGACCATGGTGGTGGTCGAGGGCGTCGGCCGCACGCTCGACCCGAAGCTCGACATGTGGAAGACCGCCGAGCCGGTGGTGCGCGAGTGGATCGAACGCAATCTCGGCCCGGCCGGCCGGCTGGAGGACGCCGCCGAGGGCGCCGGCGAGATCGGCCGCTTCCTCGCCCAGGTGCCGGGCCTCCTCACCCGCGCCGGCCATCTGGCCGATCAGGTCGACGCCGCCACCCGCAACGGCATCGCGCTGTCGCCGGACACCATCGAGGCGATCGCCCAGGCCGAGCGCCGGCAGGACCGGCCGCAACTGGTCGCCCTCTGGGTCATCGCGGTTTTGCTGGCTATTCTGATCTATCTGGTGCTATGATTGCACTGATTGCAGTGCAATCAGTGAGTAGCCGTGGCCAGCATTACCATCCGTCAGCTCGACGAGGCGACCAAGAAGCGGCTGCGGCTGCGCGCGGCCAAGAACGGCCGCTCGATGGAAGACGAGGTCCGCACCCTTCTTCGTGACGCGGCCGAAGGCGACGCCGCTCCGGCCGAGCGCAAATCGGCGCAGGCGCGCAAGGGCGCGCAGCGTCAACCCGCGCCTGACATACCGCGCGTCCTGCTGGTGATCGGCGGCGGCATCGCCGCCTACAAATCGCTCGACCTGATCCGCCGCCTCAAGGAGCGCAAGATCCACGTGCGCTGCATCCTGACGAAAGCGGCGCAGGAATTTGTCACGCCGCTCTCGGCCGGCGCCATTGTCGGCGAGCAGGTGTTCACCGACCTGTTCAACCCCGCGCATGAATTCGATGTCGGACACATCCGGCTCGCTCGCGAAGCCGATCTCGTTGTGGTCGCGCCGGCCACCGCCGACCTGATGGCGAAGATGGCGCATGGTCAGGCCGACGATCTCGCCACCGCCGTGCTGCTGGCGACACGCGCGAAAATCCTGATCGCGCCGGCGATGAACCCGCAAATGTGGAATGCCAAGCCCACGCAGCGCAATCTCGCGCAGCTCACCGCCGACGGCATCCTCACTGTCGGGCCGAACGAAGGCGAAATGGCGGAGGCGAACGAACGCGGTTTCGGCCGCATGGCGGAGCCGCTGGAGATCGCCGCCGCCGCCGAGGAGCTGCTCAAGCCGCAAGGCCCGCTCACCGGCAAGCGCGTCCTCGTGACATCAGGCCCGACGCATGAGCCGATCGATCCGGTGCGCTATATCGCCAACCGCTCGTCCGGCAAGCAGGGCCACGCCATCGCCGCGGCCGCGGCCGCGCTTGGAGCCGATGTGACGCTGGTTTCCGGGCCTGTGACCGTACCCGATCCGCGCGGCGTGAAAGTCATCAAGGTCGAAAGCGCGCGCAACATGCTCAAGGCGGTCGAGACTTCGCTGCCCGCCGATGTTGCGATCTTTGCCGCCGCGGTCGCCGACTGGCGCGTCACCAATGCCGGCGAACAGAAAATCAAGAAGAAGCCCGGCGCTCACACACCCGAGCTTGAGCTCACCGAAAATCCCGACATCCTCTCCACCATCGCGCATCTGAAGAAAAACCGTCCGGCGCTTGTGGTCGGCTTCGCCGCCGAAACCGAAAACGTGATCGCCAACGCCAAATCGAAACTGGCGCGCAAGGGCTGCGACTGGATCGTTGCCAACGACGTGTCGCCGCAAACCGGCATCATGGGCGGTGACCGCAACGCGGTTTCGCTCGTCAGCGCCAAAGGTGTCGAGAACTGGCCGCCGCAAACCAAAGAAGATGTCGCGCAAAAATTGATCGCGCGCATCGCGGAAGAACTGAAATGAACATCGAGGTCCAGATCACTCGCCTGCCCCACGGCCGCGACCTGCCGCTGCCGGAATATCAAAGCGCGCAGGCCGCGGGACTCGACCTGCTCGCCGCCGTCGACGCGCCGGTCACGCTCGCACCCGGCGCGCGCGCACTGATCCCGACCGGCATCGCCATCGTGCTACCCGAGGGACATGAGGCGCAGGTGCGGCCGCGCTCCGGCCTCGCCGCCAAGCAGGGCGTCACGGTGCTCAACTCGCCCGGCACCGTCGATGCCGACTATCGCGGCGAGATCAAAGTCGCCCTCGTCAATCTCGGCCAGGAGCCGGTCGAGATCGCGCGCGGCATGCGGATCGCCCAGATGGTGATCGCCCCGGTCACCCATGCCCGGCTGCGGGAGGTCGCCACGCTTGCCGAAACCCCGCGCGGCACGGGCGGTTTCGGCTCGACCGGCACCACATAGCCTCTGCCCGGCGACGAGAATCCTCCTGATTTTCCAAGCGCTTTAACGATTCCGTTCACGCTCTGGACTCTTTCGGCGGGAGTCCTCGTGGGGGTAAAGTCAGGCGATTCGCGAGTGGCGCGGCGGACGTCACTCCCGCTCCAGGGGCTAAGCTGACATGCCGGAGAAAATCCGGGCGCGGAACGAGCGTTCTGGCCCACGGCGAGGCGGATTCCTCGCCGCGGCGGTCGCTTGTGCTTCGGCAAGCCCGGCCCGCGCCGAGCCGCAAAACCTGTTCGATGCGCCGCTCTCTTTGATCGCCAGCATGAGCCGCCAGGACGTGGCGACGCTGACGCTGACCATCGGCCTCATCTGCTTTGCCGTGCTCTCCACCATCCTCCTGCTGCGCACCCGCGCGCGCGCCGCCGAAGCGGAAGCAGCAGCCCGCGACGAGATGACGGCCCTGCGCGACGAAACCGAGCGGCTGAAGACATTACTGTTGTCGGAACATCAGGTGCTGGTCACCTGGGCTGCGGCAAGCGATCAGCCGGACATCATCGGCGACGTCGGCACTATTCTCCCCGGTGAGCGGCCTGAGCGCGTGCTGGCCTTTGGAACATGGCTTGCGCCAAGCATCGCGCGCGAGCTGGAAGATTCCGTCAGCCTGCTGCGCTCGCAAGGCCGCGCCTTCACCATGACCTTGCAGAGCGCGAACGGCCAGCCGATCGAAGCGGTCGGCCGCGCGATCGCCGGGCGCGCCGTGCTTCGCCTGCGCGAAGTGAGCGGCACGCGGGCCGATCTCGCCGAGTTGACGCTGCGTTATCAAAATGTGCTGGCCACCACCGCCGCGCTGCACGATCTGGTCGATGCGCTGCCAGCGCCGGTCTGGATGCGCGACGAGGCCGGTCTCCTCACTTTCGTCAACACCGCCTATGTCCGCGCCGTGGAGGCCAAGGACGCCAGCGACGCGGTCGACAACGGCATCGAGATGTTCGACCGTACCGCGCGCACCGAGCTGGCAAAGGCCCGCGCGGCCGGCAATCGCTTCACCGGACGCCTGCCCGCGATCGCCGCCAAGGAGCGCCGCATCTTCGACGTGATCGATGGAACCTGCGGCCGCGGCTCGGCCGGCATTGCGGTGGACGCCACCGACGCCTCGACGATGCGCAGCGAGTTGACGCGCATGAGCGATGCGCATCGCCGCATTCTCGACCAGCTCGCCACCGGCGTTGCAATCTTCGCCGCCGACCAGAAGCTCGCCTTCTATAACGCCGCGTTCCGCTCGCTGTGGGAACTCGATGCCGGATACCTCGATCAATCGCCGTCGGACAGCGCGCTGCTCGACCGCCTGCGCGACCTGAACAAGTTGCCGGAGCAGCAGAACTTCAAGCAATGGAAGGCGCAACTCCACGCCGCTTATCGCTCCGGCGAGGCGAACGAGCAGATGTGGCACCTGCCCGACGGCCGCGCGCTGCGCGTCGTCATCGTGCCGCACGCGCAAGGCGGCGCGACTTACCTCTACGACGACGTCACCGAGCGGCTCGATCTGCAACGTCGCTATGAAGCGATGATCAAGGTGCAGAGCGAGACACTCGACAATCTGTCCGAGGCTGTCGCGGTGTTCGGCTCGGATGGCCGCATCCGCCTGAGCAATCCGACCTTCGAGCGGATGTGGAAGCTGACCCACGATGCGCTGGCCGAGCATCCCCATGTCGACGCCGTCGCGGCCTGGTGCCAGGCGCAGCATGACGACAACGCGATGTGGCGGACGCTGCGCGGCGCGGTGACTGCGATCGACAGCCGCCAGCCGATCGGCGGCCGCTTCGAGCGGCGCGACGGCGTGGCGATCGACTGGTCAACCATGCCGCTGCCGGACGGCGCGACGATGGTGACGTTCCAGGACATCAGCGACAGCGTCAATGTCGAGAAGGCGCTGCGCGAGCGCAACGAGGCGCTGGAAACCGCCGACGAGATCAAGATCGATTTCGTCCACCACGTCTCCTACGAGCTGCGCTCGCCGCTGACCAACATCATCGGCTTCGCGCATTTCCTCAACGATCCGGCCTTCGGCCCGCTGACGCCGCGGCAACGCGAGTACCTGTCGTACATCACCATGTCGACCAATTCGCTGCTCGCCATCATCAACAACATTCTCGATCTCGCCAGCATCGACGCCGGCGCGATGACGCTGAACCTCAGCGAGGTCGACGTGCGCGGCACGATGGAAGCCGCGGCGGAAGGCATCCAGGACCGCCTGGTCAAGGATCGCATCGTGCTCCACATCGCGACGGCGCCCGGCATCGGCAGCTTCACCGCCGACGCCAGCCGGGTGCGGCAGGTGCTGTTCAACCTGTTGTCCAATGCGGCCGGATTCTCGCCGCCGGATTCGACCATCGAGTTCGTCGCCGAGCGGCAGCCGGACGCCATCGTGTTCCGGGTCACCGACCACGGACCGGGCATCCCGGAAGACGTGCAGGAGAAGGTGTTCGACTGGTTCGAGACTCACGCGCAGGGCTCACAGCACCGCGGCACCGGGCTCGGCCTGTCGCTGGTGCGCTCCTTCGTCGAGCTGCACGGCGGCAGCGTGACGCTTGAATCGGCGGTCGGCCACGGCACCACCGTCACCTGCGTCTTCCCGCTCACTCTCGCCGCCGAACGCAGCGCTGCATAAATCGGCGCGCCGCCTCCACGGCGACAGTCAATCCGGTAAAGTCCGCCCATCGATTCCTTGCGACGGATATCACCGCCAGAATGTCTGCGCCTGCTGTAGCCTTCGACATCGCGCTGCCCGACGAGGCGGC
Source organism: Pseudolabrys sp. (assembly GCA_035546455.1). Taxonomy (GTDB): domain Bacteria; phylum Pseudomonadota; class Alphaproteobacteria; order Rhizobiales; family Xanthobacteraceae; genus Pseudolabrys. Next base: position 6,886 of record DASZXA010000005.1, read on the forward strand.
GACACGCGCGCTCGCTGCCGCGTTGGCCGCGCTGCTGAAGCCCGGCGACCTGGTGACGCTGTCCGGCGACCTCGGCGCCGGCAAGACGACCTTCGCGCGGGCGCTGATCCGCCATCTCGCCGGCAACGACGCAATCGAGGTTCCGAGCCCGACTTTTACATTAATGCAGAGCTATGAGCTGCCGCGCTTCCCGCTGGTGCATGCCGATCTTTACCGGCTGAACGGACCGAGCGAGCTTGGCGAGCTTGGTGTCGATGACGTCGCGGAGAATTCCGTGGTACTGCTCGAATGGCCGGATCGCGCCGGCGATGTGCTGTCGCCCAACCGCTTCGACATCGCCTTCACCCTGGTGCCGGCGCAGGGCGCGAACTATCGCAATGCGCGGCTGGCCGGCCACGGCGAAGTCGCCGCGCGGGTCGAGCGCTTTGACGCGATCGAACGTTTTCTCGCGGCGACGCCTTATGCAAAAGCGGACCGCAAGCAACTGACGGGCGATGCCTCGACGCGCGCCTACGAACGGCTGACGCAGGCGGGCCGCACGGTGCTGATGATGAATGCGCCGCGGCGGCCGGACGGCCCGCCAGTCCGCGACGGCAAGCCTTACAGCCAGATCGCCCATCTGGCCGAGGACGTGACGCCGTTTATCGCGCTGGCACAGGCGCTCCGCCAGCGCGGGCTGTCGGCGCCGAAGATCCTGGCGGCGAACCGCGCCCGCGGGCTGCTGCTGATCGAGGACTTCGGCGACGACTTCATCGTCGGCGGCAATCCGCCGTCACCGATCTCGGAACGCTATGCGGTCGCCGTCGATGTATTGGCGGCGCTGCATCGCCAGACGTTGCCGGACACGCTGCCTGTCGAGCCGGGCATCAATTACACATTACCGCGCTACGACATCGACGCGATGCTGATCGAGACTGAGTTATTGCTCGACTGGTATCTGCCGCGGCTCGGCGCGCCGGTGATGCCGGCGGTGCGGGAGGCCTACATCGCACACTGGCGCGCGGCGTTGCTGCCCGTGCAGCAAGGCGCACGAACCTGGGTGCTGCGCGACTATCATTCGCCGAACCTGATGTGGCTGCCGAACCGCAGCGGCCTCGCGCGCGTCGGCCTGCTCGACTTTCAGGACGCGGTGATGGGATCGCCGGCTTACGATGTTGCGTCGCTGCTGCAGGATGCGCGCGTCGATGTACCGGAAGCGATGGAAGTCGCGTTGCTCAGTCACTATGTGCGGGCGCGGATGAAGGAACCGGGATTCGACGCGCGACACTTCGCGCAGCTTTACGCGACGCTGGCGGCGCAGCGCGCCTCGAAGATTCTCGGCATCTTCGCACGGCTCGATCGGCGCGACGGCAAGCCGCAATATTTGCGTCACTTGCCGCGGGTATGGACCTATCTGCAACGCGCACTCGCGCATCCGGCGCTGGCACAACTGCGAAACTGGTACAGCGCCCACGTTCCGGCGCCGAACGCGCGATGAGCACAAGACCCCGCACCGCGATGGTTTTGGCCGCCGGGCTCGGCACCCGGATGCGGCCTTTGACCGACACGCGGCCGAAACCGCTGGTCGAGGTCATGGGCAAGGCGTTGCTCGATCATATGCTCGACCGGCTGGCCGACGCCGGCGTCGAGACTGCGGTGGTCAACATCCACTACCTCGGCGAACAGATCGAGCGCCATGTCGCGGCACGCAAGAAACCGCGCGTCATCATCTCCGATGAGCGCGGACAAATTCTCGGCACCGGCGGCGGCGTGGTGAAGGCGCTGCCGCAGCTCGGCGCCGCGCCTTTCTTCCACGTCAATTCGGATTCGATCTGGATCGAGGGCGTGACGCCGAACCTGACGCGGCTCGCCAGCGCGTTCGATGCAGCCACGATGGACGCGCTGCTGCTGCTGGCGCCGGCCGCCGGCAGCGTCGGCTATGCCGGGCGCGGCGATTTCACGATGGCGCCGGACGGCATGCTGACTCGACGCGAGGAGCGCGACGTTGCGCCGTTCGTCTATGCCGGTGCGGCGATCCTGACTCCGGCGATGTTCAAGGGCGCGCCGCAGAGCGAGTTCTCGCTGACCACGTTGTTCGATCGCGCAGCCGCTGCCGGCCGCCTGCACGGACTGCGGCTCGACGGATTGTGGATGCATGTCGGCACGCCGGAAGCGATCGGCGACGCCGAGGCGGCAATCCGGAAATCCACGGCGTAAACGGCCGTAGACCCCCGTAACAGGGTGCGTATGATTCCGGCATGGCCGTAACGCCCGCCAATGTTTTCAATATTCCCGCGTCCGCGCCGTTCCTGCGCACCCTGATCCACGCCCTGCTGTCAGGCCATTTAATCAAGGATTTCAATGCGTTAATTGACCCTCTCGCACTGTCGCGGCTCACGCTTTACCTGCCGACCCGCCGCGCCTGCCGCCTCGCCCGCGAGGAATTTCTTTCACATACCAAAGGTTTACCGGCGATCCTGCCGCGCCTTGTGCCGCTTGGCGACATCGACGAGGACGAAATCGTGTTTGCCCAAGCCGCCACCGGCGCCCTCGCCGAAGCCGCGCTGGCTTTGCCGCGGCAGCTCGAGCCCGTCGAGCGGCGGCTCCTCCTCACCGAACTGGTCAACAAATGGGCGACGTCGGGCGCCGTGCGCGGCGCCGCCGGCACGCCGCTGGTCGCCAACACGCCGGCTGCGGCGCTGGCGCTGGCCGACGATCTCGCGCGGCTGATCGACGACATGATCACCCGGCAGGTTGGCTGGGACGCGCTCGATAACCTGGTGCCGGAGGAATACGACAAGTACTGGCAGCTCTCGGTCGCGCTGCTCGACATTTTGCGCAAGGAGTGGCCTGACGAGCTCAAGCGCCGTGGCAACATCGAAGCCGCAGAACGCCGCGATCTCCTGATCGAGGCTGAGAGCGAGCGGCTCAAGCGCAGCGATGCACCGGTGATCGCGGCGGGTTCCACCGGCTCGATGCCGGCCACCGCGAAGCTGATCGCGACGATCGCTCACCTGCCGCATGGTGCAGTGGTGCTGCCCGGCCTCGACATGCATCTCGACGATGCGTCGTGGCAAAGCCTCGCCCGCACCAAAACGGCATGGAGCGAAGACGCGCCGTGTTCCGGGCATCCGCAGTTCGCGATGCAGGGCTTGTTGACGACGATCGGCATCGCGCGTGACGCCGTCAAACAGCTCGCGCCTGACGACGGTCGCGAGGTCTTCATGTCGGAAGCGCTGCGGCCGGCCGCGACAACCGACCGTTGGCCGCGCCCGGACGACCAGGAATTCTCCACGCAAACGGATCGCGCGCTCGCCGGCATCAGCGTGATCGAGGCCGCGAACGCGGAAGATGAAGCGCTGGCGATCGCAGTCGCCCTGCGTGAGGCGGAGCACGAGCGGAAAAACGCGGCGCTCATTACGCCCGATCGTGGCTTGGCGCGCCGCGTGCTGGCAGCGCTTGAGCGCTGGAACGTGCCGGTCGACGATTCGGCTGGCGATCCGCTTGCCGACGCGCCGGCCGGCCTGTTTGCGCGGCTGACCGCCGAAGCCGTGCTCGGCGGCCTCGCGCCGGTCACGCTGCTCGCGATGCTCAAGCATCCTTTGTGCCGGCTCGGCGCCGCAGAAGGCGCTAATACACGCGCGGTCGCGGCGCTCGAGCGCGCCGTATTGCGCGGCCCGCGGCCGAAGGCCGGCAGCGATAATCTTGCGCACGCGCTCAAGACGTTCCGCGCCGGTCGCAAGGACCTGCACTCGCGCGATCCGCGCAAGCTGGTGTCGGACGCGCAGCTCGATCTTGCGGATGACCTCGTCGCGAAGCTGCATGCCGCTCTGGCTCCGCTGGAAGCACTTTCACATAAGCGCGCCAGCCTTCAGGCCTTCGCAACAGCGCATCGGGATGCACTCAAGGCGATCACAACCGGTGGCGATGAGAAAGCCTGGGCTTTCATTAATGCCGATGGAAAAAAGCTGGAGCTGGCAATCGACGAACTGATCGACACGCCGGCGGCGAGCGCACTCGAATTGCCGGCCGGCGACTATCCGGATTTTTTACAGGCTGCGCTTGCCGCTCACGTCGTGCGCCTCCGTGAACGGCCCGGCGTCCGCGTCCGCATTCTCGGCCCGCTCGAAGCGCGCTTGCAGCATGTCGATCGCGTCGTGCTCGGCGGCCTGAATGAAGGCACCTGGCCGCCGGAGACGCCCAGCGATCCGTGGCTGAGCCGTCCGATGCGGCTTTCACTCGGGCTCGATCTACCCGAGCGCCGCGTCGGCCTCGCAGCGCATGACTTCGCGCAGGCGCTCGGCATCCGCGAGGTCATCTTGAGCCGCGCCGCCAAGGTGGCCGGCGCGCCGACGGTCGCGTCCCGCTTCGTGCAGCGCATCGCGGCGCTCGCCGGAGATCGCTGGGAAGCGGTCAAAACACGGGGTGATTCGTATCTCGCCTACGCCCATATGCTCGACGCGCCAGCAGGACCGCCGAAGCTCATGCCGCGGCCGGAGCCGAAGATTCCCGCCGAGGCGCGGCCCGCGAAATTGTCGGTCACCGACATCGAGCATTGGCTGCGCGACCCTTACACGATCTACGCCAAGCATGTGCTGCGGCTCGTCCCGCTCGATCCGGTCGACGCCGCGCCGGGCGCGGCCGACCGCGGCAGCGCCATTCACGACGCGATTGGAAATTTCACCAAGAAATTTGCGTCCGCGCTGCCCGCGGCACCTGAAGACGAATTGCTGGCGCGCGGCAAGGAAAGCTTCACGTCGCTTGCCGACTATCCGGAGGCGCAGGCGTTTTGGTGGCCTCGCTTCAAGCGCATCGCCCGCTGGTTCGCCGGCTGGGAAAAAGAACGGCGGCCGTTGCTCAAGGCCGTTCATGGCGAGATCAACGGCCGGCTGGAGATTCCGCTTGGCGGCGAGATCAAGTTCACGCTGACGGCGCGCGCCGATCGGATCGAGCGGCGGCAGGACGGTCGATATGTAATCGTCGATTATAAAACGGGCGCGCCGCCGACCAGCCCGCAGGTCCGCAGCGGCATGGCGCCGCAATTGACGCTGGAAGCGGCAATCCTGCGGCACGGCGAGTTTGAAGGCGTTGCGAGCGGCCCTGTCGCCGAGGTCACCTATGTCCGGCTGCGCGGTGGTGAACCAGCCGGCGAGCCGAAGAATGTCGACTTCGAGGACAAGACGCCTGACGCCTACGCCGACATTGCCTGCGCGCGACTGACCGAGATCGCAACAAAATTCATCGTCAACGGCGAGCCCTATCGTTCGCTCGTTCATCCGATGTGGAAGAAACAATACGGCGAGTATGACCATCTCGCGCGCGTCAAGGAGTGGGCGTCGTCCGGAGGCGAGAGCGAATATGACCTGTGGGGTCAGTCATGACCCTGCCGGAAATCCCGAAGGCCGTCCGCGACGCACAGATCAGGGCCGCCGACCCGGAAACGTCCGTGTTCGTGTCCGCCAATGCCGGCTCCGGCAAGACGCATGTGCTGACGCAGCGGGTGATCAACCTGCTGTTGCAAGGCGTCGATCCGTCGAAGATTCTCTGCATCACCTATACCAAGGCGGCTGCCGCCAACATGGCGAACCGCGTGTTCGAACGACTGGCGGAATGGATCGCGCTCGACGACGCAGCGTTCGACCGGCGTTTGAACGAGAGCACCGGCAAGCCGGTCACCGCCGCGCAGCGCGTGCTGGCGCGGCGGCTGTTCGCAACCGCGCTGGAGACGCCCGGTGGCCTCAAAGTGCAGACCATCCACGCCTTCTGCACCAGCCTGCTGCACCAGTTTCCGTTCGAAGCCGACGTCGCGGCGCGCTTCGAGGTGCTGGACGACAACGCGACATCCGACCTGCTCGATCGGCTGACGCTCGACGTGATGCAGGAGGCGGCGAACGATCCGGACGGGCCGCTCGGCCTGGCGCTAACGACCGCCATTACCGCAGCCGCCGACACGACTTTCATGGATCTGATCGCCGAGACGATCCGCAAGCGCGACATCATCATCGGCTGGGCGAACCGTGCCGGCAGCGTGCCAAAGGCAATTGACGAGTTGACCCGCGCGTTCGGCCTGACGCCCGGCGACAGCATCGAAGCTATTGAAGATGAATGTCTTTCGGACACTTTGATTCCGAAAGCCGATTGGCCGGCACTGCTTGCCGTTCTGTCGGCGAGCCCAAACAAAACGGATCGCGATCTCGTCGCCACATTTGAAGCTATTCGCGGAATGCGCGGCACGGACGCGGTCAACGAGTATCTGAGCATTTTCTGCACGGACAAGCTCGAACGGCGCGCAAGAGTCATCACCGACAAACTCGGCAAGACTCAACCGCAGTGGGCTGAGCGTCTTCGTGCCGAGCAAGACAGAGTTTGTTCGCTGGTCGAAAAAAGAAAGGCGGTGATTGCCCGCGACCGCAGCGCCGCTTTGCTGACGATCTCTTCTGCCGTGATCGGCCGCTATGCCGTCGAGAAAGACCGACGCGGCCAGCTCGACTACGACGACCTGATCGACAAGACGCTTGCGCTGTTCGCGCAGACGTCAGCGGCCTGGGTGCTCTACAAGCTGGACCTCGGCGTCGATCACGTGCTGGTCGATGAGGCGCAGGACACCAGCCCGAAACAATGGCAGATCATCAAGACCATCGTCACCGAATTTGTCCCCGGCGGCGCACGAGAGAACGTGCGGCGCACGATGTTCGCGGTCGGTGACGAGAAGCAGTCGATCTTCTCGTTCCAGGGCGCCGCGCCGCGATCCTTCGCACAGATGCGCAGCTATTTCGGAGATTTGTTTACCGGCGCGGGCGTCGAATTCCGCAATGAAAAGCTGCCTTACTCGTTCCGCTCCAGCCCGATCGTGCTCGAATCGGTCGACGGCGTGTTCTCGCGGGAGCAAGCCTATCGCGGGCTGACCGACGACCAGGTCAAAACGCTTCACCAGGCCGTCTACGCCGACGCGCCGGGCGAGGTCGAGATCTGGGACATGATCGTGCCCGACCCGAAGGACGACAACAAGCAGGGCTGGGATGCGCCGTTCGACACAACCAAGGAATCGAGCCCGGCGATCAAGCTCGCCGGCAAGATCGGCCGCACCGTGAAGCGGTGGTGCGCCGCCGGCACGCGGCCGCGCGACGTGCTGATCCTGGTGCGGCAACGCGGGCCGGCGTTCGAGGCGGTGATCCGCGCGCTCAAGCGGGAGGGCATCGCGGTGGCCGGCGCCGACCGGCTGGTGCTGACCGAACACATCGCGGTGATGGATCTGCTCGCACTCGGCGACGCGTTACTGTTGTCCGGCGACGATCTTGCGCTGGCGACAGTTCTCAAGAGTCCGCTGTTCGGTCTCGATGAGGATCAGCTTTTTACGCTTGCCTACCAACGCGAAGGCTCATTGCGTTCGTCGCTGCGAGCGAAAGCGGCCGACGATCCCATGTTCGGCATGGCAAATCTCGCGCTCGACCAACTGGCGCGCGCAGCGCGCGACATGACGCCGTTCGCATTTTACGCGCACGTGCTGGGGCCGCTGAAAGGCCGCCAGCGCATTCTGGCGCGGCTCGGCGCCGAGGCGAACGATCCGCTCGATGAATTCCTCAATCTGGCGCTCGATTATGAGCGGTGGGAAACGCCGTCGTTGCAGGGCTTTCTGCACTGGATCCGGGTCGCGCAAAGCGAAGTGAAGCGCGACATGGAGATGGAGCGCGACGAAGTGCGCGTGATGACCGTGCACGGCGCCAAGGGTCTCGAAGCAGAAAACGTGATCCTGATCGACAGCACAACGGTACGGCCCGAAGGCGCCTATCCGCCGCGGCTGCTGACGACTCCGCTCGGGCCTGACGGCGCGACCGTGCTGATCTGGGGCTCGCGGCAGGCGCTGGACGTCGGGCCGATGCAGGCGGCGCGACAGATGACGCTTGACGCGGCGCGCGACGAGTACCGGCGGCTGCTTTACGTCGGGATGACGCGCGCAGCCGAACGGCTGGTCATTTGCGCGACGCGCGGCGAGAAAAAAGCACCCGACGAATGCTGGTACAATCTGGTCTGCGAGGCGCTGAAGCCGCTCGCCGAAGAGACGGCAGATGCCGACGGCGACAAAGCCTGGCGGCTGCGCAAAGGCGAGACCTCCGCGCAAACAGATGACAAGGCGCCCACTGTCGCTCCTGCCGACGCGCCGGATTGGCTCCGTCAACCTGCCGCGCCATCGTCGCCGCCGAGTCGGATTCTCACACCATCCGGCAGCGGCGACGATGAACCGGCACGCTTCGCCGGCCGTGGCGATCGCGACAAGGCGTTACGTCGCGGCACACTATTTCATCGCCTGATGCAATCGCTGCCGGACATCGCGCCGGACCGTCGAGCCGACGCTGCGCGCGTCTTCCTGGCGCGCGACGACGATCTGAGCGAGGCCGAGCATGCTGAAATGACGGCGCAGGCCTTCGCCATTCTCAATGACACGCGCTTCGCCCCACTGTTCGCGCCCGGTAGCCGCGCCGAGGTCTCAGTCGCCGGCCTGGTTGGCGACGTTCAGGTTCCCGGCCAGATTGACCGCCTCGTCGTCACCGACACCGAAGTGCTGATCGCCGACTACAAGACAAACCGCCCGGCGCCGAAGCGAATCGACGTGCCGCCGGTCTACGTGCGGCAACTCGCGCTCTACCGCGCTCTGTTGCAAAAAATCTATCCGCAGAAACCCGTGCGCGCCGCGCTGCTGTGGACGGAAACGCCTGAATTGATGGAGCTTTCCGCAACGGCGCTCGATACCGCATTGGCGCAGGTCACCTCCGCGTGAGCATGCTTGACGCTCCCCGGTCACGTTCATAGGTTGATCGCCTTCCTTTCTTCCGGGCCGCGCGCCCGCTCATGCAATCAAGAGGTGCTTCATGGCCGTCGGCAAAACATCTGACGCGAGCTTCGAAACGGACGTTCTCAAGTCGTCCGCGCCGGTGGTGGTGGATTTCTGGGCGGAGTGGTGCGGCCCATGCCGCATGATCGCGCCCGCGCTTGAGGAAATCGCCGGCGCCATGGGCGACAAGGTCAAGATCGTGAAGCTCAATGTCGACGAGAACCCGGGCGTTGCGTCGAAATACGGCATCATGTCGATCCCGACCTTGATGCTGTTCAAGAACGGCGAGATCGCATCGCGCCAGGTCGGCGCGGCGCCGAAGCAGAAGCTGCAGCAGTGGATCGCCGGCGCGGTCTAAGACGCCTGAAATAATTGTCCCGACGGCCGGCCATTGTGCCGGCCGTTTGCGTTTATGGATGCATGACGCTGGCACTGCCGAAAAAGCTCGCGCCGATGGAAGCCCTGTCGGTCGACGAGATTCCGTCCGGCAAGGAGTGGCAATACGAGCCGAAGTGGGACGGCTTCCGCACCATCCTGCGGCGCAATGGCAGCAGGATCGAGTTACAATCGAAATCGGGGCAATCGCTCACCCGCTACTATCCCGAGCTGATCGCCGCGGCCCGGGCGATTAAAGCCAGGCAGTTCGCACTCGACGGCGAGATCGTCGTCCCGACAGGTAAGGCATTTTCGTTCGACGATCTGCTCCAGCGCATCCATCCGGCGGCGAGCCGCGTCGCCAAGTTGTCCAAAGAAACACCGGCCGTGCTGATCGTGTTCGATCTGCTGGCCGACGAGACCGGCAAGCCACTGGTGAAGCTGCCGCTCGAGCAGCGGCGTGTCGCGCTTGAGCGGTTCGCCAAGACATATCTGCGCGGACATAAAAGCTTCC
>DASZXA010000006.1:0-38625 GCA_035546455.1 Pseudolabrys sp.
CGGAACGTTCCGGGTCAGGGGCGACACCATCGACTTGTTCCCGGCGCACTATGAAGACCGCGCCTGGCGCATCCATCTGTTCGGCGACGAGATCGAGAAGATCGAGGAGATGGATCCGCTCACCGGGCAGAAGACCGACGAGCTGGAGTTCGTGAAGATCTACGCCAACTCGCACTACGTCACGCCGCGGCCGACGCTGATCCAGGCGATCCAGGGCATCAAGCTCGAGCTGAAGCAACGCCTCGATGAGTTGTATGATGCGGGCAAGCTGCTCGAAGCGCAGCGCCTCGAACAGCGCACCATCTTCGACCTCGAAATGATGGAAGCGACGGGCAGTTGCGCCGGCATCGAGAACTATTCGCGCTATCTGACCGGCCGCAAGCCGGGCGAGCCGCCGCCGACTCTGTTCGAATACGTGCCCGACAACGCGCTGGTGTTCGCGGACGAGAGCCACGTCACCATCCCGCAGATCGGCGGCATGTTCCGCGGCGACTTCCGCCGCAAGGCGACGCTCGCCGAATACGGCTTCCGCCTGCCCTCCTGCATGGACAACCGGCCGCTGCGCTTCGAGGAATGGGACGCCATGCGCCCGCAGACGCTCGGCGTCTCCGCCACGCCCGGCGCCTGGGAGATGGAGGAGGCCAAGGGCGTGTTCACCGAGCAGGTGATCCGCCCGACCGGCTTGATCGACCCGCCGGTCGAGGTGCGCCCCGCCCGCACCCAGGTCGACGACCTTGTCGGCGAAGTGCATCAGGTCGCGCAGAAAGGTTATCGCGCGCTGATCACCGTGCTGACCAAGCGCATGGCCGAGGACCTCACCGAATACCTGCACGAGCAGGGCATCCGCGTGCGCTACATGCACAGCGACATCGACACGCTGGAGCGCATCGAGATCATCCGCGACCTCCGGCTCGGCGCGTTCGACGTGCTGGTCGGCATCAACCTGCTGCGCGAGGGCCTCGACATTCCCGAGTGCGCGCTGGTCGCCATTCTCGACGCCGACAAGGAAGGCTTCCTGCGCAGCGAGACCTCGCTGATCCAGACCATCGGCCGCGCCGCGCGCAACGTCGACTCGAAGGTGATCCTCTATGCCGACGGCGTCACCGGCTCGATGCAGCGCGCGATGGAGGAGACCGAGCGCCGCCGCGAGAAGCAGCTCGCCTACAATGCCGAGCACAACATCACGCCGGAGAGCGTGCGCAAGGGCATCGGCGACATCCTCAACAGCGTCTATGAGCGCGACCACGTTCTGATTTCGACCGGCGGGAAAGACGGCGCCGGCGAGTTCGAGGACGCCGCCACCATCGGCCACAACTTCGAAACCGTGCTGGCCGATCTCGAAACGCGGATGCGCGAGGCCGCCGCCGATCTCGACTTCGAGGAAGCCGCGCGGCTGCGCGACGAGATCAAGCGGCTGCGCCAGACCGAGCTGGCGGTGGTGGACGACCCCACCGCCAAGCGCGTGATGCTGGCGCAGGATTCCAAGCTGCGGCGCGCGGTTTCACCCTCCCCTGAAGGGGGAGGGTCGGCGCGCGCAGCGCGCCGGGGTGGGGTGCAAGGACATCAAGATCCCACGTCCCGCCCGCACAAGCCTCACCTCGACGAAATGGGCATCGCCACCTGGCACGAATTCAAGCCGGCGCGGGACGGCGACGAGCGCGAAGCAAAAGGGCGAAGCCCGTCTTTCTCAGAAAGACCCCGCAAACCCAACCTCGATGAAATGGGCCCCGGCGTCGAATCCATCCCCGGCGGCAAACGCCCCGATGGCCCGCGCTCCACCCTCGGCCGCCCCGGCATGCGCGGTGGATTTAAGCCGCGCGGGCGGCGTTAGGTCATTCAGCAGCGACTAAATGCGCTCGCGAGTGATTGGAATAAGTCTTCCAAGTGGGCCGATAGTTTTCGTCTGCTTGATTGCCCCACGTCGCCCAGCCTTTTCGCGTTCCTCTCGCGAATAATTCTAGGAAAGGTCCCGGGCTGCATGCCTCTATAAGACCATACTGTTCATCTGGTTTACGCGAATGTTCTCGCTTTCTCGTTGCGAGAAAATTCACTTGGCTTCGACCCGGTGCCAATGTGCGCGCGTTCTTTCCGCGGACACCAAACAAGATCAGTTCAGTCACGTTACGAAAATAAAATCCGACACCTCGCCCATCGGGGCCGCCATCCTTACGGATTTTGTGCCAAACGAGATTCGATTTGTAATTGAAGCCCCATGCCGTCAGAACCGCAATTCCTTCGGGAAGCAACGCGTTAGGACACCAGAGATAGAGATGAGCCCTGTCCGCAATTACGTCTGCGACCGGCAGCGCCATAATTTCCTGCAGCTTCATCGTCGGGTAGCGCGCTAGCCGCCTGTGCTCGGGAGCGATCTTTCCCGTCTTATTTATGAACTGCCACGGAGGATCGGCAAGAATCGTCGAAAACCGACGCCGACCAGCAAAGTGTAGCAAGGCGTCAGACGCCGAAAGCGTGGAGCCGTTAGTCTTCGGCATATGCTGCTTCTCGGATACCGAAAACGACGACGGGACATCCACCGCCGCTTCCTCCATCGAGGCGAGGCAAGAGCTTGGCCATATGGGTCGTGGAGTTACCAAAACTTGGACCCCTGCCCAACTTGTTGAAGATTTTTTGCAACTCCGTGCACCGAGTAATGATGACGCCCACGTCGATAGCGCGAAGTTCGAACAAAAGCCTGAAGTTGTTTAGGTCGCGATCGAAGAATGGATCCTTGTTGTTCCATTCCACTTCCAAAGCTACTCGATTTTTGTAGCAGTCGACCTTGTGGGTCGGGGTCACATGTTCGTCGCTGTCCACGACAATCTTTGTCTCGAATTTCTTTTCGACCCATCCAAGCTTGGTGAAATGAGAATCCAGTTTGCTGGCAATCAATCCCTTCGAACCGCCCGGCTGGAGGATGTCGCTCTTCAACAAAGTAAAGCCGCGCAAAACCGCGATGACGTCCTTCCACTCGGCAGAATGCGCAGCCGATAAAATTGCGAGCCCATTCCGCCATTCATGGACCTCAAAGCGGTCGGATACGTCGGTCGGGACAATCGGTCGATTCGCCATAAGGGCATCTTCCCGAATGCACCGTGTTACGCAGCAAGAATATCATGTTCCCGTTATGTTCTCAACTATTGACTTTATTCCTTTAAAGGACTATATTCAAATTCTCCCATCCACCGAGGGTGTCGTCGCGAGACGTTACGGCGGCGGGGTGGGAGGCGGTCCCTGCGGGCGCGGCTCAACGTAAGCCGTGCCCCCGGGCGGCTCCGGGCTCGCCCGGGCAGGCACTACGACCTGTCCGGGGGCAAAAACCTGGCGAGCGTGACGGGCTTTTGGCCTGTCGCGGGACGCGCGGGCCGGACGCCGGCGGACGCCTCGTGAGGGGCGCGAGCGAGGCCGCACATGGAGCGCCGTGTGGCGAGCGTTCTCGAAAGAGGACGCCAACGCCGCAGCCGCGCCGCCCTCGCAAGGCGGAGCGGAAGGCGTTTGCATCAGGTGCGCCACACGGCGCTCCATCCCTCGCCTCGCGCGAGGGACATGCGAAGCCCGCCACGCGGGCCGGACTACGGGCGTACCCGGCGCCCTGACAAAGAATACGGGCGATCGCGCACATCCAAAATTCAAGGAGACCGAAAATCGTCGATACGCACTCGGTTGTCGTCCCCGCGAAGGCGGGGACCCAGTAACCAATGACTCTCGGTGTTTACTGGATGCCCGCCTGCGCGGGCATGACAACAAAATATGCCGCTACGAGTGTCTTCCCCTCACCTTTTCGCCAGCCAGCGATCCACGCTGAAGCGTCCCGGTCCGGCGACGAAATAGATCAGGAAGCCGCCGATCATCGACATGTTCTTCCAGAAATTGGTGTCCTGCGCGCGGTGCCGCGCCGCGTCGGCGATCAGCCAATACGCATGCGAGGAAAAGCTGGCGACGATCGTGAACACGATCAGCACGATGGCGACATAACGCGCGGCAAAGCCGAACATCAAAAACAGCCCGCCGAAAAATTCCGCCGGCACGGCGATCCACACCAACCATTCCGGCAGGCCGCGCGGCGGATAGGTCGCGGCCACCTGCGCGATGTGGAACAGCTTGGGGAAGCCGCTGCTGAGATAGATCCAGCCGAGCAGGATACGGCCGGCCAGCAAGATGAAGTCACTGGTACTCGTCGCGATGCCGTCGGCGCACGACAGCGCGGAATGGGAACTTCTGGTTGGCGTCATTGGAATGGAGGTCCTGTCATCGCCCCGCAGGGAAAACATCGGGCGCTCGCAATAATTCCGCGCCGCGCCGCTGTCCAATGCCGATGACGTTACTTGAAGACGCCGAGCGTATAGGCCGTCAGCGCGAAGCACGCGGCCGCGACGGCGAGGATCAGCCAAGTCATGCCGGTCGGATTTTCCAGCGCGGCGGTGCCGGGATTGGCCGGGTCGTAGTGCACATCGACCGCTCCGTTGAGCGGATATTTCGCCGTCACCTTCTCGGCGGCGGCGCGCGAGCCGGACACCGCAACGCCGAGCTTGATCTGGTTGCCGCGATAGTCGCGGCCGCGCACGGCGTAAGCGAACTCGACCGCGGCGCGGTACGACTTGCTGCTGTGGCCGTCGGTGCGGTCCCAGAACTCCTCGACCTCGCTCTTGACGATGGTGCCGCGCACCGAAGGCCAGCCTTGCGCCGCCTTGCTGCGCCGGCGCGCCGCCAGGAACAGCATCAGCGCCGCCAGCCCGAAACACGCCGCGAAAACCGACACCTTGGCGTCGCTTTTGGGGAAGTGCTGCTCGATATAGTCCGGGCCGCCGACGATCAGCCAGATGATCGCGCCGACCAGCGCGAGGTGGATCAGGGAATACAGCGCGCCGCCGCTTTCGGCCGGCGCCGGAGTCGCGCTCGTTGCCGGTGCGCCGGCCGTCGCTGTCTCGTGCGCAAACGGGCCGCCCCGTTCCAGCACGCAATTCTTCGGGTCGTTCGGGTCGAAATAGACCGTGACATCGCTCCCCAGCGCGTAACGCGCGAGCGTCGCCTCGCTATTGGCGCCGCCGGTGTCGTCGCCGACGCCGATCCGGCTGCCGAGATACTTGCGGCCGCCGGCGGTGAACTCGTACTCGACCGCCGGCACATTGGTGACCGTCTCGGCTTCGCCCTGGAAGCGGTGATGCTTGGCCACCAGCTCGGAGCGCGCGATCTTGCCGGTCGTCGTCGTCCACGATTGCGCGCGCACGAAGTCCCGCGACTTGCTGGCGACCGCAACGGCAATCAAAACCACCATCGGCAGGAAGATCAGGCCGATCCAGAACCAGTCGGAATGTGCGAACGGAAAGATCGCGTAGGCGATGCCCGGCAGCGAGAACATCAGCACTACGAAGCCGATCGAGACGACGACGGTGGCGAGTGCCCAGGTCGGCGGCGCGCCATCGTTGGCGCGCATCGTCACCCGATCGGCCGGCACGAACTTCGGCTTCTGCCCCCGCTGCTCGCCCATGCCGCAAGTCTAGCCCGGCGGCGAAAGCGGGTGAATGCCCGCCGGCTAGTCCTTGAACGTCCCCATCCCGGCGGTGCCTTTGAGCTCGTCGCGATCCGGGATCTGCTTGGCCTGCTGGGCCATTTCCAGGCAGGTCAGCAGCTCGACATAGCTCGGCGGGCCGCCCATGCGGACGAGGTCGGCGCAACGCGCGTGCTGGCGCGCGTCGAAGTCCTTCCACTTGTCCGCGAGCGACGCCCTGGCGTCGTTCTCTTCCTTCATGCAGGCATCTTTGTTGCGGCCGTTGAGGCCCTGCGCCGCCGCGGCATCGCAGGCCGGCCCGACATTGAGTTGCGGCGGCTGCTCGGCCGCCATCGCGACGCTGACGCTTATCAACAAGCCTGCCGCCACACCGATCGACTTCATCATGGCCGTGCCTCCGCCATAAAAATGCACGGAACTAACGCTCAGTCGTCGGCGGGCGTTCCCCCCACTGGCCGCGCGGGTGGTTTTTGGCCAAACTGCCGGTCGATTCCCCGGAGCCTTCGAATGATTACCCCGATCCGCCTCGCCTGCCTGGCCATTCTTGGCCTGGCGCTGGCCGGCTGTGCCGACAAATCCGTCAATGAAATGCCGCCGGCGGCTGCCGCGCCGGCAGCCGCGACAGCGCCTGCCGCCAAGCCGGCCGCCGCCGCTGCACCCGTCCAGGCGGAAAAAAGCGACGTCACGCCGATGGATCGCGCCGAAGCCAACGCGCAATGCTGGATGAAGTACGATAGGACGAACGCCAGCCTGGAAGCCAAGGCCAAGCTGGTCGAGAAATGCTCGGACGAAAAGATGAAGGGCCACTGACGCCACTTGCGAAGGTGAAACCTTCGTTCCAACATCACCGCCTTAATTCATGAAGAAGGAGTCGCGTCATGGCCAAAGGCCAAATGCGGCAGACGAAAGAGAAGAAGAAACCGAAGGCCGTCGACAAGGCGAAGCATGTGTCGTCCTACAAGGCTTCGCTGAACTCGGGTCCGTCGGGAAGCTCGGCAAGCCAGCCGAAGAAGTAACGGCGAAAAAAATTTGGCGGGAGTCAAAGCTTCGCCAAATTGTTGTGCGAACGTGCGGGCTGATCGGGGGATCAAGCCTTCATGTTGCATCCGGAACTTTGGCGGTCGGCGCTGCTCTGCGCGCTTCTGGCGGTCGGCCTGAACTCCGCCGCCGCGCAACAGTTTGTTAACCCCGGTGAGAATGCCTACGCCTCCGCCACCCCGGAGGACGTGCAATCGCATTCCGACGACATTCCCCCGAAGATCGTCGATCGCGTTCCGATCGAGCTCGATCCGGAAGCGCTCGCAAGGGCGCTGAGCGCGGAACCGTCGATCACCGAATCCACGAAGGCGAAGCCGCTCGCGTACGGCGGCAACGCGAATAGCGCGAGCTGGAATCGGGTCGATAACCCGGACGGCTCGACTAACTACAGCGTCAACAAAACTCTGTCGGCGCCTTGGGACGCCAGGATCGGCGCCGATATCGGCACCGCCGCGCCATATCCGGACGCTACCGCGCCGCGCGTTCTCCCTTCCAGCCTTCCCTCCAATGCCGGCTCCGGCAGCGCCTGGGCCAACGTCGCCGTGCCGCACGTCGCCACCGTCGAAGTGCGCGCCGAACCGGCCAACGATTACGACAAGTTCGGCACCAAGTTTGAGCGCTCGGTGCCGCTTGGCAAATCTTTGTCGGTCACCGCACAAAGCACCCTTGGCGTCACCGAGATGCGGCCGTCCAGCGTGCCGTCAGCCGACGCGGCGACGCGGCTGTTCAGCACCGACAACTCGCTTCAGCTCAACGTGATCGCAACCGGCACTTCACTTGCCGCCGGGACCAGCACCGTCACCGGCGATCCCATGACGCACAGCCGGTTCAGCGCCGGCCAGAAAATTTACGGACCGTTGAGCGTAACCGGCACCGTCAACGACCCCGGCGAGTCGACAAGGAACATGAGCCTGACCGCCGGCATGAACATCAACTGGTGACAAGCCGGCTGGCTTTGCCTATGCCTTTAATTCGCCGTCACACCGCCCAAATCGCATGCGGCAATCCGTCCCGAGGGCTGGTGGCGTTACAGAGGAGTCCATCATGACGGCGACGATCAGATCAGACCGAGGCCCAGCA
This sequence comes from Pseudolabrys sp., assembly GCA_035546455.1. Lineage (GTDB taxonomy): Bacteria > Pseudomonadota > Alphaproteobacteria > Rhizobiales > Xanthobacteraceae > Pseudolabrys. The sequence continues at coordinate 7,625 of DASZXA010000006.1, forward strand.
TCCCTGCGTGCCGCGGAAAAAGAAGTTTCCTCATTCGAGGGCGAGATTCGCGAGTTCATCCGCCGTGACGTCGCGCCACGGCGCGCCCGCGGCGACGCCCCGGCCGCCGGCGACCCCGCCGCCGACCACGTCAACAAGCTGATCGACCAAGTTTCCGGCGGCTCCATGGAGCAGATCGACCGGGTGATCCTCGAGCTGCAGGGCGTGCGCGAAATGCTGCGCACCGAGGGCGAGCGCGTCACCCGCGAGATTTCCGGCTTCGCCAGCCTCAATCACGCGGCCATGACGGCGATGCGTGTCGTGGCCGAAAGCTTGGCGCAATGGAAAAACGGAGCACAGGTCAACCCGAACTCGCGTTCATAACGGCGGCGCGCACCGGCCTCATGGACCGTTATCGGCTGTGAATTGTCGGGACACGTCATAGTTCGCGGCGTGGCGTATCTGATCGGCGAGTATGCTTACGGTCGCCCGGAGCATCTCAATGGGGACGTCCGAGCATCCTCCCGAAACTGGAGCCTCGCCGAGGTGACCCGCGGCGAGGCTCGTTCTATCCGGATGAAAGCGCTGACGTTCAGCGGGCAGCGGCAGACAACGTAACCGCATCCGCGGCGTCGGCCTGCGGGACGCTCGCGGTGACGACGAGACCGCTGATGACGATAACGGCCACGGTAATCGCTCCGAATGTCCAACCGATAAACCCCAGCCCACGACGATCCGGCATTCAACTCTCCTCGGCCGGGATAAAGATCAACCGGCGCCCGATAACGCGAGAACGCGCCGCGAGTTCCTGCGGCGCGCTTACGGCTTTGGTATAGGGAAACGTGCGGCGGTTAGTTCGCCGCGACCTTGCGCTTCAGCGGATAGTCGCTGCTTTCGTACAGCTGGCGGATACCGTTGCCGTCGAAACGCTTCTCATCGACTTCCAGATAGGCACCAAGCAGAGATTCCGGGGGAAGCTCTTCCATCGCAAAACGGATGGCCTCAGCGGCGGTGTTGAAACGCTTGTAACCGATCGGGCGCCGCGTCTTGCGGCTGCGGCTGGGAAACAGCTCCGAAGGGGAACGGTAGTTAATCACAGTCATCTCTCATGCTCCTCGCCCGCCAATATGGGGCCTAAAGGCGCGAAAATCCAGTCATGGCTGCTATTTGCGCTAAAGCGATGCGCCAAAGGTAAACGCAAAAATGAACGGCCCGGTGCGCGAACACCGGGCCGTTTCGATTATTCGTCGATTTCGGAGACGATCATTCCGCTGGCCGGATCAACCAGCCAAGCACGATTATTGACGACCGTGTACCGGTAGTTGCTGACGGCGGGCACCTCAGCCACGACTTCCTGCGGCACCGGATAGAGCGTCGTGGAGGCCGGGACGCGCGCGCCGACGCGATACTCGACAACCGGCGCCGCCGCACCAACTGTGACCTGCCGCTGCACGACCGGCGGCTGCTGCACAATGGTGCGATAGATGATGCGACGCTGGACCGGTGTCAGCGCCAGTGGGTCCGTCGTTACGACCGTCGGAGGAGCTGTGACGACCGCGGCGGGCGGTGCCGGCTCAGTGATGATGGTGGTTTGCGCCGACGCGGCAGTTGCCGTCGCCAACGCAACGGTCAGCGTCAGCGATGCAGTCCCTATATGACGCATGGGTATTCTCCTCATTGTATGGACGAGTGGGAGGAAACGCCGGCGAGGTCTTTGCCGTTCCTGAGTTCCGCAGCGATGGAACCTGGTTCCTAGATCGCGCGAGCGGTGACCAGCGCCGGGCGCAGCATGAGACTCAGCGGCAAGGTTAGGAGGACCGCACAAGCAACGACAACCAGCGTCGTCTGCGGGCCGACCGCGTCACCAAGCAAGCCGTAAAGCGCAGGGGATATAGCGCCGGCTCCAATGGTTCCGGTGTAAAAAATCCCGAACGCCCGGCTGTGGCGCGATGGCGGCACCAGATCCGGCACCGAACCGTAGAGGACTGACGACGTCCCGTTCAGCGCGATGCCGACGACCGGCAACAGCACCATTGCGAATTCAAGCGGCAGCGGCAGCAAGGCGGCGATGCATACGGTCGTCACGATCTCGGTCAGCCACACCGTCGTGATCACGCCGACGCGCGCGCCAAGGAAGCCGCAAACCAGCTTGCCCGCCGCGCCGCCGGCGAACACCAAGGTTAGCGCCACGCCGATGGTCGGCAGTGTCGCGCCCTTAGCCGTCAGCACAAACGGCAGAAAGGTGAGGAACGCCATACGTGTCGCGCTGTCGAGAATGCCGATCGAAAGCAGCAGCGGAAAGCCGTAGGCCGGGACGCCATCCTTGCCGCGCGCGGCCTTTTTTGCGTCCTCCGTCGCGGGCGACGGCAAGCGCGGGATTACGATGTAGATCACGATCGCAACAAGTACACCAACGCTGCCGAGCAGCATCAAGGCATGCCGCCACGGCATCACCACCAGCAGCAGCGAGGCGACCGCCGGCACCGTCATCTTTCCGATGTCACCGGCAAAATTATAGGTGCCGAGGGCTTTCATCGTCCGGCCAGGACCGAACGCCCGTGCGATCAGCGATGACGCCAGCGGATGCTGGGTCGAGGCGCCAAGGCCGCCGACGAACAGCGCCAGAATGAGACCGACAAGCCCACTGCCCACACCGGCAAGACAATAACCAATGCCGGCAAGTGCGGTCCCGATCGCAAGAATGAGCGCGGTGCCATACTTTTCAGCGAGCATTCCCGACGGCACCTGAAATCCGGCGAGCGTCCCGGAGAACACCGTCTTGATAAGGCCGAGCGCGGCGAAGCCGATGCCGAACTCTGCCTGCCAGACCGGCAGCATCACATAGATGAGATCGGTGTAACCGTCGTGCAACGCATGCGCGCCGAACGCGGCGCCGGCGGCCTTGCGCTCGGTGTCCTTGCTGGCGCCCGTAGCAACAGTCGTCATGCCTCTGGCCTGCGCTCGATGAAAGCGGTGCTCTCGAACGAATACACGGTCTCGCCATGCTGATTAACCGCGCTACCGCGGCTCGACACCAAGCCCCAGCGCGGGCGGCTATTGGATGGCCGCATCTCGATCACTTCACTCAGGCAAGTCAGAGTGTCGTCGACATAGACCGGCTTGATCCACTTCAGATCGCGAAAGCCGGCGGCCGGGCCGATCGCCGCGACCGGTTCGCCGCGCGCCTGCGCAGCTTCCGCCGTTCTTTTCCGGTAAGCCACCAAAAGCTTCATCCACACCGATGCGGTGTGCCAACCTGATGCGCAAAGGCCGCCAAAATGCGAGCGCTTGGCCTCTTCCTCATCCATGTGGAAACGCTGCGGATCGAACCGGGCGGCAAACGATTTGATCTCGGCCGCCGTGAAACGATAGCTGCCGAGCTCAAAGCGGTCGCCGACCTGGATATCCTCGAAATACTTCATGACGCCGCGCTCTCGGCTGTCGCGCGCCGCTCCATGATCATCGACGTCGAGAGCGTCATGATCTGACTGCGATCGTCGTCGAGCACTTCCATCAGCGCTTTGACGAAACCCATTTCCGGGCGGCTTTTCGACGTGCGGATTTCCAGCACCGTAGTCCGCAGCGTGATGTTCGTGCCTGGCCGCAACGGCTTGAGCCACTTCACCTCGTCGACGCCCGGCGCACCCATCGAGCTAGAATTCAGCACGAAGCTGTCGCATGCCATCCGCATCATGAGGCAGCAGGTGTGCCAGCCGGACGCCGCGAGCCCGCCGAGGATGCTGTGGCGCGCCGCCTCCTCATCGAGGTGCATCGGTTGCGGATCGAATTCCGCCGCGAAGGCGACAATCTCTTCGCGGGTGACAGGCCGGGGACCATGCTCGATCACCATGCCCGGCGTGAAATCTTCGAAGTACCGCTTGGCCATGGCGCAGCCTAACAGACCGGGCTCGGCTCAGGTCGCAAACCTGAAATGCATAATGTCGCCATCGGCGACGACATATTCCTTGCCTTCGAGCCGCATCTTGCCGGCTTCCTTGGCGCCGGCCTCGCCGCCGGTTGCCACATAGTCGTCGTACCCAATGGTCTCCGAGCGGATGAAGCCCTTCTCGAAATCGCTGTGGATGACGCCGGCGGCTTGCGGGGCGCGCGAGCCTCCCGTCACCGTCCAGGCGCGCGCCTCCTTCGGACCGACCGTGAAGAACGTCACGAGATGAAGTAGATCGTAGCCGGCCCGGATCAGCCGGTTGAGGCCGGGTTCCTTCAGGCCGACCGCTTCGAGATATTCGGCGCGCTCCTCGGGCGGCAGCACTGCGATCTCGGATTCGATCTTCGCCGAAATCACCACGGCGACCGCGTTCTCTTTCTTCGCGCGCTCCTCGACCTTGCGCGAATACTCGTTGCCATTCGCGGCAGACGCCTCTTCGACATTGCAGGCATAGAGGACCGGCGCCGACGTCAGCAGCCCGAGTGAATGAAACGCGCTTTCTTCTTCCGGCTTGCGCTCGAGCTGCCGCGCCGGCTTTCCCTCGCGCAGCAGAACCAGCACGCGGCCGATCAGGTCGAGCGACTCCTTCGCCTGCTTGGCTTCCTCGCCGCTGCCTTTCGCCTTCTTTTCCAGGTTGTCGGTGCGCTTCTCGAGGCTTTCGAGATCGGCCAGCATCAGTTCGGTCTCGATGGTGTCGATATCGGCGGTCGGGTCGATGCGGCCTTCGACATGCGTAATGTCGTCGTCCTTGAAGCAGCGCACGACATGAACGATGGCGTCGACCTCGCGGATGGTGGCGAGAAACTTGTTGCCCAGTCCCTCGCCTTTCGACGCGCCCTTCACCAATCCGGCGATGTCCACGAAGCCGATGCGGGTCGGCACGATTTCCGCCGATTTCGCCAGCTTGGCGAGTGTCTCCAGCCGGGGGTCCGGGACCGCGATCTCACCGAAGTTTGGCTCGATCGTGCAGAACGGATAGTTCGCAGCCTGGGCGGCCGCAGTCTGCGTCAGCGCATTGAACAGCGTCGATTTGCCGACGTTCGGCAATCCGACGATGCCGCATTTGAAACCCATTTCAGATAATCCTCAGTCCACTTTGTCGCCGTTCGGCAGATCAAATCCCTTCGCGGCCATCGCCAGGTGCACCTTGTTCTGGAAGGTCGAATCCTCGCCCTTCCCGATCAAAGCGGAATTATCGGCCACAATGTCGATCAAGCTTTCGAACATCGGCCGCTCATCCTTGGCGAAGTCCATCAGCACGTAACGCTCGACCAGTTTCTTGTCGCCGGGATGGCCGATACCGATGCGCACGCGGCGATAGTCGTTGCCGACGTGCGCGGTGATCGAACGCAAACCGTTGTGGCCGGCATTGCCGCCGCCGGTTTTCATCCGCAGCTTTCCCGGCGGCAGGTCGAGCTCGTCGTGAAACACAACGATGTCGGACAGGCCGAGCTTGTAGAAATTCGCGGCCTCGCCGACGGCGCGACCTGACTCGTTCATGTAAGTGCCCGGCAGCAGCAGCAATACCTTCTCACCGCCAAGCTCGCCTTCGGTGACGACGCCCTGGAAACGCCTGCGCCACGGCGCGAAACCATGACGCTTGGCGAGCGCTTGCAGAGCGATGAATCCGATATTGTGCCGATTGCCGACGTAGGCCGGCCCTGGATTCCCGAGACCGACGAAGAGGAGCATGGCGGAGAGCCCGTGCGACGCCGCGGCTTATCCGCGGCGTCGCAGGAGCATTACTTCTTCTCAGCCTTGGGGGCAGCCCCGGCGGCGGGCGCAGCACCCGCAGCAGGAGCACCACCAGCCGCAGGCGCAGCACCCGCGGCAGGAGCCGCACCGCCTTCGGCGGGCGCAGCACCCGGCGCAGCCGCACCGGCAGCAGCGGCGGCAGCAGCCGCAGCGGCAGCCTCGGCGGCGGCCTTGAGCTCTTCGGCGTAACCCGACGGCGGCACAACGGTGACCAGCGTCACGTCATCCTTGCCGACCACCTTGATGTTCGGCGGCAGCGTGACGTCGCTCAAGTGCTTCGAGTAATTGATGTCGAGGCTCGAAATGTCGACGTCGATCGATTCCGGGATGGCATCGGCCGGGCAGACGACCTCGATGGTGTGATTGACGATGTTGACCGCACCGCCGCGCTTCACGCCGGGCGATTGATCGGCGTTGCGGACGTGGATCGGGATCTTCACGCGGATGGTCGCGCCTTCGGCGACGCGCATGAAGTCGACATGCACCGGCAGATCCTTGATCGGATCGAGCTGGAAGTCGCGCGGGATCACGCGATGCTTGGTGCCCTCGACGTCGAGATCGTAGAGCGTGGTCAGGAAGCGGCCAGCGTAAATGCGCTTCTTGATCTCGTCGTGCTCGATGAGAACGAGCACCGGGGGTTTGCTGTCACCATAGATCACTCCCGGCACTTTGCCGGTGCGGCGCGAATTCCGGGCGGCCCCCTTGCCGCTCTTCGGACGCGCCGTCGCCTTCATTTCCTTGACGGTCGCCATGACATCCTCGTTTCAAAGCAATGGAAAAGGCGGCGATTTCGCCGCCCTCAGTCCGCAGCAAGCCTCCAGGGGTGCCGGGGGCTGCGAACGCGCGGTTTTATAGCGACGGAGGCCGCAAAGGGCAACTATTCGTCGGCCGCGCTTTTCCGGGGTTTTTTGTCGGCCAGCCTGGCTTCGAGCGCGGCAATCCGGGCCTTCAGCGCCTCATTTTCCTCGCGGGCCAGCCGCGCCATCTCCTTGGCGGCTTCGAACTCCTCGCGCTGCACGACATCGAGATCACGCAGAATCCGCTCGGCCTGGGTGCGGAACAAGGTGTCGAACTCGCGCCGTACACCCTGCGCCACGCCGGCGGCGTCATTCATCAGTCGCGCCATTTCGTCAAAAATCCGGCTGCTGGTCTGTGTCATCTCTGCTCGCCTCCCAGCGAGTGTTCCCGTTACAATGGCGATCCCGTCATTCCGCCGCAAGTCCGTGCCCTAACCAGAGCAACCATGCCGCTGTTCGTCATCCCGTTTCCCGCCTTCGACCCGGTTCTGGTTCACATCGGCCCTCTCGCGATCCGCTGGTACGCGCTGGCCTACATCTTTGGCATCCTGCTCGGCTGGATGTATGCGCGGGCGCTGATCCGCAATGAGGCACTGTGGGGCGGCAAAGCACCGTTCACAGTGACCGACTTCGACGACTTCGTGCTGTGGGTGACGCTCGGCATCATTCTCGGCGGCCGCACCGGTTATGTGCTGTTCTACAACTTGCCGTACTTCCTCGCGCACCCGCTCGACATCTTCCAGCTCTGGCACGGCGGCATGTCGTTCCATGGCGGCTTCACCGGTTGCGTGCTGGCTGTCGTGCTGTTCGCGCTGAAGCGCGGCATTTCCATTCTGTCGCTCGGTGACATCACCTGCGCGGTCGGGCCGATCGGATTGTTTCTCGGCCGCATCGCCAACTTCATCAACGGCGAACTGTGGGGCCGCCCGGCGGACGTACCCTGGGCGATGGTGTTTCCAAACGGCGGCCCGTTCCCGCGGCACCCAAGCCAGCTCTATGAAGCGGGGCTTGAGGGCCTCGCACTCCTGTTGGTGCTCGCGGTGCTGGTCCGGCTCGGTGCGTTGAAGCGGCCCGGCCTCATCGTCGGATCGTTTGCGGTGTTTTATGCGCTGGCGCGCACGACATGTGAGTTGTTCCGCGAGCCCGACATTCAGCTCGGATTCCTGTGGGGCGGGCTAACGATGGGCATGCTGCTGTCCATCCCGCTGTTCCTGTTCGGTGTCGGCTTGATCGTGTGGGTGCTGCGCCGGCGGGCCGGAGCGCGCGTATCGTGAGCGACGCGACCGAAACCATGACGCCGCTCGAAAGCGACATTCGCAGGCGCATTGCCGCCGCCGGGCCAATGCCGGTCGGTCAATACATGTCGCTCTGCCTCACCGATCCGCGGCATGGCTACTACGTCACCCGCGATCCGTTCGGCCGCGGCGGCGACTTCACCACCGCGCCGGAAGTGAGTCAGATGTTCGGCGAGTTGATCGGGCTGTGGATCGTCTCGGTCTGGCAGCAGATGGGCTCGCCGGAAAATATCCGGATCGTCGAGCTTGGGCCGGGCCGCGGCACCATGATGAACGATGCCATGCGCGCCGCGAAAGTCGTGCCGGCGTTCATCGACGCCGCGGTGCTGCACTTCGTCGAAATCAGCCCGGCACTGGAGACGATCCAGAGGGAAACCTTCGCTGCGCTCGAAATGCCGGCCACCTGGCACAAATCAATCGGCGACGTGCCGCAGGGCGCGGCGATCTTCGTCGCCAACGAGTTCTTCGACGCGCTGCCGATCAATCAGGCGGTCAAGATGGCGGACGGCTGGCATCGCCGCGCAGTGGCAATCGCGTCCGACGGCGCCATCGTCTACCGCGCCGAGGCCGAACCGATGGCACACTTTGAGTCGACGCTGCCGGCGGCGATCCGGAACGCGAACGAAGGCGAAATCTTCGAGTGGCGCTCCGATACCGAGACGATGGAGCTAGGCCGGCGGATCGCGCGCGAACCGGGCGCGGCTTTAGTGATCGACTACGGCCACAGCGAAAGCGCGACCGGCGAGACTCTCCAGGCAGTGCGCGACCATCTGTTCGCCGACCCGCTCACCACGCCGGGCGACGCGGACCTCACCGCGCATGTCGACTTCGAGGCGCTGGGCCGCGGCTTTGAAGCGATGGGCGCAATCGCCTTCGGGCCGATCGAACAGGCGCTATTTCTCAAGCGGCTCGGCATCGAGACGCGCGCAGAAACGCTCAGGGCCAACGCCGCGCGCGCCAAGGTGCACGAGATCGATACCGCGATGGCCCGGCTCACCGGCTTCGGGCGGACAGGAATGGGCGCCTTGTTCAAGGTGATGGCGGTGGCGCACCGTTCACTCGGCACGCCACCGGGGTTTGAAAGCTAGAACAGCCTCAGGGGCAAGGATGGCGATAGCCATCGTAGCCGAGATAAGTGCCGCTCGCGGGATCGTAGGAGCGGAAGCGCCGAGAGCAGTAGCCGACCGCATTGTTGTTCGCCGCGGCACTGCCGAGGATCGCACCGGTGGCGAGACCGAATATCGCACCAGCGGCGAAAGCTCCGGCATCGTTATCATGACGGTCATGATGCCGATAATACCGGCGGCGCCAGCGAACCTCCGTAGTGGCGACGCCCTGCCCCGCTTTCACGTTCGCCAAAGCGTTGCCCCTGATCGGCGCCGCCTGGGCCGCCGCCATCGAAATGGCCAGGCCGCCACCGACAAAAGCTGCAATCGCCGCGATTTTGAATTTCGTCACCATCGACTCCTATTCCGTTGCACTTAAATCCGTTCCAACCGATAAACGATGCGGCTGGGATTGGTTCTATTAATTATCGGCAAGATTCCCGAGCCGCCACACGCAAAGCTGCATGATTATGTTGCAAGCCGCCGCCCTCACTGGCCTTAACGGAATCCGGCACGGATTTTTCACCCGCAGCGGCGGTGTGTCGCAGGGCGTCTACGCGACGCTCAACGGCGGCATCGGCTCGAAGGATGCGCCGGACAACGTCACCGAAAATCGCGCGCGCATGGCAAACGCGCTCGGCGTGCGGTCCGACCATTTTGTCAGCGCCTACCAGATTCATTCGCCGGACGTGGTGACCGTCGAGCAGCCGTGGCCGCACGATCGGCGGCCGAAAGCCGATGCGATGGTGACGAAGACTCCCGGCATCGCGCTCGGCGTTTCGACGGCCGATTGCGGCCCGGTATTGTTTGCCGACGCGCAAGCGAGGGTGATCGGCGCGGCGCATGCGGGCTGGCGGGGCGCATTCACCGGCGTCCTCGAGGCCACCATCGCCGCGATGGAAAAGCTCGGCGCGGATCGCAAGCGGATCGTGGCCGCACTCGGTCCGATGATCAGCCAGCCGAATTACGAAGTCGGTCCCGAGTTTGTGACGCGCTTTCGCGAAGCGGACGCGGCGAACGCGAAATTCTTCATGCCGAGCGAGCGCCCGGATCACGCGATGTTCGATCTCGCGGGCTACGTTGCGACGCGGCTGACACGTGCCGGCCTCGGCACCATCGAGGACCTGAAGCTCTGCACCTATGCCGAGCCGGAGCGTTTCTTCAGCTATCGCCGGATGACCAAGCTTGGCGAGACCGATTATGGCCGGCACATCAACGCCATCGCGCTCGCCGATTGAGCCCTCGACATTTTAACCAACCAGCTTCTGTCCCCATCGCGGACTCCGATCTGGACTTCCCCGCGCAGGTGCCGCTAGGTTGCCCTCGGCCGCGGATCAAAAATCATAAGCGGCCACGGGGATCGTCATGCGATGGGGACAAGCCCGGAGCGCCATCCGCGCTTCGGTGAGAATTTGCCTTTTGGCGACGTTGGCCGCGCTTGCCCTCGCGGGCTGCAATACGACCGGGTCACAATCGAGCGCGGCTCTCGGCGGAATGCGGGGCGCCACCGTCGCTTTTGACTCCATCGACGGAGCGCCGCGCGACGTGTTCGACAGGCTGGTGCAGGAGCTCAACACCGAGGCGCACAGCCGCAATCTGGCGGTGGTTTCGCGGGCCGATCAGTCCGCGTATCGGGTACGCGGCTATCTGCTGGCCGAGCGCGCGGACAAGCAGAACTCAATCAACTGGATTTGGGACGTCTATGACGACCGGCGCCAGCGCGTGTTGCGCATTACCGGCCAGCAGACTGTCAATGGCAAGCACCCGGACGCCTGGCAGGCCCTCGACGGTCCGGCGCTGCACAAGATCGCGCAGGACAGCATTTCCCAGTTGGCCACCTTCCTGACCTCGCCGGATGCCGTGCCTGCCGCACGGGCACAGGTCGCGTTGGGTGACGGATCATCGCCGGAAGCCGCCGGTATCTTCCGGATCGTCCCCGTCAGCGCCACCCCCACCGAGGATATAGCGCCGGAAGAAACGCCCGCCGATGTGCCGCTGCCGCCGCACCGGCCGGGCTTAACTCACACCGCCGCACTGACCGTGGCCGCCGCCGGCCAGGAGTGATGGCGACGGAATCCGGGACAATACGGCCGGTTATATTGCCCAGCCCTCGCCGCCTTGTTATGACCTCCGCGCGATTGGTGCGCAGCTTTTGGGGATCGTGACATGTCGGGCAAGAACGGAGCGATCAAGCTCGTCGCCGGCAACTCGAATCCCGCCCTCGCCCAAGGCATCGCCGAATATCTCAAGGCCCCGCTGACCAAGGCAGTGGTCCGGCGCTTCGCCGACATGGAGATCTTCGTCGAAATCCAGGAGAACGTGCGCGGCGCGGATTGCTTCGTGATCCAGTCGACGTCCTATCCCGCCAACGACCACCTGATGGAATTGCTGATCATCATCGATGCGCTGCGCCGCTCATCGGCGCGCCGCATCACGGCGGTGATCCCCTATTTCGGCTACGCGCGGCAGGATCGTAAACCCGGTCCGCGCACGCCGATCTCCGCCAAGCTGGTCGCCAACCTGATCACCCATGCCGGCGCCGACCGCGTGATGACGCTCGATCTCCACGCCGGACAGATCCAGGGCTTCTTCGACATCCCGACCGACAATCTCTACGCGTCGCCGGTGATGGTGCGCGACATTCGCGAGAACTTCCAGCTCGACAACGTGATGGTGGTGTCGCCAGACGTCGGCGGCGTGGTGCGCGCACGCGGACTGGCGAAGCGCATCAACGCGCCGCTCGCCATCATCGACAAGCGCCGCGAGCGCGCCGGCGAGTCCGAAGTGATGAACGTGATCGGCGACGTCAACGGTTACACCTGCATTCTGGTCGACGACATCGTCGACAGCGGCGGCACGCTGATGAACGCCGCCGACGCGCTGCTCAAGCAAGGCGCGAAAGCTGTGTCGGCTTATATCAGCCACGGCGTGCTGTCGGGCGGCGCAGCAGCGCGCGTCGCCAAGTCGCGGCTGAAGGAGCTTGTCATCACGGATTCGATTCAGCCGACCAAGGACGTAATCGCGGCCGGCAACATTCGCGTGCTGCCGATCGCGACATTGATCGGCGAAGCGATCGGCCGCACCGCCCACGAAGAGTCGGTATCGAGCCTGTTCGACTGACCTCAACCGGGCGGTCCTGAGTCTTTTCCACACAAAAGAGTCAACAACGACTCGTTTGCCTGTGGACGAGAGTCCCCACGACGTTGATTCCACGCCGCAAATCACAGCCCACTGCATTGCGTTCGTTGCCTGTTGTGTGCAGCGAATCGGCACGGATATAGTGAGTCGGCCGCGTGATTCGCTCTGTTGAGTCGGTTGGCGGCGAGCACCGTATCTCCTGTCGAGAGATGAGTTGGGAAACCTGCGTGGTCCCGATTGGTGGCGTGCGTTTGCTCCCGAGGTCCGGTCGACGAGGCGGAGACAGCATGTCGCTCAGCAATTTTTCCGAAGAACATCGGCTCAATCCACTCGACGTCGTCGAGCGGCTTGCGGCAGGCCATGACTGGTCGTTCGAGCGATCGAGCGAGGACGAGATCACCATCCTCGTCGCCGGCAAGTGGACCGACTACCAGGTGTCGTACACCTGGATGCACGACATCGAAGCGCTGCATCTTGCCTGCGCGTTCGATCTTCGCGTGCCGGACCGGCGCCGCGCCGACGTGCAGCAGCTGATCTCATTCATCAACGAGCAGATGTGGGTCGGTCATTTCGACCTGTGGACCAACGAGGGCATGGTGATGTTCCGCCACGCGCTGGTGCTGTCGGGCGGCGTCGAAGCCTCCGGCAAGCAGTGCGAGGCGCTGCTCGACAGCGCCCTCGAATCCTGCGAGCGCTACTTCAGCGCCTTCCAGTTCGTGGTCTGGGCCGGCAAGCCGGCGCGCGAGGCGCTCAACGCCGCCATGTTCGAGACCTCCGGCGAAGCCTGACCGGTTCCGTTGCGTGACGCGACGATGATATGATGAGCGTCATGAAAGCGACGAACAGCAAAAAACCTCTCGGCGGATTCCGCGGCCAGCTTGTGCTGGTCGGCGCTGGCAAGATGGGCGGCGCCATGCTCGACGGCTGGCTGGCGCGCGGGCTTCCGCCGGCCAATGTCGCGGTGATCGATCCGCAGCCGAGCACGCGCGTGCGCGGGCTGGCAAAACGCGGCGTGAAGATTTCGGCATCGCCCGGCCGCGCCAAGACGACGGTCGCCGTGGTGGCGGTGAAGCCGCAGGACGCGGCGAGCGTCATGGCCACGCTGAAACCGGTCGCGCGCAAGTCGACGCTGGTGGTGTCGATCATGGCCGGCCGCAAGCTGGGCTTTTTGCAGGATTTTGTCCCGGCCGGCACGCCAGTGGTGCGGGCCATGCCCAATCTGCCGGCTGCGATCGGGCGCGGCATCACGGTGGCGGTCGGCAACCGCCATGTGACGGCCGCCGAGCGCAAGCTTGCCACCGAGCTGCTGGCGGCCTGCGGCGCGGTCGAGTGGGTCAATGATGAGAAATTGATCGACGCCGTGACCGCGGTGTCGGGCTCGGGCCCGGCCTATGTGTTCCTGCTGGCGGAAGCCCTGACCGCGGCCGCTGTTGCCGCTGGATTGCCGGCACCGCTGGCGGCGCGACTCGCTCGCGAGACCATCGCCGGTTCCGGCGAATTGCTGCGCGGCTCGAAGCTCGATGCCGCGACCCTGCGCAAGAACGTCACCTCGCCCGGCGGCACCACGGCGGCCGCGCTCGACGTGTTGATGGGCCCTGGCGGCTTTGGAACTCTGCTGGAAACCGCGGTGGCGAAAGCCGCGCGGCGCTCGCGCGAACTCGCCGGCTAGCTGCCCTGGAACCGGCCGGTTTGCCGACCTAGATTGAGGTCAGCAGATGGAGGCGGTCATGGCGAAACGAGCAGCCCGCAAATCAAAATCCACGCCGGCCGCACCACGCGGCACGACCAATCGCGACAAGGCGATCGACGCCCTGATGGCCCTGCTCGCCGAACACCCGTTCGACGAGATCGGCCTCCCTGAAATCGCCGGCCGCGCCGGACTGTCGCTGTCCCAGCTTCGCGCCGAATTCGGCTCGACGCTTGCGATTCTGGCCGCGCATATCAAGGACACCGATCGCCGTGTGCTCGAGGGTGTCGACGCCGATATGACGGACGAGCCGCCGCGTGAGCGGCTGTTCGACGTGCTGATGAAGCGCCTCGAGGTACTTGCCCCGTACAAGGCGGCGATCCGTTCATTGATGCGTTCGGCCTCGCGCAGGCCGTCGCTGGCCTTGGCGCTCAACGGAATGGCCTTGCGGTCGCAACACTGGATGCTGACCGCAGCGGGGATCGGCACGCATGGCCCACGCGGCGCGCTTCGCGTTCAGGGCGCGGCCATGCTGTTTGGCCGCGTGCTGGCCGTTTGGGTCAATGACGACGAGCCGGGACTGGACCGCACGATGGCGGCGCTCGACCGCGGGCTTGCCAGCGCCGAACGCTGGTCCGGCTTCGTCGACGATCTGTTCTGCATCCCCGCAGTGCTGTGCCGGGGCTTCCGCCCTAGCCGCCGCGCCCGGGATTTCGACCAGCCGGAAGCCGCCTAGACCGGCACTCGCACCGTCGCGCGCAGGCCGCCCATCGGGCTGTCGCTCAGCGCAATGTCGCCGCCATGGGTACGCGCGATGTCGCGTGCAATCGAGAGGCCAAGCCCGCTATTTCCCTCATCCTGGTTGCGAGCGTCGTCGAGCCGCAGGAACGGCTTGAACACATCTTCCCGCTTGTCCGCCGGGATGCCCGGACCATCGTCATCGATCGTGATCGTCAGATAGCGATGGTCACGATGGCCGTTGATCGCAATCGATTTGCCGAAGCGCGCTGCGTTGGACACGAGGTTGCCGAGGCAACGCTTGAACGCCGCGGGGCGCACGGTGACCACCGGCAAGCCATGAAATGTGACGGTTGCCTTATGCCCTTCGCGTTCCAGATCGGCGCGCAACTGGTTGAGAAATTCCGCCATGTCGACATGCGCCGAAGGCTCGTCGAGATCGCCGCGCGCGAACGAGAGGTAGGCTTCGAGCATCCGCGCCATCTCGTCGACATCGCTCTTCATCGCTTCGACTTCCGGCCCGTTGCCGGCCAGGGCGAGCTCAAGCTTGAAGCGCGTGAGCACGGTGCGCAGGTCGTGCGAGACGCCGGCGAGCATCGCGGTACGCTGCTCGATGGTCCGTTCGACACGGTTTTTCATCTCGATGAAGGCAAGCGATGCGCGGCGAACCTCGCGCGCACCGCGCGGCTTGAAGTTCGGCACTTCGCGGCCCTTGCCGAAAGCTTCGGCGGCATCCGCCAGCCGCAGGATCGGCCTGATCTGGTTGCGGAGGAAGATAACCGCGAAAATCAGCAGCACCGACGACGTGCCGAGCATCCAGAACAGGAAAATTTCGGAATTCGACGCATAGGCCGCGCTGCGCCGGGCGAACACTCGCATCACGGCGTTGTCGAGCCGGATGCGGATCTCGACCAGCGACGAGCGGCCGACGGTATCGATCCAGTACGGCCGGCCGATTTTCTTGCGCAAGTCCTCGGATAGCGACTGATCGAGCAAGGAGAAGAACGGTTTCGGCCCGGGCGGAGGCATATCGGTAAGTTGCAGGAAATCCACCGCCAGCCCCAGCCGCTCCTGCGCGATCTTCTTGAGTCGCGTGGCATCGGCGTCCTGCGGATAGCTGTTGTAGATATCGATCAGCGCCGCGATGTCCGACACAACCCCCGCCGAGAGCCGCTGTGTCACCAGGTTCCAATGCCGTTCGAGAAAGACGTAAGCGACCACCGACTGAAGAATGACCATCGGCACAATCATGATGATCAGGGCGCGGGCATAGAGGCCCTTCGGCAGGATCGAGTTGAGCCAATGGGCGAAACGCCGCCAAGCGTCGGCAATGCGCGTGAAGCCGCCGCGAATGGCCGTAAGACCGGTGTCGGACGCCGTCATGTCGATACCACCAGCCGATAACCTATGCCGCGCACGGTCTGAACGAACAGCGGGTTGTCCGGCTTCGCTTCAATCTTGCGCCTCAACCGGTTGACCAGAACGTCAACCGCGCGCTCGCTCACCGCGCTGCCGCCGCCGGACAATTCCAGACGCGAAACAGTTTCGCCCGGCGTCTTCGCCAGCATGCGCAACATGTCGCGCTCGCGGTCGGTCAGCTTGATGACTTCGTCGCCCTTGCGTAATTCGCCGCGCGCGATGTGAAATACGAATTTGCCAAACCTGACGGATTCCGCAGGCGGCGGGGCCGGCGGATTAACGCGACGCAAGAGATTCGAAATGCGCAACGACAGCTCACGCGGCTCGAACGGCTTGGCGAGATAGTCGTCGGCGCCGGATTGCAGACCCTCGATACGATGCTCAATCTCGTGCCGCGCCGTCAGCATCACGATCGGCACGCCGCTGCCACCCGCGCTGTTGCGGATCGAACGCGCGAACTCAAGACCCGTTTCGCCCGGCATCATCACGTCGAGAATGAGAAGATCGAATGTGAGGCCGCCGAATTTGGAACGTGCGTGCGCTGCGGAGTCCGCTGTCGTCACCCGATAGCCCTCCGAGGTCAGAAACCGTGACAGCAGATCTCGAATGCGCCGATCGTCGTCGACGATCAGAATATGCGGCGCATCATCGGACAGCTTTGCGGCGGAGGTCATCGACACGGCGTTCACCTCTTCCTGGCGCCGCGGTCGACGCGCATCACACGCTCGATCACGCCATCGCGATTTTCAGCATCGATCATAGCCGCGAGGAAACGACGTGCAGCGCCGTGCGCGTCAGGACCAAGCTCGGCGAAGGCGCGCTGAATGCGCTGGGTCTGGAGCGCCGCCAGCTTGAGCGCGAGGGTCTCGCCTTTTGGCGTAACGAACAGCAGCCGCTGGCGGCGGTCCTGCGCACCTTCGCGCTGGAGCACATAGCCTTGGTCGATCATCTGCTTGAGGACACGGCCGAGCGACTGCTTGGTGATGCGCAAGATGTCGAGCAGCTCGGCGACCTTCATGCCGGGATTGCGGTTGACGAAATGCAGCACGCGATGGTGCGCCCGGCCGAAGCCGAACTTGCTCAATACCTCGTCCGGATCGCCGACGAAGTCGCGATAGGCAAAGAACAGCAACTCGATGATGTCCCAAGTCGGCTCGTCGGCCTGACCGGCCTCAGCACCTGCTTTGACTACTCTCGCGATATTTATGTCAGCCATGTTGACATATTTTTGGTTGTTTGTTACAAAAGCGCAGTTCAGGACGAAAGGATCGTACCGTCCCGTCTTTGGCTGTTTAGCGTGAGAGTTAGCCGAAAATGGGTCCGGATCGGCCCTTTCATACCGGGTCCAGTGGCCCGACGCAAAGTGTTGAACGGGGCCGGCAAACGGCGCAACAACACGGGGCGGCGGGCGAGTTCAGGAGGCGTGTAATGGCTGCTCAATCTTACGACAGGCTCGACGGGGTCATCTGGTACGATGGCAAGCTGGTGCCGTGGGCCGAGGCCAATGTGCACGTCCTCACCCATGGGCTGCACTATGCGAGCGCTGTGTTCGAGGGCGAGCGCGCCTATGGCGGCAAGATCTTCAAAACCAAGGAACACGCCGAGCGGCTGAAGAAGTCGGCCCAGGTGCTCGACTTCGAAATCCCTTACTCGGTCGACGAGATCGTCAAGGCGAAAGACCTCGTCGTCTCCAAGAACGGCCGTAAGGACGCTTATGTCCGCCCGATCGCCTGGCGCGGTTCGGAGATGATGGGCGTCTCCGCGCAGAACAACACCATCCACCTCGCGATCGCGTCGTGGGAATGGCCGAGCTATTTCGATCCGGAGCAGCGCCTGAAGGGCATCCGGCTCGACCTCGCCGAATATCGCCGGCCCGATCCGAAGACAGCGCCCTGCCGCGCCAAGGCTGCCGGCCTCTATATGATCTGCACGATCTCCAAGCACGCCGCCGAGCGCAAAGGCTATGCCGACGCGATGATGCTCGACTGGCAGGGCCGCGTCGCCGAGTGCACCGGCGCCAACATCTTCTTCGTGAAGGACGGCAAGATCCACACGCCGATCGCCGATTGCTTCCTCGATGGCATCACGCGTCAGACCGTGATCGCACTGGCGAAGAAGCGCGGCTTCGAGGTGATCGAGCGGCGCATCATGCCGGAAGAGCTGTCGTCGTTCTCGGAATGCTTCATCACCGGCAGCGCCGCGGAAGTCACCGCGGTGGCGGAGATCGCCAACTGGAACTTCAATCCGGGCGGCATCACCAAACAGTTGATGGACGACTACACCGCCGAGGTCGATCCGGGCGGTAAGGCCGCAGCGGCGTAACTGCCGTCAACGCTGCTTCAGGTTTCTCATCAAACCGCGCGGGGTCGCAAACGACCTCGTCTTCATGCAGCCGTCCAGGCGAAGCTTGCAGGTTGCCGCGCAGCCGGCGTCGCAATGGCCGAAGTCCGGCTTGACGCAAGCCCGATAGGCCTCCGAGCACGTGGTCGGTTCGATAGCGTGCGCCGCCGAAACCGGAAGTGCTGCCAACAGCAGCGGAACAAGCCATTTCATTCCGGTTTCTCCAATTCCTGTGGGCGCAGCACCGTCACGTAGCGCACGCCGTTGGTGATGAGGAAGCCCTTCATCGTTTGATCGACCACCTTGCGGTGACTGAGCGACGCATTTCGCAGCATCAATTCGCCCTTGCCGTCGAACGTCACGAACCCGGTGTGGAAATAATCGAGCCAGGTCCGGTGCGAGACGAAGCCGACGATGTCGCCGCGCCGCAGGGCATCCTTGTTGCCGAGCAATGCCTTGCCCGGGGTACCCGCGATTACATAATTGCGGCGGCCGAGCGCACTCGGCGTTGTCAGCGTCTTTTTGATTTCGGCACCCTCGCCGATCGTCACCGGCTTGCAGAAGCCGTCGGCGACGTTGCGCTCGCACCAGGCCGCGAAATCATGATTGCGCGCGCGCCAGTCGACGACCCCGTGGCGATAGCGGATGGCGCGCAGCGCCGCCTCGAATGACGGCAGATCGTGCGCGCGGGCGGCTGCCAGCACGGTTTCGCAGAAGGTGACGCAGTCGAACCGGTCATCGCGTGTGACGAATACCTCTGCCTTGCGGGGGCCGCCGATCAGCGTGTCGGCTTGATAGCGATGGCCGAGCAGCGCATGGGAAATAAAATCGATGCGCCCGGACATCGTCGGATGGCTTTGCGCCTGCGCGATCAGTGTTGCGATCAATGTTTCTGCGGCGACGCCGGCATCTGCCGTCCATGCCGCAAGCGCAGCAGCGCCGACGCCGGTCAGCAGCGCCCTTCGGTCGATGATCGAATCGATGGAAGCCATGACGCGCAGACTAACGGATCATTTCTCGCGCACCACCACCAGGCGATCGGCGCCGGATTCCGCGCCCCACACCTCGCCGGCACGGCCGAGCAACTGGCGGACGCTGGCGTAAGACCGGTTGCTCGGGAAGCTCTCGAATTTTTCGGTTTCCGGATCGAACTGCACGATCGCATTGGCCGTGAAGTCGGTCAGCCAGACCTTGTCACGGCTGTCGACATAGATGGCATAACAGCCCGAGCCGCTCTTCGGCAGCGCCCAGACTTTCCAATTCCGATTGTTCGGGTCGTAGCGGCCGACCTCCCCCGTCGTCCAGAAACTCGTCCAGATCATCCCCTTCGAGTCGGACCAGACCCGGCGCGGATTCATACCGGGCTTCGGCGGCGCCACGACCGCCGCATCGCCGCTCACGGTATCGATCTTGGCGATGTGATCGCCGGCGAGCGAGGCGTACCAGACGTCACCCTTGGGCGTGGTGGTGATGCCGTACGGGCCGACGCCCTTCGGCGCCTTCCAGGCCTGAACCTTGCCGTTGGCCGGATCGACGCGGCCGTACATGCCGTTCTGCCCGGTGAACCAGAGGATGCCCTTGGCGTCGAACGTCGCCGTGTTGAGATTGGCGTTTGGAAAATCGGCGGGCAGCGGGAACAGCCTCACGGCCTTGGTCGCGGGATCGACGCGCGCGATGGCATTCTGTCCGCCATCGGTCACCCATGCCGCGCGGTCGGGTCCGACGATAACACCGTGTGGCGCGGAATCCGGCCCGAGCGGAATTTGCTCGACCTTGCCGGTTTTCGGATCGAGCAGGCCGAGCGCACCGTGCGCCTGCGCGGTGTACCAGACCCTGCCGTCAGGCGCCGGCGCTACATCGTGCGGATGCGCGCCCTTCGGGACGTCATAATATGAGACAGCGTAACGAGGAACCTGTGCCGCGTTCGATGCATGCATCGTGACCGCAAGAGCGGCAATAGCAGTCAGGACAATCGGCACCATTGCAGCGTGTCCCTGCGTGCTCATTCCGCCGCGTGGCCGGATGGATGCCAACGTGCCGCGGCGGCATCGTCGGCATCGCGCGCCTCGACCCAAGTTTTGTTGCCGGCCTGCTCGACCTGCTTCCAGAACGGCGCGCGCGTCTTGAGATAATCCATCAGAAATTCAGCGGCAGCGAACGCAGCCTGCCGGTGCGACGACGTTGCGATGACCAGCACGATGTCTTCGCCCGGTGTCAGCCGGCCATGGCGGTGAATTACCGTGACGCCGAGCAGCGGCCAGCGCTTCTGCGCTTCCTCGGCATGGCGCACGATCTCCTGCTCCGCCATGGCGGGATAATGCTCGAGCGTAAGCGCGGCAATCGGCCGGCCGTTCTCGTCGCCACGGCAAACACCGGTGAAAGTTACAACGGCACCCACGTCCGTGCGCCCACGTGTCAGCTTCGCCGTCTCGGCGGCGACATCGAAAGGCTCGCGCTGGATGCGAACTGTTGCGCTCATGCACACAATCTAGCCTTGCGGCATCAACGATGCCATGCGCAATTGAACAACGGGCCGTTCAGCCGCCAGTCATGGGCGGGAAAAACGCGATTTCGCGGGCGTCTTTGATCGACGCGCCGGGCTGCACGTGAGTTTGATCGATCGCGGCGCGGATCACCTTCGGGTTTTCGAAGGCGTAACCATATTCCTCGCCACGCTTCGACAGCCATTGCACAAGATCGGCGACCGTCCTCACGTCAGCAGGCACATCAAGTTCTTCTTCCGGCTTGCCGATGCGCTCGCGCACCCAAGCGAAATAGCGAAGCCGCACGGCTATTCCTCGATCAGATGCTTAACGCCGGCGCGGAAGTAATCCCAACCGGTGTAGAGCGTGATAATCGCCGACAGCCAGAGCAGCGTCAGGCCGACCGGCGTCACAATCGGCACCACCTGATCGCCGGCGCGGCCGGCGAGCAGAAAGCCGACCGCAACCATCTGCCCGACCGTTTTCCACTTCGCCAGTTGCGTCACCGGAACGCTGACGCGCAACTCGGCGAGGAATTCACGCAAGCCGGAGACGAGGATTTCGCGGCAGAGAATGATGATCGCCGCCCACAGCGACCAGCCGGCGATGGTGCCATCGACCGCCAGCATCAGCAGGCAGGTGGCGACCAGCAGCTTGTCGGCGATCGGGTCGAGCATGCGGCCGAGCGCGGTCTGCTGATGCCATGCGCGGGCAAAATAACCGTCGAGATAATCGGTGATGCCCGCCGCAATAAAGATGGCGAGCGCGACCCAGCGCAGCCATAGCGCGCCGCCCATGAGCGCCTGCCAATAGAGACACGCCGCCACGATCGGCACCGCGACAATGCGGGCATAGGTCAGGATATTGGGCAATGCCAAAGGACGGGATCGCATCGGCACCGTGCTGGCCGCTTTCATGGGGGAGAAAAGAATACCCCCGAAACAGAGTCGTCAACCGCTGAACCGGCCCTACTCGATCGGCGGGCGGGGCAGCCGCGCCACCCCTGGCTCCATCACGAAAGTCTGATCGAGCGAATACCATTCGCCGGTGACGTCCCGCGCCGGCGCTTTCTCGCCCGGTGCGTGGCGGACGTAATTGCCGATCAAGGCGCGGGTAACGCCGAACTGCACGTCCGTCTCGAGCTTGTCGTCATCATTCGAGTAGATCTGCGAGATCAGGGTCTTGTGGGCTTCCTTGAAGATGAGGAAGTGCAGATGGGCGGGCCGGAAATTATGCCGCCCGGTTGCGCGGACCAGATCGCCGACCGGCCCGTCAACCGGGATGGGATAGCCGGCCGGCTTGACGCTGCGGAACGAGAAGTGGCCGTTGCTGTCAGTCATGAACTTGCCGCGCAGGTTCATGTCGGCCTGCTTGGGGTCCTGCTGCTCGTAGAAACCTTCCGGCGAGGAGTGCCAGACATCGACCTCGGCGCCCTCGATCGGCTTGCCGTTCTGATCCTTGACCCAACAATTGACGAAGATCGCCGGCCCCGGCGTTGGCGAGCGCACGATCGAGCCGCCGGACTCCGTGCGCGGCGAATTCATCCGCCAGAACGGACCGAGCAGATTGGCGGTGGTTTCGGTCTGGCCGTTATTGCCGTTGTTAAGGAGGCAGATCAGCGCCGAGAAACCGAGCGAGCCCGCCATCAGCACCACTTCATTATGCTTGGCGTTGGTCTTCTGCCCGAGCGCGACGACGTAGCCGACGGCCTGCTCGAATTCCCGTTCGGTGAGATGCACGTCGCGCGCGAAGGCATGCAGATGCTTGACCAGCGCGGTGAGGATTTCGCGCAACCGCGGGTTTTCAGTCTTCTGGAAGGCTTCCACCACCGCGGTGGTAACGTCTTCCTGTCGTTCAATGATCATGTGATTTCCGGTAGTGGCTAGGATGCCTTGTCGTGGAAGAAATCATATATTTTCCTGGCGGTTTCCGCATTGATACCGGCGACTTTCGACAGGTCCGGCACCGAAGCGCGCTCAATCGCTTTCACGGTGCCGAAATGGCGCAGCAGCGCGCGCTTGCGGGTCGGCCCGATGCCGGGAATTTCCTGTAAGCCACCCTCGCGGATGTCCTTCTTGCGACGGGCGCGATGCGAACCGATCGCAAAACGATGCGCCTCGTCGCGCAGCCGCTCGATGAAATAAAGGACCGGATCTCGCGGCGGCAGCTTGAACGCACTTTTGCCCGGCTGATGAAATGTCTCGCGTCCGGCGTCGCGATCCGGCCCCTTGGCGACGGCGACCAGGGGAATGTCGGTGAGGCCAAGCTCCGTCAATGTCTCCTGCGCAACCCGAAGCTGCCCCTGCCCGCCGTCGATCAAAACGAGGTCCGGCCATGGCGCCTCATCGTCATGGCCGACATCGACCGGCGCAACGGCGGCGAGCGCCGCATCGGCGCTCAGGCGCGGGCTCTCGGCGATCAGTCGCTTGAAGCGTCGCGTCAGCACTTCGCGCATCATGCCGTAGTCGTCGCCCGGCGTGAGCTCGGTCGAGCGAATGTTGAACTTGCGATACTGATTTTTGCGGAAGCCTTCGGGGCCGGCGACAATCATTCCGCCGGTCGCGTTGGTGCCGGCGATGTGGCTGTTGTCGTAAACCTCGATGCGCCGCGGCACGCGCGGCAGGGAGAATGTCTCGCTGACGGCCTTCAACAGCCGTTGCTGCGAGGACGTATCGGCGAGACGGCGGCCGAGCGCCTCCTTTGCGTTCGCCAGCGCGTGATCGACCAGTTGCTTGCGCTCTCCGCGCCGCGGCACGCTGACCTCGACCCGGTAGCCGGTCTTGGTCGACAGCGCTTCGCCCAGCAGCTCGCGTTCCTCGAATTCGTTCGAGACGAGAACGAGGCGCGGCGCCGGCTTGTCGTCGTAGAACTGCGCCATGAAGGCCGAGAGCACTTCGCCCGGCCCGAGCGCGCGATCGGCTTTTGGAAAATAGGCGCGGTTGCCCCAGTTCTGTCCGGTACGGAAGAAGAAGACTTCGACGCAACTGTAGCCGCCGCTCTGGTGCACGGCGAACACATCGGCTTCCTCGACATTGCGCGGGTTGATGCCCTGATGCGCCTGCACCGCCGAGAGTGCGGCGAGACGGTCGCGGTAAATCGCGGCGCGTTCGAAATCCTCGGCGTGCGAGGCCTTGTCCATTTCGCCGGCAAGCTCCTTTTTCACCGTCTGGCTTCGGCCGGACAAGAAGGCATTCGCCTCGCGCACCAGCTCCTGATAGGCGGGAAACTCGATCTCCTTGGTGCACGGCGCCGAGCAGCGTTTGATCTGATGAAGCAGGCACGGCCGCGTGCGGCCTTCGAAAAACGAATCCGAGCACGACCGCAGCAGGAACGCGCGTTGCAGCGCATTGATGGTGCGGTTGACCGCCCACACCGAGGCGAACGGGCCGTAATAGCTGCCCTTACGCGAATGCGCGCCGCGATGCTTGAGGATCTGCGGCGCCCAGTGATCGGCGGTGATCAATATGTATGGGAACGACTTGTCGTCGCGCAGCAGCACATTGAAGCGCGGCCGCAGCCGCTTGATGAGATTGGCCTCGAGCAGCAGCGCCTCGGTCTCGGTCGCGGTCGAGACGAACTCCATCGAGGCAGTGGCGCCGACCATGCGCATGATGCGGCTGTCGAGCCCGGTCGGCCGCGCATAGGCCGTGACACGCTTCTTGATGTTCTTCGCCTTGCCGACATAGAGCACGTCGCCCTTGGCATCGAGCATCCGGTAGACGCCCGGCGATGACGGCGCATTTTTCGCGTAGCGGACGATCACCGCGCGGCCGGCGCCAGCCGACGCGCCCTCGTCGAGCGCGATGTCGTCCTCGAGCTCCGGCAACGTCGCGATCTCGTCTTCCTCGACGAGCTCGCTCTGGGGGTCGATGTCTTGCTTCTTGCCGCTCATGACGAAGGAAATCGTACGCTCAAACGGATCGGCCGCGCGGCCTCATGGTAAATGGACAGTGACCGCGCATGGTAAACACAAACGCGCGGATGCGCTTCCGGCTAATGCTTCTTTAGGGATAACGATCAACGTCCGCGACCCCATCCTTAGCGATTCATAACCGTTTAACGTAAAAGGCCCGATAAATCCTCCCGATCAGACGCGCAGTCCGCGAGTGATTTCCGCGAGATGCGCGAACAGTAATGCAAAGTTTTGTGTAGGCGTGGAGGGTGTGATGAAGAAAGTATTGGTTGCCGCGGCGATTGCAATGACCGCGAGCGCAGCGATGGCGGCGGACCTGCAGCGTCCGTCTTACTATGCGCCGGCGATGCCCGCGCCCTTCAATTGGGTCGGCCCCTATGCCGGTCTCAACCTCGGCTATCAATGGGGTTCGGTCACTCGAAGCGCAACCGACCCGTCGGGCGTCTTCGGTGGCGGCCAGATCGGTTACAACTGGCAGAACGCACGCTGGGTATACGGTCTAGAGACAGATCTGCAGCTTTCCGGCGCTGACGATACCGGCGGCGGCGTGCAATTCGAGAATCCCTGGTGGGGTTCGACCCGCGGCCGCCTCGGCTACACGTGGAATGCTTTCATGTTCTACGGCACGCTCGGCCTCGCCTACGGTGACGTAAAGGCGAAGACCGCAGGCCTTTCCGAAACGAGAACGCAGGTCGGCTGGACCGCCGGTCTCGGCGTCGAAGTGGGCCTGAACAAGGCGTGGTCGGCGAAGGCGGAATATCTCTACATGGATCTCGGCGACCGCAATTACGGAATCACCGGCACCAACAGCGGGCTGTGGTCCAACGTGCTGCGGCTTGGCGTGAACTATCACTTCTAATTCCAATCACAGCGGTGTGATTACAGAATCCCGGGCCTCGCGCCCGGGATTTTTGTTTTGAGTTCCAGCTTGTGTTGCCTTCGCGCAACGGAACTTGGTTGCCTTAAAGCCACAACAAACTTGCCTCAAGTGCGCCCCACTCCGGCGTCAGGAACCGATGGCGCAAACGTGAGTTAAGGGTCCGTTCGTGGACGCAGCGTTCGCGTCGCGCGTTTTGTGTTCACAAGGGGAGGTCCCGATGAAATCAGTTCTCTTTGCAAGCGTTGCTGCTCTGGCGTTGAGCGCCGGACTCGTGTCTGCCAATGCCGCTGACATTCAGCAGCGCCAGATGGTGACCAAGGCTCCGGCCTATGTTGCACCGGTCTACACCTGGACTGGTCCGTATATCGGCATCAGCGGTGGTTACGGCTGGGGCAATTCGGACTTCTCCGGCGGCCTCGGCGGCGTCGATCCGGCCGGTGGCCTGTTCGGTGCGACGCTCGGCTACAACTGGCAGATGGGCACGCTCGTCACCGGCATCGAAGGCGACATCAGCTGGAGCGGCCTGAGGGACAGCGCCGCCGGTCTCCGCACCGAAAACAACTGGCTCGGCACCGTGCGCGGCCGCCTCGGCTATAACGCCGGCCGCTGGATGCCGTACATCACCGGCGGTCTCGCCGTCGGCGACATCGACTCCCGCATTGCCGGTGTCGGCAGCAGCGACAAGACCAAAGCCGGTTGGACAATCGGCGGCGGTGTCGAAGCGCAGATCGCCGGCCCGTGGAGCGCCAAGGTTGAATACCTCTATGTCGACCTCGGCGATGGCGGGTCGATCGCCGGTTCGCGTCCGGACTTCACGACCAACATCGTGCGCGCTGGCCTGAACTACCGCTTCTAAGTCGTAGCGTAGCGTGAGTTGAAAATGCCCCGGACGATGTCCGGGGCATTTTTCGTTTGCTCAACCCTTGAAGCGGGTTTCCTCGAACGCAGGCACCTGGGCGGCGAACTTGTCGAGCCAGGCGACCAGCTTCGGATAATCCTTGCGCCACTTCCCCTCGAAGCGAAGGTCGCGATAACCGAGCACACAGGCCAGCGCGATCTGGCCGACATTCGGCGTCGCGTCGATCGCGGGCGGCGCGGCTTCGAGCGTCGCAAGGCCGCGATCGACCTTGCCGGTCTGGAGCGACACCCACTTTTCTTCGTGTCGTTCCGCCGGCCGATAGCGGCCTTCGTAAACCAGCAAGAGCGATGCATCCGCGATGCCATCGCAGAGCGCCTGCAGCCGCAGCGCGTCGAAGCGCGCCTTGCCGTCACGTGGAATGATACGGCCGCCGCCGGCGCGCGTGTCGAGATATTCGACGATGACGCGGGAGTCGAAATAGGCGGTGCCGCCCTCGTCGATCAATGTCGGGATTTTGCCGAGCGCGTTCTGCCGGCGCAGATCGTCGTTCGGATCGTTGGTGTCGGCGGCCCGGATTTCGACGTCCTTGTCGAGGCCGAGCAGCTTGATCGCGATGCGGACCTTGCGCCCAAACGGGGACGCCGGGGAATTTCTGAGTATCATCATGTCAATGCAATCTTTCTTGCCGAGACGGGCGAAACGCCCGCGGCGTGTTATTCCACTCGCGTTGACCGGGCGTTAATTCGCCCGCTCACATCAGCCGGTGATGACAAGATTGACGGCTTTGGGGCCCTTGCCCTTCTTGTCGGGCTCGACATCGAAACTGATGCGCTGCCCTTCATTCAGTGCCTTCAGCCCGGCCTGCTCGACCGCGGTAATGTGCACGAACACGTCGCGCCCACCATCGTCAGGTTTGATAAAGCCGTAGCCACGTTCCCCATTGAAAAACTTCACAACGCCAGTTTGCGCCATTTAGGTAGCTCCTCGCCCCGCTACTGCACGAGCCACCAACCCCCACGGAAGGCGGCACGGCTGGACATTCACATACGGGGAAAGCATCGGCCTGCTTTGGGCCTCAGTCACTCCGCCGGCCCCCAAATCTCCGGAGGCGGAACGCCTGCCAACGCGGAAAGGCTAGACCAACGGGAACCGGCTGGAAAGCGCTACCGGGTGGCGGGGGCCTCGGCGGTCAGCCAATCGAGGCGTGATGCGCCTTTGCCGGCGGGGGCCAGCACGCCGGCCAGGATGGGAAGCAGCCCGGCCAGTTCGTCCGCCAGCTTCCAGGGCGGGTTGAGGACGATGAGGCCGCAACCGTTGAGGCGGGTGGGATCGCTCAGCGGCGAGACCGTCAACTCCACCCGCATGACCTTTGGGATGGCGAAACGGCGGATCCGCTTGGCCAGGGCGTCGGGCTCAGGACGCCCTTTGATCGGGTACCACAGCAGGTAAGCGCCGCTGGCCCATTTACGCCGGGCGGTATCGAGCGCGTTGGCGAGGCGGGTGTAGTCGCCCTTTTCCTCGAACGGCGGGTCGATCAGCACGACGCCGCGCCGCTCGACCGGCGGGATGTAGGCCGTCAGCCCGGTCCACCCATCGATCTCGATCGCCTTGGCGCGGTCGTCGCCACGCAGCGAACGGCGCAGCGCACTGGCGGCGTTCGGCTCGAGCTCGCAGGCGATCAGCCGGTCCTGCTTGCGGAGGAAATGCTGCGCCAGCACTGGCGAGCCCGGATAGTGGCGCAGCCTATCGGGCGGATTGAGCGCGCGGATCGCGTCGAGATAGGGCGCCAGCAATTCGGCGGCCTGCTTGGGCAACGTCGCGTCGAGCAGGCGGCCGATGCCGTTTTGCCACTCGCCGCCACGAGTCGCTTCATTCGACGACAGATCGTAGAGCCCCGCCCCGGCATGCGTGTCGACGACGCGGAACGCGCCGGCCTTCTCGCGCAGATGGACGAGCACGCGGGAGAGCACGACGTGCTTGAGCACGTCGGCGAAATTGCCGGCATGGAAGGCGTGGCGATAGTTCAAGCGGCGGCCCCGTTCGCGTTACGGGTATTATGGCAGATCGCGCGGCCTATTGTTGCAGGCCGCGCAGGCCGAAGTGATCGCGCGCCTTGATCTTCTTCACCGTCGGCTCGGGCCGGCGGAAACGGGGACGCGGCCTTGGCGGCTCGGCCGAAGGCTTGCGCGCGCTGCGCATGGCGATCAACAGCAGGCGGACAAAGGCCGCGATCGCCGCGAGCAGACCGACAAGATGCAGCGCCGGCGGCAGTGTTTCCGGACGAACGTCGAGCGCCAGCGCGCGATTGAGCGGACCGGTGGCGGCCCACATCACGATGTAGGCCAGCCCCAGGAACCAGACGCCAAAGGCGGCCAAGTCCTTCAACCGCTCCATTGCCGAAACCCTCTCCCACCTCAGCGCTTCTGGAGGCTGTGTTTTCCGCGCGGGAAGCTGAGCGTTTCTTGTTACGAGAGTCTTGCGGCAATTGTTTAGCCATCCGGGGTTTTCCCGAACGGCTCACCGATAGCGTTACCGTGCGATTAAGCAGATTGCAGCCAGCGGGTTAATTCGCGTTGGCGGCATGCGGCGCGCGCACCGGCGGCATCACCACGGTTTCAGCGCGGCAACTGCGCTTTGAAACTTCGGCGCAATCGTGGAACGAGAGGTCCTTGTTCATGCAGATGCGGACACCGACCAGTCTTTTTCCATCACATGAAACTTGCAGCGCATCGCTTTTCAATCCGGGATTGACGCGGATGAACGCCGCAGCAACTTCCGACGGTTTCACCTTCAGCGGTTCCGCAATCGATTGATATTCGGCCGGGACGGTGACGGCGCCGCGCGCCTTGCGCACGGTGTCGAAGTACTGCGTGAAGTTGAGGCCGCTGCAGGTGCCGTGATTATCCCACTCATGGAACACGAGGCGCGGCGACGGCATCAGGTCGAGCATCGAGTTGGCGACGGTGCGGGGCAGTCGGGGGGCCGGCACCTGGCAGTTCTGCGGGAAGCCGCGCTCGTATTGCGGCCACAGGCCATGCACGACGAAGGAATATGGACGGGGGCCGCACTGGGGATCGGTGCGGTTCGGATTGCGCTCGTGCGCGGCCTCGCAGAACGACGGCGACCACGACAGCGCCAGCAAATAGAAATCGAACTTGCCCGGTTCGCCCTGCCTGGTGATCTGGCGGGCAGACGTCGTTTGAGTGGTTTCCTGAGCGCCCGCTGGCGGCAGCGTGGCCAGGAAAACCGCTCCGGCCAGGAAGACGGTCTGTGCCAAAGCGATCAGGTCGAGGGGGATCAGGTAGCGGTGGAAGAACTGACGGTCGAGAGAGCGAGCGGCGTGACGCAACATGACAACCTCCCAGGCAAGCAACGCCCGAGCCTAAACAACGGATGAGAACATTTCAAGAACAAAATCGAAGAGGCAGTAAAAGCCCTACGGCCGGGCCATTTTGCAAGCCGGGTTATAGGCCCAGTTGCGGTCGAGGCCGGCCACGCACCATTCGACGCCCCAGGTTGCGCCCATGAAGCCGGTGTCCTCACCGATCCAGTAGCTGACCCGGTGCTTGCGGCCGTCGCTGACGGTCGCGGTGGCCGAGCAGAACCGGCGCGGAATGGTGTTGGACGCCCACGGCCGGTAGGCAACCTGGCGGACCTTCTCGAACCCGGTGATCGTGAGGCTCGAGTTCCAGAACTGGCCTTCCTTCTCGGCAAAGCGAGAGGCGATGATGTCGAGCCCCGCCTCGCAGGGCGGCAGCGCGCCGTCATAGCGCGGGCCGGACAGATAGAAATTCTGCTCCAGCCAGTTCGCGGCGTTCGCCGGGGTCGCGGTAATCGCAATCAAGGCAGCCAAGACCAAACCACGCAAGCTGTGACGTGCCATTTGCGGCCTCCATCGGGAACGTGAATCTAGCATAGCAGGCCCGGCGCTGTCCGGGAATTGGCCACAGCTTTGCACAAAATGGAGTGGCGAACCGGACGCCGCCGAGCCATCATGCAAGCCATGACTCGTTCCACGATATTGCGAAGTTTCGGCTTCTCCATGGGCTTGTCTTTGGGTCTGCTGCTCACGGCCTGCGCGGGCGCCGGACCGGGCCTGACCGGCAACGACACCGGCGGCATTATTCCGTACGCGAACTTCGACCGTCCTCAAGCGATGGCGATGGCGAGCGACCACTGCGCGCGTTACGGCAAGCTGGCGAAAGCGACCGGCGTCGATGCGCGCTACGGCGGCTATTACAGCTTCTCCTGCGTGATCGATCGGCGAATCCAGAACTAGCTCTCTGTTCGCGGATACAGCTCCGCATTCCCTGTTCTTCATGTCGGCGTCCGCCTTCGCGCAGCACGCTTCAGCGGACAAGCGGGATCGCCCCTGTTCTTAGCGACGCGGGGGCGTCGTAGCCTGTCTTGCCGGTGCCCCGAATTGAAGGGCGCGCGGAACGCCGGGCCTCGAAAGACCCGCGTGCTCCAGGACCTCGCGATCCTGAAGCGAATTGGGTAGTGAACGCGACTCCGCCGAAAGCTCCGGCGTTCCGCGCGCGGTGTTATGTGGTTTGCTCCACGGCCACCCCGGTGGGGTCACAATTTTTTACCCACCGCTTTGGACGGCTCGGAAGATTGAGGTCTCGACCTTCTTCCCGGCTCAGAGCCGGTGAAGCGCCGCGGA
>DASZXA010000007.1:0-3139 GCA_035546455.1 Pseudolabrys sp.
AAACGCAGGCCGGCCGGAGGGGCCGGCCGCCAACCGAAATGAGAGACGGAGTAGCTGAAAAATGATCTCGAGATTTCTGACGATCGTTGCGACGATTGTTCTGGTGTCCGGCGCCGCCATGGCGCAGGACAACACAACCGCGCCAGCGGCTCCGGATGCTTCGGCGCCGGCCGCGGCCGCGCCCGCCGCTCCGGCCCCGGCTCCCGCCGCGCCGGAGGTCAAGGCGCCGTCTCCTTCCGCCACGCCGGCCGAGAATCCCTACGGCCTGCAGGACATCATCAATAAGGGCAATCCGGTTTCGATCGGCGTGCTGGTCCTGCTTGCGATCATGTCGATCGGCAGCTGGTACATCTTCTTCGTCAAGTATTTCGAACAGGGCCGCATCCTGGGCCAGGCGCGGACGGTCGAGCGCCGGTTCTGGTCGTCGGGAACGCTGAACGAAGGCATCGACAAGCTTCCCAAGACGTCGATGTTCCGTCTGATCGCCGAAAGCGGCGTGCGCGCGAGCCAGGGCGGCACCTCGCTGGTGGGCCTCAACGACTGGATCGCCATGTCGCTGACCCGTCAGCTCGACGACGCCAATGCGCGGCTTCAGGGCGGCATCGCCTTCCTCGCCTCGGTCGGTTCGACGGCGCCGTTCGTCGGTCTGTTCGGAACGGTGTGGGGCATCCTGCAGGCCCTGATCGCCATCGGCGTCGCGGGCCAGGCCTCGATCGACAAGGTGGCCGGCCCGGTGGGCGAGGCGCTGATCATGACGGCGCTCGGCCTCTTCGTCGCCGTCCCCGCGGTGCTCTGCTACAACTTCCTCGTTCGCCGCAACAAGGTGATCCAGGAAAAGCTGCGCGGCTTCGCGGGCGACCTGCAGACCTATCTGATCTCGAAGAGCAAATAGGGTCAGCGGCCCCGCCAAGATCCGGGAAGGTCAAACAGCATGTCGATGAACGTCCAATCCGGCGGCGATCAGGAAGAAGCCGAACTGAACACCACGATCAACACGACCCCGCTCGTGGACGTGATGCTGGTTCTGCTGATCATCTTCCTGGTCACCATCCCGGTGATCGTGAAGACGGTGCCGGTGCAGCTGCCGAACGATCGCAACATCGCGACGCAGACCAAGCCCGAGAACATCGTCATCGCCGTCGATAAGGACGAGAACATCTATTACAACAACCAGCCGATCCAGGTCTCGGAGCTGAAGGGCCGGTTCGAAGACGCGCTGCGCCGCGCCCAGGCGCGCGGCCTCACCGCGGCGAACATGCCCGAAGTGCACATCCGCGGCGATCGCCGGGTGCGGTTCGAGGCGGTGGGCCGGGTCATCTTCGCCTGCCAGCAGGCGGGCATCCTCAAGGTCGGATTCTTGACCGAGCCGCGCAACCAGGGCGGCTAAGCGCAACAAACGGAATCGGAAGGCTAGGCGAAATGGCAGTCAACGTCGGACCGGCATCGGGCGAAGGCGAAGTGATGGTGGAGATGAACACCACGCCCCTGATCGATGTGATGCTCGTGCTTCTCACCCTGCTCATCATCACCCTGCCGATCCAGACGCATGCCGTGAAGCTCGACATGCCCAAGCCGGCGGTCAACCCGCCGCCGCCGCTGGTCGCCCCCATCGAGCTTGGCATCGATTTCGACGGCACCATCACCTGGAACAGCCAGCCGATCGATCGGGCGACGATGGACAGCTATTTCGTGTCTCAGGCGCAGCAGGAGCTGCCGCTTCAGCCCGAAATCCACCTTAATCCGGACAGATTGGCGAAATACGATACTGTCGCGATGGTGCTGGCGGACGCGCAGCGTCTGGGCATCACCAAGATAGGATTTTCGAATACGGCTCAGTTCAGTCAGTAAAGTGAGGGGCGACCGCGGTATCGGAGCATGCGGTCGCATGTATCCGGGACCCCGCGCCTAACAGTGAGGTCCTTGAGATGATCGCCAACAACATCCGCGCCGCCTTTTGGGCGCTGTTTCTGGGCATGGCCATGGTGGCCGGGTCTGGGATGTCCGGCATATCGCCGGCTGCGGCCGCGGTCCGGCCCGCCGTCGGCAAGCCGCTCCAGGAAGCCCAGAGCCTTGCCGCTTCGGGCAACTATTCCGCCGCGCTGGCGAAGGTCAATCAGGCCGCCGCAGTCGGGGGATTGACGGCGGAGGAGAGCCGCGTCGTCAACCAGATGCGCGCCTACGTCAACTCCAAGGCCAGCGCCACCAGCGGCAAGGGCAAGTTGGCCAGCGACTATCGCGCCGGAAAGTGGAGCGCGGTGATTCAGGACGCCGAAAGCCTGCGCGGCCAGCTCGACGCCAACGACAAGGCCGCCGTCGCCACCGCCTATTACAAGCTCGGCCAGAACGCGCAGTGCGTGCGCTACATCCGCAGCAATTTCGGCAACAGCGGCAGCGAGGTGGTGCTGCAGATCATGCGCGCCTGCGCCTTCAACGCCGGCGACGACGAGGCCCAGACGGACGCGCTCGAACAGCTGGTCTCGCGCACGGGCAAGGCGGAGTACTGGGGTCAGCTTCTGAAGGCGGCCGAACGCACGCGCGGAATGAACGATCACCAGACGCTGGACATCTACCGCATCAAATTTCGCACCGGCACGATGAGCGGCGCGAACGACTACACGCTTCTGGCCAAGCTCGCCCTCGAATTCGGCTTCTCCGCCGAGGCGATGGAGGTCGAACAGAAAGGCGTCGACGCAAAAATTCTGTCCGGCGGCAGCATCGATCGCCTGATCGCGATGACCAAATCGCAGATGAGCGCGGACGCCGCCGGCATGGCGCAGAAGATGGCTCAGGCCAAGGCGGCGCCGAACGGCGATGCGCTGGTCAAGCTCGGAGAGAATCTCTGGGGCCAGGGAAAGGCCCAGGACGCCATCGACGCGATCAAGGCCGGCATCGCGAAAGACAAGACCGACATGAACAACGCGCACACCCGTCTCGGCATGGCCTATCTGGCGGCCGGCCAGAAGGACGCGGCCGTGCGCGAGTTCGCAAAGGTCAAGGACGATCCGCACGCCGAGCTGATCGCCCATCTGTGGACGCTCTACGCCCGCCGCTGATCGGTCCCCATCGGTCCTGGAGCGATTTCCGTTCGCATGAAATCGCTCCTCACCCTTCGACGAGCTCAGGGTGAGGAGTTTTCTTT
>DASZXA010000008.1:0-19212 GCA_035546455.1 Pseudolabrys sp.
AAGGCCGACAGCGTCACCGCCGAGATCGACGACGGCAAGGCGAAGCAGACGATCACCGTCGAGCGCGTCATTTCCGCGGTGGGTGTGGTCGGCAATATCGAGAATCTCGGCCTCGAGAAACTCGGCGTGAAGACCGAGCGCGGCATCGTCATGGTCGACAAGTTCAACAAGACCAACGTGCCGGGCATCTATGCGATCGGTGACGTCGCCGGCCCGCCGATGCTGGCGCACAAGGCCGAGCACGAAGGCGTCATCTGCGTTGAGGCGATCAAGGGGCTCAACCCGCACCCGATGAACAAGGCGATGATCCCGGGCTGCACCTATTGCCACCCGCAGATCGCGTCGGTCGGCCTCACCGAGCAGGCCGCGAAAGAAAAGAAACTGGATATTCGCGTCGGCCGTTTCCCGTTCGTCGGTAATGGCAAGGCGATCGCGCTCGGCGAGGATCAGGGTCTGGTGAAGGTGATCTTCGACAAGAAGACCGGACAGCTTCTCGGCGCGCACATGGTCGGCGCCGAAGTGACCGAACTCATTCAGGGCTATGTGGTGGCGATGAACCTCGAGACCACCGAGGAAGAACTGATGCATACGGTGTTCCCGCATCCGACCCTGTCGGAGATGATGAAAGAAGCCGTGCTCGACGCTTATGGTCGCGTTCTGAATATGTGAAGGAGGGCGGACATGGGGATTGTTGCTTGGATCGTTGTCGGATTGATTGCCGGCTGGCTCGCACATGTGCTGCTCGGCGGCCGCGGCGGATTGTTCGGCAATCTGGCGGTCGGCTTGATCGGCGCCATTGTCGCGGGCGCAATCCTGCCGCGCCTTCACATCATGATTGCCGAGGATTTTCTGGGCAACCTGATCAGTGCCACGATTGGCGCGGTGATTTTCCTGTTTATCTGGCGCGCGATCCGGCGCGCCTGAGGGCTCGCCTTGCGGATCGCATACCCCGCCCGTAAGTAGGCTCTATGGCTGTCGTCTACGACCTCAACGGCTTGCGGCCGCGCCATCCCGAAAAGGCGCACCGGCCGGATTCCGCGCAGCCCAAGAAGCCCGACTGGATCCGCGTCAAGGCGCCGGTATCGCCGGGCTACATGAACACGCGCGATATCGTGCGCGCGCACAAGCTCGTCACGGTCTGCGAAGAAGCCGGTTGCCCGAACATCGGCGAGTGCTGGGAGAAGAAGCACGCCACCTTCATGATCATGGGAGACACCTGCACGCGCGCCTGTGCGTTCTGCAACGTGAAGACCGGCCTGCCGAATACGCTTGATGCCGACGAGCCGCGTCACGTTGCCGAGGCGACAGCCAAGCTCGGTCTTGCGCATGTCGTCGTGACTTCGGTCGATCGCGACGATCTTGCCGACGGCGGTGCGGAGCATTTCGCGCAAACGATCGGCGAGATCCGCAGAGCCTGCCCGAAAACGACAATCGAAATTCTGACGCCGGATTTTCTGCGCAAGGACGGCGCGCTTGAGGTCGTGGTGACGGCAAAGCCGGACGTGTTCAACCACAATCTCGAAACCGTGCCGTCGCTTTATCTCAAAGTACGGCCAGGTGCGCGCTACTTCCATTCCTTGCGGCTGCTCCAGCGCGTGAAGGAGCTCGACCCGGCGATGTTCACCAAGTCGGGCATCATGGTCGGGCTTGGCGAAGAGAGGAACGAAGTGCTCCAGGTGATGGACGACCTGCGCTCGGCCGGCGTCGATTTCCTCACCATCGGCCAGTATCTCCAGCCGACCCGCAAGCACCATGAGGTCGTCAGCTTCGTGACGCCCGACGAGTTCAAGGCCTACGAGACGATCGCTTACGCCAAAGGCTTCCTGATGGTGTCGGCGTCGCCGCTGACGCGTTCGTCCCATCATGCGGGCGAGGATTTCGCCCGCCTCAAGGCTGCACGCGAAGGCCGGACCTAGTGCCGAGTTTCTCGACGAAGCGCCGCGTCCGTCATGACGCCGCGCAGATGTTCGACCTGGTCGCCGACATCGAAAAATATCCGCAGTTCGTGCCGCTCTGCCAGTCGCTCCGCGTCAAAACGCGCACGGCGAAAGGCGAGGGCGTAGAAGTCTTGGTTGCCGACATGACGGTCGCCTACAAGCTGGTGCGCGAAACATTTACCAGCCGCGTTACCCTCGATCCGCCGAACCTGACGATCCTGGTCGAGTATCTGAGCGGCCCGTTCAGTAGGATGGAAAATCGCTGGACGTTCAAACCTGCCGGTGAGGGAGCTTGCGACGTCGAGTTCTTCATCGACTACGAATTCCGCAGCCGGATGCTGGCAGTGCTGATGGGCGCGATGTTCGACGCCGCCTTCCGCCGTTTCTCGCAAGCCTTCGAGAAACGCGCCGACGAAATCTACGGCAAAAAGGTCAGTTGACCGCGGCGCGCGGCGGGTTGCTTTCCTCGCCCTCGGCCAATTCATGCAGCATCTTGAATGCTTGCAGCACCGAGCGTTTGCGCACCTTGTCGCGGCCGATATTGCCGTAGCGCTGTTCGCTGGCGATCAACTTGCCGCCGCGGCTGGCGGCAGCGAAATGCACCAGTCCGACAGGCTTTTGCTCGCTGCCGCCGTCGGGGCCGGCGATGCCGGTCACGGATACGGCGAGATGCACGCGCGAGCGGCCCAGCACGCCGCGAGCCATCGCTTCTGCAGTCTCGCGGCTCACTGCACCATGCGTCGCGAGAATGTCGCGCGGCACACCGAGCATCTCGTGTTTCGCCTCATTTGAGTAAGTGATGAATCCGCGATCGAGGATGCTCGATGTGCCGGGCACTTCGGTCAGCGTGCCGGCGACGAGACCGGCGGTGCAGGACTCGGCGGTTGCCACCAGCAAGTTCTTGCGCTTGCAGATCGCCAACAGATTCTTGGCAGCTTCAACAATATCTTCGTCCAGCATCGGTCAATCCCGGGAGAAGGGCAGCCGCACTGTGGCGGTGACGAAAGCAGCGATGCCTTCACCGCGCCCGGTAAACCCCAGACCTTCGCTGGTGGTTGCCTTGATCGCCACGCGATCGACATTGACCGCGCACAGCTCTGCGACCCGCGCGCGCATGGCGTCGCGATGCGGTCCGATTTTTGGGCTTTCGCACACGATGTTGATGTCGATATGCGAGATGCGGCCGCCGCGCTTGGCCAGCCGATCCATCGCAAACTGAACGAATCGGTCGGACGCTGCGCCGCGCCACTGCTGATCGCTCGGCGGGAAGTGAACACCGATGTCACCATCCGCCAGCGCGCCGAGGATGGCGTCGACGAGGGCATGCAGCACGACGTCGGCATCCGAGTGACCGGACAAGGCGCGATCGTGCGGGATAGGCATACCGCCGAGCGTCACGTGATCGCCCGGCGCAAAAGCATGCACGTCAATCCCGGTTCCGGTCCGCACATCGCGCAGCATCCGTGTTTCGGCGCGGACAAAATCGTCAGGCGTCGTCAGCTTGATGTTGGAGTGCTCGCCCTTAAACACATTCACCTTCATTCCGGCCCACTGCGCCAGTGCGGCATCGTCCGGAAAATCGTCACGGCCAGCCGCCGCAGCTTTACGATGCGCATCGTAAAGCGGCGCGAATTTGAACGCCTGGGGCGTCTGCACCAGCCGCACGCGGCTTCGTTCGATACTCTCCGCAATGGCGTCCGCGCCATCGACCAGCTTCACCGCGTCGGTCACTTCGAGTGCAGGAATGGCTGCCCCAAACTGCGATGCAGCGGCGATCGAGCGCGAAATCAGGGACGGCGACGCGAACGGACGGGCGGCGTCATGAACGAGAACAATGTCCGGAGCAGTACTCGCCAGGGCTTCGAGCCCGGCCAGCACCGAGCCTTGCCGCGTTGCGCGCCCGCTCGCTGCGGGCAGCAACGACAGGCCAGCGATCTCCTGCGCGTATCGCGTTTCATCGTCCGCGTGGATGACAGGCTGCACCATGCCGACCTCGGGATGTTCGGCAAAAGCGCGCAACGACATGCGCAAGGCTGATTGGCCGGCAAGGGCGCGAAATTGCTTCGGCTCAGTACCCCCCGCGCGTAGGCCGCGTCCGGCAGCGACAATGAGAGCGGCAACCCCAGCCATCGGCATTTCCTCGTGATTTCCGCCCCGATTTAGCGCGTTGGCCGTCGGTTCGCATCCATTGGATTTTTGCAGTGCAGCACTTGCGCGAAACCTAGGATTGGCTAAACTGTGTGCAATATCTTTTGTCGCCTAAATCATAGGCAATTGACGTGAAGCCCGAAACGACCGCATTTCCAGGCCTCAAGCTGACGATCGGGTCGATTACGGCGCCCAACCGGGTCGTGCTGGCGCCGATGACCGGCATCACCGATGCGCCGTTTCGTCGGATGACCGAACGGCTTGGCGCCGGGCTGGTCGTCTCGGAAATGACCGCCAGCTCCGCTCTGGCTGCCTACACGCGCGAGGCGCGGCGGCGTAGCGACGGTACCGGCGTTGCCATCAATGTCGTGCAACTGGCCGGCTGCGAGACCCGCTGGATGGCCGAGGCGGCGCGGATTGCGGAAGCCGAAGGCGCCGACATCATCGATATCAACATGGGTTGCCCTGCGCGGATGGTGACCAACATCGCCGCCGGCTCCGCGCTGATGCGCGATCTCGACCATGCGCTCACGCTGATCGAGGCAACCGTCGGCGCCGTCGCAATTCCGGTCACGCTGAAAATGCGGCTCGGCTGGGACGCGGACACGATCAACGCACCGGAGCTTGCGCGCCGCGCCGAAGCCGCCGGCGTTCGGATGATCACGGTGCACGGCCGCACCCGCTGCCAGTTTTACGGTGGCGCGGCTGATTGGCTTGCGATCAAGGCGGTGAAGGCCAGCGTCGATGTTCCCGTCATCGTCAACGGCGATATCCGCACGCTGGATGACGCACGCCGGGCGTTGCAGGAATCCGGTGCCGATGCGGTGATGATCGGGCGGGGCGCTCAGGGCCGCCCCTGGCTGCCGGGCCAGATCGCCCGCCCGCTCGATGGCGGCGGGCATGAGTCTGGGCCGCCGCTTGCGGCCCAATACGACATCATCGTCACGCTCTACGATGAAATGCTTTCGCATTACGGCAGCGCGGTTGGCCGCAAGCACGCGCGCAAGCATCTCGGCTGGGCACTCGAAGCGGCCGCGGTCAGCGCCGGCGCGCCGATTGAAATGCTGAAAGTGCACCGCGGGCGCGTGCTGACCGCCGAAGATCCGGCGGCGATCAACGCGCTGCTCAAAGATGCGTTCGACGATTTCGCGATGAGAGCCGCGGCATGAGCACCACGTTCGCCAACGCGCCATCGACGCTGGCGGATGCCCAGCTCAATTCGCTACCGCATCCTGTGATCGTTGTCGCGCGCGACGGAAGAATTGCCGATGCGAATGTCGCCGCCGAGCAATTTTTCGAAGCGTCGACGCCCATGCTTCGCCGTCACATTCTGCGCGACCTCGTGCCGTTCGGCTCGCCACTGCTGCCGCTGATCGAGCAGGTGAGGACGCGAGGGGCAGCAGTCAATGAATACAAGGTCGATCTGTCGACACCGCGCAATCCGAAGGAGCGGCTGGTCGATCTTTATGCGGCACCGCTTGCCGAGCATCCCGACAATGTCGTGGTGATGATGCAGGAGCGCACCATCGCCGAGAAAATGGACCGCCAGTTGATTCATCGCGGCGCCGCGCGCTCGGTGACGGCGCTGGCGTCGATGCTGGCGCACGAGATCAAGAACCCATTGTCCGGCATTCGCGGCGCAGCGCAGCTTCTCGAGCAGTCGGCAACCGATGACGACCGCTCGCTGACGCGGCTAATTTGCGATGAGACCGACCGCATCGTGAAGCTGGTCGACCGGATGGAAGTGTTTTCCGACGAGCGTCCGGTCGAGCGCGAGCCGATCAACATTCACGTGGTGCTGGATCACGTCAAACGGCTCGCCCAATCCGGCTTCGCGCATCACATCAAGTTCGTGGAGGACTACGACCCGTCGCTGCCGCAGGTTTATGCGAACCGCGATCACCTCGTTCAGGTATTCCTCAATCTCGTGAAGAATGCCGCAGAGTCGATCGGCGAGTCAGCAGCCGACGGCGAAATTCAACTCACGACCAAATTCCGCCCCGGCGTGCGTCTGTCCGTGCCTGGAACGACGGCGCGCGTGTCGCTGCCGCTTGAATTCTGCGTCAAGGACAACGGGCCGGGCGTGCCCGACGACTTGATGCCGCATCTGTTCGATCCGTTTGTCACCACCAAGCCGACCGGAAGCGGATTGGGTCTGGCTCTGGTGTCCAAGATCGTCGGTGATCACGGCGGGATTATCGAGTGCGAGTCCCAGCAGCGCCGTACGATCTTTCGCGTTCTGATGCCGGTCTACAGCGGCGACGACGAGCCTGACTCGTCGTTTGCCCAGAAAAACTGAGGACGTTCGATGCCGACCGGAAGCATTTTGGTTGCAGACGACGACGCCGCGATCAGGACCGTGCTCAATCAGGCGCTGTCACGCGCAGGGTATGAGGTACGGTTGACCGGCAACGCCGCAACGCTGTGGCGCTGGATCAGCCAGGGCGACGGCGATCTCGTCATCACCGACGTGGTGATGCCGGACGAGAATGCGTTCGACCTGGTGCCGCGCATCCGTAAAGCGCGGCCCGATCTGCCCGTCATCATCATGAGCGCGCAGAACACGTTCATGACGGCGATCCGCGCCTCCGAGCGTGGCGCTTATGAATACCTGCCGAAGCCTTTCGATCTCAAGGAGCTGATCGCCATTGTCGGCCGCGCGCTGTCCGAGCCGAAACAGAAGCGCACGTCGCCCGGCAAGGTGGAGGAACTCGAATCCATCCCGCTGGTCGGCCGCTCGCCGGCGATGCAGGAAATCTACCGCGTGCTGGCGCGTCTGATGCAGACCGATCTCACGGTGATGATTTCGGGTGAGAGTGGCACCGGCAAGGAACTGGTGGCGCGCGCGCTGCACGACTACGGCAAGCGCCGGGCCGGCGCTTTCGTCGCCGTCAACATGGCAGCCATCCCGCGCGATCTGATCGAGTCCGAGTTGTTCGGTCACGAGAAGGGGGCTTTCACCGGTGCCAACAATCGCTCGTCCGGCCGCTTTGAGCAGGCCGAAGGCGGCACGCTGTTTCTGGACGAGATCGGCGACATGCCGATGGAGGCGCAAACGCGTTTGCTCCGTGTCCTTCAGCAAGGCGAGTACACCACGGTCGGAGGCCGCACGCCGATCAAGAGCGACGTGCGCATCATTGCTGCGACCAACAAGGATTTGCGCCAGCTTATCCAGCAGGGTCTGTTCCGCGAGGATCTGTTCTTCCGCCTGAACGTCGTGCCGTTACGGCTGCCGCCGTTGCGCGAACGCACCGAGGACATTCCGGATCTGATCCGGCACTTCTTCACGCAGATCGAGCGGGAGGGCTTGCCGGCAAAGCAGATCGACGCCGCGGGGCTCGACCGGCTCAAGCATCATCGTTGGCCAGGGAACGTGCGCGAACTGGAAAACCTCGCGCGGCGGCTTGCTGCGCTTTATCCGCAGGAGACGATCACCGCGGCGGTGATCGAAGGCGAGCTGTCGCAACCGATACTGCTCGGCGGTGAGGACGCGGCAGGCAGCGAAGGCAATCTTGGTGCTGCGGTCGAACGTCACCTCGCGGCTTACTTCGCCGGTTTCGAGGATGGCCATCCGCCGGCCGGCCTTTATCATCGCGTCCTGCGCGAGATCGAGTATCCGCTGCTGTCGGCCGCGCTTGCCGCGACTAACGGCAATCAAATCCGGGCCGCCGAACTGCTCGGCCTCAACCGCAACACGCTGCGCAAGAAGGTGCGCGATCTCGACATCCAGGTATTCCGCGGCGGCTAGGCTGTGGGCTACGCCGCGGAATTGTCGCAATCCGGCAACATTGTTGTATAAAAGCATCAATCGTTAGCGCCGTTTTGCCTCGAGTTTCGAGGCAGGGCGCTCCGGATCGCTGGATGACCGCCGATCAAGCCGTCAATGTCGAGACAGTCGTCGCCGAGCCGGTGCCCCGCCGCTCGAATGTGAGGATCGTCGGGCCGATCCTGGTCGCGGTCGCGATGCTCTCGGCGGTGATCACCTTCCTGGTGCTCGCCGGGCTCACGCCCATCGTTCCGACCCATTACGTCGTCGTCACGTTGCTGCTGGTGAATGCCGTCGCCGGCGCGCTGCTGCTGGGGGTGATCGGCCGCGAGGTCTGGCAAATCCTGCGGGCGCGCCAGACCGGCCGGGCAGGGGCGCGGCTCCATATCCGCATCGTCGGGCTGTTTTCAGTGATCGCCGCGGTGCCCGCAATTCTGGTCGCGGTGGTTGCCAGCATCACGCTCGATCGCGGCCTGGACAGCCTGTTCGCATCGCGGATGCGCGAGGCGATCGAGAACTCGGTGGTAGTGGCGCAAGCTTATCTCCGAGACCATGCGCAAACGGCCCGCTCCGACATCATGCTGATGGCATTCGATCTGGCGCGCAACAAGGATTTCTTTGAAAAGAACGCCGCCGATCTCCAGCAATTCCTGACCTTCCAGGCGGCGGCGCGCGGGCTCGCGGCGATCGTTGAATTCGACGGCAACTTGACTGTGACGGCACGGGCAAAGACGTCGGCTACTCAAGTTTTTTCGCTGCCGCCACGCGAAGCGCTGACCTCGATTACTGAAACCGAGCCGCAGATCGTGCTGCTGCCGGATGCCAATTACGTCGCCGCGGTGGTGAAACTGCGCGACTACGACGACCGCTATCTTTATGTCGCAAGGCTGCTCGATCCGCGCGTCTTGCCGCAACTGCGCGCCACCGAGCAGAGCGCCGGCGAATATGCGGCACTGGCGGCGCGTCGCGTCGGCGTGCAGGTCGCCTTCGCCTTGATGTACACGGTCATCGCACTGATCGTGCTGTTGTCGGCGGTCTGGATCGGGCTCGATTTCGCCAACCGGCTGGTCGCACCGATCGGACGTCTCATCAATGCGGCGACCGCAGTGACGGCCGGCAATCTGTTCGTCCGCGTTCCGGTGCGGCGGTCCGAAGGCGATCTCGCCAATCTCGGCGAAACTTTCAACCGGATGACGCAGGAGTTGCGCACCCAGCGCGACGACATCGTGCGCGCGCGCGACCAGATCGATACCCGCCGCCGGTTTACCGAGGCGGTGCTGTCCGGTGCGAGCGCCGGCGTGATCGGCATCGACCCGCATGGCCGCATCACCATCCTCAATCGATCGGCGGAAAAGCTGGTTGACCGCACGGAAAGCGAGGCGCTCGGTCACACGCTGCACGAAATCCTGCCGGAGCTCGACGAGTTCATGCGTCAGGCGCAAGCGGCAGCGACGCTGCGACCGATCCACGGACAGATCAAAATAAACCGGGCCGGTGAAGAGCGCACGATCTCGCTGCGCGTCACCAGCGAGCAGAGCGCCGCGGCCGAGCACGGCTACGTCGTGACGCTCGACGACATCACCGAGCTTGTCTCCGCGCAGCGGACCTCGGCATGGGCCGACGTTGCACGCCGCATCGCCCATGAGATCAAGAACCCGCTGACGCCGATCCAGCTCTCGGCCGAGCGCTTGCGCCGCAAATACGGCAACGTGATAATCGAAGACCGCGACGTGTTCGAACAGTGCACATCGACGATCGTGCGTCAGGTCGATGATATCAAGCGCATGGTCGACGAGTTCTCGCGCTTTGCCCGCACGCCGAAAGCCGAGTTCGCGGTCGATGACGTCGCCGACACCGTGCGCCAGGTCGTGTTCCTGATGCGGGTCGGACACGCCGATATCGATTTCGAGTTGTCGGTGCCGGACGAGCCGATGCAGGCGCGATTCGACCGGCGGCTGATCTCTCAGGCGCTCACCAATATCGTCAAGAACGCGACGGAGGCGATCGGCGCCGTGCCGCAGGACGTGCTGGGCAAGGGCCGTATTGTTGTCACCGCCGCGCGCGACGGAAACGACATCGTGATCGATGTCGTCGACAATGGCCTCGGCCTGCCGAAGGAAAATCGCAACCGCCTTCTGGAGCCTTACGTGACAACGCGCGAGAAGGGCACCGGCCTCGGTCTTGCCATTGTCGGGCGCATTCTTGAGGAGCATGGCGGCGGAATCGAGCTGCGCGATGCCGCGGACAAATTCCCCGGCCAGCGCGGCGCCTGGATGCGGATGCGGTTCGCCAGCGAATCCGTCGCCAAACCCGATGCCGAAACGAAAAGTTGAAGTGAGACGTGCCGATGGCTGCCGCTGAAATTCTGATTGTCGATGATGAAGCCGACATCCGCGAGTTGGTATCCGGCATCTTGCAGGATGAGGGCTATGCGACGCGCACGGCCAAGAACAGCGACGAGGCACTCGCCGCGATGGCGACCCGGCGCCCGAACCTCGTTCTGCTCGACATCTGGCTACAGGGCAGCGCGCTCGACGGTCTGCAATTGCTCGATGCGTTCAAGCAGGAACACCCCGAAGTCGCGATCGTGATGATCTCGGGGCACGGCAACATCGAAACTGCCGTCGCGGCCATTAAGCACGGCGCCTACGACTTCATCGAAAAGCCGTTCAAGGCCGACCGCCTGTTGCTGGTTGCGCAGCGGGCGATCGAGAATTTCAACCTCCGGCGCGAGGTCAAGCAGCTGAAGCAACAATCGCCACCCGCAGGCTCTTTCGTTGGCGCGTCCGCGGCGATGACACAGTTGCGTCAGACCATCGAAAAGGTCGCGCGCACCAACAGCCGCATCCTGCTGATCGGACCGTCCGGGGCCGGCAAGGAGCAGACTGCGCGGACGATCCATCAGATGTCGAACGTCGCCTCGGGGCCGTTCATCGTTCTCAACGCGGCCGCCATCACGCCGGA
Source organism: Pseudolabrys sp. (assembly GCA_035546455.1). Classification (GTDB taxonomy): domain Bacteria; phylum Pseudomonadota; class Alphaproteobacteria; order Rhizobiales; family Xanthobacteraceae; genus Pseudolabrys. The sequence goes on from DASZXA010000008.1 coordinate 10,816, forward strand.
CCGGATGGAGATTGAGCTGTTTGGCTCCGACAAGAGTAACGGCGCGGAAGGCCGCAAGGCTGGCGCGCTCGAAGAGGCGAATGGTGGAACCCTGTTTATCGATGATGTCGCAGATTTGCCGCGCGAGACGCAGAGCAAGATTCTGCGCGTTTTGGTCGATCAGACATTCCAGCGCGTCGGCGGCAGCACCAAGCTCGCGGTCGATGTTCGCGTCATCTCGTCAACCTCGCGCAATCTGGAAGCCGAGATCGCAGCCGGGCGATTCCGCGAAGATCTCTATCATCGCCTCTCGGTGGTCCCGATCCGCGTGCCGGCGCTAGCCGAGCGGCGCGAGGATATCCCGACGCTGGTCGATCATTTCATGGGGCAAATCTCGCAATCGACCGGCCTGCCGAAACGAAAGATCGGCGAGGATGCGATGGCGGTGCTGCAATCGCATGACTGGCCCGGCAACGTGCGCCAGCTTCGCAACAACGTCGAGCGGCTGATGATTCTTGCCGGCGGTGATCCCTCCGCCGTGGTCGATGCCAGCATGCTGCCGCCCGACGTCGGCTCTATGGTGCCGAGCATGCCGAACGGGAATGGTGGCGAGCAACTGATGGGATTGCCGCTGCGTGACGCGCGCGAAGTGTTCGAGCGCGAATATCTGGTCGCGCAGATCAGCCGCTTCGGCGGCAACATTTCGCGCACTGCGGAATTCGTCGGCATGGAGCGTTCCGCGCTGCATCGCAAGCTCAAGGCGCTGGGAATAGGAAGCTGATGTCACGCGTTGCATACGTCAACGGCCGGTACTTGCCGCGCCGCCAGGCCAAGGTCGACATCGAGGATCGCGGCTATCAGTTTTCCGACGGCGTTTACGAAGTCTGCGAGGTGCGAGCTGGCCGGTTGATCGACGAGCGGCGGCATCTTGCGCGACTGGATCGTTCGCTTTCAGAGCTCAAGATAAAATCGCCGATGCCACGCGCGGCGCTTGCCGTGGTGCTGCGGGAGATGGTGCAACGTAATCGCGTGCACGACGGTCTTGTCTATATCCAGGTCTCGCGAGGCGTTGCACGGCGCGACCACGCATTTCCCGCAGCCGGGACCAAACCGAGCATCGTTGTCACCGCTAAGACAATCGACACTGCGGCAAGCGAGAAGGTTGCCGCCAACGGTATCGCGGTGATCACTCTGCCGGACAATCGCTGGGAGCGCGTCGATATCAAATCGCTGTCGCTGTTGCCGAACGTGCTGGCCAAGCAGGCGGCGCGCGAGCACGGCGCACGCGAAGCGTGGCTGGTCGACAAGACCGGGCACATCACGGAAGGCTCGTCGTCGAATGCCTGGATCATCAATCGCGACGGCAAGCTCATTACGCGGCATCTCGATCACGGCATCCTCCCGGGCATCACGCGCGCCGTGCTGATCAGCTCGCTGAAGTCGCACGGCCTCGAACTGGAGGAGCGTGCATTCACCGTCGAGGAGGCCTATGCAGCGCGCGAAGCCTTCGTCACCTCGGCAACCCAACTGGTGATGCCAGTGGTCCGGATCGACGGACGGCCGATCGGCAATGGGGCGCCGGGCCTGATCGCCACCGCGCTCCGGCGCGACTACCACAAGCACGCCGAGGCCAGCTAAATACAAAACTGCTGGTATTCCAGTGCATTAGCGCCAAAGCCGCCAAGTTATGCTTGCGTGGCTGGCGGCCTTACCATCTAATGCGTGTGCCCCCACGAGCCGGGCGGTCTCCGGTCAACGGAGCCGAGAGGAGGTTTGTGGGCAACGAATGTCTCGCGCAAAGACGCGAGCAAAAAATGGAACACGGCCATGGCAGCCGAACGTGCGCAGAACCTTCAAGATACGTTCCTCAATCACGTCCGAAAACAGAAAGTTCCGCTGACGATCTTTCTCGTCAACGGTGTGAAGTTGCAGGGCGTCGTCACCTGGTTCGACAACTTCTGTGTGTTGTTGCGTCGGGATGGCCACTCGCAATTGGTGTACAAGCACGCCATATCGACAATCATGCCGGGTCATCCGGTTCAATTGTTCGAGGGTGGCGAAGAGCCGCCGGCGACGGAAAAGGCTTAATTGGAACAACGTACGCGCGATGCTGCGGCCGACCGGTTGGTGACAACCGGCGCGAATGTCGGCCGCGCCATCGTCATCGAGCCTTGGCTCAAGCAAGCGCCGACGCGCGGTGCAACGGCGAGGGATCAGTCGCGCACGCCTGAAGCGCGGCTGGAAGAGGCCGTCGGTCTCGCCCGCGCTATCGATCTCGATGTCGTGGAGAGCGGCCTTGTCACGCTCAATGAGATCCGTCCGGCGACCTATATCGGCAAAGGCAAGGTCGACGAGTTGGCGGGCCTGGTGAAAAGCCACGAGGCGGGGATCGTCGTGATGGATTGCCCGGTTTCGCCGGTGCAGCAGCGCAACCTCGAGAAGGCATGGGGCGCCAAGGTTCTCGATCGTACTGGACTCATTTTGGAAATCTTTGGACGCCGCGCGCGCACCAAGGAAGGCGCGCTGCAAGTCGAGCACGCGCATCTGACGTACCAGAAGGGCAGGCTGGTGCGCTCCTGGACCCACCTTGAGCGGCAGCGCGGCGGATTCGGCTTCCTTGGCGGCCCCGGCGAAACGCAAATCGAAGCCGACCGGCGCATGCTGGAAGAACGCATCGCGCGGATCGAAGACGAGCTCGAGAAGGTCAAGCGTACCCGCAAGCTTCACCGCGAGAGCCGCAAGCGCGTGCCGTATCCGATTGTCGCGCTGGTCGGCTACACCAATGCCGGCAAATCGACACTCTTCAACCGCATGACGCAGGCGAGCGTGTTGTCGGCCGACATGCTGTTTGCGACGCTCGATCCGACATTACGCGCGGTCGATCTCGCGCATGGCCATCGCGTGATCGTGTCCGACACAGTCGGATTCATTTCGGATTTGCCGACCACGCTGATCGCCGCGTTCCGCGCCACGCTGGAAGAAGTGATCGAGGCCGACATCATCCTGCATGTGCGCGACATTTCGCACGAGGATTCAACCGCGCAGTCTCAGGACGTCATAACGATTCTGGCCGAACTTGGCATCGACGCGGAGAAAGACCGCCGCCTGGTCGAGGTCTGGAACAAGATTGATCGGTTTTCGCCGGAGGCACGCACCAGCGTGCTCAATCAGGCTGAGCGGCGGCCGGCCGAGACGCGGCCGGTGCTGGTGTCGGCGCAGACGGGCGAGGGGCTCGATGCGCTGACTGCCGCGATAGAGGCCCGTCTTGCCGAGGCGCGGTCGACCATCGATCTGGTGCTCGATCCGGCCGACGGCTCCGGCCTGTCCTGGCTTTATCGCCATACCGAGGTGTTGGAGCGCGACTTCGGCGAGGACGGCCATCTGCACCTCAAGGTGCGCGGCAATCCCGATCAGGCGGCGCAAGTGCGGGCGAAATTCGGCGCGGCGGTCGCACAAAATTAGCGGCGTTCGGCTGCCTTTGCGGCGTTCCACAGCTCTTCCATCTCATCGAGCGTGGCGTCGGACGGCACTTTACCGCGCTTCGCCAGCGCGGATTCGATTGCCCCAAACCGGCGCTGGAATTTCAGATTGGTGGCGCGGAGCAAGGACTCCGGATCGGCCTTGAGATGCCGCGCCAGATTGACCACGGCGAACAGCAGGTCCCCGACTTCGGCCGCGGCTTCGTCGCCGCCGGCGTCGAGCTCGGCTTCGATCTCGTCGGCCTCTTCGCGGATTTTGGCCAGCACCGCCCGCGGGTCGTTCCAGTCGAAGCCGACCATGCCGGCTTTCTCCTGGAGCTTTAGCGCGCGGGTTAACGCCGGAAGCGCGACCGGAACGCCGGTGAGGGCACCCGCTTCCGTTTTCTGGCCTTTCGCGGCCTTTTCCTCGGCCTTGATCCGTTCCCAGAGGCCCTTGACCGCCTGGGCCGTCTTGCCGTCGGCATCGGCAAATACGTGCGGATGGCGGCGGATCAGCTTTTCGGTGATGGCCTGGACGACGTCGCCGAACTCGAACGCGCCTTGCTCTTGAGCCATGCGGGCGTGGAAGACGACCTGAAGCAGGAGATCGCCGAGCTCGTCGCGAAGCTGTTCGAGGTCGCCGTGCTCGATCGCCTCGGCGACCTCGTAGGCTTCCTCCAGCGTATACGGCGCGATGGTCCGGAAGGTCTGTTCGAGGTCCCATGGGCAGCCGCTGCCGGGCGTCCGCAGCGCCGCCATGATCTCGATGAGCCGGCTGATGTCCTTGGAAGGCTTCACGCGGTCACGCTAGCGCGGGCGAGCCCAAGCCGGGGGTTGGGATTGTTGCTGTCCACGGGTTTGGGTCCAGCCAATTGCGGATTCGCATAAGACATATTATGGAATATATTTGTATGGTCGATCTGCTGACTATCTTCAGAATTTACTTTTAAAGTGACGTAATCTCATTGATTTACAGATAGATGTATAAATAAGATAAGAAGTTAGATGATGATCTGCATCCCATCAAATGCCGGCGCGACATTCGCCGGGAGCTGCGCCCGCAAGGCCTCGTAATCGAGATCGGAGTGCAGATTGGTCAGCACCGCGCGCTTGGCGCCGACCCGTTTGATCCAGTCCAGGCTCTCGGCGAGGTTCATGTGGCTCGGATGCGGATCGTGGCGCAGTGCGTCGACGATCCAGAGATCGAGCCCGGCCATCAGCGGCAGGCTCTCAGGCGGCAGCGCCTTGATATCGGCAGAATAGGCCAGAGAACCGAACCGGAAGCCCAAGGAAGCGATATCTCCGTGTTCCTGGAGCATCGGTAGCGCCGATATAGCGCCGCCCTCGCCCGTGATCTCAATGGCTTGCCCCGCAACCAGCCGGTGCTCGCGCAGAATGGCCGGATACCCGCTCCCGGGCGGTGTCTGGAAGCAATAACCGAAGCTCTGGTGCAGCCTTTGCGACGTTACATCGTCGCAGTAAACGTCGACCTGGCGCCGGTTTTTGACGAACAGAGGCCGTAGATCGTCGATACCGTGCGTATGGTCGGCGTGTTCGTGGGTATAGAGCACGCCGTCGAGCTTTTCGACGCCGGCATCGAGCAATTGGTCACGTACATCGGGCGTAGTATCGACGAGCAGACGGGTTACGGCCCCAATGCTCGTGGTTTTTTCGACGAGCAGCGAGCATCGTCGGCGTCTGTTCTTCGGATTGCTCGGATCGCACGCGCCCCAGCCCAGGCCGACCCTCGGAACGCCCATCGAGGACCCGCAGCCGAGGATGGTGAAGCGCATGGTCATGCCGGCAGGTCCGCAGGCTTGGAAACCTTCGAGAACAGCCGGAAGAAGTTTTCCGTGGTCTGGCGGGCGATCTCGTCCGGCGTAACGCCGCGGGTCTCGGCCAGCACCTTGGCCGTTTCGACGACATAGGCGGGTTCGCAGCGCTTGCCGCGGAATTTGCCGGGCGCGAGGTACGGCGCATCGGTCTCGACCAGAATGCGGTCGGCCGGCAGCGCGGCCGCGATATCGCGCAGGTTCTGCGTCGCCTTGAAGGTCAGGATCCCGGTGAACGACACATAGTGGCCGAGTGCGACAGCGCGCATCGCCAGATCGCGCCCACCGGTGAAGCAGTGCAGCACGGCGGGGAAGGCGCCCTTCCCGCTTTCCTCCTCCAGAATTCGCGCCATGTCGGCGTCGGCCTCGCGCGAATGGATCACCAGCGGCAACTTGCTCTCGCGCGCCGCCGCGACGTGCGCGCGAAAGCCTTGCGCTTGTGCGTCGCGCGGCGAGTTGTCGTAGTGGTAATCGAGCCCGGCTTCGCCGATCGCGACCACTTTCGGGTGCGCGGCATATCTCAGCAGCTCGTCCGTGCCGATCTCAAGCTCTTCATGTGCGTTGTGCGGATGAGTACCGATCGAGCAAAAGACATCATCGAACCGCTCGGCGACCGCGCGAACCTGATCGTGTTTCCTCACGCGCGTCGAGATCGTCACCATCCGGCCGATGCCGGCAGCTCGCGCCCGGCCCACCACATCGTCGAGCTCTGACGCAAAATCCGGAAAATCGAGATGACAGTGGCTGTCGACCAGCATCACGTCACCGGCGGCGCAACAGTAAAGTGTTGTTCTCTACCGCGATGCGTTCGAGGCGATTCTGCAAATCTGGCGCCAGCCTGTCGTAAGCCCGTTGGGCAACGGCGAAATACTTCGCGCCGGCCTCGTAGAGTTCCTCGGCCTGGGCGTTGTTGTGCGCCAATAACGCCGTCCCGTGACTGTAGAACGACGCCGAATAAGGGCGATCGAAAACATAGACCAGCTTGCCCGCTCCATCCATTTTCTTGACGGTTGCGACGATGTTGGCCTGCGTCGGCAATTCGCGAATACCCGGCTTTATCAATGAAACCGCCACGACACCGATAATCAACACTGGGATTGCAAGCGCGGCCGTAACGAATGCACCGCGATCAAGCCGCCGCCCACGCTGCCAAAGGGCATGCGCGGTCAACAGGGCGAGCGCAGGCACGCTCGTTGCTGCGTAGGTCATCAGGATATTGCGGGCGAACGTGAACAACAGAAGCGGCGCCAACGTCCAGTAGATCAGATAACTCAACCACTGATCGTTGATGAGTTTGCGGCTGAAAAGATCTTCGCGCGCTGTCTTGCGAAACAACAGTCCGATCAGAATCCCGGACCACGGCAGCGCGCCGACGAAGACAAACAAGAAGATCGTCCCAAACGGAAGCGTGCGGCTTGAGCCGTAGAGGTCGCCGTTCCAGTTGGGCACTAAAAATCGTTCGAAGTGCTCGCCAATAATGAAATAGCGAAGAAAGCCGGGCGTCCGCATTTCGGCAGCGACGTACCAAGGCACAACCAGCACCAGGACCAGGGCGATGCCGCCAACCCATGGCAGGCGCGACCAGCTGTCCATCCAGCGTCGTTGATGCGTCGCCCAAATGACAATGGAAATCCCGGGGATGATGGCCCCGATCGGTCCTTTGGAGAGCAAGCCGATCGCCACGCCGAAGAAAAACAGATAGCCCCACAGACGTGCGTGATCGCGTGGCTCCGCGACACACTGCCAATAGCCGGCCATGGTCAGGGTCACGCCTAACAGCAGAGCGGGATCGGTCATCACCGTCCCGCCGAGATAGAACATCAGTCCAGAACTGGCAAAGATACAGGCTGCAACCAGACCGAATGTCCGGCCGCGCTGCTGTGTTGCAAGCGTAAAGACAAGCCAGCCGCACGTTATGAAGATCAGAAACGATGAAAAGCGGGCCGCAAATGCGTTCACACCGAAGACGACCAGTGAAACCGCCGTCAGCCAGGTGGACAGCACGGGCTTTGCCCAGAACGGAACGCCGGGGTCGATTTGCGGCGTGATCCAGTTGCCGCTCAATACCATCAGCTCGCCAATATGGGCGTAGCGTGCCTCGGTCTTGTCGATCAGCGGATAAAGGCCGAGCGAGATGAAACGCACGGCGACAATGCCGGCTAAAATCCAAAGCAGCGTGCGCGCCGGGAAAATGGCGGCAACGCCCTGCTCGCCCTTCGTTGCAGTCGTCATCTTTGCGCCGTGTCCGTTTCCGGCTCGACGTAACGCGGAAATACCGGCGCCGGTGCTGGCAATGTCGTGCCTGACGCGAGACGATGCTTGTTCCCGAGGCGATCGAAGCCGCGCTCATTGGCCGGAACGCCGAGCAGATCGAGCAACTTGCCGGCCGACATTGGCACGAAGGGCTGTGCCAAAATCGCGACCTGTCGGATCACTTCGGCGGTAACGTAGAGCACTGTGCCCTGCTTCGCCGGATCGGTCTTCGCCAGCGCCCATGGCGCCTCTGCGGCGAAATAGCGATTGGCGTCGGCCACCACCGACCAGACATGATTGAGCACCTGATGAAGCTGCTGCGTCTTCATCTGCTCGCGCGCGCGCTCGATCATGCCGTCGGCGGCCGCGAGGATCGTCTTGTCGTTGTCCGAGAACGCACCGGGCGTCGGCAGCACTCCCTTGAGTTGTTTGCCAATCATCGACAACGATCGCTGCGCGAGGTTGCCGAGGTCGTTCGCCAGGTCGGCATTGATGCGGTTGACGATCGCCTCGTGGCTGTAATTGCCGTCCTGACCGAACGGCACCTCGCGCAGGAAGAAGTAACGGAGCTGATCGACGCCGTAAGCGTCGGTCAGCGTGAACGGATCGATCACGTTGCCGACCGACTTCGACATCTTCTCCCCGCGATTGAACAGAAACCCGTGCGAGAAGATGCGCCGCGGCAGCTCGATGCCGGCCGACATCAGGAAGGCGGGCCAGTAGACCGCGTGAAAGCGCACGATATCCTTGCCGATGACGTGCAGGTCGGCCGGCCAGTAGCGTTTGAACTTCGGGCTGTCCACGTCCGGGAAGCCGACCGCCGTGATGTAGTTGGTCAGCGCGTCGACCCACACATACATGATGTGCTTGTCGTT
>DASZXA010000009.1:0-7131 GCA_035546455.1 Pseudolabrys sp.
AAGAAGGTCCGCAAGCTCGGCAAGGGCGACGTCATCGGAGGCTTCGCCGGCGCCACCGCCGACGCCTTCACCTTGTTCGAGCGGCTCGAGGCCAAGCTCGAGCAGTACCCTGGCCAGCTCACCCGCGCCGCGGTCGAGCTCGCCAAGGACTGGCGCACCGACCGCTACCTGCGCCGGCTCGAGGCGATGATGATCGTCGCCGACAGCCAGGTGTCGCTGGTCTTGACCGGCACCGGTGACGTGCTCGAGCCGGAAAACAACGTGATGGGCATCGGCTCCGGCGGCAACTATGCGCTCGCCGCCGCGCGCGCGCTGCTCGACCAGCCGCTCGACGCCGAGGCGATCGTGCGCAAGTCGCTCGACATCGCCGCCGACATCTGCGTCTACACAAACCGTAACGTCACCATCGAGACGCTGAAAGCGTAACCGCGTAATGCCTGACGTCTCCTTTTCCCCCCGCGAAATCGTATCCGAGCTCGACCGCTACATCGTCGGCCAGTCCGACGCCAAGCGCGCGGTCGCGATCGCTTTGCGCAACCGCTGGCGCCGCCTCCAGCTTGACGACAGACTGCGCGAGGAAGTGCTGCCGAAAAACATCCTGATGATCGGGCCGACCGGCGTCGGCAAGACTGAAATTTCCCGTCGCCTGGCGAAGCTCGCCGGCGCGCCGTTCATGAAGGTCGAGGCCACCAAGTTCACCGAGGTCGGTTATGTCGGCCGCGATGTCGAACAGATCGTGCGCGACCTTGTCGAGATCGGCATCACCATGACACGCGAAACGCGCCGTAAGGACGTGCAGGCCCGCGCCGAGCAGGCGGCGGAAGAGCGCGCGCTTGATGCTTTGGTCGGTCCCGGCGCTTCTCCCGCAACCCGCGAGAGCTTCCGCAAGAAGCTGCGCGCCGGCGAGCTCGACGGCAAGGAGATCGAGATCGAAGTATCGACCGGCGGCGGCATGCCGATGTTCGAGATTCCCGGCATGCCGGGCGCCCAGATGGGCGCGGTTTCGATCGGCGACATCTTCGGCAAGATGGGCGGGCGCAAGAAGACGCGCCGCGTCACCGTGAAGGATTCACACCCGCTCCTCGTCAACGAGGAAAGCGACAAGCTGCTCGACGACGAGCAGTTGACGCAGGAAGCGATCCGCGTGGTCGAGCAGAACGGCATCGTCTTCCTCGACGAGATCGACAAGATCTGCGCGCGCGAGGGCCGCTATGGCGGCGACGTGTCGCGCGAGGGCGTGCAGCGCGATCTGCTGCCGCTGATCGAGGGCACCACCGTGAACACCAAGCATGGCCCGGTGAAGACCGACCACATCCTCTTCATCGCGTCGGGCGCCTTCCATATCGCCAAGCCCTCGGACTTGCTGCCCGAACTGCAGGGCCGCCTGCCGATCCGCGTCGAGCTCAAGGCGCTGTCGCGCGACGACTTCCGCCGCATTCTCACCGAGCCGGAAGCCTCGCTGATCAAGCAATATGTCGCGCTGATGAAGACCGAAGGCCTCGAGATCGAGTTCACCGACGACGCCATCGATGCGCTCGCCGACATCGCAGTCGCGGTCAACGGCTCGATCGAGAACATCGGCGCGCGCCGTCTGCAAACCGTGATGGAGCGCGTGCTCGACGAGCTGTCGTTCAAAGCCTCCGACCTCGGCGGCCAGAACGTCAAGATCGACGCCGCTTACGTCCACCAGCACATCGGCGACCTCGCCAAGAGCGCCGACCTCAGCCGCTTCATTCTCTAGGGAGAGAGAGAACAACATGTCGATGTCATCCGCCGCGATCCCGACCTTCGAGATCACGCTCGGCGCCTTGTCGAAACTGCTCGACAAGGCGGAGGCCCATTGCACGGGCAAGAAGGTCGATCCGGGCGTCCTGCTCGGCTATCGGCTCGCGCCCGACATGTTCGCGCTGACGAAACAGGTTCAGATCGCTTGCGACCAGGCCAAGAACGGTTCGGCGCGGCTGGCCGGCATCGATCCGCCGAAGTTCGAGGACAACGAGAAGACGATCCCCGAACTGAAGGAGCGCATCGCCAAGACGCTCGCCTTCGTCAAAGGCGTCGACCGCAAGGCAATCGATGCGTCAGCCGATCGCGTCATCACCTTCCCGCTCGGGCCGAAGAAGGGCGAGATGAAGGGCGCGGACTACCTCAACCACTTTGTGCTGCCGAATTTCTATTTCCACGCCGCGACTGCATACGGCTTGCTGCGTCACGCCGGCCTCGAGATCGGCAAGCAGGACTTTCTCGCCGGCATTCCGATCAAGATCACCTGAGCTGCGCGGCGAGAAAGTCACGCATCGCTGCATGCGCTTTCGCGGTCGCGTCTGGATCGTACTTGATCCAGCGGCCGTAGGATCGCGTTGCGATCTTGAGGCTCGGATTGTCGAAGGCGTGATAGGCGTCCGGATAGACCTCGATCTGCACCGGCGCGCCGCGGCCGGCCCGCCGCCGCATCCAGTATTCGCAATCCATCGCGCGGCCCCAGTTCTCGATGCCGCCGGTCAGGACCAATGCCGGCATCGCGAGTTCATTGCCCGCCGCACCGCACGACGGATAGAACGCAACGACGGCCTTGAATTTCAGGCCCGCCGGCATCTCGAAAACTTCGAACCGATGTGCCGTCGCGATTTCGAGGGACGCGGTTCCGCCTTGCGCGATGCCGACCAGCGCGATCCTTTGCGGATCGACAAACGGCAGCGTCGACAGATAACGCAATGCGCCCAACGCATCGCCTTGCCGCGCGGGCAGGTGCGCCATGCAATCGTCCTTGATGCCGCGTGTCGCGAAGCTGTCGACCACCAGCGAGACATAGCCCATGCCATTGAACTGGGTAGCCGCCTGCTTGCGCCGGAAATTCTCCAGGCCGAGGCAACCGTGCAGATAGACCACGGCAGGAAACGGACCGGTGCCCTCAGGCTTCGACAGGTATCCCCTGATGATAACAGCAGGCGGCCGCGTAATCGTCTCGCCACGCTCGCGCGCCAGCCGCTGCTGCAATTCGCCGACGTGATAGCGCGCCGTTTTGAACTGCACGACGTCATCGGCGAGAGCCGGTATCGCGCACATGGTCACCATCGCAAGGATGAGCGCGCGCCACATCGCCGTCAGCCTCGCCCGCGCCGCACCCGGATATAGAGCGCGCCGTCGCCGCCGTGATTGATCGCGGCGGCGCTCGTCGAGATGATCAGCGTGCGAAATTCTGCGGTCCCAAGCCACATCGGCACTTGCTGGCGCAGCACGCCACTCTTGCCGGTGATCACCAGGACAAGCCGCATCTCGCCGGCGCTGGCGCGGCGCAGAAACCGCAGCAACGCCGCATGCGCCTCGCTCTGGGTGTGGCCGTGCAGATCGAGCCGTGCATCGATCGCATCATGGCCGCGCGAGGCACGCTGCTTTTCGCGGCGCGTCAGAGAAGCCGTCTTGGGCGCAACGGCCGCCAGCCTCGGCGTTTCCCTCGCCGGCGCCGGCTGAGGCTTAGAAATCACCGCTTTCGCCGCGATCTTGCGCGAGGTTTGCGCGGTCGCCGGCGGCTCCACCTTCACCACCCGCCGCGGTTTTTTCAGCGGCTTGATGCTGCGGGTGACGGTCGTCCAGACTTCCAGTTCGTCGTCAGTTAACCCGCGTTTTCCCCTCATCCTCCGCCCCCGTCAGGGCCGCGATTTCGGAACCGGTGCCGCCGGACTATTGGTCACCGTCACACCGTTCGGCACCAGCATCACAAACCGTCCCGGCTGCTTGATGCGCCCCGCGACCAGCCCGATGTCCTCGCCGCTGCCGAAGAAAATATCGGCGCGCGCCGGCCCGATGATCGCGGTGCCGGTGTCCTGCGCAATCGCCAGATGGCGGAACGGCGTCTCCGGTCTCTCGCTGGCGATCGGCAATTGCGCCTCGATCCAGACCGGCGTGCCGTACACATGAATTGATTTGTCGATCGCAATCGAATGCAGCGGCGTCAGCTCGACGCCCTGCCCGCCGGTCGAGTGCTCGTCCTTCGCCATCGGCACTTCGCGGAAGAACACATAGGACAAATTCTTGCGCCGCAGTTCGCGGCCCTCTTCCGGGTTCGCTTCCATCCAGGTGCGAATCTTGTCCATCGACATTTCTTCGCGCGTGTAGATGCCGCGATCGATCAGGAATTTGCCGACTGCGGTATACGGCAGTCCGTTCCGCCCGGCATAGCCGATCCGCATTATCTCGCCGCCCGCAAGCTTGACGCGCGCCGAGCCCTGGATCTGCGCAAAGAACGCATCGACCGGATTTTTCAGCCAGACAATTTCCAAGCCCTTGCCGGCGAGCAATCCATTCTCGATGCGCAGGCGATCCGCCGTTGCCAGCGCCGCGCTCTTCGGCATCCGGTAAATCGGCACATTGTATTGCGCGGTGTGCTGCCGGGAACCCTCGATCACTGTCTCGTAGTAACCGGTGAAGAACCCGTCCTGCTCGCCGTTCGGGATGATCCGCATCGGCTTGAAGTTGGCTTCAAAGAACGCGCGCGCCTTGTCGCGATCGAGCCGCCCCGCCGCCGCGGCGTGCTGGCAGGCGCGATAAAGCCCGGCATACATCGGGCGCGCCGCGCGTTGTGCGGGCGACGTCGCGAGGATCGCCTTGCAGCTCTTGAGGAATGCGCCGAACGCGGCCGCGTGGTCGTCGCCCTGCCAGCCATTCAGCGCCGCGAATGTCAGTGGCTCAACCTGCGCGCCGGGAATTCTGAGAGTGCTGTCGGCCGCGGCCGCGGTCATCGCGCCGGTCAGCGAAAGTGCAGCGCCGAATACAATGCGAGCGACCTCAAGCCGCATCCGCTCATTGCCCGCCTTCGGTCGCGACCAGCTTCCAGTTAGGATCGCGCGACGACGTGTCGCGCGCAAAAGTCCACACGTCGGTGACGTCGGTCACCTTGTCGGGATTGCCGTCGACCACCACACCCTGCGCGTCGCGCGTCACCGACACGAGCTGCGACACGAACCGGACGGTCACCTGCGCGGTGCGGCCGCGCATCTCGGCGCCGGTGATGTTGGCGGAGTCGATCGCAACGAAGCGTGTCTCGACCTTGTTGCCTTTCTTCTCGCGATCGGCGATCGCGCCGTCGAAGCCCTCATAGACGTCGCGCGACAGCAGATCCTTCAGCGACCGGCGGTCGCCTTCGGCGAATGCGGTCACGATCATTTCGTACGCGGAGCGCGCACCGGTGACGAAATGCTTTGCATCGAATTTCGGATCGGCCGCCACGATGGCGTCGAGCCCGCTCGCGACCGGCGAACCGGCGGCCGCAACATCTTTCCAGCGATCGACCGGCGCGGCCTGAACCTCAGCCGGCTTTTCAGCGGGCTTCTGGGTCTCGGCGGTCCGGCTCGGCAGGCTGATTACTTTCTCGGTAGCGGGGCGCATCTTGTCGCGCGCCGCATAGGGATTGGACGGCGGCCGCTCGCGGCCGGTGCGCTGCCCGAGCACGCTGCGCAACCGCAGAAAGATGAAGACTGCGAGAGCAAGGAAGATGATGGTGTAGATATCGAACACGTCGTGCATGCTCTCGAAACCGTCAGCCGGCGAATGGGGTGCGCGGATAGGCAGGCCGGCCTGCCGATACTATGTAAGGCGCAGGCCCAACCAATCCATAGGTTCCGGCCATTTGCCGACGCAAATTTGCGTCATTTCGCCGAAACATAGACGATTGGACCTGAGCCGCCAACATCACTTCAAACGGTAAACCATGAATGTGGCCATATGGTTGCTGACTGCCGTGCTGGCGCTCCCGCTGGCCGAAATCGTGCTGTTTGTGCTGGTCGCGATCTGGATTGGTTTCATCTGGGCGTTGCTTGCTGTGGTCGCGACCTCGCTGGCCGGCGCGCTGATGCTGCGCCTGGGCGGTGGCGGACACATCGAGCGAATGAAAGTGGTCATGGGGCCTCAGCGGGTCACCGCCCTGCAATCCGACAGCGCCGGAACCATGTATTTGCTGGCGGCGATTTTGCTGCTGATTCCGGGCTTTATCACCGACGCCATCGGCGTGCTGCTGCTGATTGCGCCATTGCGGCGGGCGCTGGGCGCCTTGCTGCTGCGGGCCTTCGGCTCGGCGCCGGCCGCGCGCCGTGACGGCGTCGTCGACCTCGATCCCGAAGAGTGGCGTCAGGTGCCGGACGCGCAAATCCGCGACGAGCGCGAGCGCCGTTAAGACTCCGCAACTTGTTCGCACTGGATGGCTATGTTAGCCAACCGCCCGAAACTTGAGCAGCGACAAAGAGTCACGAGGAGTTTTCATGTCGATGACCAATGGCGGCCAGAACGGCGGCGCGACACCGCAGACGCCGAATCCGGCCGCCGCGAACGGCCCGCAGCTCGCGGTGCTGGCGCAGTACATCAAGGACTTCTCGTTTGAGAATCCGCTCGCCCCGCGTGGGCCGCAAAGCGGAGATCCGCAACAGCAGCCGCAGATCAACATTCAGGTCGGCGTCAACGTCAATCCGCTGACCAGCACCGACGTCGAGATCGAGCTCAAGATCGAAGGCAAGGCCGAGTTGCAGGGCAACACGGTGCTCTTTGCGTTCGAGCTGGAATATGCCGGCGTGTTCCGCATCCAGAACGTGCCGCCGGAAGGCGTGCAGCCGCTGATGCTGATCGAGTGCCCGCGGATCCTGTTCCCGTACGCGCGCCAGCTTGTCGACGTCGCGGTGTCGAACGGCGGCTTCCCGCCGCTGATGCTCGATCCGGTCGATTTCGCCGCGCTGTACCGGCAGAACCTAGCGCGGGCGCAGGCCGTCGCCAGCAACAACCCGCCGGCTCAAGCTTAAATTAAAGCGGAAGATATTGCCGCCACAGCGGCGTATCGCCGAGCGTCGCGACGAAATCGCGATGCGCGGCGATGTCGGCATCGGTGATCCGCACAGGAAGGGCGATCGGCCGCTGCGCCGCCGCGACGCGCTTGCCGATCCGGCCGTTCAGGTTATCGAGCAGGATGAGCGAGGCCTGCCGCGCACCGATCAGCTCGAGATAGACCTCGGCCAGAATCTCCGCGTCGAGCAGCGCGCCGTGCTTGGTGCGGCGGGAGTTATCGATGCCGTAGCGGGCGCACAGCGCATCGAGGCTGTACGGGCCGGCCGAATGTTTGCGCCGCGCCAGCGCGATCGTGTCGATCAC
>DASZXA010000010.1:0-53514 GCA_035546455.1 Pseudolabrys sp.
CATCTCGATGAAGGGCAGAAGATCTATCGTGCCGTCGGCGACTGCGCGCCGGCGTTCGGCATGATCGGCACGCTTATCGGCATGGTGCAGATGTTCGCCAACATGACCGACCCCTCGAAGCTCGGGCCCTTCATGGCCGGCGCGCTGCTCGCGACGTTTTACGGTGCCGCGCTTGCCAACCTGTTCTGCCTGCCGATTGCTGACAAATTGCACCTCAAGCTTGTCGACGAAGAGATCAACCGCACGTTGATCATCGACGGCATTCTGATGATCCGCGAGGCCAAGAGCCCGACGCTGGTCCGCGAAATGCTGCTGGCCTATCTGCCGGAGAAGCATCGGCACTCCGCCGAGGGCGCGGAAGCGGGCGAACTCGCGGCGGCTTAAGCGGCGGGACATACAGTCATGGCGCGTCGCAAAGAAAGTCACGCGGGCGGTCACGGCTGGTTCGTGACCTTCGCTGACCTGATGGGCCTGCTGGTCTCCTTTTTCGTCATGCTGGTCGCCTTCTCCACCCAGGACCAGGCCAAGCTCCAGGTGGTCGCCGGCTCGATGCGTGACGCCTTCGGCGTGCAGGACAAGGTCCGCTATTCCGGCATCATCGAGGTGTTGGGCTTGCCGACGCGGCCGAGGCTCAAGAATGTCGCGCCGATCGATCCGAAGGACGCCTCGGCCAATCCAACGCCGGATTCCAACGACACCAAGCGCTCATATGGCGCCAAGTTCAAAGCCGATCAGAAATTCGCGCTGGCGTCGGCTTCGCTGCGTCAGGCCTTGCAGCAGATGCCCGACATCACCGAAGCGTCCAAGCACATTATGGTCGAGGAAACCAAGCAAGGACTGAATATCGAGATCGTCGACCAGGATGGGCGCTCGATGTTTGCGGAGGGCTCCAAGGAGCCCGATCCGCGAACGCGGCGGCTCATCCAGAACATCGCCCCGGCCCTCAAGGCCATGCCTTATCGCGTCTCGATCACCGGTCACACCGCCTCGAGCAAGGTGCCGCCAACTCCCGGTTATGGGCCGTGGGAACTGTCCGCCGATCGGGCCAACGCCGTGCGTCAGATCCTGACGGCCGAGGGACTGCCCAGCGGGAATATCTACATGGTCGCCGGCAAGGCCGATACCGAGCCGCTTTTCCCGGATAACCCTTTTATGTCTCCCAATCGCAGAATAACCATCACGCTCATGCGTGAAGAGCCGCCAATCTCGCCCGATTTCCAGCCCTGACGGGGCAAGTTCCCTTCTACCCGCTTGATCCACCGCAATCGACGATACAAATAAGCGCGGTATTCGCCCTGCCGCGGCGATGTTATAAGGCCCGCCTTCCCGGTCAGCGGCGGAACGACAAATCTCAATGAGCGATGGCAAGAACACGGCGGCTTCTGCCGCCGCCAGCACCGGTCATGACGAGGGCAGGGTCGCGCCGCCGAGCCTTTTTGCGCTCGCTTTGGGCAGCGTGGGCGTGGTCTATGGCGATATCGGCACCAGCCCACTCTACGCCTTCCGCGAAGCCATGCTGGCCGCCAGTGTCGATCGAATCATCGACCGCACCATTGTGCTCGGCGTGCTCTCGCTCATCCTCTGGGCACTCATCATCACGGTGACGCTGAAATACGTGCTCATCCTTCTGCGTGCCGACAACAATGGGGAAGGCGGTACACTTTCCCTTACGGCGCTGGCAACGCGCGCGCTCGGACGACGGACCCCGTTCGTTTTCATCGTCGGCATCATCGGCGCCTCGATGTTTCTTGGCGATTCGGTGATCACGCCGGCTATTTCGGTGCTCTCGGCGGTGGAAGGGCTGAAGCTCGCCAACCCGGCCTTCAGTGAAGTGGTGGCGCCGCTGGCTGTCATCATCTTGATCGCGCTGTTTGCCGCACAGAGTCGCGGCACCGCCAAAGTAGCGGCGCTGTTCGGTCCGGTGATGGTCGTATGGTTCGTTTCAATCGCGATTGCCGGCGCGCTGCACATTCACGAAGACCCGCATGTCTTGCTTGCCATCAATCCGTTCTACGGCATCAAATTTTTCTACGCGCACGGCGAAATCGGCTTGGTCACGCTTGGCGCGGTGTTCCTGGTGGTCACTGGCGGCGAGGCGCTCTATGCCGACCTCGGCCATTTTGGCCGCAAGCCGATCCAAACAGCATGGCTGGGCCTCGTGCTGCCGGCGCTGCTGATCAATTATTTCGGCCAGGGCGCTAAGCTGCTGGCGGATCCGGCGGCAATCGAAAATCCCTTCTATCGGCTGGTGCCGGAGCCTTTCCTGATGCCGATGATCGTGCTGGCAACGGCCGCGACCGTGATCGCGAGTCAGGCGGTGATTACAGGCGCCTATTCGCTGGTGCACCAGGCGATCCAGCTTGGCCTGCTGCCGCGCCTCGCGATCCTGCACACCTCTGCCTCCCATGTCGGCCAAATTTACATACCGCGTGTGACCATGGCGCTTCTGGTCGGCGTGCTGTTGCTCGTTGCCATGTTCCGCACATCGAGCGCGCTTGCTTCTGCCTACGGCATCGCCGTTGCGACCACCATGGTGGTGGACGGCATATTGGCCTTCATCGTGATCTGGAAGCTCTGGCATTGGCCGCTATGGCGAACCGCGGCCATGCTGCTGCCTTTGTCTGTTGTCGACCTGACCTTTTTCTCGGCGAACTTCCTCAAGCTGTTCGAAGGCGCATGGGCGCCGATCCTGTTCGGCGTCAGCATGGTGACGTTGATCCTGACCTGGCGGCGCGGCACCGGCATGCTGGTCAAGAAGACGCGCCGGACCGAGGTGCCGATTGATACATTATTCCGCAGCCTGGAGAAAAAGCCGCCGCACACCGTGCCCGGTACCGCCGTCTTTCTCACCAGCGATCCTGATTTCGCGCCGACTTCACTGTTGCACAATCTCAAGCACAACAAGGTGCTGCACGAGCATAACGTGATCCTGACGATCGTCACCGCCGACACGCCGCGCGTTCCGGAGGAGGAGCGGGTACAGATCACGCCGCTGTCGCAGCACTTCTCGCGGGTGGCGCTAAAGTTCGGCTATATGGAAGCCCCTAACGTACCCAAAGCGCTCGCCGTCGCGCGCAAGCTCGGCTGGCAGTTCGACATCATGTCGACTTCGTTCTTCCTGTCGCGACGTTCGCTTAAGCCGTCGTCGCAGTCGGGCATGCCGCATTGGCAGGATCACCTGTTCATCGCGCTCGCGCGCTCGGCGAGCGACGCCACCGACTTTTTCCAAATTCCGACAGGACGCGTCGTCGAAGTCGGAACGCAAGTGACGATCTGACATGCGGAATGTGCGGAGCGCGGGGTTCGTCGAATATCGTTTAAGCTGTTGGGACGACAACACTATTTTCCGACCGCGCATTGCGTTTTTGCATGTCTTGACGTGCCGGGTTGCTCTTTTTGCCGCTGCTCCCGGTTCCGGGACGGCCTATAAGCCGCACCCCGCTGATTTTTGCATCGCAACAAATCAAGGCCTCCTTCCATGACCACCACCGTTGATGCCGCGCCCGGCGGTTCGATCGCGGCCGACGGTATTTCAGAGACGCCGAAGGCTGGCTTCTGGGCACTTACGCTCGGTTGTATCGGCGTTGTTTATGGGGACATCGGCACCAGCCCTCTCTACGCGGTGCGTGAGTCGGTGTTGGCCGCGGTTGGTGCGGGGAAGCCGGCGAACGAGACCGTAGTGTTGGGCATTCTTTCGCTCATCATCTGGGCGCTGCTACTCGTCGTCACCGCCAAATACGTGCTCATTCTCTTGCGCGCCGATAACAACGGAGAAGGCGGCACGCTGGCGCTGATGGCGCTCGCCTCGCGTGCGCTTGGCGGCCGCCGCGGCGCCGGGCTTGTCATCCTGCTCGGCGTCATCAGTGGCGCGCTGTTCTACGGCGACGCGATCATCACGCCGGCGCTGTCGGTGCTGTCGGCGGTTGAGGGCCTTAAAGTCGCCACGCCAGCCTTCGACGACTATGTGGTTCCCATTACCGTGGTCATCCTGATCGCATTGTTTGCCGTGCAGTCGCGCGGCACCGCCAAGGTTGCAGCGTTCTTTGGCCCAATAACTTTGGTCTGGTTCGCGGCAATCGCCTCGGCCGGGCTGTGGCACATCGGACAGAATCTGCGGGTGCTGCTCTCCTTCAATCCGTACTATGGCATTGATTTCCTGTTGCATCACGGCATCGTCGGCTTCTTCACGCTTGGCGCCGTCTTCCTTGTCGTCACGGGATCGGAGGCGCTTTATGCCGATCTCGGCCATTTCGGCCGCGGGCCGATCCGCTTTGCCTGGCTTGTCGTGGTGTTGCCCTCGCTGACGATCAATTATCTCGGCCAGGGAGCACTGGTATTGGCCGACCCAAAGACGATTGAAAACCCGTTTTTTCTGCTCTACCCGCACTGGGCGCAGCTGCCGATGGTTCTCCTGGCCACCGCCGCCACCGTTATTGCCAGCCAGGCGGTGATCACCGGCGCCTATTCGCTGACGCGGCAAGCGATCCAGCTAGGGCTGCTGCCGCGCCTAGAAATCCGTCATACCTCGGAAGCGCTGTTCGGGCAGATATACATGCCGCGCGTAAACACGCTGCTGCTGATCGGCGTATTGCTGCTGGTGGCGCTGTTCCGTTCTTCAAGCGCGCTGGCGTCGGCTTATGGGATCGCCGTTACAGGGACCATGGTGGTCACTGCCATGATGGCGATCATCGTCATCAACCGAGTCTGGCGCTGGTCGCTCATCGCTGCGTTGGCGCTGATGCTGCCGTTCCTTTTCATCGACCTGACCTTCCTTTCGGCCAATATGCTCAAGATCGTGGAAGGCGGCTGGATGCCGCTGGCCCTTGGCGCCATTGTGATGGCCGTGATGTACACTTGGCGGCGCGGCAGCAGACTTCTGTTCGAGAAGACGCGGCGCACGGAAATCCCGCTGCAGTCGCTGATTGCCCGCCTGGAGAAGAAGCCACCGCATATCGTGCCGGGGACCGCGGTCTTTCTGACCAGCGATCCGGAATTTGCACCCACCGCGCTACTGCATAGCCTCAAGCACTACAAGGTTTTGCATGAGAAGAACGTCATTCTTACGGTCGAGACCGCCGACGCCCCGCGCGTGCCGGAAGGCGAACGGGTGCGCATGGAGCTGCTTGGCGAGACGTTTTCCCGCGTGAAGCTGCGGTTTGGATTCATGGAAACGCCTAACGTGCCGAAGGCCCTTGCTGTTGCACGCAAGCTCGGCTGGCAGTTCGACATCATGTCGACCTCGTTCTTCCTGTCGCGACGTTCGCTAAAGCCGTCGTCGCAGTCGGGCATGCCCCACTGGCAAGACCGGTTGTTCATCGGCCTGACGCGCGTCGCTAACGACGCCACCAGCTATTTCCAGATTCCGACCGGCCGGGTGGTGGAGGTCGGTACGCAGGTGACGGTGTAGGTCGCCGGCGCAAAAGAACGTGCGGGCTGCGGCAATTCCCGCTACAACGGGCTCGGAAAAGGGAGTTTCGGGATGGCGGATGAAAGCCCGCGTGCCGGCGAGGTGGAGAATTTGACTCCGGAGGTGGTGGCGCGCGGCCTCACCGAGGGCCGCGTGCTCCTGGTTGACGTGCGCGAGCTCAATGAGACCGCCATCGAAAGCTATCCCGATGCAGTCGTGCTGCCACTGTCGGCGTTCGACCCGGCCGGGATACCCGATCCGCGTGGCAGGCAGGTGGTCTTTGCCTGCCGCTCGGGCCGCCGTTCGGTCACGGCTTCGCTCGCTGCGCAGGACCGAGGGTATCCATACAACGCGCATCTGGCCGGCGGCATCATCGCCTGGAAGGCGGCAGGATTCCCGACCAAGACGTGAATGGCGGCCGGCAGGTCACTATCGCATAAAGTGGCGGCGAATCGTGGTCAGCGCCAGCGCCGGTGCAGCCAGAGCCACTGCTCTGGATGCTCGCGGACCCAGCCTTCGATCACGCCGGTGATGACCTGCATGGTGCCGGCGATATCGATCCGGCCCTGCGCATCTCGCGCCGGCGTGATCTCGTCAGTCAATTCGGGCCGGAAGCGGTTGCCCGGCAGGCGGACGACGCGCACGCCGTGGATCGGACAGTCGAAGTGTCGCGCCAGCCTCGCCAGCAGAGGATTGGCATTGGTGCGGCGGCCGAAAAAGGTGACCTCGACGCCGCGCACGTAATACTGGTCGACCAGCATGCCGACGTGGACGCCGCGCTTGAGCGCGTCGGCGATTATGGTGGGCGCCTCGATGCCGGCGGGGATCAGTTCGCCCATGCTGGCCGCGCGCGTTTCGCGCAGCCAGCGGTCGATGCCGGCGATATTCGGTCGGCGATAGAGCACGGCGCTGGCGAGGCCGTGCCTGGCGGCGATTACCGCCGGCAATTCCCAGTTGGCGAGATGGGCGGCAAATATAAGCGCCGGTTTTCCGTCTGCCGCGAGGTGGGCGAAACGGTCGATGTCCTTTTGCGCGAGTTCGATGCGGCTCGGCCGCGAGGGAACCGCCGCGTCGTAGTCCCATAATTTGTCGAGATGCGCGAATTCGGCGCCGACGCGGCCGAGATTGTCCCAGACGCCGCGCAGGATCGCGTCGATCTCGTCGGCGGACTTTTCCGGAAATGCGGCCGCGAGATTGGCGCGCCCCAGCCTGTTTTCCGGCAGCAAAGGACCGACGGTTCGGAGGAATCGGCCGGCGAAATTCGCCAGGCGGTCGGCGTCCATTCGCCTGAGAACTTTGATCGTGCCTATGGCGAGGGCGCCGAGGATCGCGTCGACGCTGCGTTTGGCGCTGCGGCGCAACTTCCGCTTCATGCGGCCGAACGCATCTGCCATCAGAAATTCACGATGACTTTGCCGAACACCTGACGGCTTTCCAGCCGCGCCAAGCCGCGTTCGAATTCGGCCAGCGGCACTTCGGTGTCGATGACCGGCGTTATGCCGCTTGCCATCTTGGCGAGACTGTCGCGGATGTTGCGCATGGACGAGCCGAACGAGCCGAAAATCTTGTATTGCTGCTGGAACAACTGCATCAGGTTGATGGTGACTGTCGGCCCCGCGGTCGAGCCGCAGGTGACGAGGCGCCCGCCGCGCTTGAGGCAGAACAGCGAGGCATTGAAGCCTTCGCCGCCGACATGCTCGAACACGACGTCGACGCCCTTCTTGTTGGTCAGCTTGCGGGTGATCGTCTCGAACCGCTCGGTCTTGTAGTTGATGATGTGGTCAGCGCCGAGCGCCTTGGCTTTGGCAGCCTTGGCATCGTCGCCGATGGTCGTGATGACCGTGCAGCCAATTGCCTTCGCCATCTTGATTGCGACCGAGCCGATGCCGGAGCCACCAGCCTGCACCAGCACGGTTTCGCCGGGCTGAAGCTTTGCGTTGTCGAACAGCATGTGCTCGACGGTGGCAAAGGCGATCGGCGCACAGGATGCGTCGCGCAGGCTCACACCGGCCGGCACGGGGACGACCAGACGTGCAGGCATGTTGACGAGGTCGCGCGCGAAGCCGTCGACATGGAAACCCATGATGCCGGCGATATTTTCGCAGAGATTGTCGCGGCCTTCCTGGCAAGCTTTGCAGGTGCCGCAGGTCATGCCGCCATAGAGGGCGACCGGCTCGCCGATGCGAAGTCCGGCAATGCCCGTCCCTAAAGCGGCAATTTCACCCGCTGCCTCGACTCCCACCACCAGCGGCATCTTGCGTTTGGCGAACGCCATGCCGCGGAAGCCCCAGAGGTCGAGATGGTTGAGCGCGACGGCCTTGACGCGGACCTGTACCTCGCCTGCCGCCGGCGGGGGCGGGGCTTCGGTTTCGCGGAGTTCAAGCTTGCGGTCGGCGACCAGCGTCAGCGCGCGCATCGAGGTCATGCCGGCTCGCGCGCCATGACCAGCGAGACGTTCTGGCCGCCAAATCCAAACGAATTGGAGATCGTGTAGCGGACGTCGGCGTCCCGCGCGACATTCGGCACCACGTCCATCGCAATGGCCGGGTCCGGCATCGTGTAATTGATGGTCGGCGGCAGCCGCCCGTTCTGCATGGTCAGCAGCGAGAATACGGCCTCGACCGCGCCGGCGGCGGATAGCGTATGACCGACCATCGACTTGTTGGACGACATCGGAATCTTCGCGGCGCGTTCGCCGAACACGGCCGATACGCCAAGCGCTTCCATCTTGTCGTTTTCCGGCGTGCCGGTGCCGTGCGGATTAATGTAATCGACCTGGTCCGGCGTGATGCCGGCATCGGCGAGCGCGCGCTGGATGCAGCCGATGATCGGCTTGCCATCGGGGCTCGATCGGGTGCGGTGGAAGCTGTCGGCCATCTCGCCGCAACCGGCCAGAACGCCGATGACCTTGGCGCCGCGCGCCTGCGCGCTTTCAAGGCTCTCCAGCACCAGCGCGCCAGCGCCTTCCGCCATTACGAAGCCGTCGCGATTCTTGGAGAACGGCTTGGCGGCGGCCTGCGGCGGGTCATTCTGGGTCGAGAGCGCCGAGAGCAGCGAGAACCGCACCAGCGATTCCACGTTCACCGAGCCGTCGGTTCCGATGCACAGCGCCGCTTCAGCTTCGCCGCGACGGATCGCCTCGACGCCGAGCTGGATCGCACTGGCGCCGGAGGCGCATGCGGTCGACAGCGAAATCGGCGAACCTTGGGTGCCGAACTTGTCAGCCAGCCGGTCGGCCACCGAGCCGAACATGAACATCGTGTGGTAATCGCGATGCTTCGGACTCGCCCGCAGCAGGTCGTCGTAATTGATGTTGCCGTTCGCGCCGGAATCCTTGGCGAGTGCGCGGCGCTGATCCCATTCGATCTCGACCGGAGGGACGGCGATGAAGAGCGGGCCGGGGACCTTGCCGCCAAGTCCGGACTGGGAGACGGCCTCTTCGGCCGCGACTTGGGCAAGGCGTTCGGAGAGCGCGGGGGCGCACATCGGCTCGACGTCGATGAAGTCGATCGTGCCGGCGATGCTGGTTTTCAGGCCTGCGGTCGGGAAGCGCTTGATCGACTTGATGCCGGATTGCCCGGCCGTGAGCTTCTTCCAGTTCTCGTCCTTGCCGGCGCCCAGCGAGGTGACGACACCGGCGCCGGTGACGACGACGACAGGACGGCCGAACTTATCGCGCGTTGATGCCATGCCGTCCTCGCTATGCCGCCTCGACCAGGGCCATGCCTTCGCCGCGCCAATAACCCGCGCTGGTGACGACAACCTGCTTGAGCGCGCCCGTCATCGGCTTCTCAAAGCCGGTCTTGTCGCGCGGGGCAAACAGACTGCCGCGGCTCAATGCCAGGGCCGCCAAAGCCACATTCATCGGAAATGCCGGTTCCATCCCGTGCCCAATATAGGAGCCGGTGGCGCGAACCGGAATATCGCCGTGCTCGGCCAGAAAGGCGCGTTCACCGTCGGTGGCGGCTGCCGAGCCGGTGGCGCCGGAGAGGAACGCAGTGCCAGGTGCGATCCGCGATTTGATGCGGTCCCACATCGTCCGCAGGGACGGAGCGACCGGATCCTTGTCGCGCGGCGAGCGGTCCGACATCACCGCGGATAGCCGCGCGAGGATCGGCGCCTTGCGCCGCTCTGCATGCGCGCGCGACTCGAGGACCAGAAATGCGCCAAGCGAACCCATCACCAGGCCGCCCTTCGGTCCACGGTCCCAGATTGTCCGATAATCGCCAGTCAGCAATTCGTCGCCGAACGCGTAAAGCAGCAACTGGTCTTTGCGTTCGCCGTTATAAGAGCCGCCAACCAATGCAATGTCGGATTGCCCTGCATTGATGCGAGCAAGCGCAATGCGAAGCGCGTCGACGCCGCTCGACTCTTCGCCCATGAAGGTGCGCGACGAGCCGGTCACGCCCTGCACGATAGAGATATTGCCGGCCAGCAAATTGGAGAGCTGCGCCAAGAAAAGCGTCGGCCGGATATCGCTCATCAGCTTTTCGTTGAGCAGCGCATCCGGATTGGCGGCGTTTGGCAAGGCAGAGAGGATCGCGCTGTCGGCGGTCACGTCACGCTCGCCGCCACCGGCGGCAACGATCATGTCGGTCTTCGACAGAATGTCGGCGTTACCTTTGATGCCGGCGGATTCAAGCGCAAGACCGGCGGCATAGGTGCCGATCCGCTGCCAGGCCTCCATCTGCCGCTGATCGCCCTTTTTTGGAATCTGCTTGTCGAAATCGAGCACGCAGATCGGATGGACGATAAAGGGCGCGAAATTCTGAGTGTCGATGCTCGTCTCGCCGGCCGTCAGCTTCTGCCAGTGCGCATCGAGTCCTTCGCCGAGGCATGACACGATGCCGACGCCGGTGATGCAGCCTTCGCGTGCGGGGTCTGTCATTATTGAATCATCTCGGCGGGAACGCCGTTCCGTCTGGCGAGTTCGAGCATGCTGCCGCGGATTTCTTCGTTCGGAAACTCGACGACCCGGAACATGATTGTGGCGTCGCAGACGACCTTGCCGTCCAGCTTGCCTTCGGCCTTGGCGACGGCAAAGCCCGAGCCGTCGTGGACGATCTTGGCATGCATATCGAGCGCGGCGCCGGGCAGCACAAAACCGCGAAATTTCGCCTCGCGCGCCGCAGCGAGAAACGGCATCCGCTGAAACTTGAGCAGCATCAGGATCGCCCAGCCGGAGGTCTGCGCCATCGTTTCAAGCAGCAGCACGCCGGGCATCAGCGGATAGCCGGGGAAGTGCCCTTCAAAGATCGATGACTCGAGCGGTACCTTCGCTTCGCAGCGGATCGACTTGTCTGCTTCGTTGAAGTCGACGACGCGATCGATCAGCTGAAATTTTTCAAGCTTCATGTCGCGCGTTTGAGCCTAGCTGCCCTTGGCAGCGACCAGCGCGTCGATGCGCTCGCTGAGGTTGCTAAGGACGAAATATTGATCGGTCGTCGCCTTGCCCTCGTTGATCTCCTGGGTCCACTTCTCGAGCGGCATCTTGATGCCGAATGCCTTGTCGATCGCGAAGGCAATATCGAGAAAGTCGAGGCTGTCGATGCCGAGATCGTCGATCGCGTGGCTTTCCGGCTTGATGGTTTCGCGCGGAATGTCACAGGTTTCCGAGATGATGTTGGCAACGGTGTCGAAAGTCGAAGACATCGATAGGGCTTTCTGTTGAAAAAGAAGGCAGCCTCGCGAGGGAACCGCGGGGAGCGCCACTGCCCGTGGGCCTAGCCTTCCGCCCGCCTTGAGACGGCGCCGGTATAGCCAAGCATGTCCGTGAGTTCAATGGCGGCCGTATTTATAGGGTAAAGCCCTAAAACCGCCGGTCACCAGCGCTCATGGCTGTATTCGACCGGCGTGCAGCCGCTCCGGCCGGACAACACGCAGTCCTGATTCTTCCGCATCGACGCCATGGTGTTGGCGATCCACAGCCCCGCGCCCATCAGCAAGACCACCACCACCAGGGCGGCCGCGTTCATCATCATGCGGTGGCGATAATCATCGGGCTCGCCGCCGCCTTCGTAGGGCGACAGATCGTCCGGCTTGCCGAGCTCGTCGCTCCGCCGGTGACGGAAGGGGACGACGTGGCCCGGCTCGGTCATCGAAGATTTGCCCTTGTTCATGGCCGCACTTTATCACGATTGCGTCCGGCATTTCGCGCCATGCTTCCATGCACAAAATGCTGGTGTCATTGCACCGGTGATAGACCCACCAAGAGAAGGAGCCTAATCTTCGACTCATGGATGAGATCGGCATGAAACGGCGATTCATCGCGCTAACCGCGATTTGCGCGGTCGTGTTGCAGATGTTTCTGCCGTTCGCGTCGCTGGCATCGGCAGCCGTCGGTTCCGGTTCCGTCATTTGTACCAGCACTGCGCCTGTCGATAATTCGGGCGGCGATCAGAGTTGCTCATGCGCTGCCGGATGCGGGATTTGCTCGCCGCATATGCCGGCTATTTTGCCGGCCGCACCGCAGACATCGATGCTTCCGCAAATTCACGCTCGCGGCGTGGATCTGCAGATCGAATTTCAGGTCGCTGCGGTCCGCTTTGCGCCGCAGGCTGCGCGGCCGCCGCCGTCCGCTTAGGGCGTTAAAAAATATCTACCGTTTTTCTGGACGCCCACGCTTCCGGCGCGCGTCCACGCATAAGGAAACAGACATGTTGAAAAGATTCACGCTCGTTGCAGCAGCGTTCCTTGCATTCATCGGAACTGCCGTCACGCAAGCTTCAGCCGACGACGTCAAGGTCGGCGCACTCCAGATTTCCGCGCCATGGGCCCGTGCAACTCCGAAGGGCGCGGCGGTCGGGGGCGGCTATCTCAAGATCACCAATACCGGCGCGGCGCCAGATCGTTTGGTTGGCGGCACCACGTCAATCTCGGGCCGGCTCGAGGTCCATGAGATGAGCATGAGCGGCAACACCATGAAGATGCGTCAGCTTACGAACGGTTTGGAGATCAAGCCGGGCGCGACGGTCGAGCTGAAGCCCGGTGGCGTTCACATCATGTTCGTCGGCCTCAAGCAGCAGCTTCAGCAAGGGCAGCACTTCAAGGCGACCCTGCAATTCGAGAAGGCCGGGAATGTCGATGTCGATTTCAGCATTGCCGGCATCGGCGCGACCAACGCCGGCGCCGGGCATGACGCGATGCCCGGGATGTCGCATGGCGGCATGCAGATGAAATAGGACTCAGGTCTCCGGAAATGCCAGCCCGTCTTCGAGCGGCGGCAGCATCTGGAATACGTTGAGCGTCATCGAGATCAGCGAGTAATATCCGAGCACGCCGACCAGCTCGACCATCGACTCGTCGCTCAGGAACGAGCGGACCTTCTTGTAGGTGCGGTCGCTGATACGGCGGGCCTTGTAGAGTTCCTGCACGAACTCGTAGATCGCGCGCTCGTCCTTTGGAGCGGATTTCGGAACGCGGCCAGCCTTGAGGTCGCGGACGGTTTTCGCCGACACGCCGGCTTTGAGCGCCATCGGCTCGTGCGCGTACCACTCGAATTGCGCGCGCCATAGCCGCGCCGTGCACAGGATCGCGAACTCGGACAGCCGCGGTGGCACGGTGGTGCGATAGCGGCAGTGCGCGCCAAGCCGCTGCGCCAGATCGCCGAACGCCGGGGCATGGAGGAAGGCAGCAAACGGCCCGCGGATCGGCAGCGCCTTGCCGCGGGGCCCGGAGCGCATCGCGTCGAGCAACGCGCGCTGCGTCGGATTGAGCTGTTCTTCCTTCAATATCGCGACGCGCGGCGATGGCCGCTTCTTGGTCTTCTTCGCCATCTTAAATTCCCCTGAGACGCGTGACGCAACTTACCGGAAGGCGGCGTGTCCCGCTACTTTTTGCGGCGGCGGCTTCGCGTCTTCGTCTTCTGGCCGCGCCGGTGATGCAGCGTGGCAAGTGTATGGTCGGCGCGCTTGCAAAGGTCGGCGTGCATTTTCTCGAGCTGCGCCTCCGAGAGGTTCTCCAGATCGACAAAGCTGTTGTGTGCGCCTTTTTGCGCGAGCACGAGCTCGGACAGCTTGAGCTGGAGGGCCAGTGTGTCGCGGTTTTGGGTGTTCTGGATCAGGAACACCATCAGGAAGGTGACGATGGTGGTGCCGGTGTTGATGACAAGCTGCCAGGTGTCCGAATAGCCGAACAGCGGCCCGGTCAAAGCCCAGACGACAACGACAACCACCGCCAGAAGAAATGCGACCGGGTGGCCGGTGGCGCGCGAGATTACTTGCGCGAAAGAGCTGAACTTCTCGTGGGCCGTCTCTAGGGCGCCGCTCTGTTGCTTTGCTTCCGTGCTAGCCATGTTTCAGTCTCGGCAATTTCTGCTTCAGTTTGTCGATTCCGGCCCACGGATCCTTGCGCAGGCGCGAGAGCCGCTGGGAAATGCTCAAGACGGTGAAATGGTTGCTGGACGGAAGCTTCGCGAGCTCGGCCCAGGTGATCGGCACCGCCACCGGCGCCCCGGCGCGGGCGCGGGTCGAATAGGGCGCGACCGCGGTCGCTTCGCGGCTATTGCGGAGATAGTCGACGAAGATGCGGTTGTCGCGCCGGGTTTTCTTGGCGGTGGAGACGAAACGCTTCGGGTCGTCGCTCTCCATGGCTTCCGCCAACGCCCGCGCGAACCCTTTGGCCTCGTCCCACGGTGTATGCTTGATCGGCAGCACGACGTGGAGTCCTTTCCCGCCGGTCGTCTTTACAAACGACTCCAGCTTCAGCGCCGAAAGTCGCTCGCGGACCTCGCGCGCGGCGTCGATCAACTCCGACCATTTCACGCCGGGGCCGGGATCGAGATCGAAGATCAGGCGGTTTGCCTCTTCAAGATGATCGATGGTGCTGCCGCGGACGTGAATTTCCAGCGCGCCGGCTTGCGCCAGTGAGACGAGGCCCGTGAGATCCTTGATCGCGATCGACTTGTCGCCGTCCGGCTCCGGCACCATCCGCAACAGTTTGGCATCGATGCCGGCCGAGGCATGCTTCTGGAAGAAGCATTGGCCCGATGCGCCGTCCGGGCAGCGCACCAGCGCGAGCACGCGGTCGATGACGTGCGGTTCCATCCAGTTCCAGACCTTTTCGTAGTATTCGGCCAGATCGCGCTTGGTGACGCCGGCGTCGTCCCAATAGATGCGGTCGGGATGACTCAGGCGCACGCCCGCGATGGCCACATCGTCTTTTGGTTTCTTCGCGGGTCGCGCGACCTTTGCGCTCTTGCGTGCCGGTGTCTTGACTTGTGCCGCCAGCGACCTCTCTTGCTCGCGCACGACTTCGGCCGGTTTCTTGTCTTCGCGCAGCCCCTGGAACGAGGCTTGCCGTACGCGCGGAATGTCGCCGTGGGTCCAGCCGTGGAAGTTTACTTCGGCGACGAACTTGGGCTCGACCCAGACCGGCCGGTTCTTGCCGCGCTCCTCCGGCGGCAATTTCCTGAATGGCGAGGTTGGACGCTCGATCGTCTTGAGCTTGCGATACAGATCGCGTGCGATGGTGCGGGTATAGCCGGTGCCGCAACGCCCGGCGTATTTCAGCTCGCCTTTTTCATAATAGCCGAGCGACAGCGCGCCGACCGCGCGCGCATCGGCGGTGGAGGGCGAATAGCCGCCGATCACGAGTTCCTGCCGGTTGCCGCATTTGGTCTTAAGCCAGTCATTGCCGCGGCCCGAGCGGTAGGGCGCGTCGCGCAGTTTCGAGATGATGCCTTCGAGTCCGAGCCGGCACGCATTGGCATGAAGCTCCGAGCCTTTGGCCTCGATCGACTCGCTTAATCGGATTGGGCCATTTTTCGGCACGCGCTTGAGCAATTTTTCCAGCGCAGCCTTGCGCTTTTCGAGTGGCGCACTGCGGAGATCCGCGCCATCGAGATACAGCAGATCGAAAGGGTAGAACGTCATGCTGTCATCGGCGCCGGCTTTCAGAGCTTCCTGCAACAGCGAAAAGCTCGATACGCCATCCGGCCCGTCGACGACGAGTTCGCCATCGATCAGGGCCGTCTCGGCCGGCAGCTTCGAGAGCGCCGCGGCGGTTGTGCCGAACTTGTCGGTCCAATCCAGCCCCTTGCGGGTCAGCAAGCGGACTTCGCCGTGGTCGATATGCGCCTGCAGCCGATAGCCGTCGAACTTGATTTCATGCAGCCAGTTCGCGCTGTCCGGCGCCCTGTCGGACAGCGTTGCGAGGCAAGGCTCGACGAAGCCGGGCAGGGGAACGCTTTTGCCGGAGCGGCGAACCGTGCTCTTGGCCCGGAGCGCCGCGGTCTTCTTCTTCGCCGTCTTGGGTTTGGCTGCCGCCCGCTCCGGTTTCCCCTTGTTGCTGTGCCACACCGCCTTGCCTTTCGCGATCTGGTCCATCGTGCGGCCTGACTTCACGGACTTCACGTACTGTTCGAGGACATCCTTCTCTTTCGGGCTGCGTGCCGCGTCATCGTCCGACTTGATCAGCAGCCAGTTGTTACGTTTCTCGCCCGGCCGCTTGCGCATCCGCACCAGGTGCCAGCCGCCGCCAAGCCGGTCGCCGTCGAGATGAAAATCGAGGTGACCCTTCTCCAATGCGCGATGCGGATCGCCGTCGGGGGACCACGTGCCGCGATCCCAGATCATCACGGTACCGCCACCGTATTCGCCCTCCGGGATCGTGCCTTCGAACGTGTTGTAATCGACTGGATGGTCTTCCACTTCGACGGCGAGCCGCTTGTCGCCCGGCACCAGACTCGGCCCGCGCGTCACCGCCCAGCTCTTCATCACGCCGTCGAGCTCAAGCCGCAGGTCGTAATGCAGGCGCGTGGCGTCGTGCTTCTGGATTACGAAAGCATGGCCGTGCTTCTTGACGGCCTTGCCGCGCGGTTCGGCGGTGCGGTCGAAACGCCGCTTCGACCGGTAGGTCTTCAGTCCCGCCGCCATCGCATTAGCTCGCGCGTCTGACCTTCTTCCTCGCCGCCGGGCGCTTGCGTGCCTGGGTTTTGGCGGCGTTACGGCGCGCCGGGGCGCGTCGGGCGGTATCGCCCTTGGCGCTGCGCCGCAGCGCGTCCATCAGATTGATGACGTTGCTGGGTTTTGGTTCGGAGACGACCGGCGGCTCCTTGCCTTGCTGCTTCGCCTTGATCAGCGCCTTCAGCGCATCTTCATAGCGGTCCTCGAATTTGTCGGGCTTGAACTCGCCCTTTTTGGTTTCGAGAATATGGGTCGCCAGCTTCAGCATGTCCGGCGCGACTTTGACGTTCGGAATGTCGTCGAAATACTCCTCCTGGTCGCGCACCTCGTCCCGATAGCGCAAGGCCGTGGCGAGCAGGCCCTTGCCGCGCGGCTGGAGCAGCAGGAGGCGCTCGCGCCGGTAGATGACGACGCGCGCCAGCCCGGCGAGATTTTCCTTGCGCATCGCTTCGCGGATCACCGCGAAGGCTTCCTGCGCCACCTCGTCCTGCGGCACGATGTAGAACGACTCGTCGAGATAGATCCGGTCGATCTCGGACACCGGCACGAATTCCTCGATGTCGATGGTATGCGTGCTTTCGAGCGCGACGTTTTCCAGCTCTTCGTCTTCGAGCAGCAGGTAATCGTTCTTGTCGAGCTTGTAGCCCTTCACGCGATCTTCTTTTTCAACTTCCTCGCCCGTCTCCGCATCGACGACGTCGTAGCGGATGCGGTTTCCGGTCTTGCGATTGATGATGTTGAAGCTGACACGCTGGCTGGTCGAGGTCGCGGTGTACATCGCGATCGAGCACGACACGAGCGACAGCTTCAGAAAGCCTTTCCAGTTCGGGCGGGGGGCCATGAACGCTCCTACAGATGCCGGAATACATGGTTGAACAAACACGTAGGTTACGAGTTCCGCGGCCCCGGAACAATCGCAACGAGGCGGCGTTGTTAACGCAAGCGTTTCCAACGCGCATAACAAGAGGATTGGACCGATGATTGGCTGGGCTATTACCTTTCTCGTGATCGCTTTGATCGCGGCCCTTCTGGGCTTTGGCGGCATTGCCGGCGTGGCGATCGAGGCGGCGAAAATTGTGTTCTTTGTCGCGATCGTGCTGTTCGTGATTGCAGCCGTCGTCGGGATTGTTCGCGGACGGCGTCCGACGCTCCCCTAAAGACACAAAAATCATAAAAACCCCCGGCGTGCGAGCAGCGCGCCGGGGTTTTTATTTATGATCGCGGTGGAAGCGGACTAGCCGCGCCGAGTGCCGACCAGCACAGCGCGCGTCTCGTGATCGGGGCCGAAATCGTCGACGCCCTGAATTGCCATCAGCTCGGCAAGACGGGTGCGCGCGCGGTTGACGCGGGATTTCACCGTGCCGATCGCGCAGCCGCAAATCTCAGCGGCTTCCTCATACGAGAAGCCCGACGCACCGACCAGGATGAGCGCTTCGCGTTGCTCGTCCGGGAGCTTGTTGAGCGCGGTGCGGAATTCCGACAGCTCAAGCTGGCCGTGTTGTTCGGGATGCGACGTCAGACTCTCGGCGTAATGTCCGTCGGCATCCTCCACCTCGCGGCGGCGCTTGCGATACTCCGAACGGAAATGGTTGCGGAGAATCGTGAACAGCCAGGCCGACATGTTGGTGCCGGGTTGGAATGAATGAATGTTGGCGAGAGCGCGGAGCAGTGCTTCCTGCACCAGATCGTCGGCGCGGTCGACATTGCCGCACAACGAAATGGCGAACGCGCGCAGCCCCGGCACCGCGGCCAGGATGTCCTGACGTGTCGAGTCGTCAATGCGCATTTTGTTTGCCCTCGTTATTGTCGAGCCCGTTCAGCAACTCCGAGAATCGCGATGGCACCCCTTGGCTCACCACTTCATCGTACATGGCCCGGAGTTGCTGACCGAGCTTTGCGCGGGTGCCACGATCGAGTCTGCTCGCCTTTGTGGACTTTTTCTTGTCGTCTTGATCTGCCAGCGATGACATCTGGCCCGTCGGTTTACCCGGATTCATGGTGTGACCGTCCATGTTCGTCTTAGGTTCTCGCCCCGAGGACAAAATCCGATCGGGTAGGTGTTGGAAACCGAAGTAAACGCTGTAGTTTGGCCTTCGGTTCCGGCATTTGGAACTTTTTTATTTGGGTCTTTTGGCGGCAAAAGACACCTAATTTGGTGATCAACTTAACGTGCGCGCGGCCAAGCGGTCGTTATGAATCATCAGGAATGGCGCGATCTTCGGCGACCGGCGGTGTAGCCGACCAGCAGCGATTCGAGC
This sequence comes from Pseudolabrys sp., assembly GCA_035546455.1. Lineage (GTDB taxonomy): Bacteria > Pseudomonadota > Alphaproteobacteria > Rhizobiales > Xanthobacteraceae > Pseudolabrys. The sequence continues at coordinate 18,570 of DASZXA010000010.1, forward strand.
AGCTCCGCGACGCGAATGTCCTGTGGCTGCCGCGATCGGCGATTGCCGCGCGGGGCAGCCATCGTTGGCGGTTTGGCGCGAGTCGCAAAGAGATAAATGCAAACGATGATCGCCAGCGCAGCATAGATGCCGACCACGATCAGCCTCGCATCGAGCGGGCCGTAGAGCGCTTCAAGCGCAAGCGTGCCGGCAATCGTCAGATGATACAGCGCGATGAGCACGAGCAACGCGAGTGCGGCGAACGCCGCTACCCGACGGAGCATTCGTCCCATCAGCCGGCCGATCAAATGCGGGATGAGCTGATCGAGCTTCATGGCGTTAGCGGCGTGACGCGCCGAGTAGAAATCCGATGCCGGCAGCAACCGCGACGGTCGCCAGCGGATAATTCTCCACTTCATCGATCACGCGCTTGTACGCATCGAGGCTCGCCTTCGAGGCGCGGTCCGCGGCCTGGTCCGTGAATGCATTGGCGCGGTCGCGCGCCTGGCCAATGACCCGTTCGAACGCGTCGCCGACGAACTGGCTGACGTCATCCGACGCACCCGCAGCCTCCCGATGGGCCGAGTTGTTCAACCTGTGCAGGCGCTTTTCCAGATCATCGATGAGACCCTCGATGCGTGCAATTTCAGCCGCTTTCGACGTTTTCGAGCGTGACGGCATGATGTCCCTGATGGTTGTGTGACGCACCGCTAACGCTGCGTTGCCACCTGAAGTTCCCACCCGGCGGTGCGCCAAAAAAGACGCAGCCGGCGTGGCCGACTGCGTCCAAATTGTCGACTAATGGCCCGGGGGGAGGGGGAAGGACAGGTCATCAGCCGTGACGTTGAGCCAATTCACTGCGCCACAATTCGTTCCGGCGCCCCAATCACGCGCTTGCGATCCTCGGTGAGGGAACGGCTGGGCCACGCATCCGTTATCGGCGCGGTTGGATCACCGGACGTTATCGCCGTGTTCAAAACGAATTTTATTCTTGGTATTTTGGTCGGGATTGCACTGGCCGGTGCAGCTCCGTTGGCTGGAGCGGAACTGGTTGCAACTTTTTCTGCGCCGGCGAAGGCCAATAGCATCAGTGCGGATTTGAAAGTTGCTCCGCAGGTGGTGAACCGTCCTGGTAAGTCGGATCGACTTCGCCCGTCGGACAACGCAATCGGCGATTCCAGATCGCAGAAAATTCCGGATGGGTGCGACCCGGCTTTCAGCCCGCTGTCGCGTGGCGCGGGCTCGAATTTCTCCGGCCGCTGCCTGACCTGAGGGCGTTGCGGCCGTTGTTCCGCCCACGGAACTTTCCGCCGCCTCGCGGGTTGATGGTGGAACTCAGCCTGGAGGGAAATCAATGCTGAAATCGATGAAGCTTGTGATGGCCGGTGCTCTGGTTGCGGCCTTTGCCGTTCCGGCTCACGCGCTGACGAAAGTTGGCACGCTCGACTGCGATATCTCGGCAGGCATGGGCATGATCATCGCCTCGCAAAAGGGCGTGTCATGCACCTTCACGCCGACGCAAGGCCGTCGGCCGGAGGTCTATCTTGGCACCATTTCCAAGTTCGGAATTGATATCGGTGCGACCAGTGGCGGCCGTATGGTATGGGCGGTATTCGCTCCGACCACGGCAAGGCCGCGTGGCGCGCTTGCCGGCACGTATGCCGGAGCGACCGCCGAGGCGACGGTCGGCGCGGGCGTTGGCGCCAACGCGTTGGTCGGCGGCTCGGATCGCACGATCACATTGCAGCCGCTGTCGGTGCAGGGCCAGACCGGCCTGAACCTCGCGGTTGGCGTCGGCGGGCTCACGCTGAACAAAGCCGGCCGCCGCTAGTTTTCAGCGACTGCCCGAATAGCAACGGCCGCCTTCGGGCGGCCGTTGCTTTAGGGGCATCGCAAAAACGGTTTGTAATTGCTGAAATTTTTGGGCTGGCCCGGCGCGCCGGTTATGGCTTGTTAATGCTGTCGTCTGAACGCGGCTTCTCCTTAAGTCTTAATAACCAAGGCGGGCCTATCTTATTTACGCAATTTTTTTGGGGGCTTTTGGCGCCCGTTCTGTCGATTTTTTTGACGCTGAACGTCCGGCCTGTTTGAAATGAAATCGTCCGGGAAGAATTTTCTCAAGCGTTTGATCGGCTTGAATGCGGATGATGGCATCGTCGCGCATCTGCAACGTCATGGTTTGAGCCCGGCCGATCCCCAAATCGGCGACGTTTTGAACAACATGCCGCAAGGCGTGCTGATGTTCGACGCCGATGCGCGGCTGCTTATGGCAAACAGCCGATATGTCGAAATGTATGGCATGTCCGCCGAACTGGTCGTGCCGGGCTGCACCCTGCGGGATCTGGTCGCCCACCGGAAAGCCTTGGGCGTGTTGTCCGACGACATCGATACCTATTGCCGCAAGGTGATGGTGGACATTGCAAACGGCAAGACGACCAGCCGCAGCATCGAGCTTGCCGACGGTCGCACCATTCACGCGGTCAATCATCCGCTTGCGGGCGGCGGTTGGATCGCCACGCATGAAGATATTACCGAGCGAAAGGATGCGGAGAAAAAGCTGGCGCAGGAAACAAACGAAAACCGCCGCCTGTTCGAAACATCCCTCGACCTGATCCTGGTGACCAACCGCTACGGTCTGATCGAGCGCGTCAGCCCGATTTCGCACTTCATCCTCGGCTACGAGCCCGAGGAAATGATCGGCCATTACGGCAACGATTTTGTTTACGGCCCTGACCTCGACAATACCCGTTCGGAGATGCGCTTGGCCCGCAACGGCCACCATATGCGAAATTTCGAAACGCGCTACGTCCATAAGAACGGAACGGTTGTTACGCTCGCTTGGTCCGGTGTCTGGTCCGAGCCGGAGCAGAAGCATTTCTTCACCGGGCGGGACGTCACCGAAAAGAAAATCGCCGAAGAGAAGCTCAGATACCTCGCGCATTACGATCCGCTGACGGATCTTGGAAACCGTTTGAGCCTGCAAAGCGATCTGAAAACCGCCCTCGAAGCGGGCGATGGCTCACTCGCCACCGCCACATCCATCGCGATGTTCGATCTCGATGGCTTCAAGGACATCAACGATACGCTCGGTCATTCGACCGGCGACAAGCTTTTGCAAAGCGTCGCGGACCGGATGCGGGAGTTCGAGGAAGACGGCCGCCGATTTTATCGTCTCGGCGGCGACGAATTTGTGCTCGTTCAGGCCGGCTGCGGAGACCCCCGCGTGATCGGCCATTCGGTCAGTCTCGCGCTCCAGCGGCTTGCGGAAAAATTCGAAATCGCCGGCCACACGCTTTTCATCGGGGCGAGCGTCGGCATTGCGATCGGCCCGACCGACGGCGAAAGCGTGGAAGAGCTGATGTCGAGCGCTGATTTGGCGCTTTACGATGCCAAGGCTGCGGGCGGCAATACGTATCGGTTGTTCGTGCCGGCGCTGCGCGCCAAGGCGCATGCCAGGCGCGAACTCGATGCCGATATCCGCCGCGCCTGCGTCAACAACGAGTTCGAGCTCTATTTCCAGCCTCAGGTCCGGGCCGCCGACGGCGTGGTGGTCGGTGCGGAAGCACTGCTGCGCTGGCGCCATCCGGAGCGCGGCGTTCTCGCGCCAGGCGCTTTTATCGACGCGCTCAGTGAAAGCCCGGTGGTTCTGGAAGTCGGCCGCTGGATCATGCGTTCGGCGTGCGAGCAGGCGGCGCGCTGGCGCGCGGCCGGGCTCCCGGATTTCCGCATGGGCGTCAATCTTTTTCCGGCGCAATTCCATGCCAAGACCTTGTGCACGGATGTCGAAGCCGCGCTGGAGGTCAGCGGCCTTCCGGCGCATGCGCTGGAAATCGAGATCACCGAAAACATCGCGCTTGGCGAGCAGCCGGAGACGATCGAAGCGGTGCGCAAGCTGCATCGGCAAGGCGTGAAGTTTGCGTTCGACGACTTCGGCACCGGCTACGCGTCGCTGAGCTATCTGACGCGCTATCCATTGACGCGGTTGAAGATCGACCAAAGCTTCGTCCGCAAAATTACGGAGAACTCCACTCGGGAGGACACCGCGATCGTGCGCTCGATCGTCGCCATGGCGCACAACCTGGGGCTGGAAGTGATCGCCGAAGGGGTCGAGAACGAAACCCAGGCCGCGTTTCTGCGGAAGGAAAAGTGCGAGGAGCTCCAGGGCTATCTGTACGGCAAGCCCGTCTCGTCGCGGGAATTCGATCTGCAATATTGCTCGGGCCGAGCGGCTCGTCCCGCCGTCAACAAAAAGCGCTTGGTCGGATAATTGCCGGTCGGACGGCGAAAAGATTGGCTGGGGGACTAGGATTCGAACCTAGATAGCCAGAGTCAGAGTCTGGAGTCCTACCATTGGACGATCCCCCAGCAGGGGATGCAGCTCGTTGGCCGCGGGCATCAAATGGGGCAATTCGGCGCGTTTGACAAGCCCGCTCACGGGGCGCGGGCGCTGCCTCCGGCAACCGTCAGGACCGTGATCAGGCTGAAGGCGGCGACCAGCAGGAACACGCCGCGAGGGCTGCCATGATCCATCGCCAGGCCGAAGATCAGCGGCGCGATCATGCCGCCGATATTGAAGCCGGTGCTCACGAAACCGAACACCATGCCGAACAGGCCGGGCGGCGTGACCGAACGGACAATCATGTCGCGGGATGGCATGAAGGTGCCGGTGAAGAGACCGGCCAGCGACATCGCGACGATCAGCAGCGCGTTGCCGAGGTCGAAGAACGCGATCGGGAGGATCACGATCGCGCTCGCCAGTGTGCAGACGATGGCCACCAGGCTGTGACGCTTGGTGCGCGTGGCAAGCTGGCCGCCGAGCAGCACGCCGATCGCGGTGAGCGCCAGATAGCCGGTGAGGGCGGTGTTGGCGGCCGGCGCCGGCGTGCCGTAGAGCGCGCCGAGCGCGACGACCGAATAATTTTGCAATCCGCCATTGGTCAGCGCGAGCAGCACGAAGAACAGCAGGTTCATCACCACCGGGGTCGACAACAACAGGCGCCAGCCGCGCAGCCCGGCCACCGCTTGCGTGGTTTTCAGCGGCTCTACGGCCGGCGGCTCGTCCCGCTGAACGAGCAACAGCGCCGCCACGGCAAAGCCAAGGAACGCCGCGCCAATGAATGCGCCGCGCCAGCCCCACATGCTCTGCATCATCAGCAAGCTCGCCGGCGCGGCGGTCGAGCCGAGCATCCCGGCGAACGTGTGGATCGAGAATGCCTTGGCGACCCGCTCGGGCGGGATGTGGTGCGACAGCAGCGAATAATCGGCCGGGTGATAGACCGTGTTGCCGACGCCGGCCAGGCCGAACAGCGCCACCATCAGCCAGAACGAATGGATCAGCCCGGCCAGCGCGAAGGCGAGGGAGCCGAGCAGCAGTCCGCCGATCAGCAATGTACGGGCGCCGAACCGGTCGACCAGAATGCCGGCCGGCGTTTGTCCAACCGCGGTCACGACGTTGAACGCCACCAGCGCAAGGCCGAGCTCCGTATAGCTCACGCCGTAATCGGCGCGGATGACGTCGAACAGCGGCGGCAGCATCAGGATGTAGTAGTGCGACACGAAATGCGCGGCGCTGATCGACGTGACGAGGCGCGTCTCGGCACTCGTACGCGGACTGAAGACCTCAGTGGCCTGCGTCATTTGTGAGCCTAGGCCTGTTTGGCCTGAGCCTCCTGGATCGCCGCCCAGACCCGCGCCGGGGAAGCCGGCATGTCGATGTGGTTGACGCCGAAGTCGGCGAGCGCATCGGCGACCGCGTTCATCACCGAGGCGAGGCCGCCGGCGCAGCCCGCCTCGCCGCAGCCTTTGGTGCCGAGCGGGTTGGTGGTCGCCGGAACCGGATGGTTCTCGACCACGAACTCCGGTGCGTGCCGCGCGCGCGGCATCGCGTAATCCATGAACGAGCCGGTGAGCAGTTGGCCGTCGCCGTCATAGACGGTGTTTTCCATCAGCGCCTGGCCGATGCCCTGCACGACACCGCCATGAGTCTGGCCTTCGACCAGCAGTGGATTGATCACCGTGCCGAAGTCGTTCACCGCGGCATACTTCACCACCTGCGTGACGCCAGTGGCCGGGTCGATCTCGACCTCGGCGACGTGGCAGCCGTTCGGGAACACAGACGGCGCACCATTGCTGACATGCTTGACGTCGAGCGAATTCGGTACACCCTCGGGCAGCTTCAGGCCGCTGCGCAATTTCGCCGCCAGTTCCATGATTCCAATGGACCTGTCGGTGCCAGCGATAGTGAAGCGTCCGGCCTTGAACTCGATGTCCCCGGCCGAGGCTTCCAGCACATGCGCGGCGATCCGCTTGCCGCTGTCGACCACTTTGGCCGACGCTTCGACGATCGCCATGCCGCTCGACGACATCGAGCGCGAGCCACCGGTGCCGCCGCCGGCCAGCAATTCGTTGCTGTCGCCCTGCAGCAGGCGAATCTTGTCGAATGGCACGCCGAGCTTCTCACTGAGCACCTGGGCGAACGGCGCGGCGTGGCCTTGGCCGTAGTCGAGCGTTCCTGTGATGATCGTCACCGTGCCGTCCGCCTCGAAGCGGATGCCGCCCATTTCCTTGTTGGCGGGCGCCGTGACCTCGAGAAAGCAGCCGATGCCGAGCCCGCGCACCTTGCCGGCCTTGCGGCTCTCGCGCTTCCTTTTGTTGAAGCCTTTGACGTCGGCGGTATCGAGCGCGTGCTTGAGCACCGCCGGGAAATCGCCGCTGTCGTAGTTCATCTCGGCGGCATTCTTGTAGGGAATGTCCTTCGGCTTGATGAAGTTGCGCCGCCGCAGCTCGACACGGTCGATCCCCATCTCGCGCGCCGCGATGTCGATCAGCCGCTCCATGTAATAGTTGCCCTCGGGGCGACCGGCGCCGCGATAGGCGGAGACCAACGTCGTGTTGGTATAGACGCATTTGGTCGAGCACTCGATCAGCGGCGTGCGATAGACGCTTGCCGCGTTCTTTACCGTGTTGAGCGTCGGCATCAGCGGCGACACCGGATTGAGCCAGGCGCCCAGATTGCCGAAATTGGTCATCCGCAGGGCAAGGAAGTGCCCGTCTTTGTCGAGCGCCAGCTCGGCCATCATCTCGTGGTCGCGGCCGTGATGGTCGGAGACGAACGAGCCCGACCGCTCATCGGTCCATTTCACCGGGCGGCCGAGCATCTTCGCCGCATGCAGAATGCAGATCTGCTCCGGATAGGCCGAGGCCTTCATGCCGAACGAGCCGCCGACATGGCCGGTCAGGACGCGCACCTTGTCCGGCGTGCTGCCGAGGATCTCGACCAGTTGATTCTTGAGGCCGAACACGCCCTGGCTGCACGAGTGCAGCGTCCAGTGGTCGCTGTCTTTGTCGTATTCACCGATCGCCGAGCGCGGCTCCATCGGCGCCACCACGCAGCGGGTGTTGCGGATCGAGAGCTTCGTCACGTGCGCGGCCGATGCGAAGGCCGCCGCGGTCTTCTCGGCGTCGCCGAAGTGATAGTCGAGCGCGATATTGCCCGGCACATCGTCATAGAGTTGCGGCGCGCCGGGGGCGGCGCCTTCGCTTGCCGTCGTCACGGCAGGCAGCGGATCGATGTCCATCGACACCGCTTCGGCGGCGTCCTTGGCTTGCGTCAACGTTTCGGCAATCACGCAGGCGACCGGGTCGCCGACCAGGCGTACCTTGCCTTCCGCCAGCGCGTGCCGCAGCGCGACTTTCAGTGGCGAGCCATCGCGATTCTTGAACGGCAGCGTGCTCTTGAGCACGCCATAGCGGTTGAGGTCGGCGGCCGTATAAACCGCCAGCACGCCGGGCATGCCGCGCGCCGTCTCCGTATCGATGCTCTTGATGATGCCGTGAGCATCGCGGCTGCGGACCATCACCGCATGAGCCTGCCCCTTGAGGTTGAGGTCGTCGGTGTAGTGGCCTTCACCGCGCACCAGCATCGGGTCCTCGGTGCGCAGCACCGGCTGGCCGATGCTATACTGGGTCACCGCCAATTGATCGAGCGTTCTGTCGTCCATGCGATCCGAGAAGAAGGGTGTGTTTGTGTGGGGTTTCTTCCCATAACGGACGCTGGCTGGTTCCACAAGAACATAGGCTCGGACGATCGTCCCACCCGCACATAGGTGGGTTGCGCCATAGTGGTGCGCTGTTAGACTCCATTTCGAAGCTGGAAAAGAAGCCGTCCCCGCGCCTGAAAGGCAGCCGCGTTCGGCAGGAAGGTTACACGACGATGGACGGCGAGGCCCGGGGGAATCCCGGCCTCGACCCTGCCATTGACCGGGCCGCACGCGAGCGCGGCCGGCGGGGTCGTCGGTCGGTTGGGCCATTCGAGAACGGCTACGGCGCCGATCGCGGCGGTGCGACTTATGCTGCGCTCGATCTCGGCACCAACAATTGCCGTTTGCTGGTAGCGCGGCCGGCCGATGATGGTTTTCGCGTCGTCGACGCCTTCTCCCGCATCATCCGTCTCGGCGAAGGGCTGTCCGCATCGGGCCGGCTGAGCGATGCCGCGATGGCCCGCGCCGTCGAAGCTTTAGCGATCTGCCGTGACAAGATGAAGAACAAGGGCGTCACCCGCGCACGGCTGATCGCGACCGAAGCCTGCCGCTCCGCCGGTAACGGTGAGGATTTCCGCGCCCGCGTCGCCCGCGAGGTCGGCCTCGATCTCGAGATCATCGACCGTGAGACCGAGGCGTGCCTTGCCGCCACCGGCTGCACGCCGCTGATGGACCCACAGACCGACGGAGTCCTGCTGTTCGACATCGGTGGCGGTTCGTCGGAACTGGTACGGCTCGACAGCGCGCAGGAGGCTAGCAGCGGCCCGCCGCCGCCGCGTATCCGCGGCTGGGTCTCGCTGCCGCATGGCGTCGTCACGCTGGCGGAGCGTCATGGCGGCGAGCGCGTCACCCGCGAGGTGTACGAAGCGATGGTCGCGGAGGTGACTGCGCTGCTCGCGCCCTTCGCCGCCGAATACGGCAGCGATATCGGTAATCTGCATCTTCTTGGAACGTCCGGCACGGTCACGACGATTGCCGGCGTCCATCTCGATCTTCGCCGCTACGACCGCAGCCGGGTGGACGGCTGCTGGATGACGGCGGACCAGGTCAACGGCGTGATCGAGCGGTTGCTGGCGATGGACTATCAGCAGCGCAAGGAAAGTCCTTGCATCGGCCCTGAGCGTGCCGACCTAGTGATGGCAGGATGCGCCATTCTCGAAGCGATCCGCCGCGCGTTTCCGGTCAAGCGCCTGCGCGTCGCCGACCGCGGCCTTCGTGAAGGCATGCTGGTGCAGATGATGCGCGACGACGGCGTGTGGGGCAACGCGCCTGAAGCGGGGCCGTGACACATGCGCGGCAGCAAAGATCGCACCAAGGAACGGCTGAAAAGCAAAAACCGCTCGCAGTCGTCGAAGCAGTGGCTCAACCGTCAGCTCAATGACCCATACGTCGCCCGCGCGAAAAGTGAGGGTTTCCGCTCGCGTGCCGCATTCAAGCTGATCGAGATCGACGACAAGTACCGCATCCTCAAAAAAGGTGGGCGCGTCGTCGATCTTGGCGCCGCGCCCGGCGGCTGGAGCCAGGTCGCGGTCAAGCGGGTCGGTAGCGAAGGACGGGTCGTCGCGATCGACATTCAGGAGATGGTGCCGGTCGCTGGCGTCGACTTCGCGGTGATCGATTTCCTCGACCCCGGCGCGCCCGATCATCTGAAGGAAAGACTGGGCGGCGAGGCCGATGTGGTGCTCACCGACATGGCTGCGAATGCGACCGGTCATCGCAAGACCGATCACCTCAAGATCATGGCGCTCGTCGAAGCGGCGGCGCAGTTTGCCGCCGAGGTGCTCAAGCCGGGCGGGGCGTTTCTCGCCAAGGTGCTGCAAGGCGGCACCGAGCCGACTTTGCTGGCCGAGTTGAAGCGCAATTTCGCGACCGTGCGACACGTAAAGCCGGCGGCGAGCCGCGCCGATTCAGCCGAGCTCTATTTGCTGGCGACGGGTTTCCGGCGCGATTAGCGGAACGCTTCGCTGAAACTGACCTGCCGGCCGTTGCGATAATAATAGTAGCGCACCTGCGGCCGTCGCGTTTCGACCGGATGGCGTTGCGCTTGCCGGCGCTCGTTCGACGCGTGCGGGGCTGCTTGAGGTGCGCCGGTATTTTTGGCCGTGTTTTTCGCCGCCGAAACCGGTTCAGGAGCTTTGCGGTCCGAAACGGCGTCATCCGGCGGGCCACTGTCGGCAGGCGTCACCGGCGCTTTTGCTTCGACCTTTGGCTCGGTGACAGTCTCCGGCGTCGGCGTCGCCTTGGCCTCGACTGGCTTCTTCGTCCAGTGCTTGCTTTCCTTGGCGAGGCGATCGAGTGCGCGCGCCGCCTCTTTCATCCGGCGATCCTTTGCCAGCGCCATTTTGAAGTCGGCCCGCGCTTTATCGGCGTCCTGCTCTCGCATGTAAGCGAGGCCGCGCCGGTAATAGTTCCTGGCATTGCCCGGTTCGAGCGAGATCAATTCGTCGAGCGCCGCGATGTTCTCAGTCGAGCCCTTGTTCTTCACGGAAGCGCGCGCCATCGCGCGGCTCTTCAGAAATTCGTTGTTGGTCGGCTCGAGCTTGATGGCACTGTCGAAGTCAGCCAGAGCGCCGGTGACATCGTTGCGCATATTCTTCAGCAGCCCGCGTTCGTAAAGTGCGAGCGCATTATTTGGCTGACGCTTCAGGCCCTCATTGAGATCGGCCATCTGGCCGTTGCTGTCGCCGCTTGCCTTGCGCAATGCGGCACGATCGAAATAGCTCGCCGCGTTTGCGGGATCGCGGGTAATGGCCTGATCGAAATCGGCGCGGGCTTTCGCGTTGTCGCCCTTCGCTGCATAGAGTTTCGCGCGCGAGCGATAAAGGTCGGCGTCGGTTGCGCCGACTTCGATCGCACGATTCAGATCCGACAGCGCCTTGGCGCTGTCACCCTTGGCCGCGTAGACGAGCCCGCGCTCCCGCAGCGCGAATGGATCTTTGCCGTTTGCCGCGACCGCCTTGTCGAGCTCGGTCAGCGCCGCGGCATAATCGCGCTTGCGCGCGGCCAGCGCGCCGCGCAGGACGAGCGAGGTCGAGCCGTCCGGATCGAGCTTGTCGATGTGGCCGACGTCGGCCATCGCGCCGTCGGTGTCACCGGCGGCCAACCGCCATTCGGCGCGCAGCTTCAATGCGTTCGCGTTCCATGTAAACTTCAGGACGCGATCGATCTCCTTGAGCGCACGTTTGTGGTCGCCTTTGGCGTAGAAAACCTCGGCGCGCGCGCGATAGGTTGCCGGCGCGTTCGGGTCCATTTTCAACGCGCGGTCATAAAGCGCGAGCGCCTTGTCGAACTCGCCCTTGCGGGCATAGACGCCGGCTTCCGCGTTGATCGGCGCAACCGCCTGAGGATCGAGCCGCGACGCTTCGCCGTAAGCCGCCAGCGCGCGGTTGTAGTCTTCCGCTTCGGTCCGCGCCTTGCCGAGCAGAAGATAGGTCGCGGCCGATGGTTCGATCTGCAATGCGCGGTCGAAATCCGCCGCGGCGTTCGCGTAATTGGCCTGCTGGAGATAAAGCTGACCGCGATTTGTGTAGGTGCGGGCCGCACGCGGGTTGAGGCTGATCGCCTTGGCGTAATCTTCCAGTGCGCCCTCGGTGTAACCGACGTCACGCCGCACCGTGGCGCGGTTAGCGTAAGCCGATGCGTTGCTGGCGTCGAGCTCGATGGCCTTGTCGTAGTCGGCGATAGCGCGGCCGAAATTCCCGCGCGCATACCAGGCGTTGCCGCGGTTTTGGTAGGCGGGCGCGAAGTCGGGCGCGAGGCCGATGGCTTTATCGAGATCGGAGATGCCGTTCGGGATGTCGCCGCGGTCGAGATAGGCGAGACCGCGAAGCGCGTAGGCGACACCGGCCGGCTTGCCGCTGATGCCGCGCGACTTCAGCAGCGTGGTGCAGGCCGCAATTCGTTCGGCCGCGGCGCTTTCGGTCTGGTTGGCGCATGCGCGCACATCGCCGCTGCGCGCGGCAGCAGGACCCGCCGCGAAGGCGGCGAGGAGGCCGAGAAATATTGCCCACCTTGGCCAGGGTCGGGGCATACGCGTTAACCACACCAGTTTACGATTTACGTTTGGAAGCTATCGATGGGTTAACGCGCTGTCCAGAAAAGCGAGACAACCAAATGGTTTGTATGGTTAACGCCGCCTCAGACTGTTCACGATTAGTCTCGATGGAAACATTTTTAGTTAATTTTTTGGTCGCGGGCTTCGGCCGGATTTCCCGCGGTGTCTGGCAGGCGGTTGGCCATTTCGGCGCCGGCGTCCGGCGTGAGCCGCATGAAGACGAGCGCGGCACAGGCTGAGATCAGCGCCACCACCAAAAATGCCGGTGGGAAATCGGACGCCTGGATGTCCGCCTGGCCGCGCAAGGTCACCGTCGTTTCGACTGCGAGCGCGCCGATCGCGACGCCGGATGACATCGACAGTTGTTGTCCAACCGCCATTAGCGCGGTCGCCTTGCTGACGCGCGCCGGCTCGACCTCGGCATAGGCAATCGTGTTGATGCTGGTGAATTGCAGGGAACGGAAGAATCCGCCGATCAGCAGCACGGCAACCATGACGGCAACCGGCGTATAGACCGTAAAAGCCGCGCAAGCCGCCAGGAAAGCCGCGGAAATCACCGTGTTGAAGACCAGAATGGTCTTGAACCCCAGCCGCCGCAGCGCCGTCGCCGCCACCACTTTCATGCTCATCGAGCCGAGCGCCGTCGCAAATGTGATGAGGCCGGAGTGAAACGGCGTCATGCCGAAGCCGAGCTGCAGCATCAGCGGCAGCAGGAAGGGCAGCGCGCCGAGACCGAGCCGGAACAGGAATCCGCCGACCACGCTGGCGTAGAAGGTCGGCAAGCGGAACAGCGTCAGATCGAGCGCCGGCGAGGGTGTGTGCTGGGCATGGACCACATAGGCGACCGTAAAGATCGTGCCGGCGACAACCAACGCCGCGACAATCGGCCAGGGCAGGAAGTTCAGTCCGGCAACCGACAGCCCGAACGCCAGGCCGGCTATGCCCAGGCCCGCCAGCACCATGCCTTTGACGTCGAAGCGCTCGTGCTGCTCGGCGCGCAGATCCGGAATGTATTTCGTCGCGAGAAGGATGCCGAGCAATCCGATCGGCACATTGATGATAAATATCCAGTGCCAGCTCGCATACGTCGTAATGAAGCCCCCGACCGGCGGGCCCATGACGGGTCCAATCAGCGCGGGTGTCGTCAGCCACGCCATCGCCCCAACAAGCTCGCGCTTCGAGATCGAGCGGACCAGCACCATACGACCGACCGGTGTCATCATCGCGCCGCCCATGCCCTGGACGATGCGCGCGATGACGAAGTCGGTGAGCGAGCTCGAGAGCGCGCAGCCGACCGAGCCGATCACGAACACCGCGATGGCGGCGCGAAACACCGTGCGCGCGCCGAACCGGTCGGCGGTCCAGCCGCTCGCCGGGATGAAGATGGCCAGCGACAGCAGGTAGGAGGTAATAGCCAGCTTGAGCGCCAGCGGATTGGCGCCGATGTCCGCCGCGATCGCCGGCAGCGAGGTCGCGATGACCGTTGAGTCCATGTTTTCCATGAACAGGGCGACCGCGACGATCAGCGGGACAATGCGGTCACGGGACATCGGTGATCATTCGAGGAGGGTGGAGGGCGCTTACATATCAAACAAACCAGCCCGCGGTAGATCGGTGGCGCATGCCAGCCCGGCAGATCGAAAGCCGTTGTTGTGCGGGAAAACCGCCACAAAAGGCGATCTGGAAAGAGCTTCGGACTAGGAATCCGGCAAAACCCGTGATATCGACCACCGCCAACCCAAAAGCGGGCCACTTGAGTCGGGCACGGAACACCAGTTCCGGCGCATTTTGCTTCACCTATCCGACCAGGGCCCAATAAGCCGCCTGACGGCGAGGAGTGGAGTTGGCGATGGCCATAAAGACAATCGAAAATCTGGTCGAAGCGCTGACCTTCGATGACGTGCTGATCAAGCCCGGCCTGTCCGAGGTCCTGCCGTCGCAAGTCGATATCCGCTCGCGCATCACGCGCTCGATCAGCGTCAATTTGCCGATCGTTGCGTCGGCGATGGATACCGTCACCGAATCGCAAATGGCGATCGCCATGGCGCAAGCCGGCGGCATCGGTGTCCTGCATCGCAATCTCGAACCGGACCAACAGGCCGCGCAGGTCCGGCAGGTCAAGAAGTTCGAAAGCGGCATGGTGGTCAACCCGCTCACCATCAGTCCCGACGCCACGCTCGCCGATGCGCTGCAGATGATGGCGAACAACCACATCTCCGGCATTCCGGTGGTGGAAGGCGGCGGCAATGGCCAGGCCGGCAAGCTGGTCGGCATTCTTACCAACCGCGACGTGCGGTTCGCCAGCAATCCGTTGCAGCAAATTTCCGAGCTGATGACCAAAGACCGGCTCGTCACCGTGCGCGAAAATGTTGGCCAGGACGAAGCCAAGCGCCTGCTGCATCAGCATCGGATCGAGAAGCTGCTCGTCGTCGATGACAAGTATCGCTGCGTCGGCCTGATCACGGTGAAGGACATCGAGAAAGCCGTCGCCAACCCGAACGCCTGCAAGGACGAGCAGGGCCGCTTGCGCGTTGCCGCTGCGACCACCGTCGGCGACAAAGGATTTGAGCGCACCGAGGCGCTGATCGATGCCGGTGTCGACCTTGTCGTGGTTGATACCGCCCACGGCCACTCCAAGATGGTGCTCACCGCCGTCAGCCGCATCAAGAAAAAGTCGAACAAGGTGCAGGTCGTCGCCGGCAATGTCGCGACCCGTGAAGGTGCCAAGGCGCTGATCGATTCCGGAGCCGACGCCATCAAGGTAGGTATCGGTCCGGGTTCGATCTGCACGACACGCATCGTCGCCGGTGTCGGCGTGCCGCAGCTCACCGCGGTGATGGATTCCGTCGAGGAGGCGAAGAAGACCGATACGCCGGTCATCGCCGACGGCGGCATCAAGTATTCCGGCGATCTTGCCAAGGCGCTTGCCGCGGGCGCAGACGTCGCGATGGTCGGCTCGCTGCTGGCCGGCACCGATGAGACGCCCGGCGAAGTGTTCCTCTATCAGGGCCGCTCGTACAAAACCTATCGCGGCATGGGTTCGGTCGGCGCAATGGCGCGCGGCTCGGCCGACCGCTATTTCCAGCAGGACATCAAGGACACCCTCAAGCTTGTGCCGGAAGGCGTCGAAGGCCAGGTGCCCTACAAAGGCGCGGCGGCAACGGTGCTGCACCAGCTTGCCGGCGGTCTGCGCGCCGCGATGGGTTACACCGGCGCCAAGACGATCGCCGAATTCCACGACAAGGCGCAGTTTGTAAAGATATCGAACGCGGGGCTGCGCGAGAGCCATGTGCACGACGTGCTCATCACCCGCGAAAGCCCAAACTATCCGAGCCGGGTATGAGTTAACACGCTGATCATCTGACTGTCCCCTGAAGGCTTCTCCTCATGCCGATTCCGTTCATCCTGCTTCCGCTCTTCGTGGAGGTTATCCTCACCTTCGTCTTGTTGTTCTGGCTCGCGCCGCTGCGGCGCAATGCCATTCGTGGCGGCGCGCTCCATCCGCGCGAGATCGCGCTCGGTCAGAAAGCGTGGCCGCAGCGCACCCAGCAAATCGGCAAGAGCTTCGACAATCAGTTTCAATTGCCGGTGCTGTTTTACGTCCTGACAATCCTGTCGATGATCACGCGCCACGCTGACATGGTCTTCCTTGTGCTCGCGTGGATATTCGTATTGTCACGGATCGCGCATGCCTACGTGCACACAACCAGCAATCGTGTGCTGGTTCGCGGCGGGCTTTATGGAATCGGTGCATTCGCCTTGGCGATTGCCTGGCTCATTTTCATCGTCCGAATCCTCGCCGGTCTGCCGTGACACCCGCCGCGCGGCTTGCCGCCGCGATCGAAGTTATCGATGCGATTGCGAAAGAGCGAAGGCCAGCCCCCGATGCGCTGAAAAGCTGGGGCATGGCGCATCGCTTTGCCGGCTCCGGCGATCGCGCGGCGATTGCCGGGCTTGTCTACGACACGCTACGTCGCCGCTCCTCCAGTGCCTTCCTGATGGGGACTGGCACACCGCGTGCGACCGTGCTCGGCATGCTCAAGCGCGAACGCGGAATGACGGCGGATACGATCGCCAAACTTGCCGATGGCGCGAAATATGCGCCCGAGGCGCTGAGCGACAGCGAGCGGGAACGTCTCGACACGGCAACGCTCGACAATGCCCCGCCGCACGTCGCCGGCGACTATCCGGAATGGCTCGAGCCGCATTTTGCCCGCACCTTCGGCGATGGCCGGGCCGAGGAGGGGGCGGCGTTGGCCTCCCGGGCGCCGCTGGACCTGCGGGTGAATACCCTTAAAGCGGCACCTGAAGAGGTGCAGGAAGCGTTGTCCGATCTCACCCCGCAGCCGACCCCATGGTCACCGCTTGGGTTGCGCATCGCGCTGACGGCAGACGCGAAAAGTCCCGCCATCCATGCCGAGCCGGCCTTTCTTAAAGGTCTAGTGGAGGTTCAGGACGAGGGCTCGCAGCTCGCGGCGCTCTTCAGCGGTGCCAAACCGGGGGAGCAAGTCGTCGACCTCTGCGCCGGGGCGGGTGGCAAAACCTTGGCGCTGGCGGCGATGATGGAAAACAAGGGGCAACTCTTCGCGACCGACGACGACAAGCGCCGGCTGGCGCCGATCCACGACCGGCTCGCCCGTTCCGGCGCCCGCAATGTCCAAGTCCGCACGCCGAAATCGGTCGGTACCGAGCTCGATGACCTCAAGGGCAGGATGGACCTCGTTCTGATCGATGCGCCCTGCACCGGCGCCGGCGCGTGGCGGCGCAACCCGGACGCCAAATGGCGCATGCGCCCCGGAGCCCTTGAGCAGCGCATCAAGGATCAGGCCGAGGTGCTCGACCGCGCGGTGCCGCTACTGAAGGCCGATGGCCGTATCGCTTACATCACCTGTTCGGTGCTGGAGGACGAGAACGGCGCGCAGATCCGCGCTTTTCTCGGGCGCCACCCGGAATTCACGATCACGCCACCGGGCAAGGTCGCCGGTATTCTGAGCGATCGTACCGGCGCCTTCCGGGAGTCCGCGCTTGTCTCGGACGAGGGGCTGCTGATGACGCCGCGGCGTACCGGCACCGACGGCTTTTTCGTCAGCGTTCTCCGCAAGGCCTAGGGCTTTTCCGCCATTTCGCCCAAATCCCGGCCAAATTTCTCCGCGAAGTTCCGTTCACTAGGCGACTCTGACGGGAAGGGCTTTTCTTCAATGCTGACAGCGACTCGCGACGATGGACCGCACGCACACGCCGTGCATTACGGGCCGCACGTCCCGCCGCGCACGCTGGCATCGCGCTTCACCGGCGCGGTTCAGCTTGTCGGCTCGCTGGTCGGCATCCCGCTCGCCTTGATCGGCGGCTATTCGACCTATCACGCGACCTTCTCGCCGGAAGGGAAGTGCCAGACACTGCGCGCCAACATCGTTTCCATGCTGGACAAGAAGACGGACGCGACCACGCTCCGTCTGCTGGTGCAGAAGGATGTCGTGACGTTCGAGCAGGAGTGCGGCGCAGTCGACGCTGACGCAGCCGCGGCGTTCAAAAATTTGCTCGCCTCCGAGAAGACCACCGCTGTCGCTCATCGTGTCCCCCCGCCTGCCAAGGTCGAGGCTGTCGTCGCTCCACCGCCGGCCAAGATTGATAAGGTCGAGAAGGTGGAAGCGGCTGCGAAGATTGAAAAACGCGAACCGCTTAAACGCGAGATCGTAAAGCGCGAGGCTCCGGCCAAGGCAATCCCATCGAAGGAGACGCCAGCGACGGAAGCCACCGCGAAGCTCGAACCGCCGAAGCAGCAGCTTGGCGCGCCTCCGCATCCGCTTGTCGCTCCCGCAGCGGCTGAGAAGGCCGTCGTGCCGCCTCCGCAAGCCGCGGCGGCCGAGCTGTCGAAGCCGGCTGCACCTCCGAGTGAGGATGCCGCGATCCAGCCGGAGACGACAAGCGTCGATGCGAAATGGGTCGCCTCGGTGCGCGACGCATTGCACGAAAGCGCATCGCGGCCGCCGGCTGCGGAAACGACCTCCGACGTTGCGCCTCCAATGTCGGCGCCGATCAATCTGTCGCCCGAACCGCAGGTCGCGCGCGACGTGTCTTCGGAGCAGCGTGACGAATTTGTGCCGCCGGCCGACGTCGGAGCGCCGCCGCGTGCGTCGGCTCCGCGGCCGCCGGCTCCGATTCCGAACGCGAACTGATCTTCGGGTTTTGTCTGGGAAGCCGTCGTGCCCGTGCTCATCGCACGGGCACCCGACCTTCGACTCGATACACGCCAAGGGCGGATGGCACGCGTCGGCATGCCATGACGTGAAGCGAGCATGATGCGGAACGGGGCGAACGTCGCGCGGAACCCGCGCGTGTGGTTAATTCCCACAGAGTGTTAACGTCAGGACGTCGCGTCGGGTTTGGCGGGATTCCAGGCCGCGACTTCAGACAAATCGGCCTCGACCTGCCAGCGGCCGGTCTTGCTCGGCGTGCGAGCGGCGAGCGCGAGCCGCGACAAATAGCCCGTGCGATCGATGTCCCGGAAGCCCATCGCCTGCATGTTCGGCGTCATCAGCTTGCCGTCGTCGAAATGAAATCCCCAGCGGGCGAGATGGAAATTGAGCACGCTCAGGCCGATCTTAGATGTGTCCGGCTCCAGCGAGAATTGCGACTCGCCGCTGAACGAGGCGCCGATCGCCACGCCGTAGCCGCCGCCGGCCAGCTTGCCGGCTTCGTTCCATACCTCGAAGCTGTGCGCGTAACCGGCGTCGAACAGGTCGGAGTAGGCGCGCATGATGCGTGGCGTGATCCATGTCAGATGCCAGCGCTTCGCGCGCTGTCCGGCGCAAGCGGCGATCACGCCTTCAAAGTCGCGATCGAAGGTGACGCTGTAACGCGCGTTGCGCAGTTTCTTGCGGATCGTCTTGCTGATGTGATGTTCGTCGAAGAACAGTACTGCCCGCTTGGGCGGCGACCACCACTTCAGCGGCGGCACGTGGGCGAAGGGAAACAGGCCGCGGCTATAGGCGGCGACCAGGGTCGGCACCGAAAGGTCATGCACGATACCGGCGAGGCCGGGCGGCGAGGCGAGCGCCTGGTCCGGCTCGGGCAGTTCATCGTTCCGCACCAGCGCGTCGTGCGCCAGCATTGCCGCAAGATTGGGCAGCCCGCCGATCCGTTCGCGCTTCACCGCCCAGGCGGCGCCGAGCAGCAGCCGCTCCACGAATGCGACCGGCCCCTCACGAAACAGTCGCGAGCGGCGGTCGGCCGTCGGGGCGTCGGTAATACGGTCGGCGAGATAGGCCACGTGATGTTTCCTTGGCGCTCCAGGCTGCAGGGAATAGGGGCGTTCTGCCATGGCAGGGCTAAAGGAGGCTTAACGGGCCTTAACGCATCGCCGGTGGGCGTGGATATGTCGCGCTCCCCCGGTCCCTGCGCTGGCGCGGCAAAATCGGATCGTTTAAGTCGTGCCATGGTTGCCAACGCCCTTCACGACAAGATCCTGATCGTCGATTTCGGCTCGCAGGTCACTCAGCTCATCGCCCGCCGGGTCCGCGAGGAGAAGGTCTATTGCGAGATCGTGCCGTTCCAGAAGGCGGCCGAGGCCTTCCGCGAGATGCGGCCGAAGGGGGTCATCCTGTCCGGCGGTCCGGCCTCGGTGCTCGATGCCAATGCGCCGTCGGCGCCTGATGCGGTCTTCACCGCCGGCGTGCCGGTGCTCGGCATCTGCTACGGCGAGCAGACCATGGCGCAGCAGCTCGGCGGCAAGGTCGAGGGCGGCCACCACCGCGAATTCGGCCGCGCCGAGGTCGAGGTGACCGAAGACTCCGCGCTGTTCGAGGGCGTCTGGCAGAAGGGCGAGAAATATCCGGTCTGGATGTCGCACGGCGACCGCGTGACCAAGCTGCCGGACGGCTTTCGTGTGCTCGGCAAGGCGGCCAACTCGCCGATCGCCATCATCGGCGACGAGTCCCGCCACTTCTACGCCATGCAATTCCACCCGGAGGTCGTGCATACGCCGCACGGTGCCGCGCTCCTGCGCAACTTCGTGCGCAATATTTCGAAAGCGTCCGGCGACTGGACGATGCGCGCCTTCAAGGATGAAGCGATCGAGAAAATCCGTGCTCAGGTCGGCAAGGGCAAGGTGATCTGCGGCCTGTCCGGCGGCGTCGATTCGGCCGTCGCGGCGGTGCTGATCCACGAGGCAATCGGCGAGCAGCTCACCTGCGTGTTCGTCGATCACGGCCTGCTGCGGCTCGCCGAAGGCGAGAAGGTCGTCGCGCTGTTCCGTGACCACTACAACATCCCGCTCGTTCACGTCGACGCATCCAACATCTTCCTCAAGGCGCTTGAGGGCGTCAGCGACCCCGAAGCGAAGCGCAAGGCGATCGGCAAGCTGTTCATCGACGTGTTCGAGGCCGAGGCGAAGAAGATCGGTGGCGCGCAATTCCTCGCGCAAGGCACGCTCTATCCAGACGTGATCGAGAGTGTGTCGTTCACCGGCGGCCCGTCGGTCACCATCAAGTCGCACCACAATGTCGGCGGCCTGCCCGAGCGCATGAACATGAAGCTGGTCGAGCCGCTGCGCGAACTGTTCAAGGACGAGGTGAGGGCGCTCGGCCGCGAGCTCGGCCTGCCGGACGCCTTCGTCGGCCGCCATCCGTTCCCCGGCCCCGGCCTCGCCATTCGTATCCCGGGCGATGTGAGCAAGGAGAAGTGCGACATCCTGCGGCTCGCCGACGACATCTACATCGAGGAAATCCGCCGCGCCGGGCTCTATGACGACATCTGGCAGGCCTTTGCCGTACTGCTGCCGGTGAAGACCGTTGGCGTGATGGGCGACGGCCGCACTTACGATTTCGTGGTCGGCCTGCGCGCCGTCACCTCGACCGATGGTATGACCGCCGATTTCTATCCCTTCGACATGAAATTCATCGGCAATGTCGCGACGCGCATCATCAACGAGGTCAAGGGTGTCAACCGCGTCGTCTATGACGTGACCTCGAAGCCGCCCGGCACGATTGAGTGGGAGTAAAAATGCCCCTCACCATCTACGGCATCAAGAACTGCGACACCATGAAGAAGGCGCGCACGGCGCTCGACAAGCGCGGCGTCAAATACGATTTCCACGACTACAAGACGCAGGGCATCGACAAGACCAAGCTCGAAGGCTGGGCGAAGAAAGCCGGGTGGGAGACTTTGCTCAACCGCGCCGGCACGACGTTCAGGAAATTGCCCGACAAGGACAAAGAGAACGTCACCGAGACGAAAGCGATCAAGCTGATGCTGGCGCAGCCGTCGATGATCAAGCGCCCGGTGCTGGAATTGGGCGGCGGAAAGATTCTGGTCGGTTTCAAGCCGGACGAGTACGCCAAGCTCTGAGCGCCGTTACTGTTTCTTCTCCTCGTCCCCCAGACTTTCCCGCTCGATGTTTTTCATCAGCGTCGGAACATCCTGGTTCGCAACATTCTCGACCATGAAATTCGGCACTGAAATATTCAACGCCAGCACCGCATTGTAGCTCAGCCGCGTTGCCTTGCCCTTGTCGAGCGGTTCGAGACGCCAGTCGCCCTCGGCGATCCGCATGTCGCCGCCAGCTTTCTTGAAGGACATGCGGCGGTCCTTGTCGAATTCGACACGCGAGACCGAACGGATGCGAGGCAACAGCATCACGTTATGCACGCTCTCGCGCACTTGCCAGCGGTCGTGTGGCTCGCGCTCGACGATGCGGCAGCTTTCCATGTTGGGGACGTATTTCGGCGCGCGATTGCAGTCGGTAACGACGGCCCAGACAATGGAAGGAGGCGCCTCGATGTCGATCGAGGCGTGGATCACCATGGCATCGCGCGCCTCGTCGTGGCTGATCGAAATCTTCGGCTCGGATTGCGCGGCGGCAGCGATCGGCGCCGACAGGCCGGCAAGGAGCGCCAGGATGGCGAGTTTCGGCAACGAACGCATCGCGGTGTCCATCGCTCGCCATGATAGGCGGCGCAGGTGACGTCTTGAATAAACATTCCGTCATTTCTGTGCCCGGCTGCGGCTGTGCTATGCCGGGCTAAAGCCGCGTGGCGGCAGGAGAAAAGCGCAGAAAGCACCCTTGATCCGGCCCCGTTTCCCTGCCACATGCCCGCGATGCACGAGCCGCTGCCGATTCAGGAGAAAACGTCACCGCAAAAGACGAGTCTCGCCGCCGAAATCGAGCGGCGGCGCACCTTTGCGATCATTTCCCACCCGGATGCCGGCAAGACGACGCTGACTGAAAAGCTGCTGTTGTTCGGCGGCGCCATCAATTTGGCCGGTCAGGTCAAGGCCAAGCGCGACCGCCGCTCGACCCGTTCCGACTGGATGACCATCGAGCGGGAGCGCGGTATTTCGGTCGTCACTTCGGTAATGACGTTCGAGTTCGACAGCCACGTCTTCAATCTGCTCGATACGCCGGGACACGAGGACTTTTCCGAAGACACCTATCGCACGCTCACTGCGGTCGACAGCGCCGTCATGGTGATCGATGCCGCCAAGGGCATCGAGGCGCGCACCCGCAAGCTGTTCGAGGTCTGCCGGCTGCGCGACATTCCCATCGTCACCTTCATCAACAAGCTCGACCGCGAAAGCCGTGATCCGTTCGATCTGCTGGACGAGATCGAAAAGACGCTGGCGCTCGATACGTCGCCGGTCACCTGGCCGCTGGGCCGTGGCCGGGATTTCGTCGGAACTTATGAGCTCGAAACCGGTCGTGTGCGCCTGTTGGAAGGCGACGGCCCCAAGACCGGCGCGGCGCAGAAAATGTCGATCGAGGAGATCGCCAAGCTCAACCCGATGCTTGATCCAGTGGCAATCAAGGACGAGCTTGAGCTCGCGAAAGAGGGCACCAAGAATTTCGATATCGCCGCCTTCCGCGAGGGCCACCTGACGCCGGTCTTCTTCGGTTCGGCGCTGAAGAATTTTGGCGTCGGCGATCTGCTCGACGCGTTGGGAAGCTACGCTCCGGCGCCGCGTGCGCAGAAGGCCGACCAGCGAACAGTCGAAGCCACCGAGCCGCGCATGTCGGCCTTCGTGTTCAAGATTCAAGCCAACATGGACCCGAACCACCGGGACCGCATCGCCTTCGCGCGGCTGTGCTCTGGCAAGCTCAATCGCGGCATGAAGGCGAAATTGATCCGCACCGGCAAGCCGATGACATTGTCGGCGCCCCAGTTCTTCTTCGCGCAGGATCGCTCGGTGGCCGACGAAGCTTTTGCCGGTGACGTCGTCGGCATCCCAAATCACGGCACCCTTCGCATCGGCGACACGCTGACCGAAGGTGAGGAGATCGAATTCGTCGGCGTACCGAATTTCGCGCCGGAAATCCTCAAGCGCGTGCGGCTCGGCGACCCGATGAAGGCGAAGAAGCTGAAAGAGGCGCTCCAGCAGATGGCGGAGGAGGGCGTTGTGCAGGTGTTCCGACCGGTCGACGGTGCGCCTGCGCTGGTCGGCGTGGTCGGCCCGCTGCAGCTCGACGTGCTCAAGGCGCGGCTATCCGCGGAATACGGCCTCGACATCGACTATGAGACGCCGGAATTCCAGTTGGCGCGCTGGATTTCCGCTGACGATCCGAAGTTGATCGATCAGTTTGTCGAAACGAACTATTCCAGCGTCGCCGAGGACCTCGACGGCGACCGCGTCTTCATGTCGCGCAACCAGTTCATCCTCGATTACACCCGCGAGCGCGCCCCCGGCGTAACCTTCACCGACATTAAGGACGTGAAGGAGAAGGCTGGCGCATGATCCCGAAAAGTGGACACCGGTTTTCGGACCAGATCATGGGCGAGTGAAACCATGGGCCTCCTGATCATCATTGCCGGTCTCGTCGTCTTTCTCGGCGCGCACACGTTCGTCACCATGCGACAGGCGCGTGCTGTTGCAATGGCGCGGGTCGGCAAGCCGGCCTATTACGCGTTGTTCGGCCTGACATCCCTGATCGGGATTGTCCTGCTTGCCTGCGGCTTCTCGATCTATCGTCAGACCGGATGGATCGACATCTGGTCGCCGCCAGCATTCCTGCGCCATATCACCGTCGGCCTGATGTGGTTCTCGGTCGTTCTTGTGCTCGCCGCTTATCTCCCCGGCCATATTCAGGCCTGGACCAAGCACCCGATGCTGGCCGGCATCAAGATCTGGGCGTTCGCGCACTTGCTCTCGAATGGCGATCTTGGCTCCATCTTGTTGTTCGGCTCGTTTCTGGCGTGGGCGGTTTATGCGCGGATCGCGGTCAAGCGCCGTGGGGCGCCCGTTACCAGGACTGCTTCAGGCTGGACGAACGACATTGTCGCCATTGTTCTCGGCACTTTCATTTATCTGGCGCTCGGTTACGTATTCCATCCGGTAATGATCGGCGTTCCTGTTTTCGTGAGGTAGTCCATGTCCGTTCAGCAAGAGATCAAGCGTCTCACTGCGCCCGACATTCTTGCGCGCAAAGGTGGCGATCCGATCGTTTGCCTGACCTCGTATCACGCGCACACCGCGCGCATCGTCGACAAGTATTGCGACGTGATCCTCGTCGGTGACTCGCTCGGTATGGTGATGCACGGCATGGAGACGACCGTCGGCGTCACGCTCGACATGATGATCCTGCAGGGCCATGCGGTGATGCGCGGCTCGCGCCGCGCGCTCGTGGTCGTCGACATGCCGTTCGGCAGCTATGAGGCCTCGAAAGAACAAGCCTTCATGAGCGCCGTGCGCGTGCTCAAGGAGACCGGCTGTGGCGCCATCAAGCTCGAGGGCGGCAAGCGCATGGCTGAAACCATCCAGTTCCTCGTCGAGCGCGGCGTGCCGGTGATGGCCCATGTCGGGCTTACCCCGCAGTCGATCAATGTGCTCGGCTCGTTCCGCGCCCAGGGACGCGACGAGGCCGATTGGTCGCGCATTGAGGAAGACACGATCGCGGTCGCGCAGGCAGGCGCGTTCTCTGTCGTGATCGAGGCGGTGGCGGAGCCGCTCGGCAAGAAGCTGACCGAGGCGGTCGCGATCCCGACCATCGGCATCGGCGCCAGCGCGGCATGCGATGGCCAGATTCTGGTGATGGAGGACATGCTCGGCCTGACGCCGCGCGTGCCGAAGTTCGTCAAGCGCTACGGCGATCTCGGTCCCGGCATCGAGAAGGCGATCGCCGACTATGCCGCCGAGGTGCGCGCCCGCCGCTTCCCGGCCGTCGAGCACACCTATCCGATGAAGGCGAAAAAGCCCTAACTGCCTGATTCTTAACGCTTGCTCGGTAGTTTTGCCTTGCCTGCGCCATATCGATAGGTTACCCGCCTCACCGACAACACGATGACCGGAGCCGCCGTTCGTGGCCGATATCTTTCAGGAAGTTGATGAGGAAGTCCGCCGCGAGCAGCTCAAAAAGCTGTGGGATCGCTATGGCATTGTGGTCATTGCGGCGGTCGTCCTGATCATTGTCGGCGTCGCCGGCTATCGCGGCTACGAATATTGGCTTGCCAAGCAGGCCGCCGAGGCCGGTGCCAAGTTCGAGCAGGCCGTGACGCTCAGCGAGCAGGACAAGCACGGCGAAGCGCAAGCCGCGTTCGCCAAGATCGCTACTGAAGCGCCGGCCGGTTATCGGGTTCTCGCGCGCCTGCGCGCTGCGGCCGAACTCGGCAAGACCGATCCAAAGGCGGCCGTTGACGCTTACGATGCTGTCGCGGCTGATCGTTCGGTCGGGCGGGGTTTTCAGGATGCCGCGGCGCTGCGCGCCGGCATGCTGCTGGTCGACACCGCGCCGTTCGACGAGTTGCGCCGCCGTCTCGAGCCCCTGACCGAGCCGACACGGCCGTTCCGTCACACCGCGCGCGAGATGCTGGCGCTGTCGGCCTGGCGTAACGGCGATGCCGCCGCTGCCAAGAAATACATCGATCAGGCCTCCGACGACGCGGAGACGCCGGCCGGCGTCCGCTCGCGGATGGAAGTTCTGTCGGCGCTGCTTGCCGCCGGCGGAAAGAGCTGACCATGCGCCGCCCGATTGCGTCTGTGCTTCTTGCTGCGTTTGTCGCTACCGCACTTTCCGCCTGCGCCAGCGATTTCGATCCCGGCGACATGGCAGAAAAGCTCGATTTCTTTCACCTCAACGAAAAGAAAAAGCTGCCCGGCGAGCGCAAGGAGCTGTTCCCCGGCGGCGTTCCTGGTGTGTCGCAGGGCATACCGCAGGATCTGGTGAAAGGTTATCAGCCGCCGCAAACGCCGCCAGAGCAGCAAGAGGCGCAAACGCCGCCAGAGGAAAAGCCAAAACCGAAGCCACGCGTCGCGCGTCAGGCGCCGCCGAAGAAGCCGGCCACGCAGGTCAAGGTGACGCCGCAATCGCAACAGTCGCAGCAGGCGCAACAGCAGCAGATCTGGCCTGATCCGAAGCCGCAGCAGCAACAACCGCAGCAGACCGGCACGCAGGCGCCGTGGCCCGCGCCGCAACAGCAGCAGCCGTCGGCATGGCCGGATGCGCCGCCGCCGAACACCTTCCAGCGCTGATCGCGCCCAATGAGCTTCACCATCGCCATCGTCGGCCGGCCCAATGTCGGCAAATCGACGCTGTTCAATCGGCTGGTCGGCCGTCGTCTTGCGCTGGTCGATGACCGGCCGGGCGTTACGCGCGATCGCCGCGAAGGCGAGGGACGGCTCGGCGATCTCGAATTTACGGTGGTCGACACCGCGGGCCTCGAGCAATCGGCGCCAGAAAGTCTGAGTGGCCGCATGCGCGCCCAGACCGAGGCTGCGATCGCCGAGGCGGACGCGGTGCTGTTCATGTTCGACGGCCGGGCCGGATTGATGCCGGCCGACCGCACCTTCGCGGACCTCGTCCGCAAGTCCGGCAAGCCGGTCATCGTCATTGCCAACAAGGCCGAAGGCCAGGCTGCGGAAAGCGGCCGTCTTGAAGCTTATTCACTCGGCCTCGGTGAGCCGCTTGCCATTTCGTCCGAGCACAATGAGGGCATGCCGGATCTCTACGACGCGCTTCGCGCCGTCGCGCCTGAGCCCGTCGAGGAAGAAGCCGAGACTGTCGAAGACAAGCCGCATCCGATCCGCGTCGCCATCGTCGGCCGGCCCAACGCCGGCAAATCGACGCTGATCAATCGCCTGATCGGCTCGGAGCGTCTGGTCACCGGGCCGGAAGCCGGACTGACGCGCGACTCCATCGCGGTCGAGCTGAACTGGCAGGGCCACGATTTCCGCCTGTTCGATACCGCGGGGCTGCGCCGCAAATCGCGTATCGACGAGAAGCTGGAAAAACTGTCGGTTGCGGACGCGATCAATGCCATCCGCTTCGCCGAAGTTGTCGTCGTGCTGATCGACTCCCAACAGCCGTTCGAGGAGCAGGATCAGCGCATCGCCGATCTGGCCGAGCGCGAGGGCCGTGCCGTCGTGTTTGCCGTCGGCAAGTGGGACCTGTCGGATCGCAAGCCGGGCGGCATCAGCCGCATGCGCGAGCAGGCCGAGGAGAAGCTGGCGCAGCTTAAGGGCGTGCCGCTCGTCGCAGTGTCGGGCCTGACCGGTGAGGGACTCGATCGCCTGATGCAGGCGATCCTGGATGCGTATGCGGTTTGGAACAAGCGTGTGCCGACCAACGCGCTCAATCGTTGGTTCGAGGACGCCCTGTCGGCGCACCCGCCGCCGGCGGTGTCGGGACGGCGGCTCAAGTTCAACTACATTACGCAGGCGAAGGCGCGGCCGCCGACATTCATTTTGTTCTGCACGCGCGCCGATGCGATCCCGGACAATTACATCCGCTACCTGGTCAACGGATTGCGCGAGACATTCGAGATGCCGGGCACGCCGATCCGGGTCACGCTGCGCGAGAAGAAGAACCCGTTCGAGGGACGAGCGAGGAAGCGCTAAGCGGGCGGCCTGAAGTCGAGAAACTTGGCGTCGCGGTAGCTGTAGACCCGTCCGGTTTCGTTGCAACTCGGCAGACAAAGCGGCACGATTGCCTTCACGACCTCTTCTGGCGCAGGCACCTTGTCCATGTCGAGGCCCGGCCAGCCGCTGGCCAGCATCCGCGTGCGCGTCTGCCCGGGGCTGAAAAGATTGATCCGCACATTGCTTGAAGCGACCTCGGCCGCATAAGTGCGCGCCATCGCGTCGAGGGCGGCCTTGGTTGCGCCGTAAGCACCGGTATAAGCCTGCGCCATCCAGCTCAGGCCGGAGGTCATGAACACCACGCGGCCGGCCGGCGCGCGCTGCAGCAGCGGATCCATCGTGCGAATGAGCTGCCAGTTCGCGGTGACATTGACGGCGAAGATGTCACTCCAGAGCTTCGGCTCGACATGGGCGAGCGGCGACAGCGTGCCGAGGAGACCGGCGTTGCCGATCATCACATCGAGCCGCTGGTAGCGCTCGTTCAACGCGAGCGCGAGCCGGGCGATGCCATCGGAATCCTTGATATCGAGCGGCACGAGCGTGGCGCTCCCGCCTTCGGCATTGATCTTGTCGTCGAGCTCTTCGAGGCCGCCGGCGGTGCGCGCGACGGCAACGACATGCGCGCCGGCTCTCGCCAGTTCCAGCGCGAGCGCAGCGCCGATGCCGCGCGAGGCTCCGGTGACGAGCGCAATCTTGTCGGAAAGCGGTTTACTCATGGACGCGGCGAGTGGTCAGCCTGCTTCGGCAAGCAGCGACAGTTGCCGCGGCGAGGCTTGCTGGCCGGTCTGGTCGGTCAGCGGCGTCGGATAATCGCCGGTGAAGCAGTGGTCGGTAAACTGCGGGCGCTCTGCATCGCGGCCCGGCAGGCCCATCGCACGATAGATGCCGTCGACCGACAGGAAAGCAAGCGAGTCCGCGCCGATGAACTTGCGCATCTCCTCGAGGGAATGCGTGGCGGCGAGCAGCTTGTCGCGCTCCGGTGTGTCGATGCCGTAATAGTCGGGATGGGTAATCGGCGGCGAGGCGATGCGGAAATGCACCTCTTTGGCCCCGGCGTCACGCATCATCTGTACGATCTTGCGCGAGGTCGTGCCGCGCACGATGGAGTCGTCGATCAGGACGATGCGTTTTCCGCCGACGACCGCACGATTGGCCGAATGCTTGAGGCGCACGCCCTGATCGCGGATCGCCTGGGTCGGCTGAATGAAGGTGCGGCCGACATAGTGATTGCGGATGATGCCGAGTTCGTACGGGACTCCCGATGCCCGTGCGTAGCCGATCGCGGCCGGCACGCCGGAATCCGGCACTGGCACGATCACGTCGGCATTTGCCGGGCTTTCCTTCGCGAGTTCCGCACCCATCGACTTGCGGATGTCATAGACCGGACGTCCGCCGACGATTGAATCCGGCCGCGAGAAGTAAATGTATTCGAAGATGCAGGGCCGCGCCGCCATCGGCGGGAACGGCTTGTGCGAATGCAGGCCTTCCTCGTCGAAGACGACAACTTCGCCGTTTTCGACGTCGCGCACATATTGCGCGCCGATGATGTCGAGCGCGCAGGTTTCCGACGCGAGGATCGGGCAGCCATCGAGCCGGCCGATCACCAGCGGGCGGATGCCGAGCGGATCGCGCGCGCCGACCAGCTTCTTGTTGGTGAGGCCGACGAAGGCGTAGGCACCTTCGAGCTGACGCAGGCCGTCGATGAAACGGTCGACAAAACGGTTGCGGCCTGAGCGTGCCACCAGATGCAGGATCACCTCGGTGTCGGTGGTCGATTGCATCATAGCACCTTCGCGCACCAGCTCGCGGCGGAGCGACAGGCCATTGGTCAGATTACCGTTGTGGCCGATCGCAAAACCGCCGGCGTTCAATTCGGCGAACAGCGGCTGCACGTTGCGGAGAATTGTTTCGCCGGTGGTCGAATAGCGCACATGGCCGATTGCGCTGTTGCCGGGCAGGCGATCGATCACCTCGCGCTTGGCGAAGGCGTCACCGACCAGGCCAAGCCGGCGTTCCGAGTAGAACCGTTTGCCGTCGTAAGAGACGATGCCGGCCGCTTCCTGGCCGCGATGTTGCAGAGCATGGAGGCCGAGAGTGGTGATGGCGGCCGCATCCGGGTGCCCGAAGATGCCGAAGACGCCGCACTCCTCGCGAAGCCGGTCGTCGTCGGGATGGTGGGCGCTCTGCGGTTCTGCCATCACTGGTTTCCTGCCGGCTTGCTCTGGATCACGTCCTGCATCGGTCGCGGTGCCCCTTGAGGAGCCGAAGGCGCGGGAGCCGGCGCACCGGGCCGCGGAGCGATATCGGTGCGCTGCGGTCCGCTATCCGGCGGCTCCTGATTCTCTTGTTTCGGGCGTCGCCACTTCAAGATGGTGCCTTCGGGGTCTTCCGGCAACTGGCGCTTTAGCCAATCACCAGATTCCTTGAGGACCACCAGCGATTTCGAGTTTTGAATCCAATCCGGCTTTTTTGCGGGCACGAACCAGTCAAAGAACGTATAGGCGATCACGACGATCAGGAACCCGCGGGCCAATCCGAACAGGAACCCGAGGGTGCGGTCGAGCGCGCCGACCCGGCTGTCCAGAATCATGTCCGAGATGCGGACAGTAATGATCGAAATCACCAGCAGGGTGACTAGGAACACAGCGATGATCGCCACACCTTTGGACGCAGTTTCATTGCCGACATATTGCTGGGCGATCGCGCTGGCGCGCGGGAAAGCATAAACCGTGACGAGTGCGGCGATGCCCCAAGCCGCGATCGAGAGGACTTCGCGCATGAAGCCGCGAATCATCGCGAGCAGACCGGAAACCAGCATCACGACGAGCAGAAAGATGTCGAGGAGCGTGACCGGCATCTGCGCCTTAGTTGCAGCTTTGGGGCTGTTAAGCGGGCAGTGTATAGCGGGGTGAATCGCCGCCGTCACCGTCCTTTTGGCGTCGTTAACGGCTGTTTTGGCGCTCTACGACACGGATTTCAGGCGGTTGCCGCGGCTGGCGATATCGGCGACCAGTGATGAAAGGCCGCCAACCTCCTGAAGCGTCAATCCAGCCGGTGTCTCGGCGCGGGCGGCTTCCGGCGCCACCGCACGGGCGAATCCGAGCTTGGCGGCTTCCTTGAGCCGCGCCGCCTGCTGCGCCACCGGGCGGAGCGCGCCGGACAGCGAGACTTCGCCGAAATAGACCGCATCGGCCGGCAGCGGCGCATTGGCAAGCGAGGAGACGAGGGCTGCTGCGGCGGCGAGATCCGCCGCCGGTTCCTGAATGCGAAGCCCGCCGGCGACGTTGAGATAGACGTCATGGCCGCCGAGCCGGACGCCGCAATGGGCCTCCAGCACTGCCAGCACCATCGACAGGCGGCTGGGGTCCCAGCCGACTACGGCGCGGCGTGGCGTCCCGAGCGAAGTCGGCGCGACCAGTGCCTGGATTTCGACCAGCAGGGGGCGGGTGCCCTCGATGCCGGCGAATACGGCGGTGCCGGGCTGGCCGAGGTCGCGCTCCGAGAGGAAGAGTTCGGACGGATTGGCAACTTCGCGGAGGCCGGAACCGGTCATTTCGAACACGCCGATCTCGTCGGTCGGGCCGAAACGGTTCTTGATCGCGCGCAGGATGCGGAACTGGTGGCCGCCTTCGCCCTCGAACGAGAGCACGGCATCGACCATGTGCTCGACCACGCGGGGGCCGGCGATCTGGCCGTCCTTGGTGACGTGGCCGACCAGGATGATGGCGGCGCCGGATTTCTTGGCGAAGCGGATCAGGGTCTGCGCGCTGCCGCGCACCTGCGTCACGGTGCCGGGCGCGCTGTCGACTGCGTCGGTCCACATGGTCTGGATGGAGTCGATGACGATGAGGCGCGGCGTCTTGCCCTGCGAGAGCGTGGCGAGAATGTCCTCGACCGAGGTTTCCGAGGCCAGCTCAACTTTTGCGGCCGAGAGACCGAGCCGTTCGGCGCGCAGCCGCACCTGCGCGACCGCTTCCTCGCCGGAGATATAGACGGCGCGGTGACCGGCATTCCCCAGCGCCGCGGTCGCCTGGATGAGCAGCGTCGATTTGCCGATGCCCGGATCGCCGCCGACCAGCAGCACCGAGCCGTGCACGAAGCCCCCGCCGGTGACACGATCGAGTTCGGCGATGCCGGAGGGGAGGCGCGGGGCGTCCTGCGCGTCGCCTGAAAGAGGCTCGAGCGCGAACGGGCGGCCCTTGCCGGAACGCTTGCCACCGGCGGCGACCGGCGCGGTGGCGTTGGTGTCTTCCTCCAGCAGCGTATTCCACTCGCCACAAGCCTCGCACTTGCCCTGCCAGCGGTTATAGGCCGCGCCGCAGTTCTGGCAGACGAAGGAGGGGCCGCGTTTCGCCATCAGCCGACCCGATAGATGCGGTGATAGCGCTTGCCGAGCGAGGTGAGCACCTCGTAGCCGATCGTGCCGGCGGTGGCGGCGAAATCGTCCACGGTGATGTCGTCGCCGATCATAGTCACCATGTCGCCGCGCTTCACGGTGCCGGCCGGCACGTCGGTGATGTCGATGGCGATCAGGTCCATCGAGACGCGGCCGGCCAGCGGGCAGCGCTTGCCGGCCACCATCACCTCTGCGCCGCGCACGGTGTCGGACGCGCTTGCCGCGCGCAGGTAGCCATCCGCATAGCCGACACCGACAATCGCGATGTTGGTGCCGCGCTTGGCGGTCCATTGTCCGTTGTAGCCGACGGTTTCGCCGCGCATGATGTTACGCAGCGCCAGCACGCGGCCGCGCAGGTCGATCACCGGCAGCATCGGATTGGTCCGTCCCGGCGTCGGGTTGACGCCGAACAAAGCGGCGCCCGGCCGCACCATGTCGCAATGCGCCGGCGAACCGAGGAACACGCCGGACGAATTGGAAATCGACGAGGGGATGCCGCGATAAAGCATCCGCACTTCGCGGAACAGCCGGATCTGCTTCTCGTTGAGCGGATCGTCCGGCGCTTCGGACGACGCGAAGTGGCTCATCAATAATGTGATGCCGTGGTTCTCGGCGCGGATGCGCGGCGCGAGCGCGGCAGCGTCACCCGGCGAGATGCCGAGCCGGTTCATGCCGGTGTCGACGTGCAGCGCCGCGCCACCACGCCAATCGTTGCCGGTGACGAAAGCGTCCCATTCGGCAAGCTCGGTCATGCTGCCGATCACCGGGCGGACGTGGAGGTCGGCGTAGCTTGCCGCGGTCCCCGGCATCAGGCCATTGAGCACATAGATCGTCGGCTCCTGCACCACTGCGCGGACGCGGCGTGCTTCGAGCAGATCGGCGACGAAGAATGTCTTGCAGCCGGCCTTCGCCAGCATCGTCGCGACCGGCTCGATGCCGCAGCCGTAGCCGTCGGCCTTGATGACGGCCGCGCATTCGGATGGCATCGCGCGCCGCGCCAGCGATTTCCAGTTCGCCTCGATGGCGGTGAGGTCGATGGTCAGGATGCCGCCGGCTTCCGCAGCGGGCGGGCCGGCGGTGGTGACTTTCTCGAGCGGCAGCGGGTCTGCCGGGGCGACGGATTCGGAAACCGACATGAGCCGGTCATAGCCTTTGCGGCCCAAACCGTCCAATCACCCTCAGGCGATACGGTCCGGCAGCCGCTCTTCGCGGGCCAGCGAGGAGAACTTGGTGATGGCGCCCTCGAAGGCGAGTTCGACGGTGCCGGTCGGCCCGTGGCGCTGCTTTCCGATGATGACCTCGGCCTTGCCGTGCACCTTGTCGCTCTCGGCCAGCCACTCGGCGAACTTCTCGCGGTTCGATTCCAGCGGCTTGCGCATCAGGTGGTAGTATTCCTCGCGATAGACGAACAGCACGACGTCGGCGTCCTGCTCGATCGAGCCCGATTCACGAAGGTCGGCGAGTTGCGGGCGCTTGTCGTCGCGGCTTTCGACCTGACGCGAGAGCTGCGACAGCGCGATGATCGGCACGTTGAGCTCTTTGGCCAGCGCCTTGAGCTTGGTGGTGATCTCGGTGATCTCCTGCACGCGGTTTTCCGATGAGCGCCGCGTCGAGCCCTGCAGCAGTTGTAAGTAGTCGACCACCAGCAGATCGAGTCCGCGCTGGCGCTTGAGACGCCGTGCGCGGGCGGCGAGTTGCGCGACCGAGAGGCCGCCGGTCTCGTCGAGATAGAACGGCAGGTTTTGCAATTCGATCGAGTGGTCCTTGATCACCTCGAAATCGGCTTCCGAAATGCCGCCGCGGCGGATCTGGCTCGACGGAATGCCGGTCTGCTCGGCGATGATTCGAGTGGCGAGTTGCTCGGACGACATTTCGAGCGAGAAGAATCCGACGATGCCGCCGTTCGTCGTGATGGTGTGGCCGTCGGCCCGGACTTCGCCACGCCATGCGCGGGCGACGCTGTAGGCGATATTGGTCGCCAGCGCGGATTTGCCCATGCCCGGACGGCCGGCGAGGATGATGAGGTCGGACGGTTGCAGGCCGCCCATCATCCGGTCGAGGTCTTCGAGGCCGGTGGCGATGCCCGACAACTTGCCGTCGCGCTGGTAAGCCTTCGCGGCCATGTCGACGGCGGTGGTGAGTGCATTGGCGAACCGCTGGAAGCCGCCGTCGTATTTGCCGGTTTCCGCGAGGTCGTAGAGGCGGCGCTCGGCTTCCTCGATCTGGATGCGCGGCGCAAAGTCGACCGGCGCGTCGTAAGCGTGATTGACCATGTCCTCGCCGACCAGGATCAGCTCGCGGCGGATGAACAGGTCGTAGATAGTGCGGCCGTAGTCCTCGGCGTTGATGATGGTGGTCGCCTCGTAGGCGAGCCGTCCGAGATACTCGGCGATGGTGATCTCGCCGACCTTCTCGCTCTCCTTGAGGAAGCTCTTGATGGTGCGCGGATCGGCGGCCTTGTTCAGCCGGATCAGCTGCGACGAGGTCTCGAAGATCTGTCGATGGAGCGGGTCGAAGAAGTGCGCGGGCTCGAGGAAATCGGAGACGCGGAAGAACGCCTCGTTGTTGATCAGGATCGCGCCGAGGAGCGCCTGCTCCACTTCGATGTTATGCGGAACCTGACGATGGATCGGC
>DASZXA010000011.1:0-18682 GCA_035546455.1 Pseudolabrys sp.
AATGGCCCTGAGGTCCAGCGCCACCGGCGCGACCGCCAGCTTCTCGTAACCGGCGGCTTCGCCATGGGCGGCGCGGCGGTGGTTGCGCACCACCCGCAGCATCGCATCCTTGTTGGCGGCATATTCGGGGAAGGGGCCCAGCTCGCCGGCCATTTCGGCGCTGGTGGCGTAGGAGGTGCCGGTCATCAGGGCGGCAATGGCACCGGCGATGGCGCGGCCTTCGCGGGAATCGTAAGGCACGCCGGCCGACATCAATAGCCCGCCGATATTGGCATAGCCCAAACCAAGCGTGCGGTAGTCGTAAGAAAGCTGGGCGATCTCGCGGCTGGGGAACTGGGCCATCAGCACCGAAATCTCCAGCACGATGGTCCAGAGGCGCACCGCATGCTCGAAGGCTTCGACATCGAACAGCTTGACGCCGTTGTATTGATTGGCGGCTTCGCCGCCGGGGCCCTTCCGGAACTGCATCAGGTTCAGCGAGGCGAGGTTGCAGGCCGTATCGTCCAGGAACATGTATTCGCTGCACGGATTGGAGGCGCGGATCTCGCCGCCCGCCGGGCAGGTGTGCCAGTCATTGATGGTGGTGTGGAACTGGATGCCAGGATCGGCGCAGGCCCAGGCGGCGTAGGAGACTTTTTCCCACAGCTCGCGGGCCTTGACGGTGCGGGCGACCTTGCCGTTGCCGCGGTTCGTCAGCTGCCACTCGCGGTCTTCCAGTACCGCGGTCAGGAACTCGTCGGTGACCCGCACACTGTTGTTGGAATTCTGGCCGGCGACGGAGGTATAGGCTTCGCTGTCCCAGTCGGTGTCATAGGTGCGGAAATCGATGTCCTTGAAGCCCTGGCGCGCGAAGCTGATCACCCGCTCGATCAGATTGTCGGGGATCATGCTCTTGCGCGCGGCTTTGATCTCGCGGCGCAGGGCCGGGTTCTTCTGCGGGTCGTAGCAATCGCCGCCCGAACCCTCGCAGTTGACGCAGGCCTTGAGCACGGCCTTCAGGTGCCTCTCGGCCAGCTTGGAACCGGCCACCAGGGCGGCGACCTTCTGCTCCTCGATCACCTTCCAGTCGATGAAGTCCTCGATGTCGGGATGGTCGATATCCACGATCACCATCTTGGCGGCGCGGCGGGTGGTGCCGCCCGACTTGATCGCGCCCGCGGCGCGGTCGCCGATTTTCAGGAACGACATCAGGCCGGAGGAGCGGCCGCCGCCGGAGAGCTTTTCGCCTTCGCCGCGCAGCGCCGAGAAATTCGAGCCGGTGCCGGAGCCGTATTTGAACAGGCGCGCTTCACGGACCCACAAGTCCATGATGCCGCCTTCGTTCACCAGGTCGTCCTTGATGCCCTGGATGAAGCAGGCGTGCGGCTGCGGGTGCTCGTAGGCCGACTTGGACTGCTCGAGCGTCTTGGTGAAGGGGTCGACGTAGAAGTGGCCCTGGCCGGGGCCGTCAATGCCGTACGCCCAGTGCAGGCCGGTGTTGAACCATTGCGGCGAGTTCGGCGCGCACATTTGATTCGCGAGCATGAACCTCAGCTCGTCGAAAAAAGCCCGAGCATCGGACTCCGTATCGAAATAACCGCCCTTATAGCCCCAATATGTCCACGTGCCCGCCAGCCGGTCGAACACCTGCTTCGACGAGGTCTCGCCGGTGGTGCGCTCTTTCTCCGGCAGCGCGGCGACCGCGGCTTCGTCGGCGACCGAGCGCCACAGGAACGAGGGGACCGAATTCTCTTCGACTTTCTTGAGGCTTACGGGGACTCCCGCCTTGCGGAAATATTTCTGTGCGAGAACGTCGGCGGCCACCTGCGACCAGAACTCCGGCACTTCGACATTGTCGAGCTTGAAGACCACGGACCCATCCGGATTCCTGATCTCGCTCGTCACATGACGGAACGTCATGTTCGCGTATGCCGACTGGCCTTCTTTGGTGTAGCGCCGTTCAATTCGCATTGCCGTCAAACCCCTTGGTCCCAATTATCGCCGGCGGAGCCTGTCCTGTCCGCCTTGCCCTTGCTCACGCACTCACCAACGTCCCTGTCGCCTATCTAGGTTCTCTCCCGGGCCTCGCACCGCGCAGAAACTCCCTGTCCCGAAAACGCCTTTTCGGGCGCGGGCTGAGCGAATCTCGGGTTTTGGAGGTCCGGTGGAACTTAAACTCAACCCGCCGAACTAACTAAAGCTAGGTGGACTCGCCGCTTACGTCAACAAGAGATAGTGGTTAGAAATGAATCAAACGCTAAATCTTGTGGTTACCGAGGATAATCAGCAAGTCCGGAGAGTGAGTATCGGACTGCCGGGAGGGGTCGAAAAGCATTTTTATCCGGCGGCTGCCGTAGGCTTTTATCCCTCCGGATGTGACGGATAAGTGACGTAAAAACAGGCTTTGCGAAACAAACCGTCGCCGCTCGCCGCTCCGAATGACCTTGGACAAGCCGTGGATAAAATCCTGACTCCGGGTTCCGGAGTCCGTGATTCTCGGAAATTTTTCAGTCGGTTAGCCACTAAGTGAAGGCGCAAAAAGAGTGCGGCGAAGTTGCCCCTGGCTGTGGACGCCGCGGCAATTTCGAGGACTTCGCTCCCAACTTCGATCGCTTGTGCTTCTCGCAGCGTGTTTTCTGGACACCGTGACACCAAGCTGGCACAACGCCGCCAGCAACCGAAAGCCAGCATCGCACGATGAAACGTTTCTTTGAGCTGCTCTTCACCTGGTGGAACCGCAATACATTCGGCACCCAGCTTTGGACGTGGCTCTATGGCGAGTTCGTCGGCGAAGACGAATTCGGCAACCGTTATTATCGGACGCGCCGCGGCAAGGTCGATCGTACGCTCAACATGGAGCGGCGCTGGGTCACCTATAACGGCTATGCCGAGCCCTCGGCGGTGCCGCCAGCGTGGCACGGCTGGCTGCATCATACCGTCGATACCCCGCCGACCGGGGAAGACTACAAGGCGCGCGCCTGGCAGAAGCCGCACCGCGCCAATCCGACCGGCACGCCCGGCGCGCTCCGCCCGACCGGCTCGACTTTGGCGCTCGGCCGCCGGCCGCGCGCGACCGGCGATTACAAGCCGTGGACGCCAAGCCGCTAGAGCGGCATGCGGAACCGCCGCCCTTTCCACGCCGTAATCGTCATGTTTTAACCGGGCCGAACCGCCGTGATGCGAGCGGCACAGACAAACGCTGGTTGATGGCGCGATTTCCCGTAATTGCAACGTTGCTGGTCGGCGTAACCGCGTTCACGGCGCCGGTGTATGCGCAGTTCGGCTCGATTTTCGGCCCGCCGCGGCCTCCCGCCGACATTCCCGGTCGCGCACCGCCACCGCCGAACTTCCCAACCAGCCGCGACCGCACGCAGGATTTCAATCGCGATCTTCCGCCTGACGAGCCGTTGCCGTCGCCAATGACCTTGCCACCGGATCAGCGGCCCGGCGCCACCATTCAGTCGGCACCGCTTGCGCCGCCGCCGGGGATGCAGCAGCAACAGCAGCCGCAGATGCGTGAGGCGACGCCGCAGCAGCAACAGCAGCCGCAGATGCGTGAGGCGACGCCGCAACAGCAGCAGCAGACGCTGCCAGGCCTCGCGCCTGGACAGCGGCAGCCGCGTGGTGTCCCGCAACAACAACAGCCTGCCGCAGTTGCCCCGCAACAACCTCAGCAGCAGCAACCGGCTGCCATTGAGCCGCCGCCGACCGACGAAGTCGCGCTCGCGCCGCCCGACAACCGGCTGGAAAACCCGACCGCGGTTTTCTCCGGACTCGACAAGATCACCGGCCGCACCATCACCTTCGACGTCGCGATCAACGAAACGGTGCAGTTCGGCGCACTGCAAGTGACGCCGCGCGCGTGCTATTCGCGCCCGCCGACCGAGACGCCGCGCACCGACGCTTTCGTCGCGGTCGATGAGGTGACGTTGCAAGGCGAGGTGCGCCGTATCTTCACCGGTTGGATGTTTGCCTCGAGCCCCGGCCTGCATGCTGTCGAGCATCCGATCTACGACGTCTGGCTGACCGACTGCAAAGGCGCCGCTCAACCGGCGGTCGCCGAGGCGCCAGCCGAGCAAACGAAACCGCCGGCCCAGCAGCCGCGGCGCCGCTCGAATGCGCCGGCGCCACGCGCGCCGTCACTTCCGCCCGCTCGCTAGGATCTGGCGAGCTCAAGCGCCCGATCGCCGCTCACGGGCTCATTGGCCGATAGCGCTTCAAACTTGCCGTCACCTGTCAGCGCGTTGTCGAGCATCTTGTTGTATTGCCGCCGCGACACCTCGTAGGCGCCGAACGTCTTGAGATGCTCGGTGATGAACTGCGAATCGAGCAGGCGATAACCGCCAGTTTTCAAGCGCGCCACCAGATGCACCAGTGCGATCTTCGACGCATCGCGGGTGCGGTGAAACATGCTTTCACCGAAAAACACCGCGCCGAGCGAGACACCGTAGAGACCGCCGACCAGTTCATCGCCGTCGTAGACTTCGACAGTGTGGCAGTAGCCGCGATCGTACAGCCGGCGATAAAGCTTTCGAATTCGATCGTTGATCCAGGTGCGAGCGCGCCCCGTTTGCGGTTCGGCGCAGCCGGCAATCACGGCGTCGAAGTCGCGATTCACCGCAACCGTCAATGCTGTCGTGCGAACCGTGCGCGCAAGACGCTTCGGTATATGGAAACCGTCGAGCGGAATGATGCCGCGCTTCTCCGGCTCGATCCAATAGAGTGCGGGATCGTCCGCCGACTCCGCCATCGGAAAAATTCCGCAGGCGTAAGCTTTCAGCAGAACCTCGGGCGTGATCTCGACGAAGCCGCTATTCCGATTCGCCATTTTGATTCACATCGGCCAGTTTCAAATCGGGACGATCAAAGCTCTCTCGGGAAATTGACACCATTTGCTAACGATAATCGACCCAAATTTCCGAAATTTTGAAAACCAACCAAGCGTCCGCGAATTGGTGATGCGGCAGGACAAACACAAGAACCCGAAGAGATCAGGGATGGAACTTCGTGGGTGCGACATGACAGCGACCGTTTTGGTTGTCGAGGACGAGGTCCTCATCAGCGATACAGTCTGCGATGCGCTAAAGGCCGGCGGCTTCAATGTTCATCACACTGAAACGGCCGATGACGCCCTGCGCTACCTCGAGAATGGCCATGAGATCGATGTGCTGTTAACCGATATCAATCTGCCGGGCGAAATCGACGGCGCCGAATTGGCCTCTCGTGCACGCGAGATGCGGCCCGAGCTTCCAATCGTGTATGCGTCGGGCCGAATGACGTCGTCCGATCTGGGTGGCTTGGTGCCGCGCTCAGTGTTTCTGAACAAGCCGTACGATCTATCGGAAGTCTGCACGCTCTTGCGCCGGCTCGCGCCGACCGAGCATTAGGCGGTCAGCTTGCGGGGGCGTGTTGGACGGCCGTCGTTTTTCTGCCGGCCAGCGAGAACGCCACGCTCATGCGTGTACCCGGCGCCTTCTGCTCGTGCGTGATGACGCCATTGATCTTGCTGGCCATCGCCTTGACGATGCGCTGGCCCAGCCCGGTGGACGTCGGGTTATCGGTTTCGTTGAAACCGATGCCGTCGTCCTCGACACAAACCAGAGCGGATTCCGGATCGGTCTTCTTCAGGGTGACGCGGATCGCTCCGGCATGCTTCGGATAGGCGTACTTGATCGCGTTCATCACCAGCTCATTGACGATCACGCCGACCGCAACCGCGCCGTCCGTGTGAATGTCCACCGGATCGGCATCGAGAGTGACCCGAGCGGCGCGATCGCTGTCCGCGGAGCGCCGCAAATCTTCCAGCAGCCCGCTGAGATATTGGTCGACCGCAACCTGTTGAACATCATCCGACGTATATAACCGGCGATGCAATTGCGCGACGGCGTGAACGCGGCCGGTAGCGTCCAACAGTGCCGTTTTAACCTCTGGCGTGCGGGCGGCATTGCCTTGCAGCGTCAGCAACGATGCGATCAGCTGCAAGCTGTTGCCGACGCGATGATTGACTTCGCGCATGAGGATCGCGCGTTCGGTCGCCAGTGCCTCAAAGCGGTCGCGCGCCTCGCGCACCTCCTGTTCGGCGGCTTCCTTGTCACGGCGCATCCGCATCGCCTGAACGGCGGTTTTGATTGCAGCGAACAGGAGAGGGATGAACTCACCCTGCACATCCTTGATGACGTAATCGAACGCGCCTGCCTTGAGCGCAGCGATGGCGATGCGGCTTTCTTGTGCGCCAGTTACGAAAATCACCGGCGGGTGATTTTCCATCACATGAATGCGCTGAAGTGTTTCGAGGCCATCCAGTCCGGGCATGTAGTGGTCCAGCGCGATGGCGTCGAACTCCTCCGCTGCCAATGCTTTGATGCCCTCTTCGCCGCTTGCCGCGCAGACGACGCGAACGCCCTCGCGGGCAAGGCCGCGCTCGACCAGCTTGCGCAGGCCGGCATCGTCGTCAATGTAAAGTACGTTCCGCGGCATGATCAGTCCGAAGCGGGCACCTGGATCACGGAAAAGAACAGGCCGAGCTGGCGGATCGCGTTGGCGAAGCTGTCGTAATTGACGGGCTTCGTGATGTAGACGTTGCAGCCGAGGTCGTAGCAGCGCTGGATTTCAACCGCGTCATCGGTGGTCGTCAGCACCACGACCGGGACGCGCTTGATGTGTTCGTTGGTCTTGATGCGCTTGAGGATGTCGACCCCGGTCATGTCGGGCAAATTGAGGTCGAGCAATACCAGCAGCGGCTTGCCTTTGTTCACCGAGCCGCTGCCATCCGCGCCGAACAGGTATTTGACCGCTTCAGTGCCGTTGGTGAACGGCATGATGCGATTGTTGACCCCGGCGCGGCGGATGTTCTTTTCGATCAGGCGGGCATGACCTTCGTCATCCTCGACCATGACGATCTCGACCGGAAGCTCCGATATCTGGCTGTTCATGCAGCACTCCTTCTCGTTTTATCCTGCATCCAGCGGCGCGGCAGCGTTACCGTGAACTGGCTTCCTTTGCCAAGCTCGGAACTCAGCCCGATATGACCGCCAAGACGGCGCACCAGAGCGCGGACGTGGGCAAGGCCGAGGCCTTCGCCGGGCCGGTCCTGTACGCCGGAGCGGCGGAAAAGCTCAAATACGCGTTGATGATCTTTAGGATCGATGCCGCGGCCATTGTCGCGGACCTCATAAATCGCCTGTGTCGCAGTCGCCCGCCCATTAATTTCGATATGGCCACCGTCGGGACGGCCATATTTCAGCGCGTTGTCGATCAGGTTTGAGAATATCTGCTCGAGTGCAAGCCGGTCGCTTTCGACGGGGGAGACGTCGCCAATTTCAATCTGGGTGCCGCTTTCAGCCGCCCGGTGCGCAACCGAGTCGACGATTGATTTCATCATCGCCGCCATGTCGATCTGCTCGGGATTGAATTGGCGGCGGCCTTCGCGCGAGAGCTTGAGGACCGCGTTGATCAGCCGGTCCATCCGCTCGATCGAGGTTTTGATGATGCCGATCGCTTCGTCGAAATCCTTGCCGAGGTCATTGACTGCGTCGGCGGCCGCAGGTTCGACCGGCGCCTGAAGCCTGGTGATGTCTTCCTGCAGCTTGGCGACGCGCTCGAAAATGTCCTTGCGCAGCATTTCGAGCTCGGTGGTGAAGCCCATGATGTTGACCAGCGGCGATCGCAGATCGTGGCTCACGATGTAAGCGAACCGCTGAATCTCCTCGTTCGCTTCCTGAAGATCGGCGGTGCGGTATTCGACGATGCTTTCGAGGTTGGCGTTGGTCGATTCAAGCTCGCGCTGCGCCAGTTCGCGTTGGCGGTAGTTGCGCTGCACGAGGTAAATCGAGAACCCGCCGATCACGACGATCAGCAGCGTACCGACCAGTGAGATCGCCAGCAGTGTTTGACTGTTGAGGCGAGACCGGTTTGATCGTTCGTTGAAAAGCCGTGCTTCGTCAGCGATTGCTCCATCGGTCAGCTTGCGAATCTCGGCGGCGAGGTCGCGGCCGGCGCCTCCGAGGACGAGGGCGCGCGCGTCCTCGCGCTGACCGCTTTGATTGAGCTCGATGGTCCGGCGCATTTCGACAAATTTTGCGTCGGTAAGTTCTTTAAGACGTGCCGCTTCGGCAAGGCGTGCCGGATTGTCGAGCACCAGATCGTGCAATTCCTGAAGCTGCTGTTCGACCTCGGGGGCAGCTTCGTTGAAATCGTCGAGATAGTGCTGCTGGTTTGTGAAGAGGTAACCGCGCTGGCCCGACTCGGCGCGCCGGACGTTCAGCAGCAACTCCGAAAGCGTATTTTGCACCTGCAAAGTGTGCGCCACCAGCGCGGCATCGCTGGTCGACTGCTCCACCAGCCAGGCGATCATCCCGGCGATGACGATCAGCAATACGAATGCAATGCCCAACAACAGGCCTTGCCGTATCCGCGAAAAGCTTTCGGAAATGGACGCCATCAATGAGGACGGTGATCTAATCTATTGGTCTTTGCGTAACGCCCATGAACGGTGCATGACCAAAAAAGTTCCACTCAGGTTTCCATCCCACCTTTGGCGAGAAACTGCTCCAGCCAATGGATGTGGTAATTGCCGTCGATAATGTCTTTTTCGCGGACCAGCGCCCGGAAGAGCGGCAAAGTTGTCTCGATGCCGTCGACCACCAATTCGTCGAGTGCGCGCTTGAGCCGCATCAGGCACTCGGTCCGGGTCTTGCCGTGGACGATCAGCTTGCCGACCAGTGAATCGTAATAGGGCGGGATGGTGTAGCCCTGGTAGGCGGCGCTATCGATCCGCACGCCCA
Source organism: Pseudolabrys sp. (assembly GCA_035546455.1). Taxonomy (GTDB): domain Bacteria; phylum Pseudomonadota; class Alphaproteobacteria; order Rhizobiales; family Xanthobacteraceae; genus Pseudolabrys. Next base: position 8,763 of record DASZXA010000011.1, read on the forward strand.
GCCCGCCCGATGCGTGGTAGTGCAAAATCTTGCCGGGCGAGGGGCGGAAGGACACGGGATTTTCGGCGTTGATGCGGCACTCGATGGCATGGCCGCGGAAGCGCACCTCGTCCTGCTTGATGGTCAGCTCGGCGCCGGCGGCGACCCGGATCTGCTCGAAGATCAGGTCGATGTCGGTGATCGCCTCGGTCACCGGGTGTTCGACTTGGATGCGGGTGTTCATCTCGATGAAATAGAATTCGCCGTCCTCGTAGAGAAATTCGACGGTGCCGACGCCGAGATAGGAAATCTCGCGCATCGCCTTGGCGACCACTTCGCCGATCTGGTCGCGCTGTGCGGCGTTGAGCGCGGGCGAGGGGCTTTCCTCCCAGACCTTCTGGTGGCGGCGCTGCAGCGAGCAATCGCGCTCGCCGAGATGGATGGCATTACCTTTGCCGTCGCCCAGCACCTGGATTTCGATATGGCGCGGCTTGCCGAGATAGCGCTCGAGATAGACCGCGTCGTCGCCGAATGCTGCCTTGGCTTCGCTGCGCGCGGTCGACAGCGCGGTCGAGAGTTCCTCGGCGGAGCGCGCAACTTTCATGCCGCGCCCGCCGCCGCCGGCGGCTGCTTTCACCAGCAGCGGAAAGCCGATCTTACGGCCGATCTCCATCGCCTCGGCGTCGGAGGTGACGCCGCCATCCGAGCCCGGAACGACAGGGATGCCGAGGCGCTTGGCGGTGCGCTTCGCCTCGATCTTGTCGCCCATGATCCGGATGTGCTCGGCCTTCGGGCCGATGAACGCGATGTTGTGCTCGTTCAGGATCTCGGCGAAGCGGGCATTCTCGGACAGGAAGCCGTAGCCCGGGTGCACGGCGTCGGCGCCTGTGATCTCGCAGGCGGCCAGGATGGCCGGCACGTTGAGGTAGCTGTCCTTGGCGGCCGGCGGGCCGATGCACACGCTCTCGTCGGCAAAGCGCACATGCATCGCCTCGGCGTCGGCGGTCGAATGCACCGCGACGGTCGGGATGCCAAGCTCCTTGCAGGCGCGCAGAACTCGCATGGCGATCTCGCCGCGATTGGCAATCAGGATTTTATCGAACATCGCACCCGCCTGCGCGCGCCGTCATTCGATGATGACCAGCGGCTCGCCGAACTCGACCGGCTGGCCATCCTCAAACAGAATCTGAATGACCGTGCCGGCGCGCGGCGCCGGAATCTGGTTCATGGTCTTCATCGCCTCGACGATCAGCAGCGTGTCGCCGGCCTTCACCTTGCTGCCGACATCGATGAACGGTTTGCCGCCCGGCTCGGCCGCCATGTAAGCGGTGCCGACCATCGGCGAGGTGACGACGCCCGGATGCTTGGCTGGATCGGCCGGCGCGGGAGCGGACACTGCAACGGGCGCCGGAGGCGCGCTCGGCGGTGCAATATAGGCGGCCGGCGCCGCGCGGCCGGCATTGCGCGCAATGCGGATGCGGCGGCCGTCCTGCTCGATCTCGATTTCGGTGAGCCCTGTTTCGTCGAGGAGGCCCGCCAGGTCGCGGATCACATCGTGATCGACCGCGGGCTGCTTCTTCGGCTTGTCCGGCGCTTTCGCCATGCTCAACCTTTCGCTTTCGCGCCGATCATGCCGGCGACGGCGGTAACGGCGAGCGCGTATCCGTCGACGCCGCAGCCGGCGATCACGCCGCGCGCAGCCTTCGAGATATAGGAGACGTGACGGAAGCTCTCGCGCTTGTGGATGTTGGTGATGTGCACTTCGATCACCGGCGCCTTGATCAGGAGCAGCGCGTCGAGAATGGCGATCGACGTGTTGGTGTAGCCGGCCGGATTGATGACGATGCCCGCCGCTTTCTTGTCGCGCGCTTCCTGAATCCAGTCGACGAGGACGCCCTCATGATTCGACTGCCGGAACTCGGTGCCGAGCCCGAATCCCTTCGCGGTCTTCTCGCAAAGATTCTGCACATCCTTCAGCGTCGCGTGTCCGTAAATCTCCGGCTCACGCGTGCCGAGCGTGTTGAGGTTCGGTCCGTTGAGGATGTAGAGCGTTTTCGCCATTTGCCGCGGCCAAAAATTGAAAAATCGATATTTGTTATATTTGGCGGCAGCGGGAAGGGGAAGCCTAAACGCCGTCAGAATGTCTGCGTTTCGCCGGCCAGCCAGTCCACGACGTCCCGCAGCGCCGTTAACCTTTGTCGTCCTCCGGTCTTGGCCTTGTTGTAGGAGGCGACCTGACGTTCCGCGCTGGTGCCTTGGGCGACGATCCGGTCGAGCCCGGCCATCGCTTCCTCGCAGCCGAGCGCCTTGGCGTCGTCGGCGGTCAATGCGCGCAGCTCAGCCAGCCATTGTTTGGCGGCAATCGGCATGCGCCGCATCGGATCGACGAAAGTGGCGGCGAGCCCGTGGCGCTGCGCGTGCCATTTGTTCTCTGCGGTGATGGCGCGGCCTACGCGGTCAAACCCCGCGTTCAACGAACGGTCGCGGTCCAGTGCGCGCAGCAGGCAACGGAACAGACAGGCGATCGCAATCGCGTCGTCGAGCCGGGTGCAGGCATCGGCCACCCGCAATTCAATGGTCGGAAAATTCGGCGATGGCCGGATCGCCCACCAAATGTAGCTCGCATCGGGAATGATTTTCGCGCGGACCAGCGCGGCGACGTACTCGTCGTAGTCTTCGGTGGTGCGGAACAGTTCCGGCAGGCCGGTGCGCGGCAACTCGTCGTAATGAGCAAGCCGATAAGCGGAGAGGCCCGTGAGGTGACCTTGCCAGAAGGGTGAGGACGCAGAGAGGGCCAGCAGCAGCGGCAGGTAAGGTGTTATCCGCATGATTAGATTGATGCGGGTCGACTGGTCCGGCACTTCGACATGGACATGCATGCCGCACACCATGTTGCGGAGCGCCAGGATCTGAAGGTCGTGCATGATGTCGTCGTAGCGCGCCTTCGGCGTCACGCGCTGATCGTCGCGAAAGGCGAGTGGGAATGTGCCGGCGGCCGCAATTCCGATTTTTCGTGCGCGGCCGACTTCGGCCAACGTGCGCCGGTAGTGCATCAAGTGCTGGCGCGCTTCCGCCATCGTGTTGCAAACCGGCGTCGCCACCTCGATCTGCGATTGCAGCATTTCGGTCTTGAGCGCATCGCCAAGTTCGTTTTGGGCGCTCTTGAGAAACTTCTTGTCGAGGTGACGCACGGCACGACGCGTTGCCGCGTCGAATACAAAGAATTCCTCTTCAATGCCAATTGAATACATGGCCAGCCTAACGGGTGATGGAACCTAAAGTTCCATATTGCGCTGATACAATGCAAAAGCGCCGGGGAGAACCCCGGCGCTTTCAAAGATTCTGCTTATGGCCGATCAGCAGGAGGGTTTGCCACACCGGCTGGAATTGATTTTTCCCTTGAGCTCATCGAGGCCGACGGCACCGACCACGACATCGCTGCCGATCACATAGCTCGGCGTTCCATTAAGGCCGAGAGCGTCCGCGAGCTTGAAGCTCTCTTCAATCTGCGCGCGGACCTCGTCGCTGTTCATGTCCTTTTCGATCTTGGTGGTGTCGAACCCGGCATCCTTGGCCGCCGCAAGGGCATGGGCTTTGTCAGCCTGGCCACGGCCGCCGAGCAGCTTGGTGTGGAATTCGAGATACTTCTTGCCGCTCTTGTCCTGCAGGCGGGCCGCGGCAGCGACTTTGGCCGCTTCAACCGAGCCTGGGCCGAGCACCGGAAATTCCTTGAGCACGACCCGCAGCTTCGGATCGGTTTTCAGCAGGGTGAGCATGTCGTCCATCGCGCGTTTGCAATAGCCGCAGTTGTAATCGAAGAACTCGACCATCGTGACGTCGCCTTTCGGATTGCCGAGCACGACCTGACGGGACGAATTGAAGATTTCTTGCGCGTTCTGCTTGACCGCGGTCTGCTGCTTGGCCGCCTCAGCCTCTGCGGTTCGTTTCTGAAGCTCCGTCATCGCTTCCTGGATCACCTCGGGGTGACTGACGAGGTATTCGCGAATGATGTGCTCGATATCGCTGCGCTGGCTCGACGAGAACTGCGCGAATGCCGGGGCGAGTCCGAGTAACGTCAGCGCGCCGGCCGCGGTGAGAAAGCGCAGAAGAGGTGTCATGGTCGATGTCCTTGTCATGAAGCGTTGATCAATTGGTTTTGGTTTTCGCCTTGGCGGAAACGATGTCGTCGGCGCGTACCCAGGCTGGCGATCCGACCGGCAACTTCGTCTTGGCGCGCGTTGCAAGCATCGTAGCCGCGCCGTAATCGCCGCGATAGAAGGCCGCCTCGGCCGACGCGAGGTCGGCGTGCGCGACGTCGCCTTTCCGGCCATAAGCCATCGCGAGCTGCGCATAGGCGCTCGATGCCTCCGGCTCCTGGATCAGCGCCGACCGTAACAGGTGAACCGCCTCATCGGCATATTTGGTGTTGTTGGTCGCGATCAGCGCCTGCGCCAGCATGATCTGGATCAGGGCAGGGCTCGGTGCAAGCTGAACGGCGCGGCGCAGCGGCGCAACCGCGTCCGCAGCACGCCCGCTCTCCAGCAGCGCCTGGCCTTTGAGTTCGTGGAAATAGGGATTGTTCGGCTGCGCCTGGATCAGCCCATCGATCTCTTGCAGCGCGGTGCGGATATCGGCGCGCCGATAGGTCGAGATGGCGCGGGCGTAACGCGCCGCGAGGCTGTGGTCCCCCAACGGATAAATTCGCGCGATGGCGTCACCGCGATCGAGGAAGCCAAATAGCTTGGCACGCATCAGGTCGTGCCGCAGTTGCATCTCCGGCGTGTCCTTTTTGCCCCAATAAGGGCTCGCCTTGGCGATTGTTTCGAGCGCGGCAACGCGATCGGCCGGCATCGGGTGAGTCTGCGCATAAGCGTCGACGCCTTGCGCGGCGTACAGCGTTTCGTTGCTCATCCGCTTGAAGGTGTCGTACATGCCTTTCGGTGATTGGCCGGTGGCATCGAGAAACTTTACCGCGGCGTGGTCGGCCTGATCTTCCTGGGTACGCACGTAAGAGAGGAGCGAGCGGCGGATTACTTCCTGCGGTCCGAGGATGCCGGCCATGCCGGTGCCGCCACGGCTTGCAACCGCGGCGCCGACGCCGGCAATCATTGCGATAATCGATTGCGTTTGCGCAGCGGCGAGCTTCTCGCGCAGGCGCTGCAAGTGTCCGCCGGCCAAGTGGCCGGTTTCGTGCGCAAGTACGCCGATGATTTCATTCGGAGTCTTGGAATCCATCAAAGCGCCGGCGTTGATAAAAATGTGCCGGCCGTCCATCACGAAGGCATTGAAGCTGCGATCGTTGATGATGACGATCCGCACGTTCTGCTTGGCGAGCTTGGCGGCGCGCAGCACCGGCGTCGCGTAATCGCGCAGCAGTTGCTCGATCTCGGCGTCGCGAATGAGCGGAATGCCGCCCCGCTGCGCGGTCGCCGGCACGCTGGCGGCCAGGAAGCCCAGCGCGATGCTTCCTGCGATCAAGCGGGTGACTGGTCTTGTCCGCCGCGCCCTGATAGGTGTGCCGCTCTCGATCATGCGTTCAGGCCGTGAAAGTGGGGGCAAGCTAGTGACGCCTTCGCCAACGGTCAACGCGGGCCACGATCACGTCTGCTTGCGTTTCAAACCACGCGAACAAGCAGCGGGAATGCGGCTTTAGCTGGGCGGGATGACAGGTTCGGAAGATGCTCGATAAGGCGAAAGGTTTGCTCAATCCGTCGTCGCGCAGTGACGTGCCGCCGTTCATAGTGATGGACGTGATGGCCGCCGCGGCGCGGATCGAGGCGGACGGCGGCCATGTCATCCACATGGAAGTTGGACAGCCGGCCGCGCCGGCGCCACAGACTGCGATTGCCGCGGCTCAGGCTGCACTCACCAAAGCGCGGATCGGCTATACCGAATGCCTTGGCATTCCGTCGCTGCGTGCACGGATCGCCCGTCATTATCAGGAGGCCTACGGCCTCGCGCTAGATCCAGCGCGCGTCGTTGTCACCACAGGTTCGTCCGCCGGCTTTATTCTCGCGTTTCTGTCGCTATTCGAGCCGGGCGACCGTGTCGCGCTCGCCAATCCCGGCTACCCGCCATATCGCCACATCCTGACGGCGCTCGGGTGCGAGCCGGTGCTGATCGAAACCTCGGCGAAAAGCCGCTGGGCGTTGACGGGTGAAGCGTTGCTAGCCGCGCATCGGAAGAAGCCGCTCGCCGGCGTGATCGTCGCGAGCCCTGCCAATCCGACCGGCACCATGATGGACGCTGCGGCGCTGTCGCAGTTGATCGCGACGGCGGAAGGCGAGGGCATCCGCGTCATCTCCGACGAGATCTATCACGGCCTCGACTACGCATTCCCGGCGGTCACCGCGGCCTCGTTGTCGGATCGCGTGCTCGTCATCAATTCGTTCTCGAAATATTTCTGCATGACGGGCTGGCGGATTGGCTGGCTGGTCGCGCCGGATTCGCTGGTGCGGCCGATCGAACGGCTGCAACAAAATCTCGCGATCTCCGTGCCGACATTGTCGCAGGTGGCCGCACAAGCGGCATTCGATGGGCGAGAAGAGATGGAGGCGGTCAAGCACGGCTACGAGGAGAACCGCCGCATCCTCACCGAAGGACTGCCGAAAGCCGGGCTCGACAAATTCCTGCCGGTAGACGGCGCATTTTATCTCTACGCCGACGTATCGCGCTTCGCGGACGACAGCCACGACTTCGCAAGACGCCTGCTCGATGAGGCGCACGTCGCGGCAACGCCGGGCATCGATTTCGACCCGGTCGACGGCAGGCACTTCATCCGGTTTTGCTATGCCGGTCCGGCAGACGAGATGTGTGAAGCGGTGCGCCGGATCGGCGGCTGGTTGAAGCGCTAGGCGGCGGGCGCGCTGTCGAGCGCGCGCTCGATGATGCGGGCTTCGAGCCTTCCATCGGCCTCCACAACGACTTGAACCGTTTCATCGTTGCCGATCACACCGAGCGTGACGTCGCGATCCGGCAGGATGACCGTCAGGCGGTCGCCGATCATCACATCGATCAGGTGCATGTGCGGCCGCTGCGCCGCCGCGGTGACCGCCCATTGTTTGAAGGTGCTGTAGTAGGGCTCGCGCCGCCAGGCTTGCGGCGATCCGGGATCGACATGCGCCGTGATGCGCGCGCCGTTGTTGCGGACCGCGATCAGGAATTTCGCAACGTCCGGCTTCCATTCAGGCCCAAGCCCCGGCGTCATCATCCAGTGGCAATGAAAATGGCGGCACGCGAATGGCCGCGTGGCGTGAATGCTGCAGCCCTTGCCCGGCCTGGCGTGACTGCACCACTGGCCGTCGGCCTTGTTGAGCACCGGAATGCTCGTAACTTTGCAGCACATCGAGCAACTGCCGCAGTTGCGGCCGGGCACGACGCGTGCGTCGACCGCGGCAAGTTCCACATGTTGCTGCGGGGTGATCTCGTAAACGGTCGCGCTCATCGGCGGCGAATGTCGCTGATTCGCCGCCGTGAAATCCTTAACGCGACGAGAAGCCGCTATTTGTCGCCGAGCAGCCGGCGGCCCCACCAGCCGCGCTTGGGTGCTGCCTGTTCCTCGCCGCCGCTGCTGGACACAACGGGCGCGGAGGCGGGGGCGTCGGCAGGCGGCCGGGTGAACGAGGCCGGCTCGCGCACCGTCGACCGACGCGGCGCTTCGGCCTCGCCCGACGGGCCGGATTGCGGCGCTTCGGTCCGCGGCTCGGGAGCAGGAGCCTCGGAGGGGCGGTCTGATGCTTCGAACGGGCCGCCGTTGTCGTCGCCATAAGGCGGCGGCTCGCCGTGATGGTCGCGATGCCCGCCGTTCTCGCCGTTGCGGCGATGACGCCGTCCCCCACGCCGGCCGCGCCGGCGGCGGCGCCGTCCGCCCTCGTTGCCTTCGCCATCGCCCCGCGTGCCGTGAGCGTCTTGCTGCTCGTTCGCCGGTTCGCCTGCGTCATCCTCCGGCTGTTCAAAGGCCTGCTCAATTGCTGCGTCGGTCTGTTCGCCTTGCGGTTCGCTGTAGCTGCCTGCCTCGTGGCTCGGAGCGCCGCCGTTCGCATCACGGCCGCGGCCGTTGCGTCCACGACCGCGTCCGCCACGGCGACGCCGTCGCCGGCGTTGACCGCCTTCGTGCTCGGCTTCGGCCGGGGCGGCGTCCGTTTCGGTTTCAGATTCGGCCTCGGATTCGGCGTCGGCGAATTCGTCTGCCTCGGCTGCCGCCTCGTCGGCCGGATCTTCCTCGATGGAAGCAAATGCCACCGGTTGCGAAGCCGCGAGTTCGCGCGCCGCTTCGGCGCTGTGCACCTGCTCGCCGCGGTCGATGATGAAGGCCTGGGTGCCGACAACTTCGGGATCGGCCGACACGGTGATCGTGATGCGGAAGCGCTCTTCCAGCCCACGCAGGTGGCTGCGCTTCTGGTTGAGGACGTAGAGCGCGACTTCGGCGCGGGTCCGCACGATCAGATTGTGGGTCGCGCCCTTCTGCAACGTCTCTTCGATCGCACGCAGCAGCGCCAGCGTCACCGAAGACACCGAGCGCACGTGGCCGGAGCCGCCGCAGATCGGGCACTTCTCGGTCGAGCTTTCGAGCACCGAGGTGCGGATGCGCTGCCGCGACATTTCCAGCAGGCCGAAATGCGAGATGCGGCCGACCTGGATGCGGGCGCGGTCGTGCTTGAGCGCCTCTTTCACGCGGCGCTCGACGATCCGGTTATTGCGGCCTTCATCCATGTCGATGAAGTCGATCACGATCAGGCCGGCGAGATCGCGCAGGCGAAGCTGACGGGCGATCTCGTCCGCGGCTTCCGAGTTGGTCTTGACCGCGGTGTCCTCGATCGAGTGTTCGCGGGTGGCGCGGCCGGAGTTGACGTCGATCGCGACCAGCGCCTCGGTCTGGTTGATGACGATATAGCCGCCCGACTTGAGCTGCACGGTCGGCGTGAACATCGCGTCGAGCTGGCTCTCGATGCCGTAGCGCGTGAAGATCGGCTGGCTGTCGCGATAAAGCTTCACGTTCTTCGCATGGCTCGGCATGAGCATGCGCATGAATTCCTTGGCGTCGTTGTAGCCGTCCTCGCCGGCGACGATGATCTCCTCGATGTCCTTCGAGTAAAGATCGCGGATCGAGCGTTTGGTGAGCGAGCCTTCTTCGTAGACGAGCTTCGGCGCCGTTGATTTGAGCGTCAGGTCGCGAACCTGCTCCCAGATGCGCAGCAGATATTCGAAGTCGCGCTTGACTTCGGTCTTGGTGCGGCTGGCGCCTGCGGTGCGCAGGATCACGCCCATGCCTTCCGGCACCTCGAGCTCGCCGGCGATTTCCTTCAGTCGCGAGCGATCCTCGGCCGAGGTGATCTTGCGGGAGATGCCGCCGCCCCGAGAGGTATTCGGCATCAGCACGCAGTAACGGCCGGCGAGGGAGAGGTAGGTCGTCAGCGCAGCGCCCTTGGTGCCGCGCTCTTCCTTCACCACCTGCACCAGCATCACCTGCCGGCGCTTGATGACTTCCTGGATCTTGTATTGCCGCACGCGAACGCGCGGCGCACGCTCCTGGGCTTCTTCGAGAGCGTCGGCGCCGCCAACGGACTCGACGGCGTCTTCTTCAGCATGGTCTTCGCCATTTGCGCTGCTGGCGTCGGGGCTTGTCTCACCGGCCGCTTCGATCTGCTCGACCGGCTCGCTGGTCTCTTCGCCGCCTGGAGCGGCATCCGGTTCGCCGGTCTCTTCGGTGCCGGTTTCGGGCGCTGCGGCTTCGGTGTCCGCGGCAAGCTCGGTCGTGTCGTCCGCCGGCGACAGGGTTTCGGCGGGGACGATGTTGGCGTCCGGCGCGATCTGATCGAGCGCGGCGTCGCCCGGCACGATGTCGGACGTGGCCGCAACCTCGTGGCTTTCCGTCGGCTGTGCGGCCTCGCCTTCGACAGACTCGCTGCGAACAGTGTCTTGCTGGTGACGCGCGTTGCGGT
>DASZXA010000012.1:0-15439 GCA_035546455.1 Pseudolabrys sp.
GACGCGCCGCCGGCGCTCGACCGCGCGGCGCTCGCCGACACCTATCGCCTCACCTGCCGCGAGACCGAAATCGCCGCGCTGCTCGCCGGCGGCCTCGCCCTCGAGACGATCGCCGCGCGGCTCGGCATCGGCATCGGCACCGCGCGCAATCATCTCAAGCGGGTGTTCGATAAAACCGGCACGTCGAGCCAGGCCGCGCTCGTCGCCTCGCTGCGCGGCCTGACGCAATGGCTGCGCTGAGCGCAAGCGGCTAAAGCCAGACGCGGTCTGCGCTGCTATCCTCTGCGCATTGTCACAGCACCGGGGGCCTATCCATGAAGACATTTGCATCGCGCCATGTCGTCGCCGTCGCCGCAAGCGGCCTCATCGTCGCCTTCCTGTCCGGCGGCGGCGCGCGTGCCGTCACCGACACGATCTTCAAGTATTCCACGGCGCATACCGGCTACTACGACATCGAGGCGGCGGCGCTCGTTCCGGCCGACAACGCGGCGGCGGGCAACTACACGAAGCTGTTCACCGACGGCTACATGACCGGCACCGGCTGCTATCTCGCCACGCCGCATTTGCCGAACGGCGCGACCATCACGGCGCTCTCCGTCTGGTACGCCAGCGACGCCAGCAGCGACCCGATCTTCCATTTCGTCCGCCACGATCTCGTCGGCGGCAGCAAGCTCGGCATCGTCACGTCCGCGGCGCTGCATGACGACACGGCGGAGCGCGTGCACCACACCTTCCCGGTCCCGCCGTCCGCGGGCAAGGTCATCAACAGCAATTACGGTTACACCTTCGCGTTCTGCGGCCAGCGCAATCACGACTGGTTCTGGGGCGCGCGCGTCGCCTACACCTACACCAACGCCGGGGATTGAGGGCGCCCTGAACGCGCGGCGCGATCTCGGCGCGTCCCTCTCCCCGCATAGCCCGTCGAAGACGGGCGTGAACGCCCTTATGTCCCGGCCATCTCGCTTAGGTGAGCACATTGCCAATCTAAGCGGGATCACCGGGACAAGCCCGGTGATGACAGCTGGGGGGAGTGCGGCGCGTGTTTTTTCTGTCGGTCAGGCCGCGCCGAACAGCATCAGCAGGATGATGATGCTGAATGGCACGCCGAGCAGCCAAAGCAGAATGGGCATGGGTTACATCCTTTGCGGTGCGGGGGTGGTGACGGTTGTCGTCTCGTACCAGCGGCTGTTGCGCAGCTTGCCGCCTTCGGCGGCGGCGATGGCTGCGCCGAGGGCGCCGACGAGCAAGGCGATGGCGGCCCACAGCGAGGCGGCAAGCGCCGCCTTGCGCGCCTTGTCGGCCGCGTCCTTGGCCTGGGCGATGGTCTGGTCGACGCGCTTCTGCGCTTCATCCGGCGACAGGCCGGTGCGCGCGGCGACGACCTGCGCTGCGTAGGTGCGGTCGTCCTGCGACACCTGTCCGCCGCGGCGGCTGATCGGGGCAAGGACGCGCGAAAGTTCCGCGCGGGTATCGGCGGCACTGGCGTTCTGGTTCGGCGTATTGGAGCGCAGCAGCCGGTCGACATAGACGTCGTTTGCCGAGGCGGCCTGCGCCGCGCCGGCGCCCGCGGCCGGAATGGAGCCGGTCGAAGCCGCGGCCAGCAGATGGGTCGCGGCGCCGGCGAGTACCGACACCGTCAGTAGGGTAGCAAAGGCCCACGCGACGAGGCCGTGCGCGGTGTCGCGGAAATAGCGCTCATCCGAATGAACGTCGTCCCAACCATGACGCAGGCGGCCGGTGATGTAGCCGCCGAGCGACGAAGCAATCAGCGCGACACAAACCAATGCGACGCCGGCCGACCAGCCGAACGTCGTTGCCGATACGCCTTCCCCGCTCCACGGCGAGACCAGCGCGAGTCCGCCGCCGACCGCCAGCGCCATGACAAGCAGGGTGACGGCGCATGACACGACAGCGCCGGCGGCGATCGCGCCCCACGACACCGTTGAATTAAAAAGCTCGCGATCCATTGCAACCTCCCGTGATGATGGCGGCTTATAAGCCCGAGCGAGACGGGTTCGTTCCCGCCATTTGCTCACACACACGGAATTCGTGGACTGCTCTCCAACAACAAAACAACGCAGAGGAAGCCAAATGGCAAAGAAGTCATCGAAAACACTCGACGAGCTCTTTCACGACACGCTCAAGGACATCTATTTCGCGGAAAACAAGATCCTGAAAACACTGCCGAAGATGGAAAAGGCGGCGCAATCCAGCGCGTTGAAAAAGGCTTTTGCCAAGCATCGCACGGAGACCGAAGGTCACGTGGCGCGGCTCGAGAAGGTTTTCGCCAGCATCGACAAGAAGCCGCAGGGCAAGACCTGCGACGCGATCGTCGGCATCACCGACGAGGGCGCCGAGATCATGGAGGACTATAAGGGTTCCCCTGCGCTCGATGCCGGATTGCTGGCGGCCGCGCAGGCGGTCGAGCATTACGAAATCTCGCGCTACGGAACTTTGAAGACATGGGCTCGGGAATTGGGCCTGGACAATGCCGTGCGCCTGCTCGACCAGACCTTGCAGGAAGAGAAAAAGACCGACGCGACGCTCACGGAAATCGCGGAAACCGCCGTCAACCAGGAGGCTGAGGCCGCCTGAGCCGCCGCCATTGCGCGCCGGGGCCGCTACCCGCGACCCGTGTGCGGTATCGGTTCCCGGACGCGCTGCGTCGCCCTGGGACCACAGCAGCCGCGTGCTTGACAACATTCCTAGACAGGACTATATGCCAATGGTCCGGTTCGTCGAAGGGCGCCGTCGCGAGGCGTTCGTAACGGTGGGGTCGGATGCGGCGCCCGCGGCCCTGCCTCGCAAGCAGGGGCTCGGGAGGCCCCGGGACCCGCCCGGGCGGCATCAGGACCGCTCTGCCGGGAGCCGGCTGGACTGGGACTGGCTGAGGCGGCTAACAGCCGCCGGAGCCTCGTCCCAGGAAGCGCGGACCTGGGGCGTAGTAGGTGGCCGCGAGGCCGCCGAAGAACGCCGCGATGGAGCGCCGGCCGGCGCGAGCCTCTCGCCGGAGGCTCGCTGCCGCAAGGCAGCTACCGAGACGTTGCGCCGCCCGGCGCTCCGTCCCCTTCGGCTTTGGCCGAAGGGCAAGAAAGAGAAGACGACGCCCCCGCGTCGCTAACAGGGGCGATGGCGCTTGCTCAAAACACGAGGCGCTGCGGTGTATTGGAGTCCCGCCTTCGCGGGAATGACAGAAACAGCAACCCGCATTGCATCATTGGACTCGCGCGCTTAGACTCTGCTCAACAATCGTCACAGGGCACTTCGTCAGTCGGCCCAAGGAAACAGGGAGCGATCCGCTATGGCTTACAACATTCTTCTGCTGGGCGCGTCTTACGGATCGCTGCTCGCATCGAAGCTCCTGTTCGGCGGCCATAGCATCCATCTGGTCTGCCTGCCGGCCGAAGCCGACCTCATCAACGCCGAAGGCTTCAAGGTGAAGATGCCGGTGCGCGGCCGGAAAGACCCGGTGCTGCTGGAATCGCGCAAGCTGCCAGGCAAGGTGACGGCCGGTCCGGCGACCGGCGTCGACCCGTCGAAATACGACCTGATTGGCCTCTGCATGCAGGAGCCGCAATACCGCTCCGACGGCGTGCGCCAGTTGCTCGACGCGGTCGGCAAGTCCGGCAAGCCCTGCATGTCGATCATGAACATGCCGCCGCTGCCTTACATCAAGCGCATCCCCGGGCTCGATTATGAGCCGCTGAAAGCGGCCTACACCGATCCGACCGTGTGGGATTCCGTCAGCCCGAAGAAGATCACGCTGAACTCGCCGGACCCGCAGGCGATCCGTCCGCCGGACGGCAAGGCGAACGAGCTGCTCGTCACGCTGCCGACCAACTTCAAGTGCGCGCGCTTCGACGATCCGAAAGATACCGCGATCATCAAGCAGCTCGAGAAGGATGTCGAAGGCGCGCGATTCGATGCGCCGGAAGGCAAGATCGAATTGCCGGTGAAGTTGAAAGCCTATGATTCGATCTGGGTGCCGCTCGCCAAGTGGGCGATGCTGTGCGCCGGCAACTACCGCTGCATCACCAAGGACGGCATGCGTACCGCGCAGGAGGCCGTGCACAGCAATCTTGAGGAGTCGCGCTCGGTCTATAACTTCGTCAACGACCTCTGCGTGAAGCTCGGCGCCGATCGCAACGACCTGGTGCCGTTCGAAAAGTACGCCGCCGCGGCGCAGTCGCTGTCGCGTCCGGCCTCCGCCGCCCGCGCGCTCAACAACGGTGCGCCGAACATCGAGCGCGCCGACAAGCTGGTGCAGCTCCTCGGCAAGCAGAAGGGCATGAGCCACCCGACGCTGGACGCCACCGTGGCGCTGGTCGACGAGCGGCTTGCCGCCAATCGCAAGAAAGTAGCCTGAAGGCGGCGTACGCCCACCCGTCCCACCGGTGGGGTTCCCCGTCAAGGGGTTGTGGCCGCCATGCCACACATGACTCCTTTGTGACCCGGCATTGTTGATAGGTGCCGATTCCGCCTAAAAAGGCGGCAGTTGCTCACCTTTTCTGCTTGTCCCATTGCGAAGCCCAATGAAAGTTAGGCCTATGTTGCTGGGTGAACTGAACAGGGGCTGGTCAATGAAGAAAGTCGTTTTGTCCGTAGTCGCAGCGGTTGCGATGTCGGGTTCTGCATTCGCGGCGGACATGCCGGTGAAAGCCGCGAAAGTGGCTGCTGCGCCGGCGACGCCCGCTTTCGATATCGCGTTCGGCGCCTGGGTCGGCTCCGACTACAATTTCCGCGGCGTGTCGCAGTCGAATCGCGAAGCCTCGGGCGGCATCTATATCGAGCCGCAGTTCAACACGCCGATCGGCCAGTTCTACATCGGCACCGCGGTGTCGCGCATCGATTGGCCGAGCAATCTCGGCTTCACCGATCCGTCGGCGGAGGTCGACCTTTACGGCGGCTGGCGCAACACCTTCGGCGCGTTGTCGACCGATCTCGGTGCGATCTACTACTACTATCCGAGCGAGACCAGTAACGGCGCAACCTCGGCGAGCGACTTCTGGGAAATCTACGCCAAGCTCGCTTACGCGATCACGCCGGACCTGACGATCGGCGCGAACGGCTTCTACACGCCGGACCTGCTGCACTATTCGACGACCTTCGCCGCGCTTGCCCCTGGCAATAACGACAAGGCCGACGCGTTCTACGGTTCGATCACCGGCAAGTGGGTGACGCCGTGGAAGTGGGGCGATGTCGGCACCTACGTCTCCGGCGAGCTCGGTCACTGGTGGATCGACGGCTCCGGCTTCGTTGCCAGCGGATTCGGCGATCCGGACTACACTTACTGGAACGTCGGTCTCGCGTTCACCTACAAGGTCTTCACGCTGGATCTGCGCTATCACGGCACCGATCAGAGCCGGACCGACTGCGGCAACTTCCTGATGACAGCCGGCAGCCCGACCAAGTGGTGCAACGACACCTTCATCGCCACGCTGAAAGTCGACACCACGCTGTCGGCGCTGATGGCGAAGTAACGGAACTGTCCTCCCTGAGCAGCGGGCGGTCGCCAAAAGCGGCCGCCCGTTGTGTTTGGGAGTCAGCGCGTTTCCAAAGCCGCCTCTTGAACGAGATGCGCGCCGGTGTCCGGCGCAAGCGTCAGCCGCCGCTGGTGGAACGCCGCCAAAGTCGAGCGGTGGCCGATCGAGACGATCGTGCAATTCGCCAGCCGCTCCTGCAGCAGTCTGTAGAGCGCGGCTTCCGATGGCTCGTCGAGCGACGCGGTCGCCTCGTCGAGGAACAGGAAATCCGGCGCATGCAGCAGCGCGCGAGCAATGCCGAGCCGCTGCTGCTCGCCGAGCGACAGCATCCGGTTCCAGTGGGCTTCCTCGTCGATCCGCTCGGCGAGCTTCGGCAGGCCCACGGCGGCAATCGTTTCGGCGACGCGCTCGATGGCGAATGAGCCGGGCTCGGCCGGATAAATCACGGCGGAAGCCAGTGTCGCGATCGGGAAGTACGGCCGCTGCGGCAGCATCATCACTTTGGCGTTCTTCGGCACGCTGATCGTGCCGGTGCCGAACGGCCAGACGCCGGCAATCGCGCGGAACAGCGTCGATTTGCCGGAGCCGGATGGTCCGGTCACCAGCACGCGCTCGTTCACTGCGATGGTGACGTCATTTGCATTCACCAGCGGCGCGTCGTTCGGCAGCCGCACGGCGAGGTCGGAGAAGTGGATGGCGTTGCCGTCCCGCGGTGCCAGCGCAATCACCGGTGGCGTCACGGCTGCGGCACGAGCGGTCGCGACCGCACGGTCGAAGCCGGCCAGTCGTTCGACCACGGCTCGCCACTCTGCGAGCGAGCGGTAGACCGTAATAAAGAAGGAGAGGGCGCCTTGCACGCTGCCGAAGGCCGATGCGGTCTGCATTAGCCCGCCAAGCTGCATCGCGCCGGCGAAATAGGCCGGGCTCACCATAATGAAGGGGAAGACCACCGAAAGCTGCGAATAGCCGGCGGTGAAGAACGTCAGCCGCTTTTGCCGCGACATCAACAGATGCCAGTTGGCGATGATATTGCCAAAGCGCCCGAGCAGGCGGTCGCGTTCCGCCGGTTCGCCGTCGAGCAGTGCGATCTGCTCGGAATTCTCGCGCACGCGCACCAGGTTGAAACGGAAGTCCGCTTCGTAACGCTGCTGGAGGAAGTTCAGTGGAATCAGCGGACGGCCGATCAGGTGCGTAAACAGCGTGCCGACCGCGGCGTAGATCAGCGCCGCCCAAACCAGATATCCGGGAATGTTCAATGCATCGCCGAAGACGTGCAGCGGCGCTGCGGCCGACAGCGACCACAGGATGGCGGCGAATGAGCCAAGCGTGACGATCGAGCTGAGGAGGCCGATGCCGATGGTCAGCGTGCGATCGATGAAAAGCTGGATGTCCTCGGCGATGCGTTGGTCGGGATTGTCGGCGGCATCGCCAAGAAGTTGCATCCGGTAGTGGTTGGCGCCTTCGAGCCAGTGGTCGAGATAGGCGGCAGTCATCCAGCGCCGCCAGCGGATTTGCAGCCACTGGTTCAGGTAGAGCTGATAGACCGCGAGCACGATGTAGAACGCTGCCAGCACGCAAAAATAGGAGAGCTGGTAGACGAAAGCGTTCCAGTCGCGATTTTGCAGTGCGTTATAGAAGGCATTGTTCCACTGGTTGATCAGCACCGTGATGGCGACGATCGACAGCTCGATCGCGATCACCGCGGCAAGCAAGATGCCGCCGCGCCATTTGTCGTCTGATTTGAAATAGGGGATCGACAGCCGCCAGATGACCTTCAGAGTCGAAAACATGCCAGACACGGCTATTTCTCCAATTGATGCAAAGCAGAATGACCATTCAGGATCGCCGAAGCCTGTTCGCGGCTCGGTGGTGGTTCGTCCATTTCCGCGGGCAGATCGTCAAATGTTGGGCAGCCCTACGGCCGTCTCTGTTGCACGGGGCAATATCACGCCCTACGATCACGCGCTGCTGGAATAAATACCGATCTGTGTCGTTATTATAAGGCCAAAACAGACAGAAAAACGGGAAGGGAGGATTTCTCAAATGGGCGACAAAAGACAAACTACTCGTCGCGCTTTTGTAAGCGCTGCGGCCGCCGCGGCTGTCAGCGCGCCGTACATCCGCAATGCGGAGGCGGCTACGACGACAACATGGAAGATTCAAACATCGTGGCCGGCCGGCGTCGGCCTCAATACGTTCAAGACCTGGTGCAACAGCATCAAGGAAAAAACCGGTGGTGAGCTCGAGCTCAAGCCGTTCGCCGCGAAAGAAGTGGTCGGCGACTTCGAACTGCTCGACGGCGTCAAGAACGGCGTGCTCGAGGCGATGAACTCGTTCTGCGTCTATTGGGTCGGCAAGATCCCGGCGACGGCGTTCCTGTCATCGTACCTGATGGGCCTGCGCTATCCGCACGAATGGGACATCTTCTTCTACGGCAAGGACGGCGTGAAGATGGCCCGCGAGATCTACGCGAAGCAGGGCCTGTTCTGGGTCGGCCGCGTGCATCACGGCCCGAACATCGTCCACTCGAAGAAGCCGATCCGTTCGATCGAGGACTTCAAGGATCTCAAGATCCGCGTTCCCGGGGGCATGATCGCCGAGGGCTTTGCGGCGGCTGGCGCCCGCACCACGTTGCTCCCGGGCGGCGAGGTGTTCTCGGCGCTGGAGAAAGGCACCGTCGACGCGGCAGACTACACCGGTCCGGCGGTCAACTGGGACCTCGGCTTCCAGCAAGTGACCAAGTACATCTGGACGGGCCCGGCTGGCCTCGAGTCGATCTATCAGCCGGTCGACTTGATGGACATCGTGGTCAACATGAACGTCTGGAACAAGCTCTCGCCGCAGATGAAGCTGTGGTTCGAGAACGAAGTCGAGGCGTACTCCGCCCTGCACTTCGGCGCGATCCAGAAGGCGGACATGGAAACCTGGCCGAAGTTCGAGAAGGCCGGGACCCAGGTGCTGCGCATGCCGGCGGAAGATCTCGACAAGTGGCAGCGCATCGCGACCCCGATCTGGTTCAAGTGGGCCAACAAGGACAAGGACGCTGCGCGTCTGTTCAAGGCTCAGCTTGAGATCATGGAATCGCCGACGGTCGGTTACGTGACGCCTGACATGTACAAGGGTCAGAAGATCGACCTCTAAGAAAGCTGACAAGACACAGCGGCGGAGACCTGCCTGCGGGCGAGTCTCCGCCGCACTTGCTGGCCGGGCGGCCGGGGGAATTCAATGCCACATCTCAACTTCATACTGCCGCACTGGCTCTACTGGGGCACGCTGATCCTGTTTCCGCTGGTCGCGATGTACTTCGTGCAGCGGCAGCTCAAGCGTGGCGTTCCGCGCGGCCCGTCGCTGTTCATAGCCTATCTGTTCTGGGCTACCGGCGGCATCATGGGCCTGCACCGTTTCTATCTGCGGAGCATGTGGGGCTTCATTTTTGTCCCTGTCTTTCTGTTGAGCCTGCATGTCAGCGATGGCATCCGGGATCGCCGCGAGGATGTCTCGCGCACTCATGCGGCTTATGAAACAGCCGTGAGTGCGGTACGTCGCCTGACCTTGCCGCCCGGCGTCTCGATGACGCAGAACGAGCAGGCGCGCCTCGAAAAAGCCAAGGCCGACGAAGCGAAAGCGAAGACAGAAGCCGATTTTGAACGCGCCCACATGGCGCAATGGCAGAGCTGGTCGAACTGGCTCGCGATCCTGCTGGCGGTCATGCTCGCGATCGATGCCGTTCTGATGCCGATGCTGGTGCGCAAGCAGCGCGCGCGCGAAGCCAATGAAGCGGTCGCTGTCGAGCCGCCGCCGCCGGAAATGCCGCCGATCGGAACTCAAGAAGATCCGACTATGCATCTCCACACGCGGGTCACCGATGCGCTTGAATGGTTCAACGTTCGCGCCGGCGAATTCGTCGCGTATTGGGCGGTAATCTCGGTCTTCGTGTACTACTACGAAGTCATTGCGCGCTTCGTGTTCAACTCGCCCACCAATTGGGTGCACGAGAGCATGTTCCTGATGTACGGCATGCAATACATGCTGTGCGGCGCGTACGCCTACCGCGAAGACCAACACGTCCGCGTCGATGTGTTCTACGTAAAACTGTCAACGCGCGGCAGGGCGATCGCCGACATCATCACCTCGGTGTTCTTCTTCATCTTCATGGTGACGATGGCGTGGACCGGCACGCGCTTCGCGCTCGATGCAATCAATAATTCCGAAGTGTCGTTTACCGAGTGGGGGATTCAATACTGGCCCGTCAAGGTGATGCTCCCGCTTGGCGCCTTCTTGATGGTGCTGCAGGGCCTCTCAAAGCTGATCAAGGACATTGTCCTGGTCACGAGCCGGAGGGCCTGAGCCATGGGATTGGAAATCGATATCGCATGGCTGACGGTCCTGCTGTTCGGCTCGCTCGCCATTCTGCTGGCGCTCGGCCTGCCGATGGCGTTCTGCACGGGCAGCCTCGCCGTCATCTTTTTGTTCGTGTTCGGCAATCCCGCCATCCTGAACATGATGCCGTCGCGCATCTTCCCGTTCATGACGGACTATCAATTGTCCGCCGTGCCGCTGTTTATCTTCATGGCGGCTGTGCTGGAAAAGGCCGGCATCATCGAGGAGCTATTCGACGCGGTTTATAAATGGCTCGGCTCGGTGAAAGGTGGCCTGGCGGCGGCCACCGTTATCGCCTGTACCGCGCTCGCCGCAATGGTCGGCGTGGTCGGCGCCACCGAAGTGACGATGGGAATGATTGCGCTGCCCGCGATGCTCAAGCGCGGCTACGACGAGAAACTCGCCTGCGGCGCGCTGCTGTCTGGTGGGACCCTTGGCATCCTCATTCCGCCGTCGGTCATGGCGATCGTTTACGCCGTGGTGGCGCAGCAATCGCTGGGCGAACTGCTGGTCGGCTCGATCTTCCCCGGCCTGCTGCTGTCCGGCCTCTACGTCAGCTACATCCTGGTTCGTTGCTACATCAACCCGAGCCTCGGCCCGGCGCTGCCGCCGGAAGAGCGGGTCAGCGGCCGCGAAAAGCTGCAACTGCTCAAGAACACCATCGCGCCGATCCTGCTGATCGTCCTGGTGCTGGGCGTGATCTTCGTCGGCATTGCGACTCCGGTCGAGGCGGCCGGCATTGGCACCTTCGGCGCACTGTTCATCTCGGCGCTGCATCGCCGTCTGAACTGGCCCGGCATCCAGGAAGCCGCCATTGCGACGCTGAAGGCGACCGCGATGGTGATGTGGATTTTCTTCGG
This sequence comes from Pseudolabrys sp., assembly GCA_035546455.1. Classification (GTDB taxonomy): domain Bacteria; phylum Pseudomonadota; class Alphaproteobacteria; order Rhizobiales; family Xanthobacteraceae; genus Pseudolabrys. The sequence continues at coordinate 10,724 of DASZXA010000012.1, forward strand.
CGCCACGATGTTCGTCGGCTTCTTCATCGTGAAGGGCGGACAGACCTTCGTTGCCAACTCGATCCTCGGCACCGGCCTGCCGCCTTACGGCATTCTGATGCTGATGATGGTGATCCTGTTCGTGCTCGGCATGTTCCTCGACTGGGTAGGCATCCTGTTGCTCACTGTGCCGATTTTCCTGCCGATCATGAAAAGCCTGCCTTGGGAAGGCGTGTTTGGCCTGCCGGGTGTCAAGCCGGACGACGTCGCGCTGTGGTACGGCGTCATCTTCATGGTCAACATGCAGATGGCGTTCCTGTCGCCGCCATTCGGCTATTCGTTGTTCTATCTGAAGAGCGTTGCGCCGCCGCAGATCACGATGGCCACGATCTTCAAAGCAGCGATCAATTTCATGGTGCTGCAATGGATCGGGGTCGGTCTTTGCATCATTTTCCCGGCCATCGTCGTTTGGTTGCCAGGCCTCATCTACGCAGGCCACTAGGCTTTATCCGGAGCAGGCGGGACTGACGTGAAGCTTGTCGAGCTGACGGCGACGCAGGCGGCTTCCGGCATCGCCAAAGGCGATTTCTCGGCGCGGGATTACGCCGCTGCCTGCCTGGACCGGATCGACGCGGTTGAGCCGGTGGTGCAGGCCTTCATCCACATCGACCCGCAACATGCCCTCGCGCAGGCGAAGGCCTGCGACGACTGGCGCAAGAGCGGCAAGCCGCTCGGCCCGCTGCATGGCGTTCCCGTCGGCATCAAGGACATCGTCGACACCACAGATTATCCGACCGAATGCGGAACAGCGGCTTTGGCTGGCCGCAGGCCGAGCGCCGACGCAACGCTGGTGATCAGGTTGCGCGCCGCCGGCGCCATCATCATCGGCAAGACCGTCACCACCGAGATGGCCTATTTCACGCCCGGCAAGACGCGTAACCCGCACGACTCCAAGCGCACGCCGGGCGGCTCGTCGTCCGGCACGGCGGCCGCTGTTGCAGCAGGGATGGTGCCGCTGGCAATCGGCTCGCAGACCAACGGCTCGATCATCCGCCCGGCCTCGTTCTGCGGCGTGTTTGCGATCAAGCCGAGCCGCGGGCTGGTGTCGCGCGGCGGCGTGCTCTCGCTGTCGCGTACGCTCGATCACATGGGGCCGTTCGCGCGTTCGGTTGAGGACCTTGCGCTGACGCTCGACGTCATCGCAGGTTACGACGCGCTCGATCCCGACACGCGGCCGCTGGCGTCGTCCAATTTCCGGCAGGTTGGCGCTGAAAAGCCCTCGCGCGCGCCTCGCTTCGCGTTCGTGAAGACGCCGGTCTGGGACAAGGCCGATGCGGAGGCGCGCCAGGCGCTTGAAGGCCTGGTGAAAAAACTCGGCGGTGCCTGCTTCAGCCACGATCTGCCGTCGTATTACGCCGAAGCTTGGGACGCACAGCGCACGGTGATGGCGGCCGAGATGGCCTTCAATCTCGGCGAGGTCGCCGACAAGGGCGGCGACAAGGTCAGCCAGCGCTTCCATGAGTTGATGGCTGAGGGTCGGCAGGTCACGGCAACCCGCTATCTGGAAATGATCGCGCTCCGACAGAGGTTGCGCGATGAGTTGGCGCCGCTGTTCGAACGCTGCGACGCGATCATCACGCTCTCGGCGCCCGGTGCTGCGCCGGAAGGGACCGCGACCGGCAATCCGGTGTTCAACTCGCTGTGGAGCCTGTTGGGTCTGCCAGCGATTACACTGCCGCTGCTGCAAAGCCAGAACAAAATGCCGATCGGCGTGCAATTGGTCGGGGCTTTCAACGACGACGCTCGCCTGTTGCGTACGGCGAGCTGGCTCGCCGCCAACGCTGGCTGAACCGCAAAAGAAAAAGGCCCGGTGATTAGCCGGGCCTTTGTATTTGTCGTGAGCGCCGGGCTTAGAAGCCCATGCCGCCCATTCCGCCGCCAGCCGGCATCGCCGGAGCCGCCGCTTCCTTCGGCACCTCGGCCACCATGGCTTCGGTGGTAATCAGCAGGCCGGCGATCGAGGCCGCATCTTGCAGAGCCGTGCGCACGACCTTGGCCGGATCGACGATGCCGGCCGAGAGCATGTCGACATACTTCTCGTCCTGGGCGTTGAAGCCGAAAGTCTCCGACTTCTCGTCCATGATCTTGCCGACCACGATCGAGCCTTCGACACCGGCGTTCTCGGCGATCTGGCGGCACGGAGCCTCCAGCGCCTTGAGCACGATGTTGATGCCGGCCTGAACGTCGGCATTGTCGTTGGTCAGCTTGCCGACCGCCTTCTTGGCGCGCAGCAGCGCGACGCCGCCGCCCGGCACGATGCCTTCCTGCACCGCGGCGCGGGTCGCGTTGAGGGCGTCCTCGACGCGGTCTTTCTTCTCCTTGACCTCGACCTCGGTCGCACCGCCGACGCGGATCACCGCAACGCCGCCGGCGAGCTTCGCCAGCCGTTCCTGCAGCTTTTCCTTGTCGTAATCCGAGGTGGTTTCCTCGATCTGAGCCTTGATCTGGGCGATCCGCGCCTCGATGTCGGCTTTCTTGCCGGCGCCGTTGACGATGGTGGTCTTCTCTTTCTCGATGATCACCTTCTTGGCGCGGCCCAGCATGTTGAGGGTCACGTTCTCGAGCTTGATGCCGAGGTCCTCGGAGATGAGCTGGCCGCCGGTGAGGATCGCGATGTCCTCGAGCATGGCCTTGCGGCGATCGCCGAAGCCGGGCGCCTTGACGGCCGCGACCTTGAGGCCGCCACGGAGACGGTTGACGACGAGGGTCGCCAGCGCTTCGCCTTCGACGTCCTCCGCAAGGATCAGCAGCGGCTTGCCCGACTGCACAACGGCTTCGAGCACCGGCAGCATGGACTGCAGGCCGGACAGCTTCTTCTCGTGCAGCAGGATGTAGGCATCCTCGAGTTCGGCCGTCATCTTCTCCGCATTGGTGACGAAGTAGGGCGAGAGGTAGCCGCGGTCGAACTTCATGCCCTCGACGATGTCGACATCGGTTTCGAGCGACTTGTTTTCCTCGACGGTGATGACACCCTCGTTGCCGACCTTCTGCATCGCCTGGGCGATCATTTTTCCGATAGCGGCATCGCCGTTGGCCGAGATGGTGCCGACCTGCGCGACTTCCGCGGAGGAGGCGACCGGCTTGGCGCGCTTCTCGATGTCCTTAACCACCGCAGCGACCGCGATGTCGATGCCGCGCTTCAGGTCCATCGGGTTCATGCCGGCGGCAACCGACTTGGCGCCTTCGCGCACGATAGCCTGGGCCAGCACGGTCGCGGTGGTGGTGCCGTCGCCGGCGAGGTCGTTGGTCTTGGAGGCGACTTCGCGCACCATCTGCGCGCCCATGTTCTCGAACTTGTCCTCAAGCTCGATTTCCTTGGCGACAGTAACGCCGTCCTTGGTGATGCGGGGGGCGCCGAACGACTTGTCGATGACGACGTTGCGGCCCTTGGGGCCGAGGGTGACCTTCACCGCGTTGGCGAGAATGTCGACGCCGCGCAGCATGCGATCGCGCGCATCGCCGGAAAATTTTACGTCCTTGGCAGCCATTTCACATTACTCCGTTGGATTTATTGCTTTGACCCTCATCCCGAGGAGCAGGCGTAGCCTGCGTCTCGAAGGACGGCGCCGGGATTGGTTGCTCTCGTCCTTCGAGACGGCGCCTTCGGCGCCTCCTCAGGACGAGGATCGTGTCAGGCGATCACGCCCATGATGTCGGACTCCTTCATGATCAGGAGGTCCTCGCCGTCGAGCTTCACCTCGGTGCCCGACCACTTGCCGAACAGCACCTTGTCGCCGGTCTTGATGTCGATCGGGATGAGCTTGCCGCTCTCGTCGCGGCCGCCGGGGCCGACGGCGATGACTTCGCCCTGGCTCGGCTTCTCTTGGGCGGTATCGGGAATGATGATGCCACCCTTGGTCTTCAGGTCGGCTTCGATGCGCTTGACGACCACGCGGTCGTGCAGGGGGCGAAACTTGGTCTTGGCCATGTTTTCCTCGTCGGCGCGGCAGGGCGCGATTGGTTGAAAGTCGTTGTTCTTGAGTACCTTAGCACTCCGTCTCAAAGAGTGCTAAAAGCCCGCGCGGGACATAAGGGTTGGCGCCAGAAGTGTCAAGAACAACGCGCGTGGCCCGGCTGCATCGGCCGCGCGAATTAGCACCGCGCGCGGCCGCGCCTCTAAACCCGTGCTTGCGCTCGGCGTTATTGCCCCGCAAAGTCAATTTTACTTCGCCGCGGGACCCGCAATGACCGTACAGCGCCATTTGCCGACTTTTCTGCTTCTCGCCGGGCTCGGCCTTGGGCTCGGCGCATGCGCCACCACCAATCCGTTCGCGCCTTCGCCGGCGCCGGAGGAGCCCGCCGCTGCGCCGGTGATGCCGACATTGCCGCCGGCCTTCCCGCCGCAGGATATCGTCGGCCGCTGGGGCCTTGCCGCCTATCACAAGGACGAAGACCGTCCGCGCATCGAGGTCGCCGCCGCCGCGCAGTGCAAGCAGCCTTACGTCATCACGCTCGGACCGACCGGCGGCGTGATGATGCACCTCGCCGATCAGGCAACGCCGTCCGAGCTCGCGCTCAAGGGCGCGCCGAACCATAAGACCTATATCGGACCGAAAGACGAGCCGCCGGCGTCGAGCGACGACCGCGAGGTCGTTTCCTTCGACGGCCGCATTCTCATTTTGCGCTGGATGGACCCGGAAGTGCAGGGCCGTTACGGCACCATGGTCTACGTGCGCT
>DASZXA010000013.1:0-10921 GCA_035546455.1 Pseudolabrys sp.
GCAGTCGAGCACCGGCGCGTCGGATGAGGCGTCGAGGCTGGCGCCGACGCCGAAGCCGTCGATCGGCGCGCCGGCCGCCACGACCTTGGCGATGAAATCCTCGTCGACGCCGCCGCTGACCAGGATGATGACGTCCTTCAGCCCGCCCGCGTCGAGGATGGCGCGCACCTTGCGCGACATCGCGATCAGGTCGCCCGAGTCGATGCGCACGCCGCGGATCACGATGCCGTCTTTTCTGAGCTTGTCCGCGAGCGCCACGACCTTGCGCGCGCCGGCCTCGGTGTCGAAGGTGTCGATCAGAAGCACGACGCCATCCGGCCGCGCGCGGGCGAAATCTTCGAACGCAGCGGCTTCATCGTCGTGGATCTGCACGAACGAGTGCGCCATCGTGCCGACCACCGGAATGCCGAATTTCATCCCGGCTTCGACATTGGCGGCGCCGCCAAAGCCGGCGATGTAGCTGGCGCGCGCGGAGAGCAGGCCCGCTTCGGCGCCATGCGCGGAACGCAGGCCGAAATCGGCCAGCGATTTGCCGTCCGCCGTCAGCACCATGCGGGCCGCCTTCGAGGCGATCAGCGACTGGAAATGCAGGATGTTGATGATCCGCGATTCAATGAGCTGCGCCTCCGGCAGCGGCGCGGTAATCCGGATCAGCGGCTCATGCGGGAAGACGACGGTGCCTTCCGGAATGGCGTGGATATCGCCGGTGAAGCGGAAATCGGCGAGGTAATCGATCAGGTTCTTGCGAAAGCGCCCGGTCTTGGCGAGCCAGTCGATCTCTTCAGGCGTGAACCGCAACGTCTCGAGGTAATCGAGCGCGGTCTCCAGTCCTGCGGCGAGCAGGAAATTACGGCGCGCCGGCAGCCGGCGGAAAAAAAACTCGAAGACAGCGTCGGCGTCCTCGCCCTGGTCCAGATAGGCCTGGACCATGTTGAGTTCGTAAAGGTCGGTGGAGAGGGGGCTCGCGAGCGGTCGCGTCATCGCCATGCTGTGAGTTGGCTCCCTGGGCTGGGATCGAACCAGCGACCATTCGATTAACAGTCGAATGCTCTACCGCTGAGCTACCAGGGAACACGCCGTTTCGTCAGCAGGCGGGCCTATAACAAAGCCAAACTGCTTTGCAAAGCGTGAACGGACCCGGTTTGCCGCGCGAAAGGCGGAAATTGGAGGCCACGCCCGGAATTGAACCGGGGTACGCGGATTTGCAGTCCGCTGCGTCACCACTCCGCCACGTGGCCATCCGGGTCCCCGCTATATAGGAGCGGCACTGGACGGACAACCTTCGCTATCGACGCAGTTTCGGGGCAGAACTCGCTGTGCGCCTTGCCTTTTGGGGGAGGTTGCCGCACAAGAACCGCGAGTTTCGTTTCGCTGCACCAGAGCCTCTCCATGGATGAATTTGCCGCCGCGCGCCGGAACATGGTCGATTGTCAGGTCCGCACGCAGGACGTGACGGACCTGCGCGTGATTGACGCATTCCTTCAGGTGCCGCGCGAGCGCTTCATGCCGGCGGCAAAGCAGGGCCTGGCCTATCTCGATTATGAGGTGCCGCTCGGTGATGGCGCCAAGGCGCGCCGACTGCTCAAGCCCGCGGTGCTTGCCAAGCTGATCCAGGCGGTTGGACCACGCTCGACCGATCGCGTGCTCGATATTGCCGGCGGCAGCGGTTACTCGGCGGCGGTGTGGGCGCGGCTGGCCGGCGAGGTCACCGCGCTCGAAGATGATGCCGCGCTGTCTCGGGCGGCGCAGAAGAATGTCGGCGATGCGGCCACCGTTGTGACGGGCGCGCTGACCGCCGGCTGGGCGGCCGCGGCGCCCTACGACATTATTCTGCTCAACGGCGCCTGCGAGGTCATCCCGCCCGCGCTCTTCCAGCAACTCAAGGATGGCGGCCGGCTGCTCTGCGTCATGGGCGCGGCGCCCGGCAAGGCGACGCTCTATCTGCGCGACGGCGATAATTTCAGCAGCCGTGCCTTATTCGACGCCGCGGCGGCGCCGCTGCCCGGATTTGCGAAAGCCCCGGCTTTCGTCTTCTAAGGCTTGCCATATTTCCCGTTGCGGCGGATTAGCCACGGGAACTAGGTTTTTGTGGGCGACTTCGGGTCTGGGGGTTTCAAGCCCCGAAACCACCCCCTATGTTGCGTCACTGCTGGTACGGGCGGGATTCTCTTGGCCCGTTGTGGGTATTCAATGTTGCGGCGTGGCTTCATTGTCGGTTCGCGTCTCGGTGCGATCGCCGTGTTCGTCGGCGGCGCGCTGACGTATGCCGCGCATGCGGAGACGCTGGAATCCGCGCTGATCGAGGCCTACCAGAACAACCCGACGCTGAACTCGCAGCGCGCCTCGGTGCGCGCGACCGACGAAAACGTGCCGCAGGCCTTGTCGGGCTATCGGCCGAAAGTGTCGGCGACGGTCACCGGCGGTGCGCTCCATCAGGAGGTCAGCACCAAAACCGGCGGCGTCTTCGCGAACCTCACCGACAACGTCGCGCCGCTGAGCTACGGCGTCACCGCGACGCAGACGCTGTTCAACGGCTTCCAGACCGGCAACAAGACGCGCCAGGCCGAGAGTCAGGTGCTCGCCGCGCGCGAGACACTGCGCGCGACCGAGCAGACCGTGCTGCTCAACGCCGCCGGCGCGTACATGAATTTGCTGCGCGACACCGCGATCCTCGATCTGCAACGCCGTAACGTCGAGGTGTTGCAGGAGCAACTGCGGCAGACCCGCGATCGCTTCAACGTCGGCGAAGTCACCCGTACCGACGTCGCGCAGTCGGAATCGCGGCTTGCGGCTGGCCGTTCGTCGGTTCTCCTTGCTGAGGCCAATTACAAGACGTCCGCCGCGATCTACCGGCAGGTGATCGGCCGCGAGCCGCATAATCTGACCGCCGCTTCGCCGGTCGACCGCTTTTCGCCCAACACGCAGATAGCGGCCGTTTCGGCGGGCAATGCCCAGCACCCGAACGTGACCACCGCGCAGTACAACGTCGATGCCGCGCTTTCGCAGGTCAAGATCGCCGAGGGCGCCTTGATGCCGACGGTGTCGGTGCAAGGCAGCGTCATCAGGTCGGAATGGGCAACGATATCCGCCGCGAATAACTACAGCGCGCAGGTGATCGGCCAGCTTTCGGTGCCGATCTACCAGGGCGGCGCCGAGTACTCCGCGATCCGGCAGGCGAAGGAAACGCTCGGCCAGAAGCGCATCGACCTCGACACCGCGCGCGATCAGGTCCGACAGGGTGTCGTGCAATCGTGGGGGCAGCTCGAAGCCGCCAAGGCGAATATCGAAGCGACCCAGGCGCAGGTGCAGGCCACTGAGATCGCGTTGAACGGCGTGCGCGAGGAGGCGCGGGTGGGCCAGCGCACCACGCTCGACGTCCTCAATGCCCAGCAGGAACTCGTCAACGCGCGCGTTTCGCTGGTCAGCGCCCAGCGTGATCGCGTGGTGGCGTCCTACACGCTGCTCGCGTCGGTCGGCCGTCTGTCGCCGCAGGTCCTGGGCCTGCACGTGCCGGTCTACGACGCCCAGGTCCACTACCATCAGGTCCGCGACGCCTGGGCCGGAGTGCGCAATCCGGACGGCCGCTAAAGGTGTTCACAGCGGCGCATCTGCGCAATTCGAGCCGACATTGAAAGCCCGGTAGCGTATAAAATGCAGCCGTGGCGCGATTCGGTTGATTCGCGCCTGCGTAATTCGAGGACTGCGGGGTACCGGCAATGAGCCAACCGGCGAAGGCGCAAGAACCCTCAATGGAGGAAATTTTAGCCTCCATTCGCCGGATTATTGCCGACGACGAGGCCAAGCCGGCGTCGAAGCCGCAAGAGGTCGCACCCGCATCCGCACCCGCGCCGGCTCCGGCCGCCGTTGCCGAAAAACCCGCGCCTGCACCAAGGCCCGTTGCGCCGCCGCCACGGCCGGTGCCAGTTGCCGAAGTAAAGCCCGTCGCACCGCCACCACCTACTGCGCCGCCACCGCCGAGCGCAGATGTGCTCGACCTCACCGAAGCGATGGCCGCGCCTCCGCCGCCGCCTGCCGCGCCATCGGCGTTCCGCACCATCGACGGTCAATCGGATGTGGTGTTTTCGGACCGCGCGCCCGATCCGGTTCCGCTGCCGCCCGAGCCGGCCATTCGCGCCGTCGAAGAGGCGCGCAAGCAATTCGTGCCGGATCGCAATCTGCTGTCGGCGACGACCGCCAATGCGGTCGACAGCGCCTTCAATTCATTGGCGCACACCGTGCTCGGCAACAATGCCCGCACGCTCGAGGATCTGGTGAAGGAAATGCTGCGCCCGATGCTCAAGTCGTGGCTCGACGACAATCTGCCCGGATTGGTGGACCGCATCGTCCGCGCCGAGATCGAGCGCGTTTCGCGCGGCCGCTAGCCCGCCTGCTGATGATGCTTGAGGCGCCGCGCGATCCAGATCGCCAGGACCGGCCATAGCACTGCCGCGATCAGAAAAACCAAACCTGTGCCGCTGCGGTTGACGATCGGCGCCGCAATCGCGACGCCGGTGCTCTGGCCGAGAAACAGCGCCGACGAGAAACCGGCGACGGCGGTGCCGCGTGCTTCCGGCAGCACCTGTGTCGCGCCGGTTTGCAGTGTGTTGTGCAGCATGTAATAGCCGAGGCCGAGCGCGATCGTCGCAATCGGTGCGGTCTCCCAGATCGGCGCGCCGGCTAGCAGCAGATAGCCGAACATGCCGATCAGCCCGCCGCCGATCACGAGGCCGCGTTCGCCGAGTGCGCCGAGCAGCCGGTGAACGCTGATCGCGTAGAGCACGCTGCCGACGCCGAAGCCTGCAACGATCGCGCCGATCACCGAAAAGCTGAGCGCAAAGACGGCGTGCAAATGCGCGGAGATATAGGTCAACGCGCCGAAGAATATTGCGCCTTCAATGAACACGGCGAGCAGCAGGAAGCGCGCCCATCCGCTGGCGAACAGCTTGCGGTAGTCGGCAATCAGTCCCGGACCGCTCTCGACGTCGCGCCGCAGCGGCTGCATCCACGGATTGCGGCCAAACTGGGTAACCAGCGCCGCCGCGGCGGCCGCAAAAATCCCGGCCAGCACAAAGAACACCATGCGCCAGCCGAAATGGTCGCCGATGATCCCGCCAGCGATCTGCCCGGCGATAACTCCCATCATCTGGCCGGCGAGGAAGCGCGCCAGCACCGGCTGACGCCGTTCATAGGGCACAACGTCGCCGACATAGGCCATGCCGAGCGGGATGATGGTGGCGGCCGCCGGCGCACAGATAAAGCGGGCGATGGTGAGTTGGGAGAGCGACTGCGAGAACGCGCACAGCAGCACCAGCACGCAGGAGACCGCACAGGTCGCGGCCACCGCCTGACACTTGCCGAGCCGGTCGCCGAACAGGCCGGCGAAGGCCTGCGTGATGCCGTAGGGAATCGCGTAAGCGGTCACGATGGCGGCCGCGGCGCCGACGCTGGCGCTGAATTCCAGCGCAATCTGCGGCAGCAGCGGGTCGGAGACGCGCAGCGAGAAGCCTGAGGCGAAAGCCGCAACGGCCATCATCAAAATGGCGCGGCGGAGCGCGCGTTCGTTTCCGGGCTCGGGCAGGGACACGTTGACTCTCAAGATTTGGCGGGCTTTCTAGCGCGCATCGTTGGCGAAGCGAAATCGGATGATCGAGAAAACCTACCAGTCGGGCGACGTCGAGCAGCGCATCTACGCGGCGTGGGAAAAAGCAGGCGCGTTCAAGGCCGGGCGGCCGGAGCGCGCCGGAGCGAAGCCTTACTCTATCGTCATTCCGCCGCCGAACGTCACCGGCTCACTGCATATGGGCCATGCGCTCAACAACACGCTGCAGGACATCCTGTGCCGGTTCGAGCGCATGCGCGGCAAGGACGTGCTGTGGCAGCCCGGCACCGATCATGCCGGCATCGCGACGCAGATGGTGGTCGAGCGTCAGTTGATGGAGCGTCAGTTGCCCGGCCGCCGCGAGATGGGCCGCGAGGCGTTCCTCAAGCGCGTGTGGGAATGGAAGGCGGAGTCCGGCGGCACCATCATCAATCAGCTCAAGCGGCTCGGTGCGTCCTGCGACTGGTCGCGCGAGCGCTTCACGATGGACGAGGGCCTGTCGCGCGCGGTGCTCAAGGTATTCGTCGAGCTTTACCGCGACGGCCTGATTTACAAGGACAAGCGGCTGGTCAACTGGGATCCCAAGCTGCTGACCGCGATCTCCGATCTCGAGGTGATGCAGGTCGAGACCAAGGGCTCGATGTGGCACTTCCGCTATCCGCTGGCTGACGACCCGACCAAGTTTCTGACGATCGCGACGACGCGCCCCGAGACGATGCTGGGCGACGGCGCGGTCGCCGTCCATCCGGATGACGAGCGCTACAAGCATCTGGTCGGCAGGCTGGTCACACTGCCGCTCGCCAATCGGTTGATCCCGGTGATCGCCGACGAATATCCCGATCCGGAGAAGGGCTCCGGCGCGGTGAAGATCACGGCGGCGCACGACTTCAACGACTTCGAAGTGTGGTCGCGCCATCGCGACAAGGATTACTTCAAGAAGCAGAAAGACGGCGGCCTCATCAACCTGTTCACGCCGGAAGCGAAGCTCAACGAGAACTGCCCGGAGCAGTATCGCGGGCTCGACCGTTACGAGGCCCGCAAGCGCATCGTCGCCGATCTCGAGGCGCTTGGTCTGGTCGAGAAGATCGAGAAGGTCACGCACGTCGTGCCGCATGGCGACCGTTCGAACGTGGTGATCGAGCCGTATCTCACCGAGCAGTGGTACGTGAACGCGCACGAGATGGCGAAGCCGGCGATCGCCGCGGTGCGCGAGGGCAAGACGCAGTTCGTGCCGAAGAATTGGGAGAACACCTATTACAACTGGATGGAGAACATCCAGCCGTGGTGCGTGTCGCGCCAGTTGTGGTGGGGCCATCAGATTCCGGCCTGGTACGGGCCGGACAACAAGGTGTTCGTCGCGCTGACCGAAGCCGAGGCGCAGGCCGAAGCCGACAAGCACTACGGCAAGAAGACCGCGCTCAAGCGCGACGAGGACGTGCTCGATACCTGGTTCTCGTCGGCGCTGTGGCCGTTCTCGACGCTCGGTTGGCCCGACAAGACGCCGGAGCTTGCGCGCTATTATCCGACCCACACGCTCGTCACCGGCTTCGACATCATCTTCTTCTGGGTCGCGCGCATGATGATGATGGGCCTCCATTTCATGCGGAAGGAGCGCCCGAACGCGCCGCTCGAAGAGGTGATCCCGTTCAAGGACGTCTACATCCATCGCCTGGTGCGCGATGCCAGCGGCCAGAAGATGTCGAAGTCGAAGGGCAATGTGGTCGATCCGCTCGGCGTCATCGATCAATACGGCGCCGACGCGCTGCGCTTCACGCTCGCGCGCGGCGCCGCGCAGGGCCACGACATCCGGCTCGGCCCGAGCGACGTCGAGAACAACCGCAATTTCGCGACCAAGCTCTGGAATGCCGCGCGCTTCATCGAGTTCAACGGGGCGGGGCGCGTTGCTGGCTTCGATCCGAAATCGGCCAGGGAAGTGCTCAACCGGTGGATCGTGCACGAGACGGCGAAAGCCTCGCGCGCCATCACTGAGGCGATTGCCGAATATCGCTTCAACGACGCGGCGGCAGAGGCTTATCGCTTCGTCTGGAACGTCTATTGCGACTGGTATGTCGAGTTGTCGAAGCCGCTGCTGATCGGCGCCGACGGTCCGGCCAAGGACGAAACCCGCGCGACCGCGGCCTGGGCGCTCGACGAAATTCTCAAGCTGCTGCACCCGTTCATGCCGTTCATCACCGAAGAACTGTGGACGGTGGCGCCGGGGCCGGGGCGTGACAGCCTGCTGGCGCTGTCGCAATGGCCGCAGCTCGACGGGCTGGCTGACGACAAGGCGGAAGCCGAGATCGGCTGGGTGATCGATCTCATCACTGCGATCCGGTCGCTGCGCGCCGAAATGAATATCAACGTGCCGATCCCGCTAGTGCTGGCGGGTGCATCACCCGAGACGAAAGCGCGCGCCGAACGCTGGGCCGAGTTCATCAAGCGTCTCGCGCGCGTGTCCGACATTTCGTCCGCAGCCGGTGCGCCGCAGGGTTCGGTGCAGCTTCTGGTGCGCGGCGAAGTCGCGGCCTTGCCGCTCAAGGGTGTCATCGATCTCGCCGCCGAGCGGGCGCGGCTCGACAAGGAGATGGCGAAGGCCGACGCCGACATCAAGCGCGTCGACGCCAAGCTTTCGAACGAGAATTTCGTCGCCCGTGCGCCGGAAGAAGTCGTCGAGGAAGAAAAAGAAAAGCGCGCTGAGGCTGTTGCGCGCAAAGACAAGATCGCCGCGGCGCTCGCCACCTTGCGCGACGCCTCATAATCGTCCGATTGGCGGCTGAGAGGTCGCAACATGAAGATATTTGTTGCCGGAGCGGGCGGCGTGATCGGACGACGCCTTGTGCCGATGCTCCGCGAGGCGAGCCATTGGGTCGCCGGTACGACCCGCTCGACCGATCGTGCCGAGGCGTTGCGTTTGCTCGGCGCTGAACCTGTGATCGTCGACGTGTTCGACGCCGAGGCCGTGATGCGCGTCGTGTCCGCCGCGGCGCCGGATGTCATCATTCATCAGTTGACCGATCTGCCGGCCGCGCCGGGGACGCCGGGCTTCGAGGAAAGCCGCGCACGTAATTCGCGGCTGCGGATCGAGGGCACGGCGAACCTGATGAAAGCGGCGAAGGCCGCCGGGGTGCGGCGCGTCATCGCGCAGAGCGTGGCTTTTTCCTATGCGCCGACCGGCAAGCCGCACGTAGAGACCGACAAGCTCGCGGCAGTCCCCGACAACGAGCCGTACAGCACCGTCAGGGGCGTTACGGCGCTCGAAAATGCGGTCACCGGCACGCCCGGCGTCGAAGGCATCGTGCTGCGCTACGGCTATCTCTACGGCCCAGGTACTTGGAATGAAACGCAAAAACCTGCGCCGCCGGCGGTTCACGTCGATGCTGCCGCTCACGCCGCCGTCCTGGCGATCACCAAAGGCGCCCCCGGCATCTACAATATCGCCGAGGAGGGCACCGCCGTGTCGAGTGAGAAAGCCAAGCGCGCGTTTGGCTTCGACGCGAGCTTTCGAGCCGGATAAATCTGATCAGCGGAACGGCTTGCTCAGGAACGGCGAGTCCTTGAGACCGTAGCGCCAGGGCAGCTCGGCGGCCTTGGTGATGCCGATCCGCACACCGGTGACGATCGGCACGGGGCGCGGGCGGGCAAATAGCTCAAATGGGGGCTCATCGAGCGGCAGTCCGTTGTGCTTGTCGCGGGTGATCCCGAGCGCCTCGCCGAGCTTGCCCGGGCCGGAGCAGAGCTGGCGCAGCTCCGCCACGCCGCGCCGCCGCCGCATGGTGGCGATGCCCTCGACCGGCTCGATCGCCCGGATCAGCACAGCGCCGGCGCTGCCTTCGGGCTCACAGACGAAATTCAGACACCAATGAATGCCGTATGATCGGTAGATATAAGCCCGACCACCGGGGCCAAACATCACTGAATTTCGAGACGTAGGCCCGATGTAGCTGTGCGCCGCAGGCTCGGTGTGGTGATAAGCCTCGACCTCAACGATGATTCCCCCACATCCCCCAACCGTCAGCGTGGCGCCGATCAGTTCGGGGGCGATCTCGTGGACGGAGCGGTCAAAGAATTTGCGGGTAAGCCGCTTGGGACGTGGCATTTTGGCTGTGTCTTGAGGGCAACACGTAGGGAAACTTTAGAATTGTGCGCGTTATGATCCTCGTCGCGCCGCGATTTGGCCATACGCTGCGCCGAAATCGAGCCCGTCGCAAAGTGGCGCCGGGCTTGGTTTTTTACCGGATTGTGACAAGGGTGGGGATGGGCCGGGGGCCTGAAGAAACGAAATGGACGCCAAGACCAGTTTGAAGTCGAGACTACCGAGCCGGCACGTGACCGAGGGGCCGGCCCGCGCGCCGCATCGCTCCTATTATTACGCCATGGGTCTGACCAAAGAGCAGATTCATCAGCCATTTGTGGGGGTGGCGAGCTGCTGGAACGAGGCGGCACCCTGCAATATCGCCCTGATGCGGCAGGCGCAGGCGGTCAAAAAAGGTGTTGCCGCCGCCGGGGGAACTCCCCGCGAATTTTGCACCATTACCGTCACCGACGGCATCGCCATGGGGCATGCCGGCATGTACGCCTCGCTGCCCTCGCGCGAGGTGATCGCGGATTCGGTCGAGCTGACGATGCGCGGCCACGGCTACGACGCGCTGGTCGGGCTCGCCGGCTGCGACAAGTCCTTGCCGGGCATGATGATGGCAATGGTGCGCATGAACGTGCCGTCGATCTTCATCTACGGCGGCTCGATCCTGCCGGGCTCCTGGAAAGGCCAGCCGATCACCGTGCAGGACATGTTCGAGGCGGTCGGCAAGAATTCGGTCGGCGCTCTGTCCGACGAAGACCTTGACGCGATGGAGCACGTCGCCTGTCCGTCGGCCGGCGCCTGCGGCGCGCAATTCACCGCCAACACGATGGCGACCGTCTCCGAGGCGATCGGGCTCGCTTTGCCGTACTCGGCCGGCGCTCCGGCGCCCTACGAAATCCGCGACGCGTTCTGCATGACCGCCGGCGAAATGGTCATGGAGCTCATCGTCAAGAATATCCGCCCGCGCGACATCGTGACCCGCAAGGCGCTCGAGAATGCGGCGGCGGTCGTCGCGGCGAGCGGCGGCTCGACCAATGCTGCGCTGCACCTGCCGGCCATCGCCAACGAATGCGGCATCAAGTTCGATCTGTTCGACGTTGCCGAAATCTTCAAAAAGACTCCGTATGTCGCGGATTTGAAGCCGGGCGGCCGTTATGTTGCCAAAGACATGTTTGAAGCTGGCGGCATTCCGCTATTGATGAAGACGCTGCTCGATAATGGCTACCTGCACGGCGATTGCC
>DASZXA010000014.1:0-11954 GCA_035546455.1 Pseudolabrys sp.
AAGAAGAAGTAACCGAGATGTCGAAGCAGAAAATCACCAGCGACCGGCGCAAGACCCGTGTCCGCCTTCAGGTCAAGCGGGCCGCCAATGGCCGTCCGCGCCTGAGCGTGTTCCGCTCGTCGAAGCACATCTACGCGCAGATCATCGACGACGTGAAGGGCGCGACCCTGGTCGCGGCCTCGTCGATGGAGAAGGAACAGCGCGCCGGTGCCAAGACCGGCGCCAACCTCGAGGCGGCGTCAGCGGTCGGCAAGCACATCGCGCAGCGCGCCTCCGCGAAGGGCGTCACCGAAGTGCAGTTCGACCGCGGCGCGTATCTTTTCCATGGGCGCATCAAGGCGCTCGCCGACGCGGCGCGCGAAGCCGGTCTGAAATTCTGAGGAAGGACGAGTACCGAATGGCACAGGCACCGGGACAAGAGCAGGGTCAGGGACGCGAACGCGGCGAGCGTGGTGAACGCGGGCGCGGCGGCCGTGGCCGCGGCGAGCGCCGCGAGCGTCAGCGCGAAGAGCGCGATACCGGCGGCATCGTCGACAAGCTCGTCCACATCAACCGCGTCGCCAAGGTGGTGAAGGGCGGCAAGCGCTTCGGCTTTGCCGCGCTGGTTGTCGTCGGCGATCAGAAGGGCCGCGTCGGCCACGGCCACGGCAAGGCGCGCGAAGTGCCGGAGGCGATCCGCAAGGCGACCGATGCCGCCAAGCGCAATCTCATCCGCGTTCCGCTGCGCGAAGGCCGCACGCTCCATCACGACGTGTACGGCCGTCACGGCGCCGGCAAGGTCTATCTCCGCGCCGCTTCGCCCGGCACCGGCGTGATCGCCGGCGGTCCGATGCGCGCCGTGTTCGAGACGCTCGGCCTGCAAGACGTCGTCGCGAAGTCGGTGGGCTCGTCGAACCCGTACAACGTGGTGCGCGCGACCTTCGATGCGCTCAAGCACCAGGATTCGCCGCGCACGGTCGCGGCGCGCCGCAACATCAAGGTGTCCACGCTGCAATCGCGCCGCCGCGACGGCGACGCCGAGCAGGTCGCCGAGTAAGAACGATGGCAAAGAAGATCAAAATCCAGCAGACCGGCAGCCCGCTGCGCCGCGACGGCAAGCAACGCACCATGCTGATCGGGCTTGGCCTCAACAAGATGGGCCGCACCCGCGAGATCGTCGACACGCCCGCAACGCGCGGCATGCTCGACAAGCTCAAGCACATGGTGCGAGTGGTCGAAGATTAAAGGAAGAGAGCGATGAAACTTCACGAAATCGCCGACAATCCCGGCTCGCGCCACAAGCGCACCCGCATCGGACGCGGCATCGGCTCGGGCAAAGGCAAGACCGGCGGCCGCGGCGGCAAGGGCCAGACCGCGCGTACCGGTTATCGCAACAAGGGCTTCGAAGGCGGCCAGATGCCGCTGCATCGGCGCCTGCCGAAGCGCGGCTTCCGCAATACGCCGTTCCAGCTCAAGCTCAACGAGATCAACCTCGGCGACGTGCAGGCGGCAATCGACGCCGGCACTCTCAAGACCGACGGCGCGATCGACGTTGCCGCGATGGTCAAGGCCGGCCTGATGCGTCGCGCCAAGGGCGGCGTGAAGCTGCTCGGCGGCGGTGACTTCAAGGCCAAGGCTCAATTCTCGGTGTGGCGCGCCTCGCAATCGGCGATCGCCGCGGTCGAGAAGGCCGGTGGCTCGGTCACCGTTCTCGCGGCGAAGAAGGAAGAGGACGCCGAGCCGCGTGGCAAGAACAAGCGTGCTGCGCTGGATGCGGCAAAAGGCGGCAAGCCCAAAGCTAAGGCGGCAGGCAAAGACAGCGAATAATCCCTATATGGGCCAAGGATGAATTTTGGGCTCGGCGGGGAAGGAAGCGACTGATGGTCTCGGCAGCGGAACAACTGGCGGCCAATCTCAACTTCGGCGCGCTCGCCAAGGCTGACGAGCTCAAGAAGCGCATCTGGTTCACACTGGGCGCGCTGCTGGTTTACCGGCTCGGCACCTACATCCCGCTGCCCGGCATCGACCCGAATGCCTGGGAACAGATATTCAATACCCAGGCCGGCGGCATCCTCGGGATGTTCAACATGTTCTCCGGTGGCGGCATCCACCGGATGGCGATCTTCGCCCTCAATATCATGCCGTACATCTCGGCCTCGATCATCATTCAGTTGATGACGACAGTTTCGCCGACTCTTGAGAACCTCAAGAAGGAAGGCGAGCAGGGCCGCAAGGTGATGAACCAGTACACCCGGTATCTCACCGTAGTGCTGGCGGCATTCCAGTCTTACGGCATCGCGATCGGTCTCCAGGGCACGGGAAGCGTCGTCTCGAACCCTGGCTTCTTCTTCCTGATCTCGACCACCATCACGCTGACCGGCGGCACCATGTTTCTGATGTGGCTCGGCGAGCAGATCACCTCGCGCGGCATCGGCAACGGCATCTCGCTTATCATCATGGCGGGCATCGTCGCGCAAACGCCGTCGGCGATCGCTGGCACGCTCGAACTCGGCCGGCAGGGCGCGTTGTCGACCGGCCTCATCCTCGTTGTGATGGTGATGGCGGTCGCCGTGATCGCCTTCATCGTGTTCATGGAGCGCGCGCAGCGCCGGCTCTTGATTCAGTATCCGAAGCGCCAGGTCGGCAATCAGATGTTCGAAGGCCAGACCTCGCATCTGCCGCTCAAGCTCAACACCTCCGGCGTCATTCCGCCGATCTTTGCGTCGTCGTTGCTGTTGCTGCCGACCACGGTGGCGAACTTCAACGCCGGGCAGGGACCGGGCTGGCTGACGACGGTGACCACGCTACTCGGTCACGGCCGTCCGCTGTTCCTCATTCTCTACATCGCGTTGATCGTGTTCTTCGCCTTCTTCTATACGGCGATCGTGTTCAACCCGACCGAGACCGCGGACAACCTCAAGAAGCACGGCGGCTTCATTCCCGGCATTCGCCCGGGTGAGCGGACCGCGGAATACATCGACTATGTGCTGTCGCGCATCACGGTGGTCGGTGCGCTTTATCTCGCAGTCGTCTGTCTCGTTCCCGAAATTCTCATTTCTTACGCAGCCGTGCCGTTCTACTTCGGCGGCACCTCGTTGCTGATCGTTGTCAGCGTCACCATGGATACGGTGGCGCAGGTGCAGGGCTACCTGCTGGCGCACCAATATGAAGGCTTGATCAAGCGTTCACGTTTGCGGGGGCGCAATCGATGAGGCTGATCCTGCTCGGCCCGCCGGGGGCGGGGAAGGGCACGCAGGCGCAACGGTTGATCCGCAAGCACGGCATCGTGCAGCTCTCAACCGGCGACATGCTTCGTGCCGCCGTGGCGGCCGGTACTCCGGTCGGACTCAAGGCCAAGGACATCATGGCGCGCGGCGAGCTGGTGCCCGACGAGGTCGTGGTCGCCATCATTGCCGACCGCATCAAGGAGAAGGACGCCGCCAAGGGCTTCGTGCTCGACGGCTTCCCGCGCACCGTCCCGCAGGCCCAGGCGCTCGCCAAGCTGCTCGCCGAGCGCGGCCTCAAGCTCGATGCCGTGGTCGAACTCAAGGTCGACGAGGGCATCCTGATTGACCGCATTGCCACCCGCGCAGCCGAGATGACCGCGCGCGGCGAAAAGGTGCGCGCCGACGACAATCCGGAAGTGCTCAAAGGCCGCCTCGCGGCTTACCGCGCCTCCACGGCCCCGCTCGCCAGCCATTACGCCAAGACCGGCCTGCTCAAGACGGTCGACGGCATGCTGCCGATCGACGAGGTCGCGGCCGCCATCGACCGCCTGTTGGCGCCCCGGTCCGGTCCGGCCCCGCGCCGGGCGGCTGGCCGCAAGCCGGCCCGCCGAGTCGCCAAGCCGAAGGGCCGGGTCGGCAAGTCCGCCAAGGGTTCCGCCAGGAAACCCAAAACCAAGAAAGCCCGTTCGAAGGTTAAGCCCGCCAAATCGGCCAAAACCGCCAGCCGCCGCAAGGCGGGACGGCGTAAAACGGCGCGTCAGCGGAGGTTGACGAGAGCGAGATGAATCCCCTAATAAGTGCCATATCCAAGCGTTTCCAACGATGCCGCGCCCCGAAAGCACGGGGGACGGTGTCGCGTTACGCTTTGCGCTATGCCCTTTGCGGGACAGCAGAAACCGGCGCCGCGTCGCGGCAGTCGAGATAGCAGGAGAGAGTTTCCGTGGCCCGTATAGCCGGCGTCAATATCCCAACGAACAAGCGCGTGATCATCGCTCTTCAGTACATCCATGGCATCGGCCAGAAGAATGCGGCCGACATCATGACGAAGACCAACATCCCGCAGGATCGTCGCGTGTCGCAATTGACCGACGCCGAGGTTCTGCAGATTCGCGAGATCATCGACCGCGACTACGTCGTCGAAGGCGATCTTCGCCGCGAGGTCGGCCAGAACATCAAGCGCCTGATGGACCTCGGCTGCTATCGCGGTCTGCGTCATCGCAAGGGTCTGCCGGTTCGCGGTCAGCGCACGCACACAAACGCGCGCACCCGCAAGGGTCCGGCGAAGACGATCGCCGGGAAGAAGAAAGAAACTCGCTAACAGGTTTTCGCCCGCGCTTCGTCGTGAAGCTGCCGGGCTGCGAAAGGATTGAGTATGGGCAAAGAAGCCACCCGCGTCCGCCGGCGCGAAAAAAAGAACATCGCGTCTGGCGTCGCGCACGTGAACGCGTCGTTCAACAACACCATGATCACCATTTCCGACGCGCAGGGCAACACCATTGCCTGGTCGTCGTCGGGGACCATGGGGTTCAAGGGCTCGCGCAAGTCGACGCCGTACGCCGCGCAAGTCGCCGGCGAAGACGTCGCGAAGAAGGCGCAAGAGCACGGCATGCGCACGCTGGAAGTTGAAGTGTCCGGTCCGGGTTCGGGCCGAGAATCGGCGTTGCGCGCGCTGCAAGCGGCCGGCTTCACGATCACGTCGATCCGCGATGTGACGACCATTCCGCACAACGGTTGCCGTCCGCGCAAGCGTCGTCGCGTTTGATTTTTCATTGGGCGGGCCTTTTGGCCCGCCGCCGCCGAACATGACCCACACGGCGGGTGGGATTGCGCGGAGCAGGGCCGCGCCACTCAATGGGTGACCAAGTGACAATCCAGAAGAATTGGCAGGAATTGATCAAGCCGAACAAGTTGCAGGTGGCGGCGGGTAACGACGCCGCGCGCCTTGCGACGATGGTCGCCGAGCCGCTCGAGCGCGGATTCGGCGTCACGCTTGGCAATGCGCTGCGGCGCATTCTGCTGTCATCGCTGCAAGGCGCGGCGGTGCAGTCGGTTCATATCGACGGCGTGTTGCACGAGTTCTCGTCGATCCCCGGCGTCCGCGAGGACGTCACCGACATCGTGCTCAACATCAAGGACATCGCCATCAAGATGCAGGGCGAAGGCCCCAAGCGCATGGTGGTGAAGAAGCAGGGTCCGGGCACCGTGACCGCCGGCGACATCCAGACGGTCGGCGATGTGGTCGTGCTCAATCCGGACCTCGTGCTGTGCACCCTCGACGAGGGCGCCGAGATCCGCATGGAATTCACCGTCAACACCGGCAAGGGTTACGTCCCGGCCGAGCGCAACCGTCCGGAAGACGCGCCGATCGGCCTTATCCCCGTCGACAGCCTGTATTCGCCGGTGCGCAAGGTTTCCTACAAGGTCGAGAACACCCGCGAGGGCCAGATCCTCGACTATGACAAGCTGACGATGGCCATCGAGACGAACGGCGCGGTCACGCCGGACGACGCGCTCGCTTATGCGGCGCGCATCCTGCAGGACCAGCTCAACGTGTTCGTGAACTTCGAAGAGCCGCGCAAAGAAGTCACTCAGGAGTCGATCCCCGATCTCGCGTTCAACCCGGCCTTCCTCAAGAAGGTCGACGAGCTCGAGCTGTCGGTGCGTTCGGCCAACTGTCTCAAGAACGACAACATCGTCTACATCGGCGACCTCGTTCAGAAGACCGAAGCCGAGATGCTGCGCACCCCGAACTTCGGCCGCAAATCGCTCAACGAGATCAAGGAAGTGCTGGCGCAGATGGGCCTCCACCTCGGCATGGAAGTGCCGGGCTGGCCGCCGGAAAACATCGAAGAACTGGCCAAGCGTTTCGAGGATCACTACTGAGTTTGAGTTCACCGTTGCGGCCGGCATTGCGCCGGCCGTGACTTTACGGGGCGAACGCGGGAGGCCCACCCGCAGCAAGTCCGGCGAACCGCCGCGACATCGAGTAGAGGAAGACTAAAATGCGTCACGGCAAGGTTCATCGCAAGTTCAACCGCAAGGCCGAGCACCGCAAGGCGATGTTCGCCAATATGTGCGCCGCGCTGATCAAGCACGAGCAGATCACCACCACGCTGCCGAAGGCGAAGGACCTGCGCCCGGTCGTCGAGAAGCTCATCACGCTCGCGAAGAAGGGCGGCCTGGCCGCGCGCCGTCAGGCGATCTCCGAGATGCGCGACGTCGCGATGGCCAAGAAGCTCTTCGAGGTGCTCGGGCCACGCTACAAGGATCGCAAGGGCGGCTACACCCGCATCATGAAGGCCGGCTTCCGTTACGGCGACAGCGCCGCGATGGCGGTAATCGAGTTCGTCGATCGCGACGAGGAGGCCAAGGGCAAGGACTCCGGTCCGGTCGAGGCCAAGCAGGAAGAGCAGGCGGAAGCCGTTCCGGCGTAACATGAGTTTCAATGGAATATCGATCAAGGCGGCGCTCTGCGTCGCCTTTTTCGTTGGAAGCATGACCATGGCGAATGCCGAGGGCGGCCCGGCGCGCAGCCTGCACGAGGCTGCCGCCAACAACGACGCCGCTGCGATCGCAAAATCGCTCGGAGCCGGCGTCAACGTCGACGCGCGCGACGCCCAAGGCCGCACCGCTCTGCTTGTTGCAACGCACGCCAACAGCGTCGATGCGGCGCACGTGCTGATCGCGTCCGGGGCCGACGTCAACGCCAAGGACCAGATCGCCGACACGCCGTATCTTTATGCGGGTGCGGAAGGCCGCATCGAAATCCTGAAGATGACGCTCGGCGCCGGCGCCAATCTCAAGGACACCAACCGCTATGGCGGCACCGCGCTGATCCCGGCGGCCCATCACGGCCATCCGGACGCCGTGCGCATCCTGCTCGAAGCCGGCGTTGCGCCCGATTACGTCAACAAGCTTGGCTGGACCGCGCTGCTGGAGGCCATCATTCTTGGCGACGGCGGCCCGGTCCACACCGAGATCGTGAGGCTGCTGGTCGATGGCGGCGCCGACGTTAACATCGCCGACAAGGACGGTGTCACGCCGCTGACACACGCCAAACGGCGCGGCTACACGGCCATCGCCCAAATCCTGCAAGCCGCCCACGCCCGTTAGGCACAGATCGCACCGATATCGGTGCAAATTTCGAACTGAAAAATGACAAGGCCCGGTAGGTCACGATAGGATTCCTGCCTTGGGAGAGAGGACCTGTCATGCGCACCATCGGGCTTGTCGCGATCTCTGTATTTGCGTTGCTGAGCACGTCGGTCCTGGCGGAAACGCCGGTCGAGCGCGGCAGCTATCTGGTCAACAGCCTTCTCACCTGCGGCAACTGCCACTCGCCGAAAGGTCCGCCGCAGGCGATCGCCGGCAAGGATTTCTCCGGCGGCCTGTCGTGGGATGAGCCACCGTTCAAGGTCACGGCGCCCAACATCACGCAGGACAAGGAAACCGGCATCGGCAATTACACCGACGCGCAGATCAAGACGGTGCTGCGCAAGGGCGTGAAGCCGAGCGGTGTCCCGGTTGCGATGGTGATGCCGTCCGGCTTCTACGAGATCATGACCGAGCGCGATCTCAATGCCGTGGTTGCCTATCTGCGTACCATCAAGCCGGTCAGCAATAAGGTGCCGGACCCGATCTACAAGATGCCGCAAGGCCACCCGATCCCGCCCGGCGGTGACAAGCCCTATACCGAGGCGATGCTCACCGACAAAGTGAAGAAAGGATTCTACCTCGCCACCATTTCGCACTGCATGGAGTGCCACACGCCGTTCGGCGAGCGCGGCCGCGACTTCGCCAACCGGCTTGGCGCCGGCGGTGCGGAATTCCCCGGCCCCTGGGGTGTCGTGCACTCGCGCAATATCACCTCGAGCAAGACCAAGGGGCTGGGCGACTGGACCGATGCCGAGATCAAGCGCGCCATCACCCAGGGCATCCGCAAGGACGGCAGCAAGCTGACCGGGCCGATGGGCTTTGGCCTCTATGCCAAGATGACAGAGGCCGACCTCGACGCCGTGGTGGCGTGGCTGCGGACCGTGCCGGCCAAGGAGTAGACGGCCTTCATTTGGCCCCGCGGCGGGCCTATATCTTGCGGCGAACCAGGATGATCCGGATTCGCTCCATGATATTTCGACCGCTCGTTTTCGCCCTGTCAGCGATTGCCCTGTTCTGCGCCGCCGCCAACGCACAAGAGCGCCGCGTCCCGACGCTCAATGAGCTGCGGATGTCGTACGCCCCGGTGGTGCAGCGCGTTTCGCCCGCGGTGGTGAACGTCTATGCCGCCAAGGTCGTGCACAACCGCAACCCGCTGTTCGAGGACCCGATCTTCCGCCGCTTCTTCGGCGTGCCGGGCGGGGGGCGCGATCAGGTGCAGCGCTCGCTCGGCTCCGGCGTGCTGGTCGACCCGTCGGGCCTAATCGTCACCAATGTCCACGTCATCGAGGGCGCCGACGAGGTGAAGGTGTCGCTCGCCGACAAGCGCGAATTCGAAGCCTCGATCGTGCTGAAGGACCCGCGCACCGATCTTGCGATCCTGCGTATCAAGTCGGACGAGAAATTCCCGAGCCTCGAATTGGCCGACAGCGACGCGCTCCAGGTCGGCGATGTTGTGCTGGCGATCGGCAATCCGTTCGGTGTCGGGCAGACGGTGACCCATGGCATCGTCTCGGCGCTGGCGCGCACCCAGGTCGGCATCACCGACTATCAGTTCTTCATTCAGACCGACGCCGCGATCAATCCCGGCAATTCCGGCGGCGCGCTGGTCGATCTCACCGGGCGGCTGGTCGGCATCAATACCGCGATTTTCTCGCGCTCTGGCGGCTCGCAGGGCATCGGCTTTGCCATCCCCTCCAACATGGTGCGGGTCGTGGTCGCCTCCGGCCGCAACGGCGGCGGCGCGGTCAAGCGGCCGTGGCTCGGCGCGCGGTTGCAGCCGTTGACGTCCGACCTCGCCGACAGTCTCGGCCTCAAGCGGCCCGCCGGCGCACTGGTCGCAAATGTGATCCCCGACAGCCCGGCCGCTCGCGCGGGCCTTAAAGCAGGCGACGTAATCGTCTCGGTCGAAGGCCAGCAGGTCGACGACCCCAATGCGTTCGACTACCGCTTCGCCACCCGGCCGCTCGGTGGCAGCGCCAAGATCGGACTGCTGCGCGACGGCAAGGAAACCAACACCAATGTCGCGCTGCAGACCGCGCCCGACACGCCGCGCGATGAAATCACCATCCGTTCGCGCTCGCCGTTCTCCGGCATGAAGGTCGCCAATCTGTCGCCGGCTCTGGCCGACGAGTTGCAGTTGAGCGGCGTCACCGACGGTGTCGTTGTGCTCGACACCGACAACGGCTCCTACGCCAGCAATCTCGGTTTCCAGCGCGGCGACGTGATCGAAGAGGTCAATGGCGAGAAGGTCGACAAGACGAAAGAGCTGGAGCGGATCGCCGGCAAGCAGAGCCGCACCTGGCGTATCGTTATCAACCGGCGCGGCAACCGGATCAGCGCGGTCTTCAACTGATGGCCCAGCGCGCCAAGCGTGACGGACCGAACTTGTTCGCGGCCGCGGGCCTCGACAAGGATGCGCCGCGTCCGCTCGCCGACCGCTTGCGCCCGCAGAAACTCGACGAAGTGGTCGGGCAGGACCACCTGCTTGGCCCGGATGGCGTGCTCACCCGCATGCTGGAGACGCGCTCGCTCGGCTCGCTGGTGTTCTGGGGGCCGCCCGGCACCGGCAAGACCACGGTGGCGCGGCTGCTCGCGCAGGCGACCGATCTCTATTTCGAGCAGATTTCGGCGATCTTCACCGGCGTCGCCGACCTGAAGAAAGTGTTCGAGGAGGCCCGCGCCCGCCGCGAGACCGGGCAGGGCACGCTCCTCTTCGTTGACGAAATTCATCGCTTCAATCGCGCCCAGCAGGACTCGTTCCTGCCGGTGATGGAAGACGGCACCATCGTTCTGGTCGGCGCCACCACCGAGAACCCGTCATTCGAGCTCAATGCGCCGCTGCTCTCACGCGCCCGCGTGCTGGTGTTCAAGTCGCTCGATGCCGAGGCGGTTGAAAAGCTGCTCACCCGCGCCGAGGAGATCGAAGGCCGCAAGCTGCCACTCGACCCGCAGGCGCGCGAAACCCTGGTCGGCATGGCGGATGGCGACGGCCGCGCTTCGCTCACCTTGGCCGAGGAAGTTTGGCGCGCCGCCCGCAAGGGCGAGACCTTCGACAGCGCCAAGTTGCAGGAGATCGTGCAGCGCCGCGCGCCGATCTACGACAAGTCGCAGGACGGCCACTACAACCTCATCTCCGCGCTGCATAAATCCGTGCGCGGCTCCGACCCCGACGCAGCGCTCTATTATCTCGCCCGCATGCTCGACGCCGGCGAGCCGCCGCTTTACATCGCCCGCCGGGTGGTGCGGATGGCCATCGAGGACATCGGCATGGCCGACCCGCAGGCGTTGGTGATCGCCAATGCGGCGAAGGATGCCTACGACTTCCTTGGCTCGCCGGAGGGCGAACTCGCCATCGCGCAGGCGGTCATTTACGTGGCCACAGCGCCGAAATCGAATGCCGGCTACGTCGCCTATGGCGCGGCAAAACGCGCGGCCAAGGAGGGCGGTTCGCTGCTGCCGCCCAAGCACATCCTCAATGCGCCGACCAAGCTGATGAAGGAAGAGGCCTACGGCCGCGGTTACGCCTACGACCACGATCAGGAGGAGGCGTTCTCCGGCCAGGACTACTTCCCCGAACAACTCGGTCGTCAGCAGTTCTATGACCCGCCGGAGCGCGGCTTCGAGCGCGAGATCAGGAAACGCCTTGAATACTGGGCCAAGCTGCGCAAAGAACGCGGCGGCAAATGACGATCGACTTCGACGCTTACTTCAAACGCATCGGCTATTCCGGCGACCGCAAGCCGACGCTGGCGACCTTGCGCGAGCTGCATCGCTTGCAGCCCGCGGCAATCGCGTTCGAGAACCTTACGCCGCTGATGGGCGATCCGGTGCCGCTCGATGCGCCGTCGCTGCACGCTAAGATGGCTGCGGGAGGGCGCGGCGGTTACTGCTTCGAGCAGAATTTGCTGTTGGCCAGCGTGCTCGGCGCGCTCGGCTTCAAATGTCGTTACATCACCGGCTGGCCGCGCTGGGGCGTGATGGGCACGCCACGCCCGCGCACGCATCTTCTGTTGTTGATCACGATTGATGGCGAAGACTGGCTGGCCTATGTCGGATTCGGTGGCAACACGCTGACCGCGCCGCTTGCGCTCAACGTCGAAGGTGAGCAGAAGACGCCACATGAAGCTGCCCGCATCGTGCACGAGAATGGCGGTTACATCATCCAAGTTCACGCCGGTGAATGGCGTGATCTCGTCTCGTTCGATCTCGGCCATCAGGATTTCGCCGAGCTCGACATGGGCAACTGGTACACCTCGACCCATCCGAAATCGCGCTTCCGCAACGAGTTGCTGGCGGCGCGCGCGGCGCCCGACGCGCGCTACGGATTGGCCAACGGCAATCTCTCCATCCGTCCCCGCAACGGTGAGGCCGAACGCCGTCAGCTCAAGGCGGTCAGCGAGATCCGCGATGCACTCGGCGACCTGTTCCAGATCAGGATGCCGAACGATCAGAGGCTGGACGGCGCATTGGCGCGCGTCCTGGACAAGCCATGAGGCGCGGCAAAGGTCACAACCGGGGCAACAAACCCCGCCAACCGGGCGGCAATCGCCAAGAGGCTGGGCCGCGGCACAAGTTCGGCAAAGGCCGGCCGCA
>DASZXA010000015.1:0-68375 GCA_035546455.1 Pseudolabrys sp.
ACCCGTCGACCCCTCACCTAACCCTCTCCCTCAAGGGAGAGGGCTTTGGACCGAGACCTGCCCGGCAGCGGCGAAAAAACCTCCTTCCCCCCTTGAAGGAGAAGGCAGGGATGAGGGGTCGAAGACTCTGTCCAGTTTGGAGTTCGGAAGTTGGATCAGGCTGAGCAAACGAAAGCGACCAACGGCAACGGCAATGGCGGCAACGGCGACAACCCGCTGCTGGTCTTCATGCCGTCGGGGCGGCGCGGGCGCTTTGCCAGGGGCACGCCGATCCTGCAAGCAGCGCGCTCGCTCGGCGTCGATATCGACTCGGTCTGCGGCGGACGCGGCATTTGCGGCCGCTGCCAGGTCGTGGTCTCCGAGGGCGAGTTCGCCAAGCTCGGCGTCACCTCGAAATCCGATCACCTCTCGGACTTCTCCTCGACCGAGCAGCGCTATGCCGACAAGCGCGGGCTGAAACCCGGGCGCCGGCTCTCCTGCTCCTGCCACGCGCTCGGCGATCTCGTCATCGACGTGCCGCCGGACAGCCAGGTGCACAAGCAGGTCGTGCGCAAGCGCGCCGAGATGCGGACCATCGAGCTCGACCCGATCATCACGCTGCATTACGTCGAGGTCGCCGAGCCGGATATGCACGACCCGACCGGCGACCTGCAGCGCCTGATGAAGGCGCTGAAGGAGCAGTGGAACCTCGACGGCCTCGATTGCGACATCCGCGCGATCCAGGGCCTGCAGCAGGCTCTGCGCAAGGGCGATTGGAAGGTGACCGTCGCGGTGCATCTGAAGAAGCAGATCACCGCGGTCTGGCCGGGCTTCAACGACAAGGTCTACGGCCTGGCCGTCGATGTGGGCTCGACCACGATCGCGGGACATCTGTGCGATCTCTCGACCGGCGACGTGGTCGCCTCATCGGGACTGATGAACCCGCAGATCCGCTTCGGCGAGGATCTGATGAGCCGCGTCTCCTATGTGATGATGAATCCCGGCGGCGACGTCGAGATGACCAAGGCGGTGCGCGAGGCGCTGAACGAGCTGGCGCAGGCGGTCGCGAAGGAAGCCGGCTGCTCGGTCGAGGGCATCCTGGAATGCACCTTCGTCGGCAACCCGATCATGCATCACCTCCTGCTCGGCATTAACCCGATCGAGCTCGGCGGCGCGCCGTTTGCATTGGCTACGGACGGGCCGGTGCAGATCTGGGCGAGCGAGATCGATCTCAAGGTCCATCCCAACGCGCGCATCTATGTGCTGCCCTGCATCGCCGGCCATGTCGGCGCCGATACCGCGGGCGTCATCCTCTCGGAGAGCCCGCATGAATCCGACGAGATGACCCTGATCGTCGATGTCGGCACCAATGCCGAGATCGTGCTCGGCAACAAGACCAGGCTGCTGGCGGCCTCCTCGCCGACCGGTCCGGCCTTCGAGGGCGCGCAGATCTCCTGCGGCCAGCGCGCGGCGCCGGGCGCGATCGAGCGCGTGCGCACCAACCGCGATACTTTGGAGCCGCGCTTCAAGGTGATCGGCTGCGACCTCTGGTCGGATCATCCCGACTTCAAGGCCAAGACCGAAGGCATCGGCGTCACCGGCGTCTGCGGCTCCGGCATCATCGAATGCCTGGCCGAGATGTTCCTCTCCGGCATCATCACCCAGGACGGCGTGATCGACGGCGCCATGGCGGCCAAGTCGCCGCGCGTCATCCAGGACGGCCGCACCTTCACCTACCTGCTGCATGACGGCGAGCCGCAGCTCAAGATCATGCAGAACGACGTGCGCGCCATTCAGCTCGCCAAGGCGGCGCTCTATGCCGGCGCCCGGCTGCTGATGGACCGCATGGGCATCGACAAGCTCGACCGCATCACGCTCGCCGGCGCCTTCGGCAGCCATATCGACGTCAAATACGCGATGGTGCTGGGCATGATCCCGGATTGCGATCTGGCCAAGGTCACCAGCGCCGGCAATGCCGCCGGCACCGGTGCGCGCATCGCGCTCTTGAACCGCGCGTCGCGCGACGAGATCGCCCGGGTGGTGAAGGAGGTCGAGAAGGTCGAGACCGCCGTCGAGCCGAAATTCCAGGAGCATTTCGTCGGCGCCATGGCGATCCCGCACAAGACCGCGCCCTATCCGCATTTGGCCAAGGCGGTGAACCTGCCGGCGCCGAAAGTCGCGGCATCCGGCGACGAAGGCGGCGAAGGCGGCCGCCGCAGACGGCGGCGCGGCGGCTGAGTTGCGCGATCGCTCTCGGGCAGTTTCAAGGCCCTCGCTGAGTCGCCATTCCTACCCTGGCGCGGCATGTCGGTTGCGAGGCTAAGCCGCGCGCCGATCAACTCTTTTCACGAAATCGCAGGCGGCGCGCAGGACGCGCGTATCCCGGAAAGGGCGGCGGCTTTGCGCGGTCGGCACGGCAGAATCTGCCGGTCGCACGGGCAGATTCTGCCGGTCTCGCCGGGGGCGCTGGGAAACACGGATCGGGAGCAGAGGCCGCCCATGTCACCCGCGATACCGCCGACCGGGACCCTCCCGCCGCGACCGGTCGCCAATCCCAGCGGCGACTATCGGACCATGGTGGAGGCGATCCAGGCCGACGACCTGCCGGCGGCGCAACAGGCTTTCGGCCGGTTCACGCGCGGCTTGCCGGCCGCGACCTATGACGGATCGACCAGCTTGGGAAAGATCGGCGCCGCGCTCGACAAAGGCGATCTCGATGGCGCGCGGACCATCCTGAACGGCCTGGAGACGAAGGCGATCAAAGTGCTCCGCGCCGTGCAGAGCGTGACCGAGGGCGGCGAGAAATCCGATCCGGTCCCGCCGGGCTCGACCTTCCGCATCACGGTATAGACTCGCCATTCAACTAAATCGTCATGGATTAGCGCGGCGTGAAGGTGACGCGGAGTGCGCTGGGCGCGCGGAACTCCCAGCCGCGGAAGCTCGGCGTCTCGCCCGGCGCCAGCGCCAGGTCCGGCAGGCGCTCCAGGAGCGGGCGCAGCAGCAGCGGCATCAGCCTTTGCGCGAACCAGCGGCCGGCGCAGAAATGCGTGCCGAAGCCATAGGCGGCATGGCCGTTCTCCGGTCGATGGATGTCGAAAGCGTCGGGATTGGCGTAGCGGCTTTCGTCGCGGCTGGCGGACGAGATGAGCGCCGCGACCGGCGCGCCTTTCGGGATCGCCACGCCGCCGATCTCGGTATCCTCGGTCGCCTGGCGCATCTGGGTGCCGATCGGCGCCACCCAGCGCAGGCCTTCATCGACGGCCTTGGGCAGCATCACGTCGAGATCGGCGCGCACGGCGCGCATCTGCTCCGGATGGCTGAGCAATCCGACCAGGACGGTCGCGGCGCCGTGTCCGGGCTCCTGCATGCCGCCCAGCAGCGCCACCTTGATCGAGGGCAGCAGGAAATCCCGCGGCCGCGTCTGCCCCGCCGGCATCCCGTCATGCAGCATATGCGAGACGGCGGAATCGTCGGGCGCGCGTTCGATCCGTGCGAGCGCCGGCAGGATCGCGGCATCGATCTCGGCGCTGGTGCGATCGGCGATCGCCTGCTTCGCCGGATCGTTCTCGTAATTGGCGGCGCCGATCGCGAGGCCGTGGAACCAGCGCAGCAGCGTCTCTTCGCCCACCTCGGCAAAGCCCAGCGAGCGCGCGACCGCCATGCTGGAGGCCGGCTCGAAATAGTCCGCCATCAATTCCGCCTCGCCCTTCGCGGCGACACGTTCCAGAGCGGACGCGATGATCGGCTGGGCCAGGCCGTCGATATACTGCGCGACGGCGCGCGGCTTGTACTTGGCGTCGAAGCCCCGGCGCAGCTCGCCATGGGCCGGGCCATCGCAGGTCAGGATGGTCGGCGTGCCCATGGTGCGATCGACCGGCGAGGTCGCGACCTCGGCGGCGAACAGCCTGGTATCCTTGGTGACGCGCTCGACATCCTGCCAGCGCGTGACGAACCAGACATTGGCGGCCGGCACCCAGGCGACCGGCGCCTCGCGCCGCAGCCGCGCGAAGATCGGATAGGGGTCGGCCTCCAGCGCAGCCACCGTGATCTCATCGGCAAAGGCCATCTTTCCCTCCCCAGGCGGATGGGCCCGGAGGGGAGCCTAGCCGGTCGTTCGGCTCAGAACAATTCTGTTTCGAACGGTCAGCCCGGCCACTGCTTCAGCTTGGCCTGCAGGCTGGCGGGCCATTGATCCTGGGGCGGGTAGAGCCGGGGCGCCTCGTCGCCGTCCTGCATCGCGGCATAGACCTTGTGGCTCTTGGGATCGATGCCGATCAGGAGCTCGGTCGAATCCTCCGAGGAATCGTCGAAGCATTCGCCGACGATGATGCCGTCATCGGTCGAGCCCATCTGGTCGCCCTTGCCGAAATAATCGGTGAAGGTCTGGAAATCGGCGCCGAGCAGGTCGCGATAGGCGGCATAGACATCGGCATTGTCCAACGCCTCCCAGGGATATCTGCCGATGAGGTCGCCGGCATCGGCCCAGCTTGTGCCCGCCTTGGGCTTGAAGGGCTCGGTCACCGGCTGTTCCAGTCCGGTGTCGAAAGACCAGTGGTAGACTGTGCCGTCGCGCCCGCCGCTCGGGGCGAAGCGCACCGTGATGATGCCCTTGGCGGCACTCGTCTCGGCGGTGTCGGAGCAGGTACCGAAGGGATCGGTCACCGCCACCTTGCCCTTGGCGTCCACCGAGACCACGACGTAGTTGCCGGGGCAGCCATTCCCGCCGTCGGAGACCAGCAGGACGGCGGCGCCGGTATCGCCCGCGCTGAACGACGCGCCGAGCTGGATGAAGGCATCCTCCTCGACCGAGGCGCCGTCGACCTTGGCCTGGGTCCGGCCGTTGGTCATCACCAGTTCCAGCTTCTTGTTGCCGATCTCGATGCTCTGCTGGGTCGGCTGGGCCTGATCGTCCTGTGTGCTCTGATCGTCCTGCGTCCCCTGGTCGTCCTGGGCCCAGGCCGGCATTGCCGGCGCCAGGGCAATTCCTGCCAGCAGCAGGAAGAAAAGATGTGCCTGTCTCATACCTAGACCGGTCATGGGCTTCGATCCGCCTGATAGGATCCATGGGGGCAGCGGCCGGATTTTCCCCAAGATTTGGGATGGACACAACCGCCGCGCCGATCTTTGCAAGCAAGATGTCCTGGCACAATGCTTGCGACGCCGCGTCGCCGCCATTGGCGGCGGCCGGTTGCCGTCCCGTCGACGGCGGGGATGACGAACTGCAGTGCGAGATCGGGGCGGAGGCGTCGTGGGGACCAAGGGTTCGACGCGTTCCGCGAGTGGGCACCTTCCATCCAGGCGTGGAGGCGGGCGAACCGCAGATCGAGGGTGCTTCGCGCACCCGGCCGGTGCGTGCGCCGGTCCTCAACCAGGAGAGCGAAGATGAGCATATCCAGCGTCTCGAGCGGCACCACCGCGTCCTATACCACCAACACCCAGCAGAACGACGTCCGCAACGCCTTCAAGCAGGTCGCCGATGCGATCAACGACAACGACCTGCCGGGCGCGCAGAACGCCTTCGACAATCTCTCAGAGCTGCTGACCGGCGACCAGAGCTCCAGCTCGAGCACCAGCAGCAGCCAATCGTCCACCAGCAGCACCGACTTCTCCACCCTGCTGAACCAGATCGGCAGCGCCCTGCAGTCGGGCGACCTCGACCAGGCCAAGCAGGCATTGCAGAACCTGCAGCAGACGGCGCAGTCCTCCGGCCGGCATCGCCATCATCACCATGGCGGCGGCGGCGCGGGCGGCGTTGCCGCGACCCAGTCCACCACCCAGACCACCGGCGCCACTTCGGCCTCCACCGATATCAGCAGCGTCAGCGGCGTCAACCTGACGGTCTGAGATGCGTTCCGGAAAGCTGCGGTCGCGTTCCCAACGCGCGGCCGCGGCATCCGGGCCGGTCTTAATCCGGCATCGAATTTCGGATGCTGGTGTGGCGCGCGGCCCAGCCCCATATTGAGGGGATGAAACGCGCGCTCCATCGCTCGTGCCTTGCTCTGCTGCTCGGCCTGGTCTTCGCTCCGATGGTCCAGGGGCCGGCCGCGCGGGCGCAGGAGACGATCGACCAGTTCAATGCCGCGAATGCGGAGAACCGGCGCCACACGGCGGCCCAGAACCAGCTCCGCAACGATGCGCTGCAGCTCCGCCAGGACCAGGCGCGCGGCCTGCTGAATTGCCAGGGTGTGGGCTCGGCCACCGGCGCCAGCGCCTGCGCCGGCAATGTCCAGCTCCAGACCCAGCAGCGCGGTCTCCAGCTCGACAACCGCGCCCAGCAGGAACAGGACACCCACCGCTCGAACCTGAAGGCGATCGGCGTCAATCCGGTACAGTGATCGCCGCCGAGGGGCGAATGATTGAAAATCCTCGTCATGGTCCGCCTACGCGGACCATGACGATCCAAACAAGTGGATACTCAGCCTAAACTGGCCAGCAATTCACGCGATCGCCTGGCCCAGGGACGCTCGGTCGGGCCGATGCGGAATTGGCGGGCATGGCTGACGACGCTTTTGAGCTCGTCGCGCGCCTTCTGGGTATCGCCGGCGCGGGCCAGGATCTCGCCGTAGCGATAGCGCGCTTCGAGGCCGACCGAGCGGTCGAGGATCGCTTCGAGCTCGCGCAAGGCGGTGGCGGAATCGCCCAGCGCATCGGCGGCGCGGGCCTTCAGGATCGCGACATCCTGCGGATAGTAATCGGGATGCGCGGCGGCGATCTGCTCCAGCAATTGCCGCGCGGGAGCGGGCTCGCCGTTGAGGAAGCGCGCGCGGGCCAATCCCAGCAGCACGTCCGGCGCGTTCGTGAACTGGCCCTCCCGCGCGCTTTCGTAGAGCGTGATCGCCTCGTCGAAATGGCCGCGAGTCATGCATTCACGGGCGAGCGCCAGCTTGTTGTCGATGCTGCCGCAGACCGCGAGCTCCTCGGCGCGGCGGTGCAGGGCGCCGTCGGGATTGACGGTCTTGGCGATGTCGCTGCCCAGGCGATGCACCGCCCGGCTCGAGCCCAAGGTCGGCAGGATCTCGACCAGGAAATAGATCGCCATGCCGATCAACGGAAAGAACAACACGACGAACAGCCACCAGATCGGCCGGCCGGTGCGCAGCACATGCACGGCGATCCCGATCTGCGTCAGCAGGATTGCCAAACCCGCAAGTTCCATGTCGCTGTAACCTCCTGTTACCGACTGTCCGGAACGCAAAGGGGCCCGCTTCCCGTGGAGGCGGGCCCCAGCACGGCCGCTTCCCCTTATTTGGGGACGATGTCACCCGACTCCAACCCGGGCGGTCAGGGTATCCGGCGTGCCGCCAGGTGCTCCAAGAGGTCGCGGGCCGGCGCGGTCAGCTCCGCCTCGGCGCGGGTGCAGAGCAGGAGCCGCCGCGTCGCCCAGTCGTCGGCGAGGCGGCGGGCGACGATCCGGATCGACCGGGCGCAGCGCGAGGCGGCCTTCTCCGGCAGGATGCCGAGGCCGACGCCGCGCGCGGTCATCTCGCAGATGCCTTCGAAGCTCCTGAGCCGCACCCGCACCTTCGGCTTGGCGCCGAGGCGCATCGCCTGGGCCTCGATGTGATCCTGCAGCGCGCCGCCGGCGAGACCGATGAGCGGCTCCTTCACGATCTCCGCGAAGGCGACGCGGCGCCTGGTGCGCAGCTTATGTCCGGGCGGCATGACGACGACCAGGTGGTCGATCGCGAACGGCCGGAGTGCCAGACCCGCGGTGCCGGCGGCGTCGCGCAGGATGCCGATCTCCGCCAGGCC
Source organism: Pseudolabrys sp. (assembly GCA_035546455.1). Lineage (GTDB taxonomy): Bacteria > Pseudomonadota > Alphaproteobacteria > Rhizobiales > Xanthobacteraceae > Pseudolabrys. The sequence goes on from DASZXA010000015.1 coordinate 7,732, forward strand.
GGCCGCGATCATGGGTGCGATCTCGGTGCTCTGCCGCTCCTTGAGCTCGATGTCGATGCGGGGATGCGCCGCCATCCGGGTTCCCAGCCGCTCGGGCAGGAACTCGGTCAAGGCTGCAGTATTCGTCGCCAGGCGGATCGTGGCGCGCAGGCCCTTGGCATGCTCGCCGAGCTCGCCCCGCATCTGCGCCATCTGGCGCTGGATCTGCCGGGCATGATGGGCGAGCGCCTCGCCCGCCGGGGTCGGCGCGATCCCGCGGCGCCCGCGCTCCAGCAGCTTCACCTTGCCGTCCGCCTCCATGTCGCGCAGCCGTTCGCTGGCGGCCGCCAGCGACAATCCGGCCTCGGCGGCGCCATGGGTGATGCTGCCGGCATCGACCACGGCGAGGAACAGGCGAAGGTCGGTGAGGTCGAAGCGCATCGGCGGAGGATAGGCCCGATCGAGGCTTCGGGCCAGCCGAAGGCTTGCCGAGGATCATCCGCATGGTGCGGCGCGCCGGATCGCGTACATGGAGTCGATGGGCGATCACGGCGGCCTCTTCCTCACGACGGTCTTCGCCACGTTCTTCGCGGCGGGCATCGTGAAGGGCGTCACCGGCATGGGCTTGCCGACCGTGGCGATCGGCGTGCTCGGCGCCTTGATGTCGCCGCTGAGCGCCGCCGGCCTGCTGATCGTGCCGTCCTGCGCCACCAACCTGTGGCAGCTTCTTGCCGGCCGTCATCTCCGCGGCCTCCTCGCCCGGTTCCGGGCGATGATGCTCGCGGCCCTGGCCGGGACGGTGCTCGGCACGGCTTTGCTCGCCGGCGGCGATGTCGCGCTCAGCACGGCGGCGCTGGGTGCGATGCTGCTGCTTTACTCGGCCTATACCCTGGTCGCACGCCCGGTCCGCATCCCGGTCCGGTTCGAGGCCCGGCTCTCCCCGCTGGTCGGCGCGGCCACCGGCCTGCTGGCGGGCGCAACCGGCGTCTTCACCCTTCCCGCCGTGCCGTATCTGCAGGCGCTCGGGCTGGAGCGCGACGAACTGGTGCAGGCTTTGGGTCTCTCCTTCACCACCTCCACGGTGGCGCTGGCGGCGGGCCTCGCCTGGCATGGCGCGCTGCCGCTCCAGAACCTCGCGCTATCGACGGCGGCTGTTCTGCCGTCGGTCGCCGGCATGGTCCTCGGCCAGGCGATCCGCAGCCGCGTCAGCCCGACGACCTTCCGGCGCTGCTTCCTCCTCTGCCTCTTCCTGCTCGGCGCCGAGATGCTCATGCGCGCGCTGCTGCAGCGATTCTGAGCGGCGCAAAGCAAAAGGGCCCGCACCCTTAAGGGATGCGGGCCCTTTCCTAGACGAAAGAGCTAAGCCGAGAGACTTGGACTTAGAAGTCCATGTCGCCCATACCGCCCATGCCGCCGCCCGGGCCGCCCATCGGGGCCGCCTTCTTCTCCGGACGCTCGGCGATCATCGCCTCGGTGGTGATCAGCAGGGCCGCGACCGAAGCCGCATCCTGCAGCGCCGCACGCACGACCTTGGTCGGGTCGATGATGCCGGCCTTCACCAGGTCGGTGTACTCGCCGCTCTGCGCGTCGAAGCCCCAGTTGGTGTTCTTCGACTCCAGGAGCTTGCCCGCGACCACCGCACCGTCAACGCCGGCATTCTCGGCGATCTGACGCGCCGGCGACTGCAGCGCGCGGCGGACGATGTCGACACCGACCTTCTGGTCGTTGTTGGCGGTCGAGACCTTGTCCAAGGCCTTGGTCGCGTAGAGCAGGGCGACGCCGCCACCGGCGACAACACCTTCCTCGACCGCGGCGCGGGTGGCGTGCATCGCGTCATCGACGCGATCCTTGCGCTCCTTCACCTCGACCTCGGTCGCACCGCCGACGCGGATCACGGCCACGCCGCCGGCCAGCTTCGCCAGACGCTCGGCCAGCTTTTCCTTGTCGTACTCGCTGGTGGTCTCCTCGATCTGGGCGCGGATCTGATTGCAACGGGCAACGATGTCGGTCTTCTTGCCGGAGCCGTCGACAATGGTTGTGTATTCCTTGTCGATGGTGACCTGCTTGGCTTGGCCCAGCATGGCAAGGGTAACATCTTCGAGTTTCATGCCGAGGTCTTCCGAGATCACCTGGCCGCCGGTGAGGATCGCGATGTCCTCCAGCATGGCCTTGCGGCGATCGCCGAAGCCCGGCGCCTTCACGGCCGCGACTTTGAGGCCGCCGCGCAGCTTGTTGACGACGAGGGCGGCAATCGCTTCTCCTTCCACATCCTCGGACAGGATCAGCAGCGGCTTGCCCGACTGCACGACGGCTTCGAGTAGCGGCAGCATGGCCTGGAGACCGGAGAGCTTCTTCTCGTGCAGGAGGACGTAAGCGTCCTCAAGCTCGGCCACCATCTTCTCGGCGTTGGTGATGAAGTACGGCGAGATGTAGCCGCGGTCGAACTGCATGCCTTCGACGATGTCGACGTCGGTTTCGAGCGCCTTGGCCTCTTCGACCGTGATGACGCCCTCGTTGCCGACCTTCTGCATCGCCTGAGCGATCATCTTGCCGATGTTGCTGTCGCCGTTGGCCGAGATCGTACCGACCTGCGCGACTTCCGACGAAGAACTCACCTTCTTGGCGCGCTGCTCGATGTCCTTGATCACGGCCGCGACCGCGATGTCGACGCCGCGCTTGAGATCCATCGGGTTCATGCCGGCGGCGACCGACTTGGCGCCTTCGCGCACAATCGCCTGGGCCAGCACAGTCGCGGTGGTGGTGCCGTCGCCGGCGTTGTCGTTGGTTTTCGAGGCGACTTCGCGCACCATCTGGGCGCCCATGTTCTCGAACTTGTCCTCGAGCTCGATCTCCTTGGCGACGGTGACGCCGTCTTTGGTGATCCGCGGAGCACCATAGGATTTGTCGAGCACGACGTTGCGGCCCTTCGGGCCGAGCGTGACCTTCACCGCGTTGGCGAGGATGTCGACGCCGCGCAGCATGCGGTCGCGCGCGTCGCCGGAAAATTTTACGTCTTTGGCAGCCATGTCAAATCACTCCTGACAGAATTGGGATTAGGCGATCACGCCCATGACGTCAGACTCCTTCATGATCAGGAGCTCTTCGCCGTCGATCTTCACCTCGGTACCCGACCACTTGCCGAACAGGATGCGGTCGCCGACCTTGATGTCGATCGGGATCAGCTTGCCGGCCTCGTCGCGGCCGCCTGGGCCGACGGCGATGATCTCGCCCTGCGAGGGCTTCTCTTGCGCGGTGTCCGGGATGATGATGCCGCCCTTGGTCTTTTCCTCGGCGGCGATGCGGCGCACGACCACGCGGTCATGCAGCGGACGAAACTTGGTCTTGGCCATATTTTTTCCTCGTAAGCGAAGCTACAATCGGGACGAAATTGTTGATCTGAGAAGCCTTTAGCAGTCGTCTTGGGAGAGTGCCAAGGCCGCTGCGGAAATATGGTTTTAGCCCGGTGGAGTCAAGCTTCGGCCCGGCGCTTGCGCTCGCAAGCGATGGCCCGCAATGTGACGCTGGCAGCCCTTGTGGAGGTTCTTTTGCGCCGTTTCAGCCCAGTTTTTGCACTTGTGTTCGCGGCGTTTGCCGTTGCGGGCTGCTCCGGTGGCGGCTTTGAGTTGCCGAGCCTGTCGCCATCCGCGCCGGCCGAGCAACCCGTCCAAGCGGCTCCGGTGCCGACCCTGCCGCCGGCCTTCCCGCCGCAGGACATCGTCGGCCGCTGGGGCCTCGCCGCCTACCACAACCAGGAAGATCGCCAGCGCACCGAGGCCGCCGCGGCGAACGGCTGCAAGCAACCTTACGTCATCACCGCCGGCCCAACCGGCGGCGTGATGATGCATCTGGCCGATCAGGCACAGCCCGAAGAATTGCGGCTCAAGGGCGCGCCGGGCGGCAAGACCTTCATCGGACCCGAAGGCGAGCCGGGCGGCATCCAGGACCGCGAGGTCATCAGCTTCGACGGCCGCGTGCTGGTGCTGAAGTGGATGGATCCGGAAGTGCAGGGCCGTTACGGCACGATGGTGTACGTCCGCTGCGGTGCGCAGGGCACCAAGCCGCCGGTCAAGAAGAAGCCGGTTGCGAAGAAACCCGCGCCGAAGCCCGTCGCGCACTGAGACGCGCGCTTCCGCGTTCTGCTAGCGTCACGGTGTGACCGCTTCGCGCAATTTCATTTCTGGCCCGTGGCGCGCCGTGCTGGTGCTCGGCGTCACCCAGATCATCACCTGGGGCGCGATCTACTACACGCCGGTCCTGATTGTGCCGCTGATCGCCAAGGAGCGTGGCTGGTCGATGGCGTTCGCCATGGGCGGTTTCTCGTTCGGCCTGCTCGCGACCGGATTGGTGTCGCCTTATGTCGGCCGCACGATCGATCGGGTCGGCGGGCATGTCGTCATGGGCATCGGCTCGGTGATCGCCGCCGCCGGATTGTCGCTCGTCACCCTCGCCACGCATCCAATCGCCTACATGGCGGTGTGGGTCGTGCTCGGCATTGCGATGGCGGCCAATCTTTATGACTCGGCCTTCGCGACGCTGGGACGCATCTTCGGCGCTGCGGCGCGCCGGCCGATCACCGCGCTGACGCTCGCCGGCGGTTTTGCGTCCACGGTGAGCTGGCCGGTGACGCATTTTCTGATCGAAGGCGTCGGTTGGCAGAAGACCTATCTGATCTACGCGGCCGTGCTGCTGCTCCTCTGCGCGCCGCTGCATGCGTTCGTCCTGCCGCGCCATCAGGCTCACACGGCGCCGCCGGCGCCTGCCGAGGATGGGAAGGCAGCCCATTTGCCTCCCAACGGTGCTGCATTTCTGTTGGTCGCCGCCGCCTTCACCGCTTACGCCTTCGTGCCGTCGGGGCTCGCAGCGCATCTGCTGGCGATCTTCAATCGCGAGGGCATCGATGCCACGACGGTGGTGTGGATCGGCGCCTTGTTTGGCCCGGCGCAGGTTGGCGCACGGCTGATCGAGTTTGCGTTCGGCCGCAACGTGCATCCACTGTGGGTGGCGCGCGTCGCGCTTACGGTGCTGCTGTGCGGTTTCTTGATGTTGTTGTTCGCCGGTTTCGCGGTGACGACGGCGGCAGCCTTTGCGTTGATGTTCGGCGGCGCCAACGGTCTCATCACGATCACGCGCGGCGCGGTGCCGCTCGCGCTGTTCGGGCCATATGGCTACGGGCGGTTGATCGGCCGGCTCGCCGGGCCGTTCCAGATCATGCAGGCGGCCGCGCCACTCGTGATGGCGTTCGTGGTCGAACGCTTTTCCGACCCGATGGCATTGACGCTCGCGGCCGCATTCGCGGCCATTGCCTTGGTTTGCTTCGTGTCGATCAGGCGGCCTTAGCCGTGGGCGAACATGCGGTCGATATCGCCCTGGCTGGCGTGACCGGTATCGCCGTCAAGCTTGGGTCCATTGACCAATTTGTCGGGCAACGGCATCTGCTCGACCTTGCCCCAGATATCGCCGAGGCGGTCGAGTTGTTGCTCGACGTGCCGTAGTGCCACGATCGCCTTGTTGATGTGTTGTCCGGCGAGATCCTGGAAGTTGCACGCCTCGTAAATCTTCACAGCTTGCTCGAGTACTTCTTGCGCGAGCCCGCGGTTGTAGTCGTTGTGCAGCGAGGCTTGCAGTGCCCGCGCGCTCTCGTCGATCGTTTCGGTGGCGTGCAGGATTTTCTGCGTCGCTTCGTCCATGCCGGTGATGGCTGCGCCAAGCTCCTGCTGGAGGCGCGTCGCCGGCGCGCCGCTGCGCAGTGCCGCCAACTCACGCTCGCTGCGTGAAATCGCGTCGCGGATCGTTGCGAGCTCATGCTTATAGTTGGCTTCGTGCGCGTCTTTTGCCGGTGGCGCCGCTGCGTGCGGCCGCGCCGCGCGCGACTTGCCCAGCATCGCTTCGATGCGGAAAACCTTTTGCTGCACGCAACACCCCTTCGTCCAAGCCGTTGATAGCGAAGGCCGATTAACGCGCCGTTGCGAACCGCGGTAACCGCGCGTTCACCATACGGTGCCGCGTTTTACCCAAAATAAACGCTACCGGAACGTTGCGCCGCGTTTATAAGCCCGCCGCGCGCAATCCGCCGCGCGATTTACCAATCGCTTTGCTTCGCCCTGTAGTCACAGAGGATGTTGCGTTGGTCCGGCGTTTTTTCGGTTGCGATGGTGTGCGCGGGGAGTGCGCTCGCGCAACAATTGCCGACGCGCCCCTATCCGATGCCGCGCATGGTCGTGGTCACGCCGGTGACCACGCAACCGCAACCCAGTCTCGGCGGCGGCTTCGTCGAATTCTTGTTCGGCGATCGGCCGCAGCGCCCGCAAGTCGCGCCGCCACCGCTTCCGGCCGACGGCATGGGCCGGCCGGTCTATGCGAACGCCGATCCCTATATCGGCACCCAGCGCGAAGCATCGCAAGCGGCTACGCCGTCTCTCGACGTCGATCCGAAGTACATGCGGCAGGAAGTCGAGTACCGCACCAACGAAGAGCCCGGCACGGTGGTGATCGATACCGATCACAAGTTTCTCTATCTGGTGGAGGAGCACGGCAAGGCGATGCGCTACGGCATCGGCGTTGGCCGTCCCGGCTTCACCTGGGCGGGCATCCACAAAGTGACCGCGAAGCGCGAATGGCCGGATTGGATCCCGCCGAAAGAGATGCTCGAACGTCAACCTTATCTGCCGCATCGCATGGCTGGCGGCCCCGGCAATCCGCTCGGCGCGCGGGCGCTTTATCTCGGCTCGACGCTCTATCGCATCCACGGCACTACTGAAGACTGGACGATCGGCACCAACGTCTCGTCGGGCTGCATCCGCCTGCGCAATGCCGATGTCGAGGATCTCTACAATCGCGTGCCGGTCGGCGCCAAAGTCGTCGTGATGTAGCGCTCAGGCGAGCGCGACGTTTTTTTCCGCAAGCAGCCGCGCAAAGCTGTCGTCATCGAGATAGGCGAACTCTTGTTCGCGCGTCGTGGTGAGGGGGTCGAGCCGTTCGAGTTCGGCGTCGACGAAACCGGGATGGCACATGACAAGCCCGCCATCCGGCAGCCCTTCAAGAAAGCCCGGAAACAGTGCTGGAAAATCGGCGTCGGGCGTAAAGCTGTAAGTGCCGGCGAACGCCGGATTGAAACGCAGCCCCGCGCGATGCGCCCTGCGGCGGAAACCGATACTCAGGATATCGAGCAGCAGGCCTTTGCGGTCCTGTAGCCCGCGGGCTTGCCCCTTGATGCGTCCGCACTGCCGCACCCAGGCATTTGGCGCGTGCTCGGCGACGGCCCGGACGAAGGCGTCGCGCACCTGCGGGAAAAGGTGCACGTGCTGATGGCCGTCGACAAAATCCGGCGGGCGGCCGAACGCATCGGCGAAGGCGCGAAGCTGTGCCGTGATCTCGCGCTCCAGCGCGGCGCGGTCGAGCCGCCGCGCCATCGCCATTCCGAGCACATTGGGCAACGTCAGGAAGCGTCCGCCGCGCAACGCCGTGAACTCGGTCAGCGGCTTGAATGGCGCGGTCAGCGTCAGATGCAGTCCGATCGCGGCATTGCCTGCGTTCAGCAGCGCGCCGGCCTCATCCGCATTGAACGACGGCGCCACCACCATCGCGGATGTGGCGTTGAGCCTCTTGTGTGCGATCAGGTCGCGAATGCCGCGATCGACGCCCGGCGCGATGCCGTAGTCGTCGGCACACAGCCAAATCCGGCGGGTCTCGCTCATTCGGCAGCGCGGGCCGTGGCTGCGCCTTTGCGCCGCTCGGCCGTCTTGGTCTTGTGCTCGGCGACGAAATAGACCGGCCGCTGCTTGGCCTCCGACAGCATCTTGCCGATGTACTCCCCGAGCACACCGATCATGAAGAGCTGCACCCCGCCGATCACCATGACGCCGACCACCAGGGACGGATAACCGGGCACGTCCTTGCCGAATAGGAATGTCTCGATCATCACCTCGATGCCGAACAACAGCGCGCCGGCGGCCAGCAATGCGCCGAGCAGGCTGGCGACACGCAGCGGCGCCACCGAGAACGATGTCAGGCCTTCGATCGACAGCAGTGTGAGCGTCCAGAAATTGAAGCTGCTGCGGCCGTGGGCGCGCTCGGCCGGCTCATAGTCGACCCGGATTTGCCGGAAGCCGATCCAGCTCGACAGCCCTTTGAGAAAGCGGTTGCGCTCCGGGAGGCTCTTCAGCGCCGCGGCAGCGCGCGGCGACAGCAAGCGGAAGTCGCCGGCGTCATCTGGAATCTTGTGCTTCGAGCCCCAGTTCACCAGCGAGTAGAACCAGCTCACGCCGAACCGGTATCGCCAGCTTTCATTGTCGCGGCGGACCTTGGCCGTGTAAATGACGTCATAATTCTCATCGAGCCAGTAGCCGACCAGCTTGTCGATCAGTTCGGGCGGATGCTGGCCGTCGCCGTCCATGAACATCACGGCGCCGAAGCGCGCGTGTTCGAGGCCGGCGAGCAGGGCGGCCTCCTTGCCGAAATTGCGCGACAGCGCGACCACCTGGATATCCAGTCCATCGGCCGCAAGGCCGCTGGCGACGCGGAATGTCGCGTCGGTCGAGCCGTCGTCGACATAGATCGTCTCGATGGCGAGGCCGCGGCTGGCGTAAAGCTGCCGCGCCACCGCTGCGATGCGCTCGTGCAGCGCCTCAAGCCCATAGGCCTCGTTCAGGACCGGGATGACGATCGACAGGCCGGCCTCGGCTGCGGCATTGCGCGGCGGCTTTTTCGTTGTGGTTCGAGCGGCTTTCATGCTGCGGGAGATATAGCGGAACTGGCATGGCCTGTCGCGCGTGCTCTCGGCGCGGCCGTCCGAACATGGTAATCGAACCGCCCATGATTCCGGCACGATACCGCCCGCTCGTCGTCAAGGCGTTCAGCTTCGGCCTGATCGGCGCCATCAACGCGGCCGTCGACTTCGGCGTGTTCGCGCTGGCCTATTATTATTTCGGCACGTCGATCATCGTCGCGCAGATCGCGGCCTGGCTCGTCGCCGTCACCGGCTCCTACGTGATGAACTCGATGATCACGTTCGCAGCCGAAAGCGGCCAGCAATTGAACCTGAAGAGCTACTTGAGCTTCGCACTGGCGCAAGTCGGAGGTTTCCTGGCCAACACGGCGACGGTTTATATCGTCTCATATGGGCTTGAAGGCCTCGCCGGCGTCGATACCGACCGCGCCGTTCTGGCGGGCAAGCTGCTGGCGATCGGCGCGAGCTTCGTGGTGAACTTCACGCTCTCGCACTTGCTCGTATTCCGCCGCCGTTAGCGCAGCGCGGTTTCGAGTTTCGCGTAGAGCGGGTTGTCCCGCGAGAACACGTAATCGAGATCGGCGACCGCGACGGCCTCAGCGCCATTCTCGCGCAGGAAGTTGGTCAGCGCATAAACCTGATCGGGCGGGCAGTGCAGGGTGACAAGGCCCGACACGGTCGGCCCGCCGAACGGATCCTCGGCGCCGAACTTCTCCTTGGCCGCCGCGATCAGCCTGTCGTCGCCGTTGGCGAAACGCGCGCGCACTTCGCGGAACGCGCGGGCGCGCGCTTGCGCCGCGATCCGATCGAGGATCACGCGCGCGAGCCCCTTCTCCTGCTCGCCCCATTGCGCGCCGCGAGCGGCAACGAGGTTTGCTTGCGAGCGCAGCATGGTGCCGTCCTCGATCACCTTGAGGCCGTTGGCGACCAGCGTCGTGCCAGTCGTGGTGATATCGACGATCATCTCGGCGGTCCCGGCCGCCGGGGCACCTTCGGTCGCCCCCGAGCTTTCGACGATGCGATAGTCGATCACGCCATGCTCGGCGAAGAAGCCGCGCGTCAGGTTCACGTATTTGGTGGCGACCCGCATCTTGCGGCCGTGGTGCTGGCGGAACGCAGTGGCGACATCGTCGATGTCAGCCATGGTGCGCACGTCGATCCACGCCTGCGGCACCGCGACCACGACATTGGCGTAGCCGAATCCGAGCGGCTCGATCAGCACCACGCGTTGATCGGCGTCTTCGATCATCTCGCGCACCAGGTCTTCGCCGGTGACGCCCATATGGACCGCGCCGGCGGCAAGCTGCGAGGTGATCTCCGAGGCCGAAAGATAAGCGATTTCGACGCCGTCGAGCCCGGCAATGGCGCCGCGATAATCCCGCACGCCGCGCGGTTTCACGAGATTCAATCCGGCGCGGGCGAAGAACGCCTCGGCGTTTTCCTGAAGCCGGCCCTTGGCCGGAACGGCGAGCACCAATGGGCCGCTCATTTGGCGCCTCCATTGGCGAGCCGGTCGACGCCAGCGGCAAATCCGACTGCCGGCACGGGCGCTGCGCTGCCGAGGCGGCTCAACAATCCGTCATAACGTCCACCAGCCACGAGCGACTCCGAACTGCGTTCGTCTGTCACCTCAAAGACAAAGCCGGTGTAGTAGTCGAAGCCGCGGCCGAACGCGGTCGAGAATTTGATGCCGTCGACATCGACGCCGCGCGCCGCAAAAAATCCGGTGCGACTCTCGAACAGGTCGAGCGCCGGATCGATTGCCATGTTGGCGTCTTTCGCCAGCGCACGCAGTTCGACAGCTGCGCTGTCGGGATCGCCGGCAATGCCGAGGAATTTTTCGATCAGCGCGCGGACATCCTTCGGCAATCGCGTGCTGGCGCCGAGTGCCGCCTGTTCGAGGAAACGGTCGGCGATCTCGGCGACCGAACGCCCGCCGACCGCGGTGATGCCGGCGATCGAAAGAAGATCGGTCACGACCGCGTGCGCGCCTTTCGGATCGGAGCCGGCCAGTGCCGCCAGCACGCCCTGGTATTCAGGGCGGCCGTTGGTGCCGCCGAGCACGAGGCGGTCGAGGTCCTGCGCCAGGTTGGCCTTGCGGTTGAAATCCTTGATGAGGCGGCGCTTCCACGCCGGCGCGAGATCGAGCGCCTCGATCAGCGCGGCGAACAGCGCGACGTCGCCGATCTGCACGACCGGCTTCGCGACGCCGTATTGCGCGGTCGCTTCCAGCGCGAGCGCCAGCATCTCGGCGTCGGCGGCGGCGCGATCTTCACGGCCGAACGACTCGATGCCGAGCTGGAGGAATTCCGAAGGGCCGTCCTTCCGGTGGCGGAAAACGGTGCCGAGATAGCAGAAGCCGGTCGGCTTGCCGGCGAGCGGCGAGGCAAGGTAGTCGCGCGCCACCGGGATGGTGAGGTCGGGCCGCAGGCAGTATTCGGCGCCGCCCGGCGCGGTGGTGAGATACATCCGCTTGCGGATGTCCTCGCCGGACAGGTCGAGGAACGGCTCGGCCGGTTGCAGCATGGCCGGCGCCACGCGCGCATAGCCCGCGCGCTCATACGCCGCCGCCAGCGCTTCCGCGCGCGCGTCGGTCGTGCTCCCGGAGATGGGGCTGCCTGCGTTCATGCCGTCCCTGTGGCTTTTCTTAAATTTTCGAGCGCGCCCTTTAGCACGCGAAACCTAAAGGTTCGACGAACTTTGCCCGCTGGGCTTAACCGCGGCCGCGCCGAATTTGATGGCGTTCTTAATGATTTACCGGCTGCGGGGCGGCAAAGTTCCATCCCATAGAGCATCGCTATGGGCGATAACTCCTTAATCGGTAAGAGAATTTCAACACGAAGACCTTAGAAATAAGGCCAATGGGGACTGCCGCAACTGTTAATCGCCAGATGCTCGACGCTTTCAATCGCGCTTATGCCGAGCGCGATCTGGCGGCGCTGTCGCACATGATCGACGACAACGTCACGTGGTCGATCAGCGGCCCGGTCGAGCTGCTGGAATTTTGCGGCGCGCGGCACGGCAAGACGGCCGTGCTCGACATGGTCGGGCGGCTGGTGCCGGGGCTGTTCGTCATCACGGGCTTCACGCAGGACTCGGTCCTGATCGATGGCGATCGCGCCGCGACCCTGAGCCGCCTGTCCGGCCGCCGCAATGACGGCCGCGCCATCAGCTACCGCGTCGCGCAATTCATCCGGTTCGGCAACGGCAAGATCACCGACTACTGCTCGGTGATCGACAGCTTCGACGCGGCGGAGCAGGTGCTCGGCCACCGCATCGAGCTGGACGGCGTCCGGCGCGCCGATGCCGGCGACCTGATCGCGATCTGATCCATACACCCCGTATCGGCCTGTCATCGGCTTGCGCTACCATGGCTTGAAACCATGGAGGGCGTCATGCGCGCTGCATTCGTCGCAATGTTTGCGTTTCTTATTCCGTCTGTTGCCAGTGCATTCGACGTTCCGGCGCGCAAGGCCGGCCTCTGGCAGATGACGATGACGTTCGAGGGCAGTCATATTCCGCAAACGACGATGAAGCACTGCATCGACGCCGCGACCGACAAGAAGATGAATTCGCTCGGCGGCGAGATGCAGAAAGAGAATTGCTCGAAGCAGGACATGCAGCGTGTCGGCAACACGATTGTCGTCGACTCGGTCTGCAAGAGCGGCATGGGCGGCACCAGCGTGTCACATGCGGTCGTCACCGGAGATTTCAACCGCGCCTATACGGTGAAGGCCGACATCAAGCGCGAAGGCGGCGCGATGCCTGGCATGCCGGCCAACCACGAGATGAAAATGACAGTCGACGCCAAGTGGCTCGGCCCGTGCGCGGCCGATCAGAAGCCCGGCGACATGATCATGGCCAACGGCATGAAGATGAACATCAACAATCTGCCGTCGATGGGCGGCGGCATGCCGCGGCGCTAGCCGAGAATTTTCTTCACTTCCTCGACGAGTTTTGCCGCCGGCACGGTGCGCTGCGCCTGCGCCTGCGTTTGCAGATGCGCGGCACGGTCCTTGTCGTCGCCGGCCAACTGCGCGCCGAGACGAAGGTCCTTGATGGTGACCTCGCCCTTGGCAGCTTCGTCGGGTCCCTGGATGATGGCGCAGGGCGACGAGCGCTTGTCGGCGTATTTCAATTGCTGGCCGACGCTGTGCTTCGGGTTGCCGAGATAAAGCTCGGCGCGGATGCCGGCGTTGCGCAGTTGCGCGACCATCGCCTGGTAGTCGGCGATCCGGTCCTTGTCGAACACCGTAACGACCACCGGCCCAGTGGCGGACTTGCCGTCGAGCTTGCCGATCAACGTCAGCGCGGCTTGCAGCCGCGACACGCCGATCGAAAATCCGGTCGCTGGCACCGGTTCGCCGCGGAAGCGCGACACCAGACCGTCATAACGCCCACCGCCGCCGACCGAGCCGAAGCGGACCGGGCGGCCTTTCTCGTCTTTCGTCTCGATCAGCAGTTCGATCTCGTAAACCGGGCCGGTGTAGTACTCGAGACCGCGGACGACGGTCTTGTCGATGCGGACGCGGTCGCTGTAACCGGCGGCCTTCACCAGCGCCGAAATCTGGGCGAGTTCATCTTCGCCTGCGCCACCTGCCGATTTGGCGTCGGGGCTGATCGCCGCCACGATGGTTGCGATCTGCGTATTGGCCAGCTCGGCGCCCTTGGTGAAATCACCGCTTTCGTCCTTGCGGCCGTTGCCGAGCAGCATCCGCACGCCTTCGATGCCAAGACGGTCGAGCTTGTCGATGGCGCGCATCGCGGTCAGCCGCTTCTCGGCGGGCACGTTCGCATTATCGAGCGCCTGATCGAGCACCTTGCGATTATTCACTTTCACGACGTAGTCGCGGCGTTTGATGCCCAGCGCTTCCATCGTGTCGGCGGCGAGCGTGCACATCTCGGCATCTGCGGCCATTGAGGCGGAGCCGACGGTGTCGGCATCGAATTGCAGGAACTGGCGGAAGCGGCCCGGGCCCGGCTTCTCATTGCGGAAGACGTAGCCCTCGCGATAGCTGCGGAACGGCAAGGCGATGTTCTGGAAATTCTCCGCCACGTGCCGCGCTAAGGGCGCCGTCAAATCGTAGCGCAGCGACAGCCACTGTTCGTCGTCATCCTGGAACGAGAACACGCCCTCGTTGGGGCGGTCCTGATCGGGCAGGAACTTGCCGAGCGCGTCGGTGTATTCGATCGCGGGCGTTTCGAGCGCCTCGAAACCGTAGCGCTCGAACACGCTGCGAATGGTCTGCGTCATCGCGCGGGTCGCGCCGATTTCGGCCGGGCCGCGATCGGCGAGGCCGCGCGGCAGCCGCGCCTTCAACTTATTGGTTTTGGGGGATTTGTCGGCCATCGGCGGCTTTCATATCAGCCAAGACCGTGTTCTGCTACAAGGCGTAGCAACGTCCTGCACATGCGCGAATGGTGATGAACATGTCCGCCCAAACGAAAATGAAGCCCACCAACGCCCCGAACGATCTTGAGACGTTCTGGATGCCGTTCACCTCGAACCGGGCCTTCAAGGCGCGGCCGCGCATGATCTCGCGCGCCAAGGATATGTACTACTACACGCCGGACGGTAAGCAGGTGCTCGACGCCTGCGCCGGCCTGTGGTGCACCAATGCCGGCCATAACCGCGACTCGATCGTCTCCGCGATCCAGGCGCAGGCGGCCGAACTCGATTTCTCGCCGAGCTTCCAGTACGGCCACCCGAAGGCGTTCGAGCTGGCCTCGCGCGTTGCCGCGCTGGCGCCGGGCGACCTCGACCATGTGTTCTTCTGCAACTCCGGTTCGGAGGCGACGGACACCGCGCTCAAGATCGCGCTCGCCTATTGGAACGTGCAGGGGCAGGGGCAGCGCACCCGCCTGATCGGGCGCGAGCGCGGCTATCACGGTGTGGGCTTCGGCGGCATCTCGGTCGGCGGCATGGTCAACAACCGCAAATTCTTCGGCGGGCTGCTGACCGGCGTCGATCACCTGCCGCACACTTATAACCGCGCCGAGCAGGCGTTCAGCAAAGGCGAGCCGGAATGGGGCGCGCATCTTGCCGATGAACTCGAAAACATCGTGGCGCTGCACAGCGCGCAGAATATCGCGGCGGTGATCGTCGAGCCGATGGCCGGCTCGACCGGCGTGCTGCCCGCGCCGAAAGGCTACCTCAAGCGGCTGCGCCAGATCTGCGACAAGCACGGCATCCTCCTCATCTTCGACGAGGTCATCACCGGCTTCGGCCGCCTTGGCCACGCCTTCGCGGCGGAGCGCTATGGCGTCATTCCCGACATGATCTGCTTCGCCAAGGGCGTGACGTCAGGCAGCGTGCCGATGGGCGGCGTGATCGCGCGCAAGGGCATCTACGACGCGTTCATGAAGGGCCCCGACTACATGGTGGAGCTGTTCCACGGCTACACCTACTCGGCGCACCCGCTCGCCTGCGCCGCCGGCCTTGCCGCGCTCGACCTCTATCGTGACGAGGACCTGTTCGCCCGCGCCAACAAGCTGGAGGCGAAATGGGCCGACGCGGCGATGACGCTGAAGGGCCTGCCGAACGTGCTCGACGTGCGTCAGGTCGGCCTGACTGCCGCGGTCGACATGGCCTCGAAGCCCGACGCGGTCGGCAAGCGCGGCTTCGATGCGATGGAAAAAGGGTTCCACGAGCAGGGCATCATGGTCCGCACCGCCGGCGACACGCTCGCCGTGACGCCGCCGCTAACGGTGTCGGAAGCCCAGATCGGGGAAATCTTCGACAAGCTGGCGACGCTGATCCGGCAAGTCGCCTAACAAGTCGCGTAAGGGCCTTAACCGCAACCGTAAACGGCGCTACCAGCGGCTAAAAAGCCGTTATTATCAGCGTAATGCGAGGTTGCGCGGGGGCGCGGCCTCAGTGACATTGCTGCCCAGGGCCGCGAATCACACCACCTGTGATTGGGCCCCTCAGGAGCTTGATGGTCCGTCTCGGCGCCATATTCATCGCCATCTGCATGGTGCTGATCGCCGGCTCGCTCGGCGGCGTGCTGTTTCTCGCGCTGAAGGTGCCGGCTGCATTGTCGGCAATAGCCGCGCTCGCCGCGCTGGTGATCATGGTGCTTTACAGCACTGTAGCGAACCGGCTGCGCGACCGCCGCATCGTCGGCGACCAGATCGCGGACCTCTCGCGTGGCACCGGCGATCTTGCCCGCCAGGTCGCGGAACTCAACCGCCGTATCGGCGCGATGGAAAATCGTACGGAGCGTGCGCGCGGCGCCGCCGATCCGATGGTGGCCGAGATCAGCGAGCTTGGCACGCTGGTGAAGCAACTCGCCGAAACCGTGGCGGCGCATGAAAGCGAAATCTATCGCCGCATGGCCGGCGACCAAGGTGTGCCGGTGACAGTCACTGCGGCACCTGTTGCTCCGGCCGAGGAAGAAACCGCGCCGGTTGCGGAAGCCGCACCGGCGGCTGCGACGACAACCGAGGTTGCGCGCGGCTTTGCAGGACTGACCCGCGACGGCATTCAGGCTTTGATCGCCAGTGCAGTCGATGCCAACCGGATCGATCTCTATCTCCAGCCGATCGTCACGCTGCCGCAGCGCAAGGTACGCTTCTACGAGGCGGTGTCGCGGCTGCGCACCGACGACGGCGACGTGATCCCGGCGGCGGATTTCCTCGAACACGCGGAAGCGGCCGGGCTGATGTCGAAGATCGACAACCTGCTGCTGTTCCGATCGGTGCAGGTGATGCGCCGACTGCAACTCAAGAACCGCGAGGTCGGGCTGTTCTGCAACGTCAGCCCGTCGACCTTGGCGGACGCCACGCAGTTCCAGCGCTTCCTCGAATTCATGGATGCCAACCGTGCGCTGGCACCTAATCTGGTGTTCGAGTTTGGGCAGGCGGCTGTCCGCAATTTCGGTCCGATCGAAAACGAAGCGCTCGCCGCTCTGGCCGAGCGCGGCTTCCGCTTCTCGATGGACAATTTGCAGGACCTTCGCATCGAGCCGCGCGACCTCAACGAGCGGTCGTTCAAGTTCGTCAAGGTGCCGGCCAAGCTCCTGCTCAACCGCAACACGCCCGGCCATGCCGACATTCACGCCGCCGATCTCGCAGATCTGCTCGCGCGCTCGGGCATCGACCTGATCTCCGAGCGGATCGAGAGCGAGAGCATGGTGGTCGATCTGCTCGACTACGACGTGCGGTTCGGCCAGGGCTTCCTGTTCTCGCCGCCGCGACCGGTGCGCCCGGAAGCGCTGGCAGGCGGGGAAAACGTCGATACGCCCGCCGCGCCGACGCCGGCACAGGAGCCGCTGGAGCTCAAGAACGAGCTGGTCGCGGCCGGCGGACGGCGTTAAGCAGCGCCGGTATTTCCAAGCTTTCCCGACATGACCGCTCCTCCGATCAAGACCCATTTGGGCGATCTCGCCCCCGGCTATGACGTCATTCTGTCCGACGTCTGGGGTGTCGTGCACAACGGGCTTACGGCGACGCCGGAGGCGTGCGACGCGCTGGCGGCATTCCGCGCGAAAGGCGGGCAGGTGGTGCTCATCACCAACGCGCCGCGGCCGGGCGAAGCGGTGGCCAAGCAGCTCGAGCACTTCAAAGTGCCGCGCGAGGTCTACGACGACATCGCGTCATCCGGTGACGTGACGCGCAGCGTGATCCGGTCGCGGCCGGGCCAGTCGCTTTATCATCTCGGACCCGACCGCGATAAGCCGATCTTCACCGGGCTCGACGTAACCTTCGCGCCGCTCGAGAGCGCCGACTATGTCGTCTGCTCCGGGCTCGAGAACGACGATCACGAGACGGCGGAAGATTACCGGCCGCGCCTCGAACAGATGCTGGCGCGCAAACAGTTCATGTTGTGCGGCAATCCCGACGTCGTCGTCGAACGCGGCCCGCGTCTCGTCTATTGCGCGGGCGCGATTGCCGATCTCTACAAGACGATGGGCGGCGATGTGCTTTACGCCGGCAAGCCGTACCGGCCGATCTACGATCTCGCGCTGTCGCGGGTGAAGGGCAAGCCGCCGCCGCTCGACCGCGTGCTGGCAATCGGCGATTCACTGCGCACCGATCTCGCCGGCGCGAATTCTGTCGGCGTCGATTTCGTGTTTCTCACCGCCGGCATTCACGCCGCCGACTTCGCCGACGAAGACGCCATGCACAAGGCGTTCGGCGACAAGATTCCGAAAGCGGTGATGCAGAAATTGAAGTGGTGACGATCAGCCCGCCGGGGCCGGCGTGGGAGCCGGGGCGGGCGCGGCTTCGGGCGTCGCCGCCGGCTTGGTCGGATCGTCGCGGCGCGCGGTGATCGGCGCATCCTCGAACACCGCCTCGATCTTGCTGCGCAATGTCTCGGCGTTGAACGGCTTGACAATGTAGTTGTTCACGCCGGCTTTCTTCGCCGCGATCACGTTCTCGGTTTTCGATTCCGCGGTGATCATGATGAAGGGCGTCTCGGCCAGCTTCTTGTCGCCGCGCACCTGCTGGAGCAGGTCGTAGCCGGTCATCGGCTCCATGTTCCAGTCGGAGATGACGAGGCCGTATTTGTTGGCGCGCATCTTGGCGAGAGCGCTGGTGCCGTCATTGGCGTCATCGATATGCACGAAGCCGACCTGCTTGAGCAGGTTGCGAATAATGCGAACCATCGTGCTGTAGTCGTCGACTACAAGAACGGGCATTGACAGATCAATCGCCATATCGGTCCGCTCGCGTTAGCCGATGAATTGCCGAAACCGTGAGTTGAATTAGCAAAGGCGTTTGAACAGGCGGTTAATTCAATTGAGCAGTTAACGATGCGCTAACACTTGCAGCCCCGCGCTTGACCGAGGCGGTCCAAACCCCCAGTTTCCGGGCCAAACGCGGGTCACAATTTTCAAAATGGGCAACAACAGAGAGCCGGCGAACCGTTTTGTGGTGGGGCGGGACGAGGCGCCGGCCCCCCTGCGGGGCGCGGTGGTGGCGATCGGCAACTTCGACGGGGTCCACCGGGGCCACCGGGCGGTGATTGCGGCGGCGCAACGCCGCGCCGCCGAGTTCGGCAAGCCGGTGGCGGCCCTGACATTTTCGCCGCACCCGCGGGTGTTCCTGCGGCCGCAGGACGCGCATTTCCAATTGAACGACGAGCGCTCGAAGCTCCGCCTGATGTCGGGCGCCGGGCTCGACGGCGCGATCATCATGACCTTCAACCAGGCGCTGGCCTCGACCAGCGCCGAGGACTTCGTGGTGAAAATCCTGCGCGGGCGGTTCGCGATCAGCGGCGCAGTGCTCGGCTTCGATTTTCATTTCGGCAAGAACCGCACCGGCTCGCCGGAATTGCTGCGGGAGCAGGGCGCGCAGCTCGGATTTTCCGTCGACGTGGTGCCACCGCTGGAAGACGAAGGCAGGCCGGTGTCGTCCGGCGGGGTGCGCGCCGCGCTGACGCAGGGCAAGGTGATCGAAGCCGGCGAGTTGCTCGGCATGCCGTGGTTCGTGTCGGGCGAGGTGATCGCCGGGGCGAAGCGCGGCCGCGATCTGGGCTACCCGACGGCGAATATCCGGCTCGATCCGTCCTGCGCGCTCAAGCACGGCATCTACGCGGTGCGGGCGAATGCCGGCGGACGACTGGTCGACGGCGTCGCCAGCTTCGGACGGCGGCCGACTTTCGACAACGGCGCGGCGCTGCTCGAAGTGTTCCTGTTCGACTTCAGCGGCGATCTCTACGGGCAGACGATCGATGTCGCGTTCATCGCGTGGATCCGTGCCGAGGCGAAGTTCGACTCGGTCGATGCGCTCAAGCGGCAGATGGATGTCGACAGCGCACAGGCGCGTGAGGCTTTGGCGCGTGCGCCGCATTCGTTTCCGGTGTTGGGCGAGATTTAGTGCTCCGCTGTCATTCCCGCGAAAGCGGGAATCCAGTACGCCGTGCTGTCTCGGTTCAATCATTGTCTCCTGTGTTTACTGGATGCCCGCCTGCGCGGGCATGACAATCGGGGCATAGCTCCGCATCCCCTGTTGTTAGCGACGCGGGGGCGTCGTCTTCTGTCTTCTCCCTCCGGCCATAGCCGAAGGGGACGGAGCGCCGACGAGGCGTCCATCTAGCAAGTCACGCCTTGCGGCGTGGCGGCTTTGGCGAAAGCCGCACGCCCCTCGGCGCTCCATCGCGGCGTTCTTCGGTGACCTCTCGGCCACCTACTACGCCCCAGGTCCGCGCTTCCTGGGACGAGGCCCTGGACGCCGTTAGCGGCCTTCAGCCAATCCCAGTCCAGCGAGCTCCTCGCAGTCAGGGCGTAGTGCCTGACGGGCGGGTCCCGGGGCCTCCCGAGCCTTCGTTTGCGAGACGAAGTCGCGGGCGCCGCATCCGATCCCGCTCTCACGAACGCCTCATGAGGACGCCCTTCGACGGACCGGACGACTGGTATATAGTCCTAGATAGGAATGTTGTCAAGTTTGACCCCTCATCCTGAGGAGGCGCGCAGACGCGGCCTGCGGCCGCTCCTCAGGATGAGGCGGATTGAAAGCGGCCTTCCCCCGACCCAAACCGCCGTGTTACAGACCCGCGCATGGCGGCACCCATTCGCAGCGGCATCTCGATTATCGGCATTAGCGGCCCGGCTTTCGCTTGAACGGCGCAAGACCGGGAAGCCTTCGTTACCGCCGATTTCCGCGCTAGAACCCGCCCATACCAGTCATGACAGCCCCTGAACGCGACTACAGCGAAACACTCTTTTTGCCGCAGACGGACTTCCCGATGCGCGCCGGCCTGCCGCAGCGCGAGCCGGAAATCCTCAAGCGCTGGGCGCAGCAGGACATCTACAAGGGCATGCGCGCCAAAGCGAAGGGGCGGCCGAAATTCATCCTGCACGACGGCCCGCCTTACGCGAACGGCAACATCCACATCGGCACCGCGCTCAACAAGGTGCTCAAGGACGTGGTGACACGCAGCCAGCAGATGCTCGGCTTCGACTCGAATTACGTGCCGGGCTGGGACTGCCACGGCCTGCCGATCGAATGGAAGATCGAGGAAGAGAATTACCGCTCCAAGGGCAAGCCGAAGCCGGACCTGAAAAACTCCACGGCGATGATCGCGTTCCGCCAGGAGTGCCGCGCTTATGCCGAGCACTGGCTCAACGTGCAGCGCGAGGAGTTCAAGCGGCTCGGCGTCGAGGGCGACTGGGCGCATCCCTACACGACGATGAGTTTTCCCGCCGAGGCGCAGATCGCGCGCGAGCTGATGAAATTCGCGGCGAACGGCACGCTCTATCGCGGCTCGAAGCCGGTGATGTGGAGCGTGGTGGAGAAGACGGCTTTGGCGGAAGCCGAGGTGGAGTATGAGGATTACACGTCAGATACGGTGTGGGTGAAGTTTCCGGTTAAAGTTGCAGGAACACTAGGCGGATGGGGCTCGATCGACGACGCTAAAGCAGCGCGGCAAACATTCGAATCCGCATCAATTATAATTTGGACGACTACGCCTTGGACGCTGCCTGGAAACAGGGCGATCAGCTTTTCGCAGAAAATCAAATACGGCCTTTACAAAGTTACTGAAGCTGCGTCCGACAATTGGGCAAAGGTCGGCGACTTACTCATTCTTTCCGACAATCTTGCCGCAGACGTCCTCAAGCAGGCACGCGTCGTTGCGTATGAACGGGTCACGGACGTTTCGCCGAATACGCTTAAAGACACTTTGTGTTCGCACCCGCTCAAGAAAATGGGTGGCTACGATTTCGACGTGCCGTTGCTCGCCGGCGAGCATGTCACCGACGACGCCGGCACTGGCTTCGTCCACACCGCGCCGGGGCATGGCCGCGAGGACTTCGAGGTCTGGACCGCGAATGCGCGCGATCTCGACAAGCGTGGCATCAACACAGCAATCCCCTACACGGTTGATGAGAACGGCGCGTTTACCGCGCAGGCCCCGGGCTTCACCGGCAAGCGCGTCATCAACGACAAGGGCGAGAAGGGCGACGCCAACGAGGCGGTGATCAAGGCGCTGGCGGAGGCCGGCAACATCATCGCGCGCAGCCGCCTCAAGCACCAGTATCCGCATTCGTGGCGATCGAAGAAGCCGGTGATCTTCCGCAACACCCCGCAGTGGTTCATCGCGATGGATAAGGACATCGCGAAGGGCGGCGATACTTTGCGCGCGCGCGCGCTCGGTGCCATCAAGGCGACCGCATGGGTGCCGCCGCAGGGCGAGAACCGCATCACCGGCATGATCGAGGCGCGGCCCGACTGGGTGATCTCGCGCCAGCGCGCCTGGGGCGTGCCCATTGCCGTCTTCGTGAAAGAAAACGACGATGGCTCCGCGGAAATTCTGAAGGACGATGCGGTCAACAAACGCATCGGCGAGGCGTTCGAGAAAGAGGGCGCCGACGCCTGGTACAAAGAGGGCGCGCGCGAGCGCTTCCTTGGGCCGATGGCGAACGAGCCGTGGCAGAAGGTCGACGACATTCTCGATGTCTGGTTCGACTCAGGCTCGACGCACGCTTTCGTGCTGGAAGACCCGAAACACTTCCCGCAGTTCGGCCCGATCAAGCGCAAGGCGGACGGCGGCGACGACACCGTGATGTATCTCGAAGGCTCCGACCAGCATCGCGGCTGGTTTCATTCCTCGCTGCTCGAGAGTTGCGGCACGCGTGGCCGCGCGCCGTTCGACGCGGTGCTCACCCATGGCTTCGTGATGGCCGAGGACGGCCGCAAGATGTCGAAGTCGCTCGGCAACGTGGTGGTGCCGCAGGACGTCATCAAGCAGTCCGGCGCCGATATTCTCCGCATGTGGGTGTGCGCCTCGGATTATTCCGACGACCTGCGGATCGGCCCGGAAATTCTGAAAACGACCGCCGACACCTATCGGAAGCTCCGCAACACCATCCGCTGGATGCTCGGCTCGCTGGCGCATTTCCACGAGGACGAGCGCGTCGCGCCGGAGAAGATGCCCGAACTGGAGCGGCTGATGCTGCATCGCCTCGCCGAGCTCGACGCGCAGGTGCGCAAGGCCTATGAGGAGTTCGACTACAAGCGCATCTTCGCCGCGGTGGCGGCGTTCATGACGTCAGATTTGTCGGCGTTCTATTTCGATATCCGCAAGGACGCGCTCTACTGCGACCCGTATTCCTCGGTGACGCGAAAGGCGGCGCTCACGGTGATCGACCACCTGTTCAAGTGCACGGTGACGTGGCTGGCCCCGCTGCTTTGCTTCACCGCGGAAGAATCGTGGATGGCGCGCTACGGCAACGACGCCGAATCCGTGCATCTCCAGTTGTTCGCGCATGTGCCGGCCGAGTGGCGCAACGACGCGCTCGCGGAGAAGTGGCGGAAAGTTCGGACGGTGCGCCGCGCCGTTACCGGCGCGCTGGAAATTGCACGCGCGGAGAAGCGGATCGGCTCGTCGCTCGAAGCGCATCCCTCGATCTATGTGTCGAACCGCGAGCTCTACGAGGCGGTGGTCGATTGCGATCTCGCCGAAGTGTGCATCACGTCCGCGGCGACTCTGGTTGAAGGTGAAGGACCAAAGGATGCGTTCAAGCTCAACGACGTGCCGGGCGTTGCGGTCGTCACCAATCTCGCCGAAGGCAAAAAGTGCGCGCGCTCGTGGAAAATCACGGCGGACGTCGGCGCCGATCCGCAATTCCCCGACGTAACGCCGCGCGACGCGCAGGCGCTGCGCGAGTGGGAGACGATGAAGAAGGCGCCGGCGTGAGTCTCGCCGGACCGCTGACGCGTTATGGCATCGCGGTCGCGATCATCGCCGCGCTGATCGATCAGGCGAGTAAGCTCTGGCTGCTGTTCGTCTACGACCTGCCGGCGCGCGGGCGGGCGGCGGTGGCGCCGTTCCTCGATTTCGTGTTCACGAAAAACACCGGCATCAGCTACGGCCTGTTCCAGGGCTCGAGCGCGCTGTGGCAATGGGCGCTGCTCGGGATCAAGGCGGCGGCGGTGGTGCTGCTCATCGTGTGGCTGGCGCGGTCCACAACCCGGCTGACGGCGCTCTCGCTGGGGCTGATTATCGGGGGGGCGATCGGCAACGCGATCGACCGTCTGGCCTACGGTTTCGTGGTGGATTTCGTGCTGTTCCACATCGATACGGCCGATTGGCGCTTCTACTGGTATGTTTTTAACCTCGCCGATGTAGCTATCGTTGCCGGGGTTGTGGGCCTGCTGTATGAATCCGTGTTTTCCGGCCGTGCCGTAAAAGCGCCCTGATCGGACCTATACGGTTCGGGCTTCATGTGGGGACAGTGATTGTGATGCCGGTATTCCCGCTGCAACGGAACTTTCGCGTCGTGATCGGCTGCGCGCTTGGCAGCGCGATGCTGCTCGCCGCCGCGCCCGCATCCGCGCAGCAGGACGAAAACGCGCCCGAGGTGAAAGTTCTCGACGGGCTGATGGGCATGATCGGCCTGAGCCGCGAGGCCAAGCCCGGCATCGATTACCGTGAACGCTCGCCGCTGGTCATTCCCTCCGACGTCGCCAAAGGCGGTGCGCCGGGCGCGGCCACTCCGCTGCCGCCGCCGGAAAGCAACAAGGTCGCCGATCCGAACTGGCCGGTCGATCCCGAAGTGAAAGAAGCGCGCAGGCTCGCCGCGAAGCGCAAGGAAAGCGACGGCCGCACCAGCAGCCAGATCATGGATGATAATGGGCGGCCGCTGCTGCCGAGCGAACTCGACAAGGGCCGCACCAACCGCAAGCAGAACAACGCGAACAACGGCGACCGTAGCCTGGAACGCTCGAGCTGGTCCGAGCTTGGTTACAAGGGCGGCATCTTCGGCAATATGTTCAAGAGCGGCGACGAGGTGCCGGCTGCGTTCACCGGCGAAGCGCCGCGCACCAGCTTGATCGAGCCGCCGTCCGGCTATCAGACACCGTCGCCGGCGCAGCCTTACGCGGTCGGCCGATCGAGCTACAAGGACAAGGCGACCGACTACTATACCGAGCACGGCACGAACCTCGGGAAGTAGCTTTCGCGTGGCGTGCTCGACAAACGCAATAAAGCGGGCGGCGTTAGCAGGCGGGTTGGCATCGCGCCACACATGAAACGATTGAATTTTCCCCGGCGGCAAATGCGGATCGCGTTGGCCGCCGTTTTTTTCCTGTCATTCGCCGGTGTCGCGGCGGCGCAAAGCGGCGGACCCAAGGTTTCGCACTTCACGCTCAAGAACGGGCTCGAGCTTGTGGTGGTGCCCGATCACCGCGCGCCGGTCGTCACTCACATGATCTGGTACAAGGTCGGCGCTGCCGACGAGACGCCGGGCAAATCCGGCCTCGCGCATTTCCTTGAGCACCTGATGTTCAAGGGCACCAAGACCCATCCGACCGGCTATTTCTCCCAGTATGTCTCGACCATCGGCGGGCAGGAGAACGCCTTCACCACCAACGACTACACCGGTTATTACCAGCGCGTTCCGCGCGACAAGCTGAAAGAGATGATGGCGCTGGAGGCCGACCGCATGACGGGCCTCGTCCTCACCGACCAAGTGGTGCTGCCGGAGCGCGACGTCATCCTTGAGGAGCAGAACCAGCGCATCGCCAACAATCCGCGCGCGCGGCTCGGCGAGCAGATGGATGCAGCGCTCTACCTCAACAGCCCCTACGGCAAGCCGGTGATCGGCTGGCGGCCGGAAATGGAGAAGCTGTCGCGCGACGACGCGATCGCGTTCTACCAGCGCTTCTACGGGCCGAATAACGCGATCGTGGTGGTGGCCGGGGACGTCGACCCAGACCGGGTTCACCAGTTGGCGACCGACACCTACGGCAAGGTGGCGAAGCGCAACGATTTCACGCCGCGGCATCGTTCGCAGGAGCCGCCGCAGGTCGCGCAGCGTTGGCTGACGCTTGCCGACCCGCGGGTCGAACAGCCGTCGGTGAGCCGCAGCTATCTGGTGCCGTCTTTTGCAACGGCGAAGAAGGGCGAGTCCGAGGCGCTCGAAGTATTGGCGCACATTCTCGGCCACGGCTCGAACAGCCGGCTCTACAGCGCGCTGGTGATGGGCAAAGGCACGGGCTTGGGCAGCGCGGTGTCCGCCGGCGCCTGGTACGATTCCACCGCGATCGACAATACTTCGCTCGGCGTCTACGGCGCGCCGCGCCCCGGCGTCAGCCTGACCGAGATCGAAAAAGAGATCGACGGCGTGATCGCCGACGTGATCGACAAGGGCGTCAGCGCCGAAGAGCTCGAGCGCGCCAAGACGCGGCTGATCGCCGACGCGATCTATGCCGCCGACAGCCAGACCTCGCTGGCGCGCTGGTACGGCTCGACGCTGGCGACCGGCGGCAAGGTCGAGGACATCCAGAGCTGGCCGGGCCGCATCAAGGCGGTCACCGCGAAGGACGTGCAGGAAGCCGCGCAGCACTGGCTCGACAAGCGCCGTTCGGTCACCGGCTATCTGGTGAAGGAGACCGGCCCCGACAACGAAAAGGCCGAGCAGCCGCAGAAGAAAGAAAAGCGCACATGAAATTGCTGACTGCGTTTTGCGCGCTGGCCTTCGCTTTTGTCGGTCTGCCGGCACAGGCGATGACGATCGAGAAGATCGTGAGCCCTACGGGGATCGAAGCCTGGCTGGTGCGCGAGAGCGCGACGCCGCTGGTGGCGATGGCTTATTCGTTCCACGGCGGCTCGGCGCAGGACCCGGACGACAAGGCCGGCGCCGCCAATCTGGCTTCGTCGCTGCTCGACGAAGGGGCCGGCGACCTCGACAGCAAGGCCTATCACGAGCGGCTGGAAAACCACGCGATCGAGATCGGCTTCCGCGTCGGCCGCGACTATTTCACCGGCAGCCTGCGCACGCTCAACGAGCATCGCGACGAGGCGTTCGACCTGCTGAAGCTCGCTTTGACGGCGCCGCATTTCGACACCGATGCGGTCGAGCGGGTGCGCATGCAAATCCTCGCCGAGGTGCGGCGCGACACCACCAGCCCGAACGCGCTCGCCAGCAAGACCTGGTGGGCGGCGGCGTTTCCCGGCCACCCTTACGGCCGCGAAACCAAGGGCACGCTGGAGAGCGTGCCGAAGATCACCGCCGACGACATGCGCGACTATGTGCGCCGCGTGTTTGCCCGCAACGAGCTCAAGATCGCGATCGTCGGCGATATCGATGCCGCCGCGGCAGGCAAGCTGATCGACAAGGCGTTCGGCTCGCTGCCGGCGAAGAACGATCTGCGCCCGGTGCCGGATGTTGACATGCAGGGACCGGGCCGGCGCATCGTCACCAAAGTGGCGGTGCCGCAGGCGGTCGTCACCTTCGGCGGCCCGGGCCTCGCGCGCAACGATCCGCAATTCATGGCGGCCTATGTCGTCAATCACATTTTCGGCGGCGGCACGTTCACCTCGCGGCTTTACAACGAGGTACGCGAGAAGCGCGGGCTGGCCTACGGCGTGTCGGACAACCTGATCTGGTTCAAGCATGCCGCGGTGTCGGTCGGCGGCACCGCGACGCGCGCCGATCGCACCGGCGACGCCATCGCGATCATCCAGGCCGAGGCGAAGCGCATGGCGGACGACGGGCCGACCGCCGAGGAACTCGCCAAGGCGAAGTCCTACATCAAAGGCTCTTACGCGCTCACCCTCGATACCTCGTCGAAGATCGCGGCGCAGCTTGTGCAGATCCAGGTCGACAATCTCGGCATCGACTACATCCAGCGCCGCAGCGCCATGATCGACGCGGTGACGGTGGAGAACGCCAAGCAGGCGGCGAAACGGCTCTATGGCAAGGGCATGCTGGTGAGCATCGCCGGCGAGCCCAAGGGCGTTGCGTCGAGCGATTAGCGTCGCGGGCGACCGCTTGCGCGCCACATTCGGGTGCGTAAAGTCCCCGCCATGTCACTGAAGCAATCGATCGATCTCGCAGTCGGCGCGCATGGCGCCGACAAGGCCGCCATCGATGCGGCGCTCAAGAAAGCGGACGGCGCGCTCGACTGGCTGCGCGCGCGCCACGCCGACGGCAAGCTGCCGCTGCTGCGCTATGCCGGGCGGCATGACGACCTCGAGGCGATCAAGGACGCCGGCGTGCGGCTCGCGGACGGCGCGACCGACGTGGTGTTTCTCGGCACCGGGGGCTCCTCGCTCGGCGGGCAGACGCTGGCGCAACTGGCCGGCTACAACGTGCCGGGCGTTGGCGCGCTGCGCCCGCCGCCGCGCGTCCATTTCATGGACAATCTCGATCCTGACAGCTTTGGCGAGATGCTGGAGCGGCTGCCGCATGGCACCACGCGCTATGTCGCGATCTCGAAATCCGGCGGCACCGGTGAAACGCTGATGCAGACCATCGCGGTGCTGGCGGCGCTGAAAAAGCATAATCAGGGCGCGCGGATTCCCGATCTCGTGCTCGGGCTGAGCGAACCGGCAAAGGCGGGTGGCAGGAACGGGCTGCGCGATCTCCTCACCCAGCACAAAGTGCCGATGCTCGATCATGACACCGGGGTCGGCGGGCGATTTTCCGTTTTGACGAATGTGGGATTGTTGCCGGCGGCGGTGTTAGGCCTCGATGTCGCGGCGATCCGTGAAGGCGCCGAACTGGCGATGAAGCCGGTGCTCGACAAGAAAGCGGCGAAGGATGTGCCGGCCGCGGTCGGCGCCGCCTTGTCCGTGGCGCTCGCGGAGAAAGGCAAGACCGTTTCGGTGATGATGGCTTACGCTGACAGATTGGAGCGCTTCACCCGCTGGTACGTGCAGCTCTGGGCCGAGAGCCTCGGCAAGAACGGCAAGGGCACGACGCCGGTGGCGGCGGTCGGCCCGGTCGATCAGCACAGCCAGTTGCAGCTTTATATTGGCGGCCCGCGCGACAAGCTGGTGACGGTGGTGACCACAGATGTTGCCGGCAAGGGTCCGGCGATGGATGCGGCGTTGTCGAAGGCGGCGCACGAGGCGGGCTTCGGCGGCAAGAAGATCGGCGACCTGGTCGCGGCGCAGGGCCGCGCCACCGCGGAGACTTTGGCGAAGAATGGCGTGCCGGTGCGCACCATTCACCTTCCGGCGATCGACGAGGAGCACGCCGGCGAATTGCTGATGCACTTCATGCTGGAGACGATCATCGCCGCGCATCTGCTCGGCGTCGATGCGTTCGATCAGCCGGCTGTGGAAGAGGGCAAGGTGCTGGCGAAGAAGTATCTGGGGGCGTAGGGGCAACACCCTTTCCGTTGTCATCGCCGGGCTTGACCCGGCGATCCCGATAGGGGACGCAGTGCCTTCCTAAGCGGGATGGCCGGGTCAAGCCCGGCCATGACAGATGATAGAGATCACGCCTACCATCAGCATCGACGATTCCGAAATCTCGGAATCGTTCGTACGCGCGTCCGGCCCCGGCGGGCAGAACGTCAACAAGGTGTCGTCCGCCGTGCAGCTTCGCTTCGACGCGCGCGGCTCGCGCTCGCTGCCGAACGACGTCGCAATCCGGCTGATGAAGCTGGCCGGCAACCGGCTCACCAAGGACGGTGTCATCGTCATCACCGCGCAGGAACACCGCCAGCAGGAGCGGAACCGTGCCGAGGCGCGCGAGCGGCTGTTCGACCTGATCCGGCAGGCGGCGGTGCGGCCGACGATCCGGCGCAAAACCAAGGTGCCGAAGGCGCAGAAAAAGAAGCGGCTGGAAGGCAAGAAGCACCGCGGCGAGATCAAGCGCGGGCGGCAGGGGCGTTTCGATTAACGCCGATTGTCGTCCCCGCGAAGGCGGGGCCCACTAAACGCCGGCGATTACTGGATGCCCGCCTACGCGGGCATGACAACGAGAATTGCGGGAACAAACGGAAGCTTGGCGGGAGTGGCCGCGCCCCGCCCGCTATGATCGCGGCTCACGCGAATCGCCCGAAGATCATGCCCGTCCGCCAACTCTCAGAAGCGACCGTCAACCGCATCGCCGCCGGCGAGGTGATCGAGCGGCCGGCCAGTGTCGTGAAAGAGCTGGTCGAGAACGCGCTCGACGCCGGCGCGACCAGGATCGACGTGCTGACCGACGGCGGCGGGCGGCGGCTCATTCGCGTCACCGACGATGGCGGCGGCATGACGCGCGCCGATCTCGAACTGTGCGTCGAGCGGCACGCGACCTCGAAGCTCGACGACGAGGACCTGCTGGCGATCGACACGCTCGGCTTTCGCGGCGAGGCGCTGCCCTCGATCGGCGCGGCGGGACGGCTCACCATCACGACGCGGCACAAGAGCGAACCGCATGCGTTCTCCATCACGGTCGATGCCGGGGCGAAGTCGGCGGTGAAGCCGGCGGCGCTGTCGGCGGGCACGACCATCGAAGTGCGCGATCTCTTTCACGCGACGCCGGCGCGGCTGAAGTTTCTGAAAACCGACCGCAGCGAGGCGGAAGCAGTGCGCGACGTGGTGCGCCGGCTGGCGATGAGCCGGCCGGACGTGACGTTCACGCTGGCGGGCGAGGAGCGCGCGCCGGTGACGTGGAACGCCGGGACCGGCGAGGCGGCTCGCCTTGCCCGGTTGGGAGACGCATTGGGTGCGGATTTCCGTGGCAACTCGGTCGCGGTGAGCGGCGAGCGCGAAGGCGTGTCGGTGTCCGGCTACGCCAGCCTGCCGACGTTTTCGCGCGCCAACTCATTGGCGCAGTACCTGTTCGTCAACGGCCGGCCGGTACGCGACAAGTTGTTGCTCGGTGCGGTCGGCGCGGCCTATGCCGACTACCTGCACCGCGGGCGCTATCCGGCGCTGGCGCTGTTCGTGACGCTCGATCCGCATGAAGTCGACGTCAACGTGCATCCGGCCAAGACGGAAGTGCGCTTCCGTGACGGCGCGCTGGTGCGCGGGCTGATCGTTCGCGCGCTGAAGGAAGCGTTGGCGCGCGAGGCGCAGCGCGCGGCGACGACCGGCGGCAGCGCGACAGTCGCGGCATTCCGGCCAATGAATGCGCCCCCGCGGCCGTATGTACGGCCTTATGTGCCGTCACGCGGCGGACTTGCTACAGATTTTGCGGAAGTCGCGCAGGCGGCGTTCGACACCGGCGGGCCGGCGGCGGATGTCCGGGTCGAGACCTTCGCGCCGCAGCCCGATTTGATCGAGAAGCCGCTCGGCGCAGCGCGGGCGCAGGTGCACGAAACCTACATTGTCTCGCAGACGGCGGACGGTCTGGTGATCGTCGACCAGCACGCCGCGCACGAGCGCATCGTCTATGAGCGGATGAAGGCGGCGCTGGAGAAGTCCGGCGTGGCGCGGCAGATTTTGCTCATTCCCGAAGTAGTGGAATTGGACGAGGCCGATGTGGCGCGGCTCACCGGGCGCGCCGACGAACTGGCGAAGTTCGGCCTGCTGCTGGAGACGTTCGGCCCCGGCGCGGTGGCGGTGCGCGAGACGCCGTCGCTCTTGGGCGAGGTCGATGTGCAGGCGTTGCTGCGCGATCTTGCCGAACACATGGCGGAATGGGACGAGGCGCTGCCGCTGGAACGCCGCCTGATGCATGTCGCGGCGACGATGGCCTGCTACGGCTCGGTACGCGCCGGACGGCGGCTCAAGCCCGACGAGATGAACGCGCTGCTGCGCGAGATGGAAGCGGTGCCGAATTCCGGCCAGTGCAATCACGGCCGGCCGACCTATGTCGAACTGAAGCTCGGCGATATCGAGCGGCTATTCGGGAGGCGTTGAGAGGATGACGAACTCGGTGTCGTCATAGGCGCGGCGCTCGAGTTCGGTATAGCCGTCCGGCGGCTTGAACGCGCCGTTCGCTTCCTCCACCACAACGATCGACCCCGGCAGCAGCCATTTTCCTTCGCGGGCGGAGACGAGCGATTTCTCCGCCAGTCCTTTTCCGTAAGGCGGATCGAGAAAGGCGAGGTTGAACGGCTCGACCGGATAGCAGGGGCCAAGCGCGGTGGCGTCGCGGCGGAAGATGCGGGTGACGCCGGCGAGGCCTAATGTCTGCGTGTTCTCGCGCAGCAGTGCGCGGGCCTCGGCGCCGTCATCGACGAACAGCACATAGCCCGCGCCACGCGACAGCGCTTCGATGCCGAGCGCGCCGGTACCGGCGAAAAGATCGAGCGCGCGGGCGCCGCTGACCGGATCGCCGTAGCCGTGCGTCAGGATGTTGAACAGCGACTCGCGCAAGCGATCCGCGGTCGGGCGGATCGCGGACGATTTCGGCGCGGCAATGGGCCGCGAGCGCAAGGTGCCGCCGACCACGCGCATTTAGTCTTTGCCCTTCGGATACTTCGGGCGCGGGCCGCTGGTGCGGTCGCGGCGGCGCTTCTTCGGCTTGTCGCGGCGCGGGCGGTCTTCTTTCGGCGGTTCGGGGCGGGGCGGCGGGCGGCGGTTCTTGCGCGACGGCATCTCACGCTCCAGCACTGGACCGGCGAGATCGATGTTCTTCGCCACATCGCCGAGCGCCTCTTTGATTTGCGCGGGCTCAAGCTCCGACACGTCACCGCGCTCCAGCTCGCCCAGCTCGAACGGACCGAACGAGACCCGCAGCAGGCGGTTCACCTTGAGGCCGAGATGTTCGACGACGTTTCGCACCTCGCGGTTTTTGCCCTCGCGGATGCCGAAGGTGAGCCAGACGTTGGCGCCCTGTTCGCGGTCGAATGTGGCTTCAATCGCGCCGTAGCGCATGCCGTTGACGGTGACGCCGCCTCGCAACGTGTCGAGCTTGTCCTGCGTGACGGTGCCGAGCGCGCGAACGCGATAGCGGCGCAGCCACGCGGTCTGCGGCAATTCGAGCGTGCGGGCCAACTCGCCATCATTGGTGAGGAGCAGCAAGCCTTCGGTGTTGAGGTCGAGCCGGCCGACGCTGATGAGGCGCGGCAGATTTTTCGGCAGCGCGCCGAAGATGGTGGGGCGGCCGCGGTCGTCCGAGTGCGTCGTCACCAGGCCGCGCGGCTTGTGATAGAGGAAGAGCCGCGTGCGCTCGCGCTGCGGCAGCGGTGTGCCGTCGACCGCGATCTGGTCCGACGTTTTGACGTTCAGCGCCGGCGACGGGATGACCGCGCCATTGACGCTGACGCGGCCGGCGACGATCCACGCCTCGGCCTCGCGGCGCGAGGCCAGCCCCGCCCGCGCGATCACCTTGGCAATGCGCTCGCCCTGATGTGCGTCGCTCATGAGGGGCGTGTATAAGGCCGGTTATGGCCGGCAACAACTTCATGGCGATCGCGATGGACGAGGCCCGCGCCGCAGCGGCGCGCGGCGAGGTGCCGGTCGGCGCGGTCATCGCGCGCAACGGCGAAGTGCTGGCGCAGGCCGGAAACCGGACGCTGGCGGACAAGGACCCGACCGCGCATGCGGAACTGCTGGTGATCCGCGCGGCGGCGAAAAAGCTCGGCAGCGAACGGCTCACCGACTGCGATCTTTACGTCACGCTGGAGCCCTGCGCGATGTGCGCGGCGGCTTTGTCGTTCGCCCGCATGCGGCGGCTCTATTACGGAGCAGCAGATCCCAAAGGCGGTGCGGTCGACAACGGCGTGCGGTTCTTTGCGGCGCCGACCTGCCACCACAGGCCGGAGGTCTATGGCGGCATCGGCGAGAGCGAGGCGGGCGCGCTGCTGAAGGAGTTCTTCGCCGCGCGGCGGTAGCTAGGCTTTCCAGAAAGGCTTCGCCGCCTCTGCGTCACGCGCCATGGGCGTCATGCCCATTTCGCTGAGCTGATAACCTTGCAAGCTCCCCAGGAAGGTGCGGTCGTTGAGGCGGCGATTCCAGGCGCGCAGGACGTGAACCGCACGGCGCGGCAGCGCCGCGGCAAAGCTCACGCCGCGGGCAGCTGGCGCAATCGGGCTTCGGCCATGTCGGCTCAAGGAGAGGCGTGCAGCAGTCGATATCGATGAAATCGTCATGCGCGTTGCTCATGCTGCCGCCTGTTGCAGCACATCGCGCATCGCGCCGGTGACGCGGGCATCGTAATTGTCGGCGAGCGCGTTGAGCGCAGCGACGCTATTGCCGGTGAACGACGGGCCGTGCATCAGCGCGAGCGTCTTCGGCTTCACTTTGGTCAGACTGCGGATGGTGGCGCCCATGCCGGGGTTGAGCGCGGAATACTTGAAAATGTTTTCCGCTTCGATCGCCGGCCCGACGATGTCGCCATCGGTAAGCGGCGGGCAATCGTGGAGCTGCGTGAACAGGTCGCCGCACAGCAACGTGCCGGTCGACTCCTCGACCATCACGCCGGCGTCCCAGCCGTGCGGCGTGTGCGGCGTGTCGATGTAGCGTACGCGCTTTCCACCACCGAGATCGATCGTCTCGCCGTCGTTGAGGATGCGCGGCGCGCGATCGGCCATGTCGTTGAGCGAAACCATGCAACCGGTCTGGCCGTGCGCGACCTGCGCATTGGGCGCGGCGGCGAGCCATTCGTTCATGGCGCCGCACTCGTCGGCCTCGTAATGGCCGAAGGCGATCCAGCGCAGCCGTCGACTGGCATCAGCTTTGCCACGGCGTCGCGGTTGAGCGGAAACATCTGGCGCAGGCCGGTGTGGAAGAGCAGCGGCTGGTCGCCTTTGATCAGGAAGGAGTTGAAGGCGAGGCCGGCCGGCGGCGCGATCTGCGGCACGTACGTGGAGAGCCGATAGATGCCGTCGGCAATTTCGGCGATTTTGGTTTCCATAATTCCATCTCCGGTAAGGGTTCAATTTCAATGCACGCACTTGTGCATTTATTTTCGAGATGTGTCAATATCATTGCACGCATATGTGCAATTAAATCTGAGCCGATGAGGACGGCGAAAAACCTTTAATCGCGAGGCTTTTTCATCGCAGCTTCGATCAGGGCGCGAATCGCCCAGCGCTTCACCTTGCGGGCGTCGTCGTCATCGAGCTGCAAGACATCCTTGCTGACGATCATTCCTTCGGTGCCAACGATGAGCGCGAGCGCCTTGCCGAGGTTCTCGATCGCGCCCGCCTTGAACTGGGCGCGGGCAGGCTTGAGCGCGGCTTCAATCAGCGGCGTGCGGCGGTTTTGCCGAACGGGAAGGGCGCCTTCCTTCGCGTCCATCACCTGTTCGAGTGAATGCACCAGCATCGTGCGCAGCGAGGCTTCGTTGGCGAGCATCATGTCGTGCAGCGCGGTATCGACGCGGTGCATCCTCGACACCGGATCGGCCGTGGCGTCATCATGAAACAGCTCGTCGGGATTCGGGACGGCGATATCCAGTGACGACTCGACGAGCAACGCATCCACGTTCGGGAAATAACGATAGGCGGTGGCGCGCGACACCAGCGCTTCCTCGGCAATCTCTTCCAGCGTCGGCTTGCGACCCTGCTTGACCAGCCGCGAGGCGGCGTCGAGCAGATCTTTGCGCGTGCGCCGGCGCTGGTTCGGGCGGCCCGTGGTTTCCGCGTCCATTGCTCAGCCCTGCGGCAACTGGCGGAGGACGGCGGCGAGGTCGATCCAGACATTCTCGCGCTGGATGCCACCGTCGCCCGCAAACTCGATGATGTGCAGCAGGCGGAATTCGAGCGGGCGATTCTTGCCTTCCAGCCCGAACGGCCGGCCGGGCGCCATGCCGCGCCAGATCGACTCGTCGACCAGGAAGTTGTCGCCATAGAGCCGCTTGACGCAATCGACCTTGCCATCGGCGAGATCGACGAACAGCGTCTCGTAGAAGGCGCGCGCGGCGTCCCGGCCATGAGTCGGGCCGCTCGGCCAGCCGACGATGTCATGCTCGGCATCGTGCGCCAGCGTGGCGAGGACGCCCTCGACGTCGTCGCTGGCCTCGAAGCCAAAATGCTCGTCGATCTTTTGGTCCATCTGCTCGCGTGTCAGCGCCATGTCATCCCTCCAGCGTTTGAGACGCATCTCTCTAATGAGACATTTGTCTCATGTCAATATGAAAGTATTAATAGCCGCAACTATTTGACAATACGATATTGTGTAGCCAAATATCGGCAGTACACGGAAGAATCGGATGGCCCGCAACTACACCCTCAAGAAACGTGCCGAGCAGCAGGCGGAAACACGTCAACGCATCGTCGATGCGGCAATCGTGTTGCACACCGAGATCGGGCCCTCGAAGACGACGTTCAGCATGGTGGCCGACAAGGCGGGTGTGCAGCGCCACACGCTCTATGCGCATTTCCCGGACGAGCGCAGCCTGGTGATGGCGTGTTCGGCGCATATGCAGGAGAAAAGCCCGCCACCGGATGCTGCGCCGTGGCGCGGCATCAAGAATCGGCGCGAGCGGCTCACTGCGGGGCTGGCCGAAATCTACGGCTGGTTCGAGGCGAATGCGCAATTGCTGTCGAGCGTGCTGCGCGACGCCGAGCATTACGCGCTGGTGCAGGAAGTCTCCAAGCTGCGCTACGCGCCGGCGATCGGCCTTTGGCACGAGGTGCTCGAAGCCGGGCTGAAGGACAAGCAGC
Source organism: Pseudolabrys sp. (assembly GCA_035546455.1). Taxonomy (GTDB): domain Bacteria; phylum Pseudomonadota; class Alphaproteobacteria; order Rhizobiales; family Xanthobacteraceae; genus Pseudolabrys. The sequence continues at coordinate 43,661 of DASZXA010000015.1, forward strand.
GCGCGATGGTGAGCCTCGCGCTCAGTTTCTACACGTGGCGGACGCTGACGCGCGACAGCGGGCTCAAGACAAGTGCGGCGGTGACGCAGATGGTGGACGCGATCGAGAGCGCCTAGCATTTCTTATCCCTCCCCGCTTGCGGGGAGGGTGGCTGCGAGCATTAGCGAGCAGCCGGGTGGGGTCGGAGTTTGCTGTGCGCACCAACCCCACCCGGCTCGCTTCGCTCGCCACCCTCCCCCTGCGGGGAGGGATTAAGAGGCCCGTTCCGCGAACTCCCACGCCTTTTCGGCGAGCGGGCGAATGAGCGCCGCGCGGGTCGGGGCGAACTCGGATGTCGCAGTGCCGTCACGGACGCGGCCGATGATCCCCTGCAAAATCGCAGCGAGGCGGAAGAAGTTGTACGCCATGTAGACCGGCAGATGCGGGCGCGGATCGAGGCCGGTGCGCCTGCGATAGCTGTCGGCGTAATCGTCCATCGACGGAATGCCGAGCGCGGCGAGATCGTGGCCGACGAGACTTGCGGTGCCGGCGGCGCTGTCGGACTTCGGCATGTGCCACGCCATCAGGTGATAGGAGAAATCGGCGAGCGGATCGCCGAGCGTCGAGAGCTCCCAGTCGAGCACGGCAATGACATTCGGCGCATTGGTGTCGAGGATGAGATTGTCGAGCCGATAGTCACCGTGGACGACGCGCACGGCGGGGCTCGGCGGAATGTGCTGCGGCAGCCATTCGATCAGCCGCTCCATGTCGTCGATCTTTTCGGTTTCCGAGGCGCGATACTGCTTCGACCAGCGGTCGACCTGGCGGCCGACGTAATTCTCGCCCTTGCCGTAATCACCGAGGCCGATCTTGGCAGGATCGAAGCTGTGCAGCTTTGCCAAAGTCTCGTTCATCGAGTCGTAGATCGCGGCGCGTTCGGCGAGCGAGGCGCCCGGCATCTGCGGTTCCCAGAACACGCGGCCGTCGGCAAACGACATCACGTAGAACACCGTGCCGGCGACACTGTCGTCGTCGCAATAGACCAGCGGCTGCGCGACCGGGAAACCTTGCTGATGCAGCGCGCTGATGGCGCGGAATTCGCGGTCAACCGCGTGGGCCGATGGCAATAGCTTGCCCGGCGGCTTGCGGCGCAGAACATAGCGCCGGGACGGTGTTTCCAGCAGATAAGTCGGGTTCGACTGGCCGCCCTTGAACTGCTTGACGGTCAGCGGGCCCGCGAAGCCTGATATTTTCGCCGCGAGATAATCACCGAGCCGCACGGCATCAATGCGCAGCGCCGCCGCCACGTCCTTGGTGCCGCTGAAGGCTTCCTGTCGGTCTATTTGCCGGTCGAGCGCCATGCGCCGAAACTATCAGCGCACCGGCAAAAGCAAAGCCCGGCGCGCTGAGGCGCCGGGCTTTGTTGGCTTGGTTATTGGCCGGTGTCGTGGTCGCCCTCGATCAGCAGCGAGCGGCGGATGAACGGATCGGGATCGGTGCTGGCCGGGCCTTCCGCATAGTAGCCGTTGGCGGATGCGTACGTGCCCTGGGTCGTCTCGGGGGACATCGTGCTTGCAGCCGGATGATGCCGATGCGTGGTGGCCGCGAGCGCGGGTGATGCGACGACCGCGAGCAAGGCAGCTGTTGCGAGAATTTTCTTCATCTTCGATCTCCGTGAGCTTCGCCCCGCGTGGCTAGATGGCGCGCGCGCAGCTGCGCCGCCACCGCGAAGTTCGCATGTGAGTCATGTGCTCACATTGCCGAGATCGGACGGAATGAATCCGAATGTCGCCACAGTTGAGCGCAGCGGAGATTCGTTTATCGAAAATTTATTTTCGCGGGACCGCTACGACTTTCGTCGAAACAGCGAAAAGCCCGACGCGATTTTCTCGCGCCGGGCTTTCATTGCTTCGCGGGCGTTAGCGATTCAGGATCGTGTCCGAATCGATGCCGAGTTGAGTCCGTACGCCCGGATCCGGGTCCGCGCCGACATATTGGCCGTTGTGCCAGACGGGCGCCGGCCGGAACGCTGCCGGCCGCATCCGGCGCATAAGCATACGCATCATAGCCAGCCGATGCGCTCATCATGTTGGTCGGAGCGCGATAGGGTTTGCCTTGCGCGGTCTCGTCGTAAGCGAAACCGGGGCTGGGTGTGAGGGCGCCTTCCTGACGGAAGCCGCCCGCGAGAGCGGGCGTTGCGACCGCCGCGGTGAGAGCCAGAGCTGCGATAAGTTTCTTCATGTTGCGATCTCCTTTCGTCGTGTCGCTCCAGCCGACATAACGACGGCGATCGTCATTCGTCACCCGTATCGCTGCATGTGCGAGATGCGGAATGTCCGTGAGTCGCGCACGTTTTGCGGGGAACGGGCAGAGTGCTGCCGCAGTTCCGCGCATTTCGCCGCATTGCCGTAGATTACTTTTACGCGCGGTTATTTTCGCGCGCGATGGCGCGCCAGCCGATGTCGCGGCGGCAGAAACCGCCCGGCCATTTGATCTTGTCGATCGCGGCGTAAGCGCGTGCTTGTGCATCACGGATAGTTGCGCCGGTGCCGCAGACATTGAGCACGCGGCCGCCATTGGCGAGAATTTTTCTGCCGTCAGATTTGGTGCCGGCGTGAAAAATCTCGACGTCATCGAGCGCGGCAGCGTCTGCAAGGCCGCCGATCTCGCTGCCTTTGTCGTAGGCGCCGGGATAGCCGTTCGCCGCCATCACCACCGTGAGCGCGGCGTGCGGATACCAGCGCAGATCGAAATTCTTGAGCTGGCCGTCGCGCGCGGCGAGCAGCGCGGGGAGCAGGTCCGACATCAGGCGCAGCATCAACACCTGGCATTCGGGGTCGCCGAACCGCGTGTTGTATTCGATCAATTGCGGACCTTTTGCCGTAATCATCAGGCCGGCAAACAGCACGCCCTTGAACGGCGCGCCCATCGCCTTCATCGCACGCATGGTGGGATTGATGATCTCGTCCATGGTGCGCCTGGTGATGTCGTCGGTCATCACCGGGGCGGGAGAATAGGCGCCCATGCCGCCGGTGTTCGGCCCCTTGTCGCCATCGTGGACGCGCTTGTGGTCCTGCGCCGAGGCGAGCGGGATGGCGGTCCCGCCGTCGCACAGCGCGAAGAACGAAGCTTCCTCACCGACCAGGCATTCCTCGATGACGATTTCCCAAGCTTTATCACCTAGCCCGCCGCCGAACATCATGTCGATCGCGGCTTCAGCTTCCGCTACGGTTTCGGCGACGACCACACCTTTGCCGGCCGCAAGACCGTCGGCCTTCACGACGATCGGCGCGCCCTGCGCCCGCACGTACTCTTTCGCGGCGGCGGCCTGCTTGAAGCGCCGGTAGGCGGCGGTCGGAATGTTGTTGGCCTTGCAGAGGTCCTTGGTGAAACCCTTGGAGCCTTCGAGCCGCGCCGCCCATTTGGTCGGGCCGAACGCCTTGATGCCGGCGGTTTCGAGATCGTCGACGATGCCGGCGCAGAGCGGGCCTTCGGGGCCGACCACGACGAGATCGATTTTGTGCTCCCTGGCGAAGGCGATCACCGCCTTATGGTCGCCAATGTCGAGCGCGACACATTCGGCGACCTGCGCGATGCCGGCATTGCCCGGCGCGCAGTAAAGCTTATCGGTCAGCGGGCTCGCGGAGATCGCCCAGGCCAACGCGTGCTCGCGGCCGCCGGAGCCGAGGAGAAGGATGTTCATGCGGGTTTTGGTGTAACATGGCGGCTTACCCCAGCAAGAGATTCGAGCCTTGAACGAAGCCGCTCTCAACAACGCTGTGGAATGGTCGGTGTCCGAGCTGTCGGCGGCGCTCAAGCGCACGGTCGAGGACGCCTACGGCTATGTGCGGGTGCGCGGCGAGATTTCGGGGTTTCGCGGCGTGCATTCCTCCGGGCACTGCTATTTCAGCCTGAAGGACGAGAGCGCCAAGCTCGATGCGGTGATCTGGCGGACCACTCTGGCGCGCATGCGTGTCAAGCCGGAGGAGGGGCTGGAGGTCATCGTCTCCGGGAAGCTCACCACCTTCCCGGGACAGTCGCGCTACCAGATCGTGATCGACAAGGTCGAGCTCGCCGGCATCGGCGCGCTGATGAAGCTGCTTGAGGAGCGCAAGAAGAAGCTCGCCGCCGAAGGACTGTTCGACGAGGCGCGCAAGCAGTTGCTGCCGTACCTGCCGAACGTGATCGGCGTCGTCACGTCGCCGACCGGAGCTGTGATCCGCGACATCCTGCACCGGCTGGCCGATCGGTTCCCGCGCCGGGTGCTGGTGTGGCCGGTGCGGGTGCAGGGCGAAACCTCGGCGGCGGAAGTGGCGGCGGCGATCAACGGCTTCAACGCGCTGCCGGAAGGCGGCCGCCTGCCGCGGCCGGACGTCATTATCGTCGCGCGCGGTGGCGGCTCGCTGGAGGACCTGTGGTCGTTCAACGAGGAGATTGTCGTTCGCGCCGCGGCCGACAGCAACATCCCGCTGATCTCGGCGGTCGGCCACGAGACCGACGTCACCTTGATCGACTTCGCGTCCGACAAGCGCGCACCGACGCCGACTGCGGCGGCGGAGATCGCGGTGCCGGTGCGCGCGGAATTGATGGCGGAGATCGCCGCGCTGGCGAGCCGCAAGTTCTCGTGCTGGCAGCGCGGCATCGCGCAGCGGCGCAAGGAACTGGGATTGCTCGGGCGCGCACTGCCCGCCGCCGAGGACGTACTGGCGGGCCCGCGGCAGCGGCTCGACGGCTGCGCCGAGCGCTTGCCGCGCGCGCTGCTGGCCAACGCGCAAATCCATCACACGCAGTATTCGCGCTGCGCGTCCCGCCTCACGTCGCAGCTCATCCGCGGGCTGGTGGCGCGGCGGCGCGACCGCTTCGATGCGCTGGCGCATCGCCTGCGCGCCGGGGTCGCCGCCAACGCGCAGTCGCATCACGCGCGGCTGTTGCGCGACAAGGATCGCGTCACGGCGCTGATCGGCCGGGCGCGGCGATGCATGGACGCGCAACTCGACCAGCGCTTCGCGCGGCTCGAGCGCGCCGACAAATTGCTGACCGCATTTTCCTACCGCGAGGTGCTCAAGCGCGGCTATGCGCTGGTGCGCGACGAGCACGGCAGGCCGCTGCGCGACGCAGCCTCGATCAAGCCGCCGATGCGGCTCGACATCGAGATGTGGGACGGCAGCGTGAAGGCGACGGCGGGCGAAATGACGACGGCGCCCGTGCGGGCGCCGTTTGTTCGCCGCCGGCGATCGAAATCATCCGGCGGCGAAGGGCAGGGCAATCTGTTCGACTAGTAGTAGCGGTAATAACGGTGGTGGCGATAATAGGGGCGATGGCCGTAGCCATAACCGTAGTACCCGTAAGAGGGCCGGTGATAGCAGGCGCGACGCCAATAGCAGCCGCGCCAGTTGCAATGGCGAACGCGACGGCAGACGTAGCGGACCTGTTCGAGCGATCCGTTGCCGATCGCATCCTGCACGGCCGATGGCGTCGAAATCGTCATAGCATTGGCCTGGCTAGGCATCAGCGAACCGGCAGCGGCGAATCCCACAATCAGCGCCGCGGAGAGAAATATCTTGCGCATAGAAGTCTCCCTTGAACCCACTCGAGGATTCTGTCACCCGTCTGACAGATAACGTCCTGAGATCGCTTCAGGTTCCGGTGTCGCGCCTGTATGGGCGATGAACGGCGCTGGCAGTTTCCTCACCGCGGCGAAGCGATTAAGTTGGTTGCCGCCGACATGAAAGGTGAAGCCGGTGCTCTACCGATCCGATCGTTCCGCGCCGATGAGTGGCGAAGCCGAGGTGAAATATCTCGACGGCGACTTTCGCGTCGTAAAGCCGGGTGCTTTTGTGCGCTGCGCGGTGACCGGCGCGGCTATTCCCCTTGAGGAACTGAAATACTGGAGCGTCGATCTCCAGGAGGCCTATGCCTCGCCGGAGGCGGTCGCGCAGCGGCTAAAGGACGCAGGGTAGAAATTATTTGGTTGCGGCGCGGACGATCACATCGCGCCAGGCGGCTTCCTCTTTCACCTTCAGACGCACCGGCAGGACGTGGGCGCGCGCGTGCAGCGCGGCGAGGTTCGGATCGCCGCTCATGCGGGCGTGGTCCTTCGCGGTGGTGAGGAGCCGCAGGCCCTGGCGCTCGGCCTGCATCACGAGATCGCCGGCCTCCGCGCCGCTGTAGCGATGATGATCGGCGAAAGCGCGGCGCTCCGCGATCTCGATGCCGCTCGCCATGACCGTCGCGAAGAATTTGTCGGGATTGCCGATGCCGGCGAAGGCCAGCACCGGACGTCCGCCGGCGGCGTCGATGGCAGCACGGTCGGGCTCAAGTGTGCCATGGAAAACCGGAATGCGGCGGGCGCGGATTTCGCCATCGAGGCCGGCGGCGCCGGCGCTGCCGCCGATCACCAGCAGCGCGTTGACGCGGGCGAATTGCACGGCGAGCGGCGCGCGCAGCGGACCGGCGGGGAACACCTTGCCGTTGCCGATGCCGCGCGAACCATCGACCACGGCGATGGTGAAGTCCTTTTGCAGTGAGGCGTTCTGCAGGCCGTCGTCCATCACGATGACATCTGCGCCATTGGCGGTCGCGGTAACTGCACCGGCGGCGCGGTCACGCGCGACGACGGTCGGCGCGGCCTGCGCCAGCAGCAGCGCCTCGTCGCCGACCTTGGTGGCGTCGTGAGTGTGCGGATCGACGATGAGAGGTCCGGCTTCGGAGCCGCCATAGCCGCGGGTCAGTAGTGCGGGCTTGCGCCCGGCGGCGGTGAGCATTTCCGCGATCGCAATTGTCGTCGGCGTCTTGCCGCTGCCGCCGAGCGTGAAATTGCCGACGCAGATCACGGGGGTGCTGGCGCGCGCGCCTTGACCGCGCATTCGTCGGACCGCTTCGATGCCGTAGCCCGCCGCCAATGGCGCCAGCAGGGCCGACCGCAGGCCCGGCTTGCGCCACCAGAAGGCGGGTTCACGCATGGGGCACCCGGCGGCCGAGCCGCAACTGCATCAAATAAGGGTCAAGCGCTTGCACGGTGCGGTCGAGCGCGCCGCCGAGCGCCATGACGGTGTTGTGCGCGGCTTCGGCAGCGGCATCGCGCGCCGGCGGGTCGCGCAGCCAGTTATAGGCGCGGTCGGCCAAGGTTTCGGGATCGCCGACGAGGCCAGCGCCGCGCACGTTGTCGAGCGCGCGGTAGATTTCAGTGAAATTCGCGACGTTCGGCCCGTGCAGAATGGCGGCGCCAAGCTTGGCCGCCTCGATCGGGTTCTGCCCGCCGTGGCGGATCAGCGAGCCGCCGATGAAGACGACCGGGGCGAGGCGGTAGAGCAGGCCGAGCTCGCCGATGGTGTCGGCGATGTAGATGTCGGTCGACGCATCCGGCATTTCCTTGCGCGAGCGCATCGCGGCCTTGAGCCGGCGCGATCGTGCCAGTTCGGCAATGCCGGCGCCGCGCTCGGGATGACGCGGCGCGATCACCGTGAGCAGGCCGGGCACGCGCACGCGCAGCATGTGATGCGCGGCGAGCACCATGACTTCCTCGCCGGGATGGGTGGAAGCGGCGCCGAGGATCGGGCGATTGCCGATCACGCTGCGCAACTGGTTGAGCTTGTCGACGCCAACCGGCGGCGGCGGGACGTCGAATTTCAGATTGCCGGTCATGATAACGCGGGGCGCGCCGAGGTCCGAAAGGAATGTAGCGTCGGCCGGCATACGCGCGAGGCAGAGATCGAACCGGTCGAGCAGCGCAGAGATCGTGCGCGGGAAGCGCCGCCATCGGCGGAACGAGGATTCGGAGAGGCGGCCGTTGATCAGGATGAGCGGAATGGAGCGTGCCGCGCTCTCGATGATGACATTCGGCCAGAGGTCGGATTCAACGAGCAGGGCGAGGTCGGGCTGCCAGTGATCGAGGAAGCGGCGGACATAGGTGCGATGATCGAGCGGCACGAACTGGTGGATGACGTCGGGCGGCAGGCGCTGCGCGGCGAGCGCAGCCGAGGTGACGGTGCCGGTGGTGACCAGAACGGCGACCTGCTGCGAGCGGATCCGCTCGATCAGCGCGAATACGCTGGTGAGCTCGCCGACGCTGGCAGCGTGGATCCAGACCATCGGCCCGGCCGGGCGCTCGATCTGAGCATGGCCTTTGCGCTCGCGCAGCCGCTCGCGCATTTCCTTGCCGCGGCCGAGCCGGCGCGACAGGAAGAACGGCACCAGCGGGCGGCCAACACCCCATGCCAGCCGATAAAGCCGAAGCGTTGCGGGTATCCGCTGCGTCATGCAGACGGGGTCGCCGCCGGATCGAGCAGGCGGTGCAGGTGGACGATGAAGTAGCGCATGTGCGCGTTGTCCACGGTCTGCTGCGCCTTCGCCTTCCACGCCGTGTAGGCGGTCGCGTAATTCGGATAGAGGCCGACAATGTCGAGCTTGCTGAGGTCGCGGAAATCGGTGCCTTCGAGGTCGTTCAGCTCGCCGCCGAACACCAGATGCAGCAGCTGCTTGCCGGCAGGTTTGTCAGACATGCTCATCCTCACAATCTGCGGCCGCGGAGCCTACGCGAAATCATCGCGGCGGTCGCGCATGGTCTCGATCAGGGCGCGGTGGCGGCCGGCTCCGGCGACGATCAGGGTGCCGTGCACGGGATCGGGCCGGTTATAGGTGATAACGGCGCCATCGAGATCGGTGATGGTGCCGCCGGCTTCGTGGACCAAAAGATCGGCGGCGGCAAGGTCCCAATCGTGGCTGTTGCGTGAGGCGAGCGCGGCGTCGAACTCGCCGCTGGCGACGCGCGCGGCGCGCAGCGCCAGCGAGAAGATTTTCGGCTGCGGCCGGACCTGCGGGTCCAGCTCGCAGAGCCGGTCGAGGTGAGACTTCGGCCCGGCGATGCGCATGCCGGCGAGGCCTTCGCCCTGCGCGGCCTTGAGGGCGGCGCCGTTCCGTGTCGCGCCGCCGCCACGGGCGGCGAGAAACATCTCGTCGGTGATGGGCGCGTAGAGCGCGGCAACGCTCGGGCGGCCGTCATCGACCAGCGCGATCGACACCGACCAGTCCGGCCGGTTGTCGAGGAAGGCGCGGGTGCCGTCGATCGGGTCGACCACCCAGACCTTAGAGGCCTTGGTGCGGGCGAGATTGTCTTCGGTTTCCTCGGACAGCCAGCCAGCATCGGGAACGAGCGGCGGCAGGCGTTCCGAGAGGAAACGGTCGACGGCGAGATCGGCTTCGCTGACCGGCGAGGAGCCGGCCTTCATCCAGCGCTTCATCGAGCCTTTGGCGGTGGTGACCGCCAGCTCGCCGGCCTCGCGCGCGATCACCGCCAGCGCGTCCCGCAATTTGACGCGCTCACTGTCCTGCAACGGTAAGCCCCTCGATGCGGATAGTCGGGGCGTTGATGCCGTACCTGAATTCAAGATTGCTGGCCGGCGTCAGGCTCCTGAAGATGTCGAGCAGATGGCCGGCGATGGTGACTTCGCTCACCGCATAAGTGCGCTTGCCGTTCTCGATCCAGAAGCCCGACGCGCCGCGGCTGTAATCGCCGGTGACGCCGTTGACGCCGGAGCCGATCAGGTCGGTGACGTAGAAGCCGTCCTTGATATCGGCAATCAATTCGTCCGGCGACAGCTTGCCCGGCGCCATGTGGAGATTGGTGGCGCTCGGCGACGGCGCCGAGGAGACGCCGCGCGAGGCGCGGCCATTGGTGGCGAGGCCCAACTCGCGCGCGGTGGCGCTGTCGAGCAGCCAGGTTTGCAGCACGCCGTCGTCGATCAGGTTGAGGACATCGCCCCTGACGCCCTCGCCGTCGAACGGCCGCGAGCGCAAGCCACGCTTACGGAACGGATCGTCGACGATGCGGATGCCGTCGGCGAACAGCTTGGCGCCCATCTTGTCTTTCAGGAAGCTGGTCTTGCGGGCGACGCCGGCGCCGTTCACCGCGCCGGCGAGATGCGAGACGATGGTGCCGGCGACGCGCGGGTCGAACACCACCGGCACCTTGCGGGTCGTGACCTTGCGCGGATTGATGCGCGCGACGGCGCGCTCGCCGGCGCTGCGGCCGATCGCTTCCGGCGACATCAGGTCCGAGGCATGCGGCGCGGAGGAGAAATCGTAGTCGCGCTCCATGCCGGTGCCTTCGCCGGCAATCGCCATCATCGAGATGCTGTGGCTGGAGCCGAGATAGGAGCCATGGAAGCCGGTCGAGGTCGCGAGCACCATGCCGCCGATCCCGGCGGCAGCCGATGCGCCGCCCGATTTGCTGACGCCCTTCACGGCAATGCCGGCCTGCTCGGCGGCGCGAGCTTGAGCCTCAAGCGCGGCGACCGTCGGCAGTTCGGGATCGAGCAGATCGAGATCGGGAAAATCGTGCGCCAGCAGTTTTTCGTCGGCGAGACCGGCAAACTTGTCCTCGGGCGCAACCTTCGCCATCGCGACCGCGCGGGCGACGAGCTCCTGCGTCGCGGCGGGCGAGAGATCGTTGGTCGAGGCGATCGCCTGCTTCTTGCCGACCAGCACCCGCAGGCCGAGGTCGTCACCCTCGGCGCGCTCGGATTCTTCGACGGCGCCGTCGCGAATCTCGACCGATTGCGACACCGAGCGCACCACCACGGCGTCCGCGGCGTCGGCACCGGCGCGCTTCGCCGCCTTGACGAGGCTGTCGGCGATCTCGCTCAGTGCGGACTGGTCGAACAGGGAGGTGGTCGGGGCGGGGCGCATAACTAACAACTTCCAAATGGCGATTGATGCCGAGTTTTCAACGGTTCCAAGCGCATCGCGACGAACCGCAACACCTCGTCAATCATGCCCGGCAACGTGCCGTCAATCATGCCGGACAAAGCGCCGCCCGGTACCAAGTTTTAACCGCGCTCTTTAAGCAGATTCGCGCCGCGGTCTGCGATGCTCACGCCAACGAACGGGCAGATAAGCCCGTCGTGGGAGAGTTTGAGGCGTCAAATGAGCGGCGGAATGCCCGCCGGGTCGGGCCGCAGTGCGCGGCTCGACCCGTTCGCCCTACCGGTGCGATTTTCAGCAGCCGATGCCGCGGCCGATGGCCGCTCGCGCGAGGTCGAGCTGACGCGCGAGCGCGTCGTGGTGCGCCGCGCGGTGGCCGGCATCCGCATGGCGGTGAATCTGCCGATTTCAGCCTATCGCGGCGTCGCGATCCGCACGTCCGCGGAGGGCGCCGCTGTCGTGCTGGAGCATCGCGATCCGGGGCTGGCGCTGGAACTTTATGCCGCACCGGACGGCGATGAAGTCACCGCCGAATGGCGCACCTGGGGGCAGGTGCTGGGCGTGCCGCTGCTGGTGGCCGATGAGGCGGGCGGGGCGGAAGAAGTTTTCCCGCGCGTCGGGGCGGTCAAGGTCGGCGAGCCGTTCGTGCGCCGCCGCCGCCGCAACGCGATCAAGCGACGCCGGCCGTCGATCCTGATGCGTCGTGTGGTGAAGCGCGTCGGCGAGACGGATGTCTATCGCGGCGAACGCGAAATCATCGCGCGGAATTAAGCCTGGATCCCCGCCTTCGCGGGGATGACCCTTCGGGTCACTTGCAGCGCTGAAGCTTGAGGGTCGAGCCGCCCTGCTGGGTCATCTCGAGATGATCGGCATCGGTCTGCCGCAGCGTGTAATCCGTATGGCCGTTGCTGATCTGGCCGGTGGTGAACTCGTCGGTCACGCGATAGCTATTGTCCGACTTCGTCACCGAGCGATTGCGATAGGCCGGCACGCCGCCGTTGCTGTCGGTGCGCTGATCGCCGTTGAAGCCGATCACGCGCTTGCCCGAGCAGTCGATCGCGCCCTTGTCCGAGCTGTTGCTCTCGCCCCACTGGCCCGACACCGGATAGTTCTGCGCGAACACCGGCGCGGCGAAGGCGAGGGCGGCGAGAATCAGGATCGTTCGCATGCGGGGAATCTCGCAGTGCGATGTGGCGTCCGCAAGACGGACCATCGGGCCATGCTTAACGCCGATTTGCCGCGGACGTTTACTTTTTACGATAAGCCGCGAGGAACATGCGGACGGCGCTGTCGACCACGTGCTTGATCTGCGCCTTGCTTGGCGTCGGCGCGAAGTTGAACAGCACCGGCTTGAACAACGTCGCCTGGCAGATATCGAGAAATTGCGCGGCTGCCAGATTGCAGTCGTCAATGACCAGGGCGCCAGCCCCGACCTGCGCCTTCAGATAAGTCTCGAGCCGGCTGATCCCGTAAGCCGGGCCGGTTTCGTAGAACACCTTGCCGATCTCAGGCTTGCGGTCAGCGATCGCGATGACGATGCGCAGCGTGGCCGCCTTTTCGGGCGAGCAGAGAAAGTTGAGATATTCGGAGCCGAGGCGGGTCAGCACCTTCTCGACATCGTGATCGGCCGGATCGAGGACGAATGCGCCTTCCGCATGGGTAGTGCATTGAAGCTTCACGATCTCGGCGAACAGTTCTTCCTTGTTCTTGAAATAGACGTAGAGCGTGCCCTTGGAGACCCCGGCCTCCTTGGCAATGTCCATCATGCTGGCGGCGTCGAAGCCGTTGGCCAGGAAGATGGCGCGGGCGCCCTCGACGATCTGGCGCCGTTTTGCGCTGTCCTCGGCGCCTTCGGTTGGCCGTTCCAGAACCGCAGTGTCGCTCATCGCATCCTCTCCCATGGCCCGTCTCATGGCCCGGATATCGGCGGTTCGCAGAGTGCGCTTCTTGGACCGATTCCCGGATGATTTTTATATGGCCTAAGCATCAAAAAAATCAATGACCGAACCGTTCGGTCAGTATTGACATTGCAGTGCAGCAATAGTATTTGACTGAACCGTTCGGTCAATAAAGGAATAGCGCCAATGCTACAGCGCGTAAAGAGCGGGGATGCCTCCCGGCTGTCCGTGGTCCCGGCCTCCGCAGAGCAGGCCGAGAACGCCCATTCCGAGACCAGCCGCCCTGACGAGGCTCGGCCCAACCCGGCGTCTCAGCCGCAGGCCCGCGCGCCGGAAGCGCCGGCCTCCCGCAAGGCGAAGATCGCCGCCGGCCTGAAGACCAACCGCAAGCGCATCCTCCAGGGCGTCGCGGCGCTCGCGCTGATCGGTGCCGCCTGGTTCGGCTACAGCTATCTCACGGTCGGCCGCTACATCGTCTCGACCGACGACGCCTATGTGCGGGCCGACGCCACCACGCTCGCCGCCAAGGTGTCGGGCTATGTCTCGACGATCGACACCAACGACAACACCTTCGTGCGGGCCGGCGACGTGATCGCCCGCATCGAGGACGGCGATTACAAGCTCGCGCTCGACTCAGCGCGCGACAAGGTCGCCACCCAGCGCGCGACGGTCGAGCGCATCGGCCGCCAGATCGTGGCGCAGCAGGCGGCGGTCGACCAGGCCAAGGCGCAGCTTATCTCCGCGCAAGCGGCGCAGACCCGCGCCGACGCGGAACTCGGACGTCAGCAGGCGCTCGCCACCAAGGAATTCGCCAGTAAGCAGACGCTCGAGCAGGCGCAAGCGACGCGCGACCAGTCGGTCGCCGCCGTGCAGAGCGCGCAAGCCGCGATCGATGGCGCCATCGCGAATGTGGACGTGCTGAAGGCGCAGCAGCGGGAAGCGGCGCAGACGCTCAAGGAATTGCAGACCGCGCAGGCGAAGGCCGAGCGCGACCTGTCGTTCACCGAAATCCGCGCGCCGATCGATGGCGTGCTCGGCAACCGCGCCATGCACGTCGGCGACTATGTGCAGCCCGGCCAGCGGCTGGCTGCGCTGGTGCCGCTCGACGGCGTCTATGTCGACGCCAACTTCAAGGAGACCCAGCTCGCCGGCATGCGGCCGGGACAGCCGGTAACGATCAGCGTCGACGCGCTGCCGGAGCATGACATCGTCGGCCAGGTCGCCAGCGTGTCGCCGGCCTCCGGCTCGGTGTTCTCGCTGCTGCCGCCCGACAACGCGACCGGCAACTTCACCAAGATCGTGCAGCGCCTCGCGGTCCGCATTCGCCTGCCGGCCGATGTGACCGACAAAAGGCTGCTGCGGCCCGGCATGTCGGTGATCGCCAGCGTCAACACCAAGCCGGCCAATACGACCAAGTCGGCTTCCAATCCGCTGTCCTTCGCGGCGCAGGCCGCGGAAGCTCCCGCCGCAGTAAGCAACTCCCGCTAGTTGGTGGCGTCATGAGTACCGACACCACCGTTGACGCGCTTCCGGTTCCCGTTCGTTCCCCGACGGACGCGGCCGGAGGCGCGCTCAACCCCCGCCATGTCATCGCCTTCGTCGTGATGTGCTTCGGCAGGTTCATGGCGATCCTCGACATCCAGATCGTCTCGGCCTCGCTGTCGGAAATTCAGGCCGGCCTGTCGGCGTCCGCCGACGAAATCCCGTGGGTGCAGACCTCGTATCTGGTCGCCGAAGTGATCGCGATTCCGCTATCAGGGTTTCTTTCGCGGGCGCTCGGCACGCGCACTTTGTTCGCTGCCGCGGCCGCCGGGTTCACGGCTTCCAGCGTGATGTGCGGCCTGTCGTCGTCGATCAACGAGATCATCGTCTGGCGCGCGCTACAGGGCTTCATCGGCGGCGGCATGGTGCCGACCGTGTTTGCCTCGGCCTACACGATTTTCGCCGGCCCCCGGCAGAAGATGGTGGCGCCGGTGGTCGGCCTGATCGCGACCTTGGCGCCGACCATCGGCCCGACGATCGGCGGCTATGTCACCGAGGCGCTGTCCTGGCACTGGCTGTTCTTCATCAACATTCTGCCCGGCATCGGGGTGACGATTGCAACGCTCATCCTGGTCGACTTCGACAGACCAGATTATTCGCTGCTCGACCATTTCGACTGGACCGGCCTCATCAGCATGGCCGGCTTCCTCGGCGCGCTGGAATACGTGCTCGAGGAAGGTCCACGCAAGGACTGGTTCGACGACGGCACCATCGTCGTGTTCGCGATCGTCTCGGCGGTGTCGGCGGCGGTGTTCTTCGCGCGCGTGCTGACGGCGCGGGAGCCGATCGTCGACCTGCGCGCGTTCGTCAACCGCAATTTCGCGATCGGCAGCCTGTTCTCGTTCGTGCTCGGCATCGGGCTCTATGGCCTGACCTATCTCTATCCGCTCTACCTGGCGCAGGTGCGCGGCTACAACGCGCAGATGATCGGCGAGACGATGTTCGTCTCCGGCATCGCGATGTTCGCCACCGCGCCGGTCGCCGGGCAACTCGCGCAGCGATTCGACCCGCGCTACACGCTGATCGGCGGCTTCCTGCTGTTCGCACTCGGCACCTGGGACATGACGTCGATGACGCGCGACTGGGATTTCTGGGAAATCTTCTGGCCGCAGGTGCTGCGCGGCATCGGGCTGATGTTCGCCATCGTGCCGGTGACCAACACCGCGCTCGGCACGCTGCCGCCGGAGCGGATGAAGAATGCCTCCGGCCTGTTCAACCTGACGCGCAACCTCGGCGGGGCGCTCGGCCTCGCCGTCATCAACACCACGCTGAACGACCGGCTCGATCTCCATCTTGCGCGCCTGCACGAGGCGGTGAACTGGTCGCGCGGCGTTGCGACTGAAACTCTGGCCAACATCGCGTCGCGATTCACCGGGTCCGACGCGGACATGATGGCGCTGAAGCAGATGAACGGGCTGGTGCGTCAGCAGGCGGTAGTGATGAGCTTTGCCGACGTGTTCCTGATCCTGACGGTGCTGTTCGTCGCGCTCGCCGCGCTCGGCGTGATGATGAAGCGCCCGAAGCCGGTCGCGGCCGGCGCCGGCGGGCATTAGCGTTTCGGCTTGCCGTAGCCGCCGGCGGTCGGCGTCTGGACGATGATGGCTTCGCCGGCGTCGATCACGGTGTCGTCGCAGCCTTGCAGCCGCTCCATGGTGCCATCCTTGCGCCGCGCCCAGTTCTCGCCGATCTGGCCGTTCTCGCCGCCCGCAAGGCCGAACGGCGGCACGCGGCGATGGCCTGACAGCAGCGTGCATTCCATCTTCTCGAGGAAGCGGATGGTGCGGCGGATGCCATCACCGGCGTGCCACTCGCCCTTGCCGCCGGAGCCTTTGCGGATGTGGAAGTCTTCCAGCACGACCGGGTAGCGGAATTCCAGCACCTCGGGATCGGTGAGACGGGTGTTGGTCATGTGGGTGTGAACGGCATCCGTGCCGTTGAAGCCGGGACCGGCCGGCGAGCCGGAGCAGATCGTTTCGTAATACTGGTACTTCTTGTTGCCGAAGTTGACGTTGTTCATCGTGCTCTGCGCGCAGGCCATCGCGCCCAGCGCGCCGAGCAGGCAGCTTGTCACCGCTTGCGAGGTCTCGACATTGCCGGCAACTACGGCGGCCGGATATTCCGGCGACAACAGCGAGCGTTTCGGCACGACGATGTTGATCGGCCGCAGGCAGCCGGCGTTCATCGGGATGTCGTCGTCCACCATGACGCGGAACACGTAAAGCACCGCGGCGCGGGTGACCGGCTCCGGCGCGTTGAAGTTGGTGGGCTGCTGCGGCGAGGTGCCGGTGAAATCGACCGTCGCCTCGCGCTTCTTCTTGTCGACCGTGATCCTCACCTTGATCACGGTGCCCTGGTCCATTTCGTAGGAGAACTCGCTGTCGTGCAGGCGGTCGATCACGCGCCGCACGCTTTCGGCGGCGTTGTCCTGCACGTGCTTCATGTAGGCCTTCACGACCGGCAGGGTGAAGTGGGTCACCATCTTGCGAAGCTCGCTGACGCCCTTCTCGTTGGCGGCGATCTGCGCCTTGATGTCGTTGATGTTCTGCACCGGATTGCGCGCCGGGTATTTCGCACCGAGCAGCGCCGCGCGCAGCTCCTTCTCGCGGAAGCGGCCGCGATCGACCAGCTTGAAGTTGTCGAACAGCACGCCTTCCTGCTCGATGTTGGTCGCCTTCGGCGACATCGAGCCGGGCGAGATGCCGCCGACGTCGGCGTGATGGCCACGCGAAGCGACCCAGAACAGGATGTGCTTCTTCCTGTCGTCGAACACCGGGGTGCAGACGGTGATGTCCGGCAGGTGGGTGCCGCCGTTATAGGGCGCATTGATCGCGTAGACATCGCCGGGGCGAATCCTGCCCTTGTTGTCGCGGATGATGGTTTCGACCGAGCGGTCCATCGAGCCGAGATGCACCGGCATGTGCGGCGCGTTGGCGACCAAAGTGCCGTCATGCGCGAACACCGCGCAGGAGAAGTCGAGCCGTTCCTTGATGTTCACGGAGTAGGCGGTGTTCTGCAGCGACACGCCCATCTGCTCGGCGATCGACATGAATAGGTTGTTGAAGACTTCGAGCATCACCGGGTCGGCCTTGGTGCCGATGGCATGGCTGCGCTTGAGCGGAACGATGCGCGCAAGGACGAGATGATTTTTGGCGGTGACCTCGGCCTGCCAGCCGGGCTCGACCACAACGGTCTGATGCGGCTCGATGACGATGGCCGGGCCGTTGACCTTCGCGCCGGCCTTGAGCTGGTCGCGGGTATAGACGGCTGCCCTGTGCCATTTGCCGCTGGAGAAGAACTTCGTCTTGCGTGCGGGAGCGGGGAGCTTGGCGCGTGATGCCTTGCCGGCGCGCTCGCGGAATTTGGCGCCGCCGCCGACCGCTTCCACGGACACGGCCTCGATGACGAGCTGCTTGCTGCGGTCGATGAAGCCGAACTGCGCCTTGTGCGCCTTCTCGAACAGCTTTTTCATCGCGGCGAGCGAGCCGGCGGTGACGACCAAAGCGGTGTCGGTGCCGGCGTAGCGGATATGGGCGCGGGTGATGACGTCGATGTCGCTTTTGGCGACGCCCTGGCCGGAGACTTCCGCAAATACGTCCTTGCCAAGCTTGCCGCCGATCTTCTTCAGCGCGGCGAGCGATTTCGGGCCGAACGGCTTCTCGATCGCCTGCTGGCGGGTGGCGCGGATGTCGGCCAGGCCCATGCCGTAAGCCGACAGCAGCGACGAATAGGGATGGATGAGGACGCGCGTCATGCCGAGCGCGTCGGCGACGAGGCAGGCGTGCTGGCCGCCGGCGCCGCCGAAGCAGTTGAGCATGTAGCGCGTCACGTCATAGCCGCGCTGCACGGAGATTTTCTTGATGGCGTTCGCCATGTTGGCGACCGCGATCTTGATAAAGCCGTCGGCGATCTCGGCGGCACTCTTGCCGCCGACCTCGCCTGAAAGTTTCTTGAACGCGTCGTGCACGGCGCTTTCGTCGAGCGGCTGGTCTTGATTGGGGCCGAAGATCTTCGGGAAGAAATCGGGAATGAGCTTGCCGACCTCGACATTGGCGTCGGTGACTGCTAACGGCCCGCCGCGGCGGTAGCATTTGGGGCCGGGGTTGGCCCCGGCCGAATCCGGGCCGACGCGGAAGCGCGCGCCGTCGAAATGCAGGATCGAGCCGCCGCCGGCTGCGACGGTGTGGATGAGCATCATCGGCGCGCGCATGCGGACGCCGGCCACGGCGGTCTCGAAGGCGCGCTCGTATTCGCCGTCGAAGTGCGACACGTCGGTCGAGGTGCCGCCCATGTCGAAGCCGATCAAGTTCGAGCTGCCGGCCTCGCGGCCGGTCTGCGCCATGCCGACCACGCCGCCGGCCGGGCCGGACAGGATGGCGTCCTTGCCCTGGAACAGATCGGCGGCGGTGAGGCCGCCCGACGACATCATGAACATCAGCCGCGCATTGGCGCGCCTGGCGTCGAGGTCTTTCTCGACCTGCGCGACGTAACGGCGGAGAATGGGCGAGAGATAAGCGTCGACCACCGTGGTGTCGCCGCGGCCGACCAGCTTGATGAGCGGCGAGACTTCGTGACTCACCGAAACTTGAGTGAAGCCGGTTTCGCGCGCCAGCGCGGCGACCGCCTGCTCGTGCGCCGGATAACTGTAGGCGTGCATGAAGACGATGGCGACGCTGCGTAAACCATCGTTGTACGCGCGCTTGAGATCGACACGCACGATATCGAGATCGGGCGCGCGCTCGACCGTGCCGTCGGCACGCACGCGCTCGTCGACCTCGAGCGCCTGCTCGAACAGCATGTCGGGCTTGATGATCTCCTTGGCGAAGATGTTCGGCCGCGCCTGGTAGCCGATCTTGAGCGCGTCGCGGAAACCTTTGGTGATGACGAGCAGCGTGCGCTCGCCCTTGCGCTCGAGCAGCGCATTGGTGGCGACAGTGGTGCCCATCTTGATGGCGCCGACCTGGCCGGGCGGGATCGCTTCGCCCTTTTTCAGGCCGAGCAGATCGCGGATGCCTTGCGTCGCGGCGTCGGAGTAGGCTTCGGGATTTTCGGAGAGCAGCTTGTGGGCGACCAGCGTGCCGTCCGGCCGGCGGCCGATCACGTCGGTGAAGGTGCCGCCGCGGTCGATCCAGAAGTCCCAGCTTTTGTGGGTTGTTTTGGTTGGCTTCGTCTTTTTCGCCATGGTCCGCTCCCTGCCGATAGAGCTACCGGGCCGCACACATTTCGTCAATAAATCGTTGACAGTTTATTGGGATCGGCTAGCCTTCGTCACAGGGGGAGCTAGTGTATGGCCAGAAAGAGCCGAACACAGGGGACGACAGGCGAGGGCGGGCCGATCGTATCGTCGGCGCATCTCGCTGCCGGCGCGATGCCGGCGCTTTCCGAACTCGAATTCGGCCTCATCCTCCTCGGCCATGCGTTCGACCGCTGGATGGTGCGCTGCATGGCGGCGGCCGGGGTGCCGGATCTCTCGCCGCTCGACGTGCTTGTCATTCACACCATCGCGCATCGCGACAAGCCGAAGCGGCTGGCCGACATCTGCCTCGTGCTCTCGATCGAAGAGACGCATCTCGTCACCTATTCGGTGAAGAAACTCGACGGTCACGGCCTGATCGCGTCCGGCAAGAGCGGCAACGAAAAAGTCGTCAGCCTGACGAAGAAGGGCGAGGAGATGATCCGCGCCTATACGCGGCTGCGCGAGCGGCTATTGGTCGCACCGGTGAGAAGCTCGGGCAGCGATACGCAGCGGCTGTCCGAAGTCGCGGCATTGATGCGGGCGATGTCCGGCCATTACGATCAGGCGGCGCGAGCGGCGGCAAGTCTCTAAGGGGAACCGATGCGACGAGTTCTTGACGGTCTTTATTTGTGGTCCGGCTACGTGGCTGCGGTGCTGCTGGTCACGATCTTTGGCATCATGATGTTCATGTCGGTCGGCCGGCAGTTCGGGCTCAACATTCCGGCAGGCGACGACTTCGCGTCCTGGGCGATGTGCGCCATGTCGTTCCTCGGTCTCGCGCATACGTTCAAGAAAGGCGAGATCATCCGCGTCGGCATCCTGCTCGAGCAGTTCACCGGCAAGAAGCGTTGGGCGCTCGAAGTCGTCGCGCTGACGATCGCCACCTGCTTCACGCTCTACTTCGCGTGGCAGGCGACCAAGATGACCTACGACTCGTTCCGCTTCCACGACATGGCGCAGGGCGTGGTCGCGGTGCCGCTCTGGATTCCGCAACTCGGCTATTGCGGCGGGCTGATCATTCTCGCGATCGCGCTGGTCGACGAGATGATCCACGTTCTCAAGGGCAACAAGCCGACCTACGAGAAGGACCCGCCGGCTACGCCGGATGAGTTCGTCGAGCGCGTCGCATCGGGCGGAGCCGGCTGATGGTGCACGATCTCGGCCTCGTCAATCTTTCGCTGATCCTGCTTGGCTTCCTGATCCTCATTCTGGGAAGCGGGGTGTGGATCGCGGTGGGACTCGGCTTGGTCGGGTTCATCGCCATGCTGCTGACGACCCCGGTGCCGGTCGGCGCCGTGCTGGCGACGACGGTGTGGAGCGCCAGTGCGTCGTGGACGCTGGCCGCGCTGCCGCTGTTCATCTGGATGGGAGAAATCCTGTTCCGCACGCGACTATCGGAAGAGATGTTCCGCGGCCTGTCGCCGTGGCTGCAATGGCTGCCGGGCCGGCTGGTGCATGTGAACGTCGTCGGCTGCGGCATCTTTGCCGCCGTGTCGGGTTCCTCCGCCGCGACCTGCGCGACGATCGGCAAGATCGCGCTGCCGGAACTCGACAAGCGCGGCTACAACAAATCGCTCAGCCTCGGCTCGCTGGCGGGCTCCGGCACGCTCGGCCTGCTGATCCCGCCGTCGATCCCGATGGTGGTCTATGCGGTGACGGCGAACGTCTCGGTGCTCCAGGTTTTCCTCGGCGGCTTCCTGCCGGGCCTGCTCGTGATGGCGCTTTACTCCGGCTACATCATCATCTGGTCGCTGCTGCACCCGAAGGAAATTCCGCCGCGCGATCCGCCGATGTCGTTCGTCGCCAAGCTGCGCGCTTCGACGAAACTTGCGCCGTGCCTGCTGCTGATCCTCGCGGTCTTCCTGGCGCTGGTGCTCGGCTTCGCGACCGCGACCGAATGCGCGGCTTGGGGCGTGACCGGCGCGCTGCTGCTGGCGTGGTGGAGCGGCACCCTGACGCGCGACACGTTCTTCCAAAGCCTCATGAGCGCGACGCGGCTCACCTGCATGATCATGCTCATCCTCGCGGGCGCGGCGTATTGCACGGCGGCGATGGCCTATACCGGCATTCCGGCGGCGCTGGCGGAATGGGTGAAGGGCCAGCACCTCACGCCCGGCATGCTCGCGCTGTATCTCTCCATCATGTACATCATCCTCGGCTGCCTGATCGACGGCATCTCGATGATCGTGCTGACGATGGTGGTCGTGCTGCCGATGATTCATCAGGCCGGACTCGATCCGGTCTGGTTCGGCGTCTATCTCGTCATCCATGTCGAGATGGCGCAGATCACGCCGCCGGTCGGCTTCAACCTGTTCGTATTGCAGAACATGAGCGGTCGCGACACCTGGACGGTGGCGCGCGCCGCGTTTCCGTTCTTCCTGCTGCTTCTCATCGCCGTGTTCATCATCACGGAGTATCCCGAAATCGTCCTGGTGTTGCCGCGCCTCGCCTTCCCGCAAGGATAGGTGTTACGCTTCGCGCCAGTCCGGTCACGTTGAGTCAACCAGAAACAAAGGGCGTCACATGAGGATTCAAACACTTTTCACCGCCGCGGCCGTTGCCGCAGCGCTCACCGCGAGCCCGGCGCTCGCGCAGACCAAATGGAATTTGCCGGCGGCTTATCCGGCGGACAATCCGCACACCGTCAACCTGATGGCTTTTGCCAAGGACGTCGCAGATGCGACCGGCGGCAAGCTGCAGATAACCGTCCATCCCGCGGCGTCGCTGTTCAAGGCGCCGGACATCAAGCGCGCGGTGCAAACCGGGCAAGCCCAGGCCGGCGAGGTGCTGATCTCGCTGCACGAGAACGAGGACCCGCTGTTCGGCCTCGACGTGGTGCCATTCCTCGCCACCAGCTATCCGCAATCGCTCAAGCTGTGGCAGGCATCACGCCCGGCGATCGAGAAAAAGTTCGCCGCGCAAGGCTTGATGGTGCTGTTCGCTGTGCCGTGGGGGCCGCAGGGCATCTACGCCAAGAAGGACATCAATTCGCTCGACGACATGAAGGGCCTCAAGTGGCGCGCCTATAACGTCGGCACCGCGCGCATCGCCGAACTGGTCGGCGCGCAGCCGGTCACCATCCAGGCGGCGGAATTGCCGCAGGCGCTGGCGACCGGCGTGGTCAACGCATTCATGACGTCGGGCTCGACCGGCTACGACAGCAAGTCGTGGGAAACCATGACGCACTTCTACGATACGCAAGCCTGGATTCCGAAGAACATCACCTTCGTGAACAAGGCGGCTTTCGACGCGCTCGACAAGCCGACCCAGGAAGCGGTGCTGAAGGCGGCGAAGGCCGCGGAGCCGCGCGGCTGGAAGATGGCCGAGGAGAAGGCCGGCTGGTATCTGGAGCAGCTCAAGTCGCACGGCATGAAGGTCGTGCCGCCGTCGCCGGCGCTCAAGACCGGGTTGCAGAAGATCGGCGAGCAGCTCACCGCCGACTGGCTCAAGCGGGCCGGCAAGGACGGCGAAAATGTGATCGCGGCCTACAAGAAGATGTAAGTTTGCGCCGATAGCGGAGCGGATCGGGCGCCCCTTAGGACTTAACCTGGGGCGCCCGATTTTTTTGCGCCATGTCTCAAGCGGGGCGTTTCACGCCCATTGTTTAAGTGGGGCGTTTCACGCCCATGCGCTGGCCGATGATGACGGTGAAGACCACGCCGGCGGCGAACAGCAGCGTCTCCGGCTGGAATTTTTCGCCGTTCACCGGGATCGACAGTGCAACGATGACGAACGGCTGCAGCAATGTGATCTGGCCGATGCGCGCGACGCCGGCGAGCGCCATCGCCGCGTTGAACACGAAGAAGCCGAGATACATGCTGATGGTCGAGACGTAAGCGAGACCGGCCCATGCGCTGGCCGGCGCATCGCTAATGTCAGCCGGCCATAGGAAGAAAGTGGCGATCGTCATCAGCGGCAGAAACATGGCGACCTGCCATGAGATGACTTCCCAGCCGGGCCGTTGCGCACTCAATCGTCCCGATAACGTGTAGCCGAGCGCGGCGGCGATAACGGCTGCGAGCAGGAATACATCGCCGTGGCTGATCGTGGTGCCTTCGTTATGGCGCACGACAAACCAGATGACGAGCACGCTGCCTGCCGCGCTTGCCAGCCAGAAGCCGAGCGTCGGCCGCTCATGCACCAGAATGGCGGCGCAAGCCATGGTCGCGAGCGGCACGATGCCGAGCACAACGCCGGCATGCGATGCGGGCACCGTTTTCAGCGCGAGGGCAATGAGGAGGGGATAAGCGACGATGGTGCAAAGACCGGCGGCGATGAGTTCGCAGAGAATACGCTTCGACGGCCATTGCCGCCGGGTGGCGAGCAGCACGATGACGCCGAGAAGGCCCGCAACGACCGCACGCGAGGTCGTGACGAAAAACGGATCGAAAAAAGCGATGGCGAGACGCGTCGCCGGCAGCGTCGCGCCGAACAGGCAGGTGCCGAGGATGCCGAGCGCGACACCGAGATTTTCGCGGGAAACGGACATGAGGGCCCCGATACGCTAACGGCTGCTTCTTGCAATCGCCAGTCGAATGGTTTGATGGATGCGATTTATTTGCGTTGTGCTTGCTTGAAAATTGGCGGGGCGCCCGGCGATGTTTTCGCCGAGCGCCCCTTACAATGTATCAGCCAGCCTATAAGCCGGGTTCTGTATGGCGCGCCGCAAGCGACGCACGTGACGGCCATTCATCTTGTACGCCGGTCGCCCGGCGCATCAAGCAACCTACCCGAACGGCGGACCAGGACTGATCCGGCCCTCCTTGCGGAGCGCCGCGCCGTTCCTATTCGGTCTTGCTCCCGGTGGGGTTTGCCGTGCCGCTGGCGTTGCCGCCAACGCGGTGCGCTCTTACCGCACCTTTTCACCCTTACCCGCAAAGCGGGCGGTTTGGTCTCTGTGGCACTTTCCCTGAGGCCGCGAAGCCCCGCCGGACGTTATCCGGCACCGTTTGTCCATGGAGCCCGGACTTTCCTCCCCAACCGCCTTTCGGCATTGGCTGGAGCGGCCGTCCGGCCGACTGACGCGGATAGGGATGGGGGCGAAGGGTGGCGGCGTCAAGGTGGCGCCGCGTTCCTGGGCTAACTAATGTACGCAGGAGAAATGATCATGACGCAGAACTCAGGTTTCATGCGCGCGCTGCACAGCGACGGGCCGGCCGCCGACCGCGCCAAGGGACTCGAACTCTATGGCTGGCTGATCGGCGACTGGACGATGACGGCGGCCCTGCATGAAGGCACCACTCATAGTGGCGGTGGCGAAATTCATTTTGGCTGGGTGCTGGAAGGCCGTGCGATTCAAGACGTCTGGATTCTTTACGGTGCTTTCTACGGCACCACGCTGCGCGTGTACGACCCCGCGCTC
>DASZXA010000016.1:0-97461 GCA_035546455.1 Pseudolabrys sp.
ACCGCTCCGCGAAAAGCCACGCGCTGCACCGCATCCGCGGCACGTGTGCCTCCTGCCGCGCCACGCGTGGGACATATGCGGCTGTTTTTGCGGGCGGGGAAGGCGGCCTGATGGACGACAAGCCCCCGTTCTGGCGCGTGAAGGCGCTGGAAGAGATGAGCAAGGCCGAGTGGGAGAGCCTGTGCGACGGCTGCGGCCGCTGCTGCCTCAACAAGCTCGAGGACGTCGACACCGGGAATACGTTCTTCACCAACGTGGCGTGCAAGCTGTTCGACGCGAAAGCCTGCCGCTGCACGGACTATGCGCGGCGCAAGCAGAAGGTGCCGGACTGCGTGAAGCTGACGCCGCGCAATGTGCGCCGCATCGTGTGGCTGCCGCCGACCTGCGCCTACCGGCTGGTGGCGGAGGGGCGGGACTTATACTGGTGGCATCATCTCAAGTCGGGCAGCCGCGGCACCGTGCACGAGGCGGGGGTGAGCGTGCGGGGGCGGGAGACCGTCAGCGAAGTCGGCATCCCGGACGAGAAGCTCGAGGAGTACATCGTGAGCTGGCCGGGGCAGGTGCCGAAGGGCAGCCGGAAGGCGAAGCGGTGATCTAAATCCCATCGGAAGTGCTGATTTAGCCCATAAATTTCCGGCGTTTGACTTTTCCCACGCCCCGCTATAGAGCGAACGCTCACTCTCTTTTACCGCAGCGCACAATCCGCCATCGCAGACCCTTTGGCGGGCGAGGCGTGAGCCGCGGGCGACACCGGGACGACATGCGCACTGCCAACACCCAGCTTCAGGCCGACCGCCGCAACGAGATTCTCGATGCGGCGCGGCGCTGCTTCGTGCGCTCGGGCTTCCACGCGGCCTCGATGCAGGAGATCTGCACCGAGGCCGGGATGAGCCCCGGCAATCTCTACCGCTACTTTGAATCGAAGGAGGCGCTGATCGCCGGCATCGCCGCGCGGGACCAGGCCGAGGTGTCCGGCGAGTTCGCGGCGATCGATCTTTCTCTCGGTCTTTTTCCGGTGCTCGAAGGGCTGGCGCACCACCATTTCTCCGAGCGGCCGGACGAACAAGTCTTGATGTGCACCGAGGTGATGGCGCAGGCGCGGCGCCATCCGGAGATCGGCGGCATCATCCAGAATTTTCACGACGACGTCCGCAAGTGGCTGCGCGACCTGTTCGAGGCCGGCAAGAAGCGCGGCGACATTCCCGCCGACGTCGAGCTCGAGCCGGTCATCACCATGCTGATGCTGATCGCCGACGGCGTGTGGTGGAAGCGCGCGCTGCAAAAAGATTTCGACGCCAAAGCGGTCCTGCCGCTGTTCATGGACATCGTCCGCCACATGCTGCGGGCGAAGCCGAAAGCGGCCCCGGGGAATAAAGAGGAGAGTGCGCGATGAGCTGGTTGCGTGCCGCCGCCGAGAAAGCGGTGAAGAGCATGAAGGCGTCGCGCCTGGTCGCGGTCGGCCTCGTGGCGCTCGCCGCGATGTGGATCGGCTCGGGCTATCTGATGCGGGACGATCACCCGGAATCGCAAGCGGCAATCCGTCCGGCAGAGAAGACCGAAACGCCGTTCCGCGTCGGCGTCATCACCGCGCAGCAGGAGCCCCACAGCCGCAAGCTCACTCTGTCCGGCCGCACCGAAGCCGACCACAAGATGATGGCGGTGGCGCGCACCAACGGCGTGCTGGTGAAGCTCAATGTGCGGCGCGGCGATCATGTGAAGACAAATGACGTGATCGCGGTGCTGTCCGACGAGGCGCGCGAGGCGCAGGTCGCGCAGGCACGCGCGCTGGTGGCGCAGCGCAAGGCCGAGCTTGAGGCCAAGAAACGGCTGGCCGAGACCGGGGCGGTGCCGCGGCTCGATCTCGCCAATATCGAAGCGCAATCGAAAGCCGCCGACGCGGCGCTGGCGGCGGCCGACGCGGAGGCCGAACGCGGCGCTGTGCTGGCGCCGTGGGACGGCGTCATCACCGACGTTCCGGTGCAACTCGGCCAGGCCATGAGCATCGGCAAGGAAGTGGCGCAACTCGTCGCGCTCGATCCAATGCTGGCGGTGGTCGAGGTGGCGGAACGGAAGCTCGCCGGCGTCAAGGTCGGCGAAAAGGCATCGATCCGTCTCGTCACTGGTGAACCCGCCGAGGGCACAATCCGCTTCGTGTCGAAATCGGCTAGCGCCACGACGCGCACCTATCGCGTCGAGGTGCAGGTGCCGAATGCCGATGGCGCCATTCCGGACGGCATCACCGCCGAGGTGTCGCTGAAACTCAAAGCCGAGCCTGCGACGCAAATTCCACGCTCTGCCTTGACGTTCTCGTCGGGCGGCGATCTCGGCGTGCGCATGGTCGGCGGCGACGGCAAGGTCGGTTTCGTCAAGGTGACGATCGCCGAAGACGCGCAATCGCAGATGTGGGTCAACGGCATCGCCGATGGTGCGCGCGTCATCGTGCAGGGCCAGGACTTCGTGCGCGAGGGTGAGAAGGTGACGGCGGTGCCGGCCAAGCCCGAAGACATCGCGAAGACAGCCGAGAAGTAACGCGGGGCGAGAGTTATGTCGCGGATCATCGATTACGCCATCAGCCACGCGCGGCTCACGCTGGCGCTGCTCGCGTTTTTGCTGATCGCGGGCTTCGTCGCCTATGTGACGATCCCGAAGGAAGCGGAGCCCGACGTCCGCATCCCGATCATCTACGTGCAGCTCTCGCAGCGTGGCATCAGCCCCGAGGATTCCGAGCGGCTGCTGTTGCGGCCGGTCGAGACGCAGTTGAAG
Source organism: Pseudolabrys sp. (assembly GCA_035546455.1). Taxonomy (GTDB): domain Bacteria; phylum Pseudomonadota; class Alphaproteobacteria; order Rhizobiales; family Xanthobacteraceae; genus Pseudolabrys. Next base: position 2,764 of record DASZXA010000016.1, read on the forward strand.
TCGGTGGCGAACGTCAAGGAGATGCGCTCGACCGCGTTCGAGGGCGGCGGCTACGTGCTGCTGGAATTCGAGGCGGGCTTTAATTCATCCGCTGCGCTCGCCGACGTGCGGGCCAAAGTGGATCAGGCCAAGCACGACATGCCGCGCGACATGGACGAGCCGCAGGTGCTCGAAGTGAACCTGTCGCTTTATCCGGTGCTGGTGGTGGCGCTGTCCGGCAACGTGCCGGAGCGCTCGCTGTTGCGGATCGCGCAGACCGCGAAGAACGCAATCGAGCAGGTGCCGGGCGTTCTCTCCGCGACGCTGCAAGGCTCGCGCGACGAGGCAGTCGAGATCGTCGCCGAGCCGATGCTGATGAAGAGCTACGGCGTGTCGATTGACCAGATGACGGCGATCACGCAGGCCTCGAACAGCCTGGTGGCGGCGGGCGCATTGGAAGGGCAGACCGGGCGCTTCGCGGTGAAAGTGCCGGCGCTGATCGAGAAGCCGCAGGACGTGCTCGGCATTCCGGTGGTCGCATCGCAGGGCGCCGCGGTGACATTGGGTGACGTCGCCACGGTGAAACCGACCTTCAAGGACGCCACCACGATCACCCGCGTCAACGGCCGGCCGGCGATGACGATCGAAGTGTCGAAGCGGACCGGCGCCAACCTCATCCAGACGGTCGATGGCGTCAAAGCCGTGGTCGATCAGATCAAGAAGACCTGGCCTGAAGCGGTGAACGTCTCGTTCACGCAGGACAAGTCGAAGATCATCCGCACCATGCTGGCCGATCTGCAGAACTCGGTGGCGATGGGCGTGCTGCTGGTCGCGGTCATTATTTTGTTCGCGCTCGGCTTCCGCGCGTCATTGTTCATCGGCATTGCGATTCCGGTGTCGTTCCTCACCGGCGTGCTCGGGCTTCAACTCGCGGGGCTGACCGTCAACATCGTCGTGTTGTTCTCGCTGATCCTCGCGGTCGGCATGCTGGTGGACGACGCCATCATCGTCTCCGAATTCGCCGAGCGGCGAATGGCGGAGGGGATGCAGCCGAAGGAAGCCTATTCGCTGGCGGCCAAGCGCATGGCCGGACCGGTGATCGCGGCCACCGCGACGCGCGTTGCGGCTTTCTCACCGCTGCTGTTCTGGCCGGGCGTGGTCGGCGAGTTCATGAAATACATGCCGATCACGCTGATCGCGACGCTCTCGGCGTCGCTGGTGGTGGCGCTGGTATTTACGCCGACGCTCGGCGCGCTGCTGGGCAAGGCGGCGACTGTCGTGCATGACGACCGTGCCTCCGAGCATGGGCCCTATATGAGCGCCGTGCACATGGCGCTGCGCCGTCCGGGCACGACGCTTGCGATCGCGGCGGGGCTGCTGATTGCGGTGCAGGTTGCCTACGGCAAGCTCGGCCACGGCGTCGAATTTTTCCCCGACGTCGAGCCGGACTATGGGCAGGTCATCATTCACGCGCGCGGCAATCTCTCGATCGACGAGAAGGACCGGCTGGTGCGGCAGGTCGAGGACCGCGTGCTCAAGTTCAAGTCGCTGCAAACGGTCTATACACGCGCCGGCACGCAGCCGCAGGGCAATCAGGAACTGACCGAAGACACGATCGGCGTCATCCAGTTCGAGTTCGCCGACTGGAAGATCCGGCCGAAGGCGCACGAGATCATGAACGACATCCGCGACAAGACCGCGGATATCCCCGGCATTCAGGTCGAGGTGACGGCGCCGCGCGCCGGTCCGCCGACCGGCAAGCCGATCCAGGTGCAACTTGCATCGATCGATCCCGACTTGCTCCCTGCGGCGGCGAAGAAGGTGGCGGCGATTCTTTCCAAGCGATCCGATATCCGCGATCTCGACGACGGCCAGCCGCTTCCGGGCATCGACTGGAAGGTCAGCGTCGACAAGGGCGAGGCGGCGAAATACGGCGCCAGCGTCAGCACGGTCGGCACTGCGCTCCAGCTCGTCACCAATGGCGCGAAACTCACGGAATATCGCCCCGCCGATAGCGACAAGCCGGTCGATATCATCGTTCGCTTCCCCGAGGACAAGCGCAGTCTCGACCAGATCGACGACCTGCGCGTGCAGCTCAATGGCGGCAGCGTGCCGATCGGCAATTTCGTCGAGCGCAAACCGGCACCGCGCGTCGGCTACATCAACCGCGTCGCCGGCAACCGGGTGATGACGGTGTCGTCGAACGTCGCGGAAGGCGTGCCGACGGCGAAGGTGCAGCAGGAGATCGCGCAGGAGCTCTCGCACACCGACCTCGGGCAGGGCGTGACATTCAAGCTTAAGGGCGAGGACGAGGAGCGCGAAAAAGCGTCGGCGTTCCTGCTCAAGGCATTCGGCACCGCGATGTTTTTGATCTTCGCGATCCTGCTGGCGCAGTTCAACCGGCTCACGTCGGTGGGGCTTGTGCTGACTGCCGTAGTGCTTTCGACCATCGGAGTTATGCTTGGCCTCATCATCATGGGGCAGGCGTTCGGCGTGGTGATGACCGGCATCGGCGTGATCGCCAATGCCGGCGTGATCGTGAACAACAATATCGTGCTGATCGACACCTACGACCGGCTGCGGCGCGAGGGCGTCAACGCCTATGACGCGGTGATCGAGACCTGCCGCGAGCGCGCGCGGCCGGTGGCGCTGACGGCCGTGACCGCGATCCTCGGCGTGCTGCCGATCGCATTCGGCATCAACCTCGACTTCGTCGAACGCGAAGTGGTGGTCGGTGCGCCGTCGACGCAGTGGTGGATCAGCCTGTCGACCGCGATCGTGTTCGGCCTCGGCTTTGCAACGATTCTAACCCTGATTGTGACACCGGCGGCGCTGCTGCTGATCGAGCGGATGAGCGAATGGCGCAAACGCACGATGCCGGTGTGGAAACGGCGGATTGCCGGCCTGTGGCCGCGGCTCGGATTCCGCCGGTCATAGCTCGATTGCGTTTGCGGCTGTTGCGTTCCCGGAACAAGCGGGCCATCTAGCGGTTGGATTTCAACCGATTCATTTCGCGCGCATTCATGTCGCCCGTCGCCAAGCTGAAAACGAAAGAGCCGCAGCAGCGCTCCGCCAAGATCGCGGCGAAGCCCGAAGAGCCGAAACGGCTCACGCATCCGGAAATCCGCGCCATCGTCGTCGGCATCATGCTGGCGATGTTTCTCGGTGCGCTCGATCAGACCATCGTGGCGACGGCGTTGCCGACCATCGGGCGGCATTTCGGCGAGCTTGAGCAATTGTCGTGGGTGGTGACGGCGTACTTGCTCACCGGCACGGCGGTGACGCCGCTCTATGGCAAGCTGTCCGACATCTACGGCCGCCGTTCGGTGATGCTGACCGCGATCACGATCTTCGTGGCCGGCTCGATCGCCTGCGCGATGGCGCCGTCGATGTTGGCGCTCGTTCTTGGCCGCGCGCTGCAAGGCCTCGGTGGTGGCGGGTTGATGGCATTGAGCCAGACCATCATTGCCGACATCGTGTCGCCGAGAGAGCGGGGCAGATATCAGGGGTACATAGGTGCCGTGTTCGCGACGAGCTCAGTCGGTGGCCCGGTGCTCGGCGGTTTCCTCACCGAGCATCTCGACTGGTCGCTGATCTTCTGGATCAACCTGCCGCTCGGCCTCGCGGCGCTCGGCATGACCTCGTCGGTGCTCCGCCGCGTGCCGTTCACCCCGCGCAAGCACAGGCTCGACGTGCTCGGCGCGCTGCTGATGATGTCGGCGGCGGTGATCCTGCTGCTGGCGCTGTCGTGGGGCGGCCGGCGCTACGACTGGATCTCGGTCGAGACCGGGGCGCTGCTGCTGGCGTCGATGGCGCTATGGGGGTTGTTCGCCTGGCGGCTGGTGGCGGCGGAAGAGCCGTTCCTGCCGCTCACGGTGCTCGCCAATCCGGTGGTGCGCTGCGCGACCCTGGCCGGATCGTGCTGCATGGGGACGCTGGTCGGCATGACGATTTACGTGCCGCTTTATTTCGAGGTGGTGCATCATTTGAGTGCAGGACAATCGGGCCTCGCACTTATCCCGCTGATGGGCGCGACGGTGCTGTCGTCGACCGTAACCGGCAAGGCGATGAGCCGCCTCACACATTACAAGCGGATGCCGCTGATCGGCCTGCCGGTCGGCATTCTTTCGCTCGGCGCGCTGGCCATCTGGCCGGCGGCGATGCCGCTGCCGCTGGTGCTGCTGCTGCTGTTCATCATCGGCATGGCGTTCGGCAGCGTGTTTCCGATTTCGACGGTGTGCATGCAGAACGCGGTGGCGCGCCATTATGTCGGCGTCGCCACCGGCTCGGCGAACTTCTTCCGCGCGCTGCTTTCGGCGCTGGTGGTCGCGGTGCTCGGCGCCATCGTGCTGGGCGGGCTCGGCGGCGGCACCGGCGAGGCGCTCGAGACGCTGGCGCGCGTGGCGCCCGGCGATGCGCTGGCGCACGCGTTCCGGTTTGTCTTCCTCACCTGCGGGCTGGTGCTCGCGTTCGCGCTGGCCTTCATGGTGTCGATGGAAGAGCGGCCGCTGAAAGGCCCGCCGGCGCCACCGGCGCCGCAAGCCGCCGCCACGCCGATTCCCTCGACCTGAGGTCGCGCGGCCGCGCAGCTTCGGCTTTGTCGCGCTGGCGCGCGACTTGCGTTATAATCGCGGGATGCGGCGGATTCTCACGATCCTGACGGTTTCGCTTGCGCTGGCCGCGCTCGTCGGCGGCTGCTCGAAATGCGACCCGTGGTGGGGCGACAGGCCGGGCGCCTGCCAATCCACGCTTCCAACGCGCTAGACGCGCTGCGAATTCGGGCGATCCGGCGCGCCCGCAAAAATTGTTGAAAAAACTCCTAGGAAGATATTGACAGCGTGACGCTGCCGGTGTATCACTTGTGCACGCTCCACAATTGTCACTGAAGCGACGCGCTCAAGTTGGGCGGAACGGACGCGCAGCCGAGGCGTTGGGCTTCACGGCGCCGGGGCCTCGGCGCCGCAGCAATTGAGGATTGCGATGCCGGAGCGTCATGGCGATCAAATCGTCGAAACCACCACAGAGGCCCGGGCCGCGCACAGCGGAACCGGCCTGCGGTGGGTGCTGGTGTTCGGCACGATCGCCGTCGCCGTCATTTTTGCACTGATGTGGCTGCATTACTTCACGTGAACTTCATCGCGCGTGCCGGTTTTCGGCATGTTGTATGAATGGGCGCGGGTGCGCTAACATTGCGGCTCTGGTGCGGAGACAGGCGATGACGCGGTTGAGTTCACAATTTGCCGGATTGGCGGCGGCTGGCATTGCGGCGCTGCTGCTGTCGGCGCCGGCAACGGCGCAGACGCAGGCGGCGTCCGGCGATTCCGGCGGCGGCCCAAGCAGCATGACGGGCTTCAACATCGGCGGCACCGAGCATGTCGACCCGGCGACCGCCGAGAAGCGGCGCGAAATCGAAGAGGCCTACAAGAGGGTCACCAAGAGCCAGCCGACACAGGCGGCGGCGTCGAACGACCCCTGGGCGAACATGCGCGGAGCCGATGAGCAGAAGCCGGCCTCAAAGGCCGCGAACAAAACCGCGCAGAAGAAACGCCCGGCGCAGTAATCGCGCCACGAGATTTGGAACCTGAAAGCGCGCCTTGTGGGCGCGCTTTTTGTTTTGGGAGCCGCGAATGGCCGAAATTCCCGAGGCCGCGCAGCGGGCGCGGCAGATGTATGCGGATGGCGTCGATACCCGCACGATCCTGGCGGAAACCGGTCTGTCGTTGTGGGGTCTCTACAATTGGCTCGACGGCCGCGCCAAGCGCAAGGGTGAGCAACTTTTGCCACCGCTGCCGAAGCGGCGGACGGTACGCCATCTACGCATCGCGCCCGGCGATCGCCGTTCGCTGGTCGAGCGGATGATGCGCTCCGCGGAGCGGCAGGTGGCCGAGATCGAGTTGCGGGTCGGGGCACCGCGCCACGATCGCGAGAAGGATGCGCGCATGCTGGCCGTGCTGGCACGCGTCATGCGCGAATTGACCGCGGTCGATGCGCTGAACCGGCAGCTTGAAAGCGCCGATGGGAGCGGGGCCAAAGACACGCCGATCGTCGATGACGATCCACCGCCGGAAGATATCGATGAATTCAGAAGCGAACTTGCTCGCCGCATTGAAGCTTTTGTCGCTGAACGAACTGACGGGCGAGTTTCTCGCGACACAACGGACTGATTGGAACGACAGGTTCGGCGGCGACTGGGGGCTATTCTCGCATCTCTATCAGCGCGAGCCGGACACCGACTGGCGCACCTGGCTGATCCTCGGCGGGCGCGGCGCCGGCAAGACGCGCGCCGGCGCCGAATGGGTGAGGGATGTTGCGCGCGATGGACGGGCGCGGATCGCGCTCATTGGTGAAACAGAACACGATGTCCGGGAAGTGATGGTCGAGGGCGTGTCCGGCATTCTTGCGGTTCACCCGCACGACAAACGGCGGCACTGGTCATCGAGCCGGCGGCGTCTCGAATGGATGAATGGCGCGGTGGCGGAGGCGTTTTCGGCGGAGCAGCCGGACAGCCTTCGTGGCCCGCAGTTTTCGCACGCGTGGTGCGACGAGCTGGCGAAATGGAAGGCTGCCGAAACAGCGTTCGATAATTTGCAGTTCGCGCTGCGGCTCGGAGCCCGTCCGCGCCAGCTCGTAACCACCACGCCACGGCCGATCAGTTTGCTGAAGCGGCTCATTGCCGATCCGGCGACCGTGCTGACGCATGCGGCGACGCAGGCGAACGCCCGCAATCTGTCGGCGGCGTTCATCGATCATGTGCAGGCCCGCTATGGCGGCACGCGGCTCGGCCGGCAGGAGATCGAGGGCCGCCTCATTGAAGAACGTGCCGATGCGCTGTGGTCACGCGCGATGCTGGAAGGCGCGCGAGTTTTGCGCGCACCGGAAAGTTTGATGCGCGTCGTGGTGGCGGTCGATCCGCCGGTGTCGTCGACGCAGCGCGCCGATGCGTGCGGACTGATTGCCGCCGGGATGGCGGAAGGAGGAACGATCTATGTCTTGGCTGACGACACATGTGCAGGACTTTCGCCGCAGGCTTGGGCAAGCAGGGCAGTGGCTCTGTGGCACCGCCTGGCCGCGGATTGCCTCGTGGTGGAGGTCAATCAGGGCGGCGATCTCGTCCGCGCTGTCATTCGCGAGGTCGATCGCTCGGTCCCTGTCACGCCGGTGAGGGCGCTGCGCGGCAAGTGGCTGCGCGCCGAGCCGGTAGCTCAGTTGTTCGAGCAGGGCCGCGTGAAGCTGGTTGGGACGTTTCCCGAACTGGAGGATGAAATGTGCGACTTCGGCGTGGATGGCCTGTCGTCAGGCCGCTCGCCGGACCGGGTCGACGCGCTGGTGTGGGCCGTGACGGCCCTGAACCAGGGCGCCAAGTGGCAGCCGAGGGTGAGGGTGGTTTGAGGACAACCGATGAGCGGAATTGCGAAGGAATACGAAGCGCATCAGCGCAAGCGTTGGATGCGGCACGATGCACACCGCTTTATTCGGCATGACGCATGGCGGTTTTTGCCACCCGACAAATTGTTTGAGCATAAATATAGACCCGATCGAGCGCGGGTGACCGCTGGCAATCCGGACGGAGGACAGTGGACGGATGATAGCGCTGGTGAAAACGAAGGTTACGTTGCTCAAATTGTTGATGAGGCTAGCGATCAGTTCCTCGATGAAACGATAGAACTTTCGGCCGCAGGCAGAGGCCATCACGTTGTGCCGGTCGGCCTCTATGAGAAATATGACTTGTCTGACGAAGCGCTAGGAATTTTTAAGAACGAGACGACCGGCCCGCTATGGGATGGTCGCAGCAATCGCTGGGACAGCGCACATCGCGCTTATAACGACGCTGTCGAAGAAGCATTTGATGAATATCTAAAGGCAAATAAGATTAATCCGAGATACATGACGGCCCAGCAAGCACAGAGCTTTTTGGGAGAGATTTATGGGTCGAAGAATCCTCGTATCGAGAATTTCAACAAACTGATCCAGATACGAGAAATCATGCAAAGACTTCTGCGTCGCCCAATGCCTCGCGAGTAAGAACATGACTGCTCAGGACGATGAAGAACAGGACTTCATCTGGCAGCGCCTGCACAAGCAGGTTGCCAAATTATTGAGCCGTTACGGCGTGAACGATGCGACTGGCAAGGCTGACTACTTGATTGTCGATGATAATTACGGTTGGCATCGGGTGATCGTACCGGTCCAACGCCTGCACATGTTCAGAGCAGAGATCGTCGCCGGCCTGCGCGCGCTGCTGCAACCGCTGCCGGCCGGCTGGGAAATCACGTATGTCGTCGACGTGCCGGGCAAAGAAAAAGAGTGGCCAAAGATGGGTCTGACGATCCGCAAGCATGAGATCATCGATGGATTGCAGCGGCATCTGATGCCAGAGCTGGTGAATACTTTTTACGAAGGCGGACGACCGGGAACGGGAGACGATTAGTTGCGTGTCCCGCACGCGGTGCAGCACGTAGTGGTGCACCGCAGATGCGGGACCCCGGTTTGGTAGCAAAGCAACCGGGGTCCCGGGTCTGCAGCGCACCGCGAAGGCGCGCTGCGCTGCGCCCGGGACACGTCACAACTTCGCGCTTAGATCGTCCCAATTGCGGTTGTGTTTTTCGACTAGTTTGATCTTCCAGTCGCGGCGCCAGCGTTTGAGCACGCGTTCGCGGGCGCGGGCGTCGTTGATTGATGAGTATGACTCTACATGGACAAGCCGGGTGACCTTGTAATCCTTAGTGAAACCGCGAACCGAGCCAGCCTGGTGCGCTTCAAGGCGGCGAGCGAGGTTACTCGTGACGCCGACATACATCGTGCCGCGGTAGCGGCTCGCGAGAATGTAAACGTGAAATCTTTCTGCCATCGGAAATCAACCGGGGTCCCGCGTCTGCAGCGCACCGCGAAGTCGCGCTGCGCTGCGCCCGGGACACGAGGTTAGCATGCTTGGATATCTTCGAAATCTTCTCACCCCGCCCGAAACCAAAGCCTCTCAGACCGCGAGGCTTGTTCATTTGGAGAGCGGCGGCCGTGCGCGGTGGACGCCGCGCGATTACGCGGCGCTGTCGCGCGAGGGCTACGGCAAGAACGCCATCGTGCATCGCGCGGTGCGGCTGATCGCCGAGAGCATCGGCGGGCTGACATTCCTGCTCTACGAGGGCGAGGCCGAACACGCGCAGCATCCGCTGCTCGACCTGTTGGCGCGGCCCAATCCGCGCCAGGACGGCGCAAGTTTCCTCGAAGCGGTGACGGCGCATCTGCTGCTGGCCGGCAACGCCTATGTCGAGGCGGTGACGCTCGATGGTCAAAAGGGCGCAGAAGTGCGCGAGCTTTACGCGCTGCGGCCCGACCGCATGAAGGTGGTGCCGGGGCCGGACGGCTGGCCGGAAGCTTACGAGTACACGATCGGCGCCCGCAGCCTGCGCTTCACGCAGGCCGGCGAGCTGCCGCCGATTTTGCATCTCGCGCTGTTCAACCCGCTGGACGATCACTACGGCCTGGCGCCGATCGAGGCGGCGGCGGTCGCGGTCGATACCCACAACGCCGCGGCGAAATGGAACAAGTCGCTGCTCGACAACGCGGCGCGGCCGTGCGGCGCGCTGGTGTTCTCCGGCGCCGAAGGCAACGTGCTGGCGGATTCGCAATTCGAGCGGCTCAAGAAAGAGCTCAACGAGAATTACGAGGGCGCGCGCAACGCCGGGCGGCCGCTGGTGCTCGAGGGCGGGCTCGACTGGAAGGCGATGTCGCTGACGCCGAAGGACATGGATTTCATGGAGGCCAAGCACGCCGCCGCGCGTGAGATCGCGCTGGCGTTCGGCGTGCCGCCGATGCTGCTCGCGATCCCCGGCGACAACACCTATTCGAACTACCAGGAAGCGAACCGCGTGTTCTGGCGCCAGAGCGTGCTGCCGCTGGCGGCGCGGATTGCGGGCGCGCTGGCGCAATGGCTGGCGCCGGCGTTCGGCGAGGGGCTTCGCCTGGCGGCGGACGTCGATCGCATCGAGGCGCTGGCGGGTGACCGTGCCGCGCTATGGGAGCGGGTGACGAAAGCGCCGTTCCTCACCGTGAACGAGAAGCGCGCCGCGGCCGGCTATGCGCCGGTCGAGGGCGGCGATGTGGTCTAGCCAGGCTTACTGCTCGGGCGAGGGCGACCTCAGCTTCTCGTGCTCGATTTTGAATTCGCCGAAGCAGCCGGCGATCACCGCCGAATAGATATCGTCGCCGTCGGTAATGTCGCTCATGCAGTCGGGCGGCTTGTAGCCGGTGTGCTTGAAGTCGAAATAGCCGCCGCCGTCGGTCTCGACCTTGAACTTGCCGTCGATGGTGACGGTGCTGTTCGGCGCGGTCTGGCCCTCGATCTCGATCTGACCGTTGTCGAACCGCGACGTGGTGATGCGGATTTCGGCGTGCGCGGCGGTCGCGGCGGTCAGCGCCAGCAGCGCGAGCAAGATTCGTTTCGTCATCTGACTTGGTTCCGATGACGTCGCCCGTGGGCCTGCTCTAGCGCCGGGCGAGGGTGGACGCAACAACATGACCGAGCTGATCGATATTTTCGCAAGCCGCGGCGACCTCGCGCATGTTGCGCTGCTCCTATGGGCGCTGACGGCGAGCGGACTTGCTTGGTTCGCGCTGCGAGAGATGGCGGCGGCCTCGCGCCGCTTCGACGACTTCGTGCGCGAGCTGGCGCGCTTCAACCAGACCTTTGGAGAGAGATGATGGATACCCTACACAACGTGATGCGCTCGATCAGCGGCGAGCGGAAAGCGGAGCCGCGCCGCGATCATCTGACCGTGTTCCGCGAATTCCTCGATCACCTTGATCGCGCCTCCAAGAAGAAGGCGCGGGTGAAGGCGGCGACGAGCAAAACGCGCCGCCGGCGCTGATCTTTTCATTCTGTTTTCGGCTCGAACGCGCCTCGCACCGCGGGGCGCGAAGGACGAACCATGCTCGCACCCAATCCAGATATGCCGACTGTTGCGTCGGTGTTCGGCCTGCGCACCACGGTCGACGCCGACGGCACGGTCGAAGGCTATGCCTCGCGGTTCGGCGAGCTCGACCAGGCGCGCGACATGGTGATGCCCGGCGCCTTCCAGGCGACGCTTGCCTCGCGCGGCGTGCGCCGCATTCCGATGCTGTTCCAACACGATCCGGCCGAGCCGGTCGGCGTTTGGCTCGAGCTGCGCGAGGACGCCAACGGGCTTTACGCGCGCGGGCGGCTTATCCCTGAGGTGGCGCGCGGGCGCGAGCTGCTCTCGCTGATCCGCCAGGGCGCGATCGACGGCCTGTCGATCGGCTTCAAGACCGTGCGCGGCCGCATCGACCCGAAGACGCGCATCCGGCGGCTCTACGCGGTCGATCTCTGGGAAATTTCCATCGTCACGTTCCCGCTGCTGGCGGGCGCGCGCGTCCACGCGGTGAAAGCGTCGTCCTCCCCGCCGCTGTCACATGCGCGGACGCGCGCGGAAGGCGAATGGCGCGCGATCGGTGGGGCCGGGGCGCGAGTGGTGGAGGCGAGGGCGGTCCGGCGGCGCAGGCCGTGGGAGCCACGCGTGTGAGCCCATATCTCGACCATCAACGTCGCCGATGGATGAATCCGAACGCGGCGTCCTGGATGCGGCCGGACGCGCCGCGCTGGCTGCTGCCGAACCAGAATATCTGGCAATGGCCCGGCCACAACGAGCAGAAATATCGCCCCGACCAGCCGCGCGTGCCGGCGGGCAATTCTGACGGAGGTCAATGGACCACTGTCAGTTCGGGCGGCGGCATTTCGATTGCGCTGCCAACCGGCAACATTACGTCTGAATCTGACGAGCTTGCTGATTTTTCGAACGAACTTCTGGCGGGCATCGGCCAGACACTGAGCGATTTGCGCGACCAGCTTGCGCGTATCCGGCTCGCGGGCGACATCCCGACCGGGGACTCGCCGCCGGAAATTCCAGAAGAGCGGCCGCCAACATCAGGGAGCCGAACCGAACTACTAAAGTCTGTTGCGAGAGCGATTGCTGCGGGAATCCACCTCGACGCTCTGGTCGTTCAACTGCCTTGGCTGGCAACTCAAGAAGCACTTATCGGCAGTTACAATGATCCGCCGAGGTCTCTTGAAGAATTGCAGTCGGCCGTTGATGCATGGCGGGCGGGAACGGATAAGCATCACATCGTTGAGCAGTCTTCTGCTGAAGAAGATGGATTTCCGAGAAGTCTTATTGACAGTTCGGAGAATCTGGTTCGGATTCCCCGCCTGAAGCATCAGGAAATAACGGCGTGGTATAATACGGCCAATCCGGATTTCGGCGAACAATCCCCGCGCGACTATCTTCGCGGCAGAAGCTGGGATGTCCGTTACGCGGTTGGACTGGAAGCATTGAAGGATTTTGGAGTTCTAAAGCCATGACAAAAGGCGATGAGCTCAAGAGCCTAACAGTTGAACAGCTGGTTGCGGCATTCGAAGCGGCCGGGATCGAGCAATCGCATGCCGAGTTGTCCAACAAGATTTCGAAGTACAACCGCTTGTTTCGGAGGATGGTCGCGATTCAGGAAGAACTTAAAGCCCGCGATGGGGACCAGCGCAGTGCACTAGTGCCGCTGCTCGATCATCCGAACCCGCAGGTGCGATACATGGCAGCTGAATATACCCTTTTGGTGGCGCCAACTGCGTCGCGCCAGGCGCTTCAGGATCTCAGCGACAAGAACATTTACCCCCAGGCGGCGAATGCGCGCGGGACGTTGCGGTCTCTTGCGATTGGAAGGCGGCAGCCGACCTGACGAGCGAAAAATCAGGATTCTTTAAGTTTAGGCAGTTTACTGACCGCTGCCTCAAGAGTTTTTGTACAAATAATTAGCTCGGCAAGAAGCCGTTTGTCGATTTCTGTCCGTCCTTCGTATTCTGCAAGATTTCTTTCTGAATGTGCTTTCAGAAAAATCTGAATGTCGGCGTTACGTGTACTCAAGGTATGCGTCAGCGCCTGAAACACTGTGATCCGGTTTTCAGAACGGTATCCGTGGCGCCGGAGGGCGGCAAGCGCGAGCCGATGTGCCGCACCGTACGCTAAATCAAACTGGCTGTCAGAGTCTAAGTCCTCGTTTTGAGCATCTGCCAAGAGCTTCTTTGCCGATTCGAGCATCCCGCCGAATTCCCGTTGAGAAGGAGGCTCAATCTTGAGTGTCCCAATCTTAACGAGATTGTCTAGTTCCTGTTTTCCCATGATCCAGGTCCTTGTCAGAACCGAATATGAAAATTTTCGGCGACGCGCTTATTTTTTGGATGACAGAACCTCTATCAGAAACCTTTCTACGCCAATCGCCCGCAGAAAGTAATGTCGGATTTATTTTTCTTCCGACAGCGTTTTGTACTTTTTCGATTGCTTCAAAAAAGTCCGAATAGCTTAGTCGGTTCGACACGATCATCAGATCGATATCGCTGCGTGCTGTGTCATTCCCTTTCGCTATCGACCCGTAGATAAACGCTAATTTGATTTGGTCGCTATAAGGGATAAGCGCCTCTCTTATGGGCTCCGCTACGCCGATTGTTTTACGAATGATGCCTTGCAGCTCGTGATAAATTGGCGATTGCTTATTTACCCGGTAGTGTTTTTGCGTCCCGATCTTTTCAACTGATACTAGATTGCTATTTTGTAGGCGAGCTAGCTCCCGTTGAACGGCTCCGGATCCGGATTGAATCTTTTTGATGATCTCCGAATTATAGAAAGTCTGGTCCGGATGTCCGAAAAGTAATGCCAACACGCGTTGCTGCACTTTTGAAAAAAGTGCGTCGGCAAGGGATCGAGCAGATGTTGGCATGAAAGTTATATATACCCATTATGGGTTAAGTCAAACCTAAATTGGGTTATATCATACCCATATTGGGTATTTAAAAATAGGCCCGCCATTTCGGCGGGTTTTTTATTTTCAACCAATCCACTTCATCAACCAAAGGAAACCGAATGGATACCGAACTTGAGACCAAAGCCGGGATTGCCGGCGATGCACTCGTCACCCATGGCGAGCTGATGCGCGCGTTCGAGGCGTTCAAGGCCGCCAATGACGAGCGGCTCGACGAGAAGCATGGCGACGTGCTGCTCGAGGAGAAGGTGGCGCGGATCGACGCCGCGCTCGATGCGACCTCGAAGAAGCTCGACGCCATCACGCTGAAGGGCGCGCGGCCTTCTCTCGGCCTTGCGTTCGGGCGCGACACCCAGGCGCAGAAATCCGCGCAGGAGATGGAGCACAAGAGCGCATTCGAGGCCTATGTGCGGGCGGGCGAGGCGTCGGGCCTGCGCGCGCTCGAAGCCAAGGCGATGTCGATCGGCTCGAACCAGGACGGCGGCTATCTGGTGCCGGCCGAGGTCGAGACCGAGATCGGCCGGCGGCTCACGAACATCTCGCCGATCCGCTCGATCGCCGCGGTGCGCACCATTTCCTCGAGCGTTTACAAGAAGCCGTTCATGAAGACCGGGCCGGCGACCGGCTGGGTCGGCGAGACCGATGCGCGCACGCAGACCACGTCGCCGGTGCTCGACGAGCTCAGCTTCCCGGCGATGGAGCTTTACGCCATGCCGGCGGCGACCGCGACCTTGCTGGAAGACAGCGCGGTCAACATCGACCAATGGATCGCGGCCGAGGTCGAGCAGGCCTTCGCCGAGCAGGAGGGCGCGGCGTTCGTTTCCGGCGACGGTGACAACAAGCCGACCGGCTTCCTCTCGGCCACCACGGTGGCGGAAGCGTCGTGGACCTGGGGCAAGCTCGGCTTCGTGATCTCCGGCGCCGACGGCGCGTTCCCTTCGACCGATCCGAGCGACCCGCTGATCGACCTCGTCTATTCGCTCAAGGCGGGCTACCGGCAGAACGGCCACTTCGTGATGAACCGCAAGACGCAGGCGGCGGTCCGCAAGCTGCGCGACGCGGACGACAACTACATCTGGACGCCGCCCGCGACGGCCGGCGGCCGCGCCGCGCTGATGGGCTTCCCGGTGATCGAGGCGGAGGACATGCCGGACCTTGCCGCCGACAGCTTCTCGGTGGCGTTCGGCGATTTCAACCGCGGCTATCTGATCGTCGATCGCGCCGGTGTGAGCGTGCTGCGCGATCCGTATACGGCGAAGCCTTACGTGCTGTTTTACACGACCAAGCGGGTCGGCGGCGGCGTGCAGGACTACGACGCGATCAAGCTGCTGAAGTTCGCGGACGCCTGACCGGCGACATGATGCCCGTCGGCGCTTTGCGCCGGCGGGTTAGCCGCCGACGGCGTGGTGTGCGAACAGCGCCCACCACATGATGACGGCGGTCAATCCGATGCCGGCCAAAAACGCGCCGATGATGGCGCCGCCAGTCAGGCAGACGTTGTCGATGTGGCCGTCTTGATGATGAACTTCTTGCGCCAAGCTCGCCTCCTTAGTGCCCCGGTAGGATACGAACGACGGCGGAATGATATGAGATTCCGGGTGGCGCTCAAGCTGCACTGCAGCGTGGCGCGGTATCGGCTTAGGGCGGCGCGAGCGGGGAGCCGAGTTTACGCGCGGTGTCGACGATCCAGCCGCGATAAAGCGTGAGCGGCGTGACGCCGGTGAGCCCGCCGCAGCCGGCGGCCATGTTCGGGCCCGTCGACCAACTCACCACGCCGGCCAGCGCGGTGCCTTCGTAAACCGGCGCGCCGCTGTCGCCGGTGCAGGCGCCCAGACCCGGCGCATTGCCACCGGTGGCGGGGTCGACCAGGCGAATCTGGAGATTGCCCGGCTTGCCGGTGGCGACAAGCTGTGCGGTGCGCAGCGTGCCGCCGGTCTTGCCGTCGCCGCGCACGGCGAGGCCATAGCCGGTGACGCTGTAACGGTCGCCGGGCTGTGGCTTGCGATCGGCGCGCTCGAGCATCGCGGGCGCGATGTCGGCCGGCAGCGGCGCGGCGAGCTTGAGCAGCGCGACGTCCGCCGTGGCGCGGTGGCCGAGCAAGGTTTGCAGATTGAAATTCGGATGGCGGGCGATCTGCCGGATGTCGAGCAGCACCGGCTGCCGCGCGGCATTGAACTCGATCAGCTTGTAGTCGGCGCCGGGCAGCACGCAGTGCGCGGCGGTGAGTACCAGATCGCGGGCGATTGCGGCGCCGGTGCAGAAGGTGCCACCGGAGCCGGTGATCATCACCGCGTTGCGGCCCTGCTTGAGCGCGACCGGCGCATTGCCGGTGATCGCCGCGGCGGGCGCGGCGGACAGCACGACCAGGATTGAAATGAGGAAACGGGCGCGACGCATGCGCCCGAAGGATAGCACATGAGCGGACTTTTACTGACAGGGCCGGCGGGCGAGCCGATCTCGCTCGCCGAGGCCAAGGCGTTCCTGCGGATCGAGCATGATGACGATGACGACGTCATCACCGCGCTGATTTCCGGCGCGCGCATTTATGTCGAGGCGCAGACGCGCCGCGCGCTGATCACGCAAAGCTGGCGGCTGACGCGCGACACCTGGCCGCCGACCGGGCGGATCGCGGTGCGGCCGGGGCCGCTGCAATCGTTGGCGGCGGCGCGGGTCTATGACGGGGGCGTCGAGCCGATTGAGCTGGATGTTGCCGGGTTTTTCCCGGACGTAGCGGGCTCCGAGCTGGTGTTTGCCCCGTGGGTGATGCCGGCGCCGGGACGTGCGGCGGGCATCGAGCTCGACGTGACGGTCGGGTTTGGTGACGCCGCAGTCGATGTGCCGGAGCCGCTGCGCCAGGCGATCCGGCTGCTGGCCGGGCATTGGTACGAGAACCGCGGGCTGGTGGCACCGGGGACGACATCGGTTCTTCCGCTGACTGTGCCGGCACTGCTGGCGCCGTACCGCATGGTGTCGCTGTGATCGCGGCGGGGGCTTTGGACCGCCGGCTGGTGCTGGAAGCGCCGGCCGAGACGGATGACGGCGCGGGCGGTGTCACCCGCAGCTACGCGACGGTGACGACCTTGTGGGCGCAGGTGACGCCGGTGCGAGCGCGTTCCGACGTCGCCGCCGACAGTCTCGCCGCGCTGGTGACGCACCGCATTGTCGTTCGCGCGTCGCGCACGCTCACCACGCTGAACCGCTTTCGCGACGGCACGCGGATTTTCCGCATCGTCGCGTTCCGTGAAACCGCAGATCGCCGCTTCCTCGAGATCGACGCCGAGGAGCGAGAGGACTGAACATGACCATTGCCGCTTCCGCCGCGCTGCGTGCCGCCGTGCACGACGCGCTGGCCGCCGATGCCGCGCTCACCTCTTTGCTCGGCGGTGCGAAGATTTACGACGAGACGCCGCGGTCGGCCGCGTTCCCTTATGTGACGCTCGGGGAAACGCGCATTTCCGATTTTTCCGCCGGCGACGAGCACGGTGAGGAGCATCAACTGATGCTGCACGCCTGGTCGCGGCAGGGCGGCCACAAGGAGGCGCACCTGATCGCCGGTGCGCTGCTTGAGGCGCTTGACGACGCGCCGTTGACGCTCGCCGATCATCGGCTGGTCAATTTCCGTTTCGCGGTCGCCGATGTGCGGCGCGAGGCCGACGGGCGCACCTATCACGCGCTGGTTCGCTTTCGCGCTGTCACCGAACCCGCCTAGTCACAGGACAAATCAAAATGTCAGCCCAAAAAGGCAAGGATCTGCTCATCAAGATCGGCGATGGCTCCGGCTTTACGACCGTCGCCGGGTTGCGGACGCGGCGGCTCGCGTTCAACGCCGAGACCGTCGACATCACCCACGCCGAAAGCGCCAATCGGTGGCGCGAACTGCTCGACGGCGCCGGGGTCAAGCGGGCCTCGGTGTCGGGCCGCGGCCTGTTCAAGGATGCGGCATCGGACGAGCTGGTGCGCGGGACCTTCTTCGACGGCGCGGTGAAGGACTACCAGGTCGTCATTCCAGATTTCGGCACGGTTGCCGGCGCGTTCCAGATCACGAGTTTGGAGTTTGCCGGCGAGCATAACGGCGAGGTGACGTTCGACCTGTCGCTGGAATCGGCCGGCGAACTCACCTTCACGGCGGCGTAAATGGCCAACAAACACCGCGGCGAGATCGACGCCGAGATCGGCGGCGCGCGGCGGACACTCGTGCTGACGCTCGGCGCGCTGGCCGAGCTCGAGGCGGCCTTCGGCGCGGACGATTTGGTGGCGCTGACCGAACGGTTCGGCACCGGACGGCTCAAGGCAATCGATCTCGTTCGCATCATCGGCGCGGGCCTGCGTGGCGCCGGCGAAAGCGTGACCGATGACGAGGTGGCGCGCATGGCGGTCGAGGGCGGCGCGCAAGGCTATGTGCGGATCGCCGCCGGCCTGATCGCGGCGACGTTCGGCTGATGCAGCCGTTTCCGTGGGAGGACGCGATCGGCTTCGGCCTCGGCGTCCTCAAGCTGTCGCCCGGCGAATTCTGGCGGATGACGCCGCGCGAACTGGCGCTGGCGGTGCGGGCGCTCAACCCGCAGCCGGGCGCACTCGACCGCGCCGCGCTGACGCAACTGATGCAGAGGTTTCCCGATGGCGGATCCGTTTGATGCGTCGCCGCAGGATGCGGTGACGGGTGCAACCGAACTCGATGCCGCGGTCGCGGGACTGACCTCGCGCACCGACGCACTGGTGATCAGCACCAACAGCTTTTCCAGCGCGATGGCGCGCGCCTTCGCATCGGCATCGATCGCCGGGCGGTCGTTCGACGATGTGCTGAAAAATCTGGCGCTGCGGATCTCGAGTCTAGCGGTGGCGGATGCGTTCAAGCCGCTGACGGCGGGGCTGAGCAACAGTCTCGGCTCGATGTTCACGGGCCTGTTTTCGGGCGGCAGCGGCGCGGTGCCGAGCAGCTTCATTCCGTTCGCGAGCGGCGGGGTGATTGGCGCGCCGAGTTATTTTCCGATGCAGGGTGGTGGACTCGGCCTCGCCGGCGAGGCGGGACCGGAGGCGATCATGCCGCTGACGCGCGGACCGGACGGGCGGCTCGGCGTTGCGACGAGTGGCGGCCGGACGCCGGCCATCAACGTAACGATCTCGACGCCGGACGCGGCGAGCTTCCGCCGATCGGAAGCCTACCTCACCGGGCAGATCGCGCGGGCGGTGGCGCGCGGACAACGGAGCCTGTGAGATGAGCGGCTTCCACGAGATTTTATTTCCACTCGACGTGGCGCTGCGCAGCGCGGGGGGGCCGCAGCGCCGCACCGACATTGTCGCACTCGGCTCCGGCCGCGAGGAGCGCAACGCGCGCTGGGCGCATTCGCGGCGGCGTTACGACGCCGGCTACGGCGTGAAGACTTACGAAGCACTGTCCGAAGTGGTGGCGTTCTTCGAGGAACGGCGCGGCATGCTTTACGGCTTCCGCTGGCGCGACCGGCTCGATCATTCGTCGGGTGCGGGCGAAGTGGCCGCGACCGATCAATTGCTCGGTGCCGGCGACGGCACCACGGCGGCATTCCAGCTTGTGAAAACCTACGGCTCGATCCACGCGCCGTATCAGCGGCCGATCGTGAAACCGGTGGCGGGGAGCGTGCGGGTCGCTGTCGATGGCGTGGAGAAGACCGAAGATACGGATTTCAGCGTCGATACCACGACGGGGGTCGTGACGTTTCTTTCCGGGCACATCCCGGAGAGCGGCGAGGCGGTGACCGCCGGTTTCCTGTTCGACGTGCCGGTGCGGTTCGACACCGATTATCTCGAAGTCGACTTGTCAGCTTTCGCTGCCGGCGCGATTCCAAAAATCCCGCTGCTGGAGATCAGGATTTAATCATGCTGAACATTCCACCCGCGTTGCAGGCAAAGCTCGACAGCGGCGTCACGACGCTGGCGCGGTGCTGGCTGATCACCCGCAACGATGGTGTCATGCAGGGTTTCACCGATCATGACGGGGATATTGTCGTGAACGATGTGACCTGCCGCGCGGGGTCGGGCCTCACGGCCTCCGAAGCAAGCGCACAGCTTGGCCTGGCGATTGGCGGCACCGAACTATCCGGTGCATTGAGCGACGAGACATTGACCGAGGCCGATCTCGCCGCAGGCCGCTATGACGCGGCGACAGTCGAAATCTGGCTGGTGGACTGGAGCGAGCCGTCGCTCAAGGTGAAGCTCAATGCCGGTGTGCTCGGCGAGGTGCGCCGCGAGGGCGCGGCCTTCACCGCGGAGCTGCGCGGGCTGGCTTATCGTTTCGCGGAGGATTGCGGGCGGCTCTACACCAAGACATGCAACGCCGATCTCGGTGACGGGCGCTGCACGGTTGACCTGGCGACGCCGGCGATGCGCGGCGAGGGCAGCATCGCCGAGCTCACTGCAACATCGGTGTTCCGCGCCGGCGGGCTCGGCGACTATGCCGACGATTGGTTCACCGCGGGACGGCTGGCCTGGACCGGCGGCGCCAATGCGGGGCAGGCGGTTGAAGTAAAGAGCCATCGCGTCGAGGGCGGTGTGGTTACGCTCGAGCTTTGGCAGGCGATGCCGGAGCCGCTTGCCGCGGGCGATACATTTTATGTGACGGCGGGGTGCGACAAGCATTTCGACACCTGCGTCGCCAAGTTCGACAATGCGGTGAACTTCCGCGGCTTTCCGCACATTCCCGGCAACGATTTTGTGATCCGCTATCCGATCGAGGGCGAGCCGGGTCATGACGGCGAGAGCCTGCAATCGTGACGCGCGAAGATATTGTCGCAGAGGCGCGGGCGTGGATCGGCACGCCGTACCGGCATCAGGCCTCGCTCAAGGGAGTCGGCTGCGATTGCCTTGGGCTGGTGCGGGGCGTGTGGCGTGCGCTGCTCGGCGATGAGCCGGAGCGGGCGCCGCCCTATTCCCCGGACTGGGCGGAGGCTTTGCGGCAGGAGACATTAGCGCAGGCGTCGGCGCGGCATCTGTTGCCGGTTGCGCGCGATGCATTCCGGCCCGGCGACGTGCTGCTGTTCCGCTGGCGCGCTCATCTGCCCGCCAAGCACATGGCGATCGTCGGTAAACCCGACACAATGATCCACGCGCATGACGGCGCGGCCGTCACCGAAGTCGCCATCGCGCCGTGGTGGCGACGGCGGCTGGCTTATGCGTTTCAGTTTCCAGTTTTAACCGGCTGATCGACATGGCATCTCTTCTTCTTTCAGCCGCGGGTGCCGCGGCCGGCGGAGCCGTGTTCGGCCCGATCGGCGCAATTGCCGGGCGGGTCGCCGGCGCCGTCGCGGGCGGGTTGTTCGATCGCGCGATGATCGTCGGCAATCGGTCGGTCGACGGGCCTCGGCTGTCCGATCTCGAGATCATGGCTTCGACCGAGGGCGCGCCGATCCCGCGCGCCTATGGCCGGGTGCGCATCGCCGGACAGGTGATCTGGGCGACCGAGCTCGAAGAGGTTGTCAGCACCTCCAGCCATTCCGGTGGCGGCAAGGGCGGTGGCGGTTCGGTCAGCACCACGACCTATTCGTATTTCGCCAATCTTGCGGTCGGGCTGTGCGAGGGGAAGATCGGCCAGGTGTTGCGCGTCTGGGCCGACGGCAAGCCGCTCGACCTCGGCGGCGTGAATTATCGTGTCTATGACGGTAGCGAGGAACAGACCGCCGATCCGTTGATTGTCGCCAAGGATGGCCTCGCGCCCGCGTATCGCGGGCTGGCCTATGTCGTGTTCGAGCGGCTGCCGATTGCGAATTTCGGCAACCGGATTCCGCAACTGTCGTTCGAGGTGGTGCGGCCGGTCGGCGCGCTTGAGAACATGGTGCGCGCGGTGACATTGATCCCGGGCGCGACCGAGTTCGGCTATGAGCCGGCGACGGTGACGCAATCGCTCGGCGTTGGCGTGTATGCGCCGGAGAACCGGCACGTCGCGAATGCGACATCGGACGTCGTGGCGTCGCTCGACGAGTTGCAGACGATCTGCCCGAACCTGGAGCGCGTGTCGGTGGTGATCGCGTGGTTCGGCAACGATCTTCGCGCGGGCCATTGCGAAGTTCGCCCGAAGGTCGACAGCACAATCAAGAAGACGGTCGGCGGAACATGGACGGCCGATGGCGTCACGCGCGCGGCCGCGCAGGCGACCTCGACGTTCGCACGTCGTCGATGCCGAGGCGCAGGAGGTGCGCTTTCCGCTCGACAAATTGTGGGCCTGCGACGCGATCGATGCGGTCGGCATCGATTATTACGCGCCGCTGGCGGACTGGCGCGATGGCGCGGATCATCTCGATCGCGCGCTGGCCGATAACATCTACGATTCCGATTATCTCGCCGGCAATCTGCGGCGCGGCGAAAGCTACGACTGGTATTACGCCGACGATACGGCGCGCGCGGCGCAGGACCGCACAACAATCACCGACGGACTCGGCAAGCCGTGGATGTTTCGCGCCAAAGACATCTGGAACTGGTGGAGCGAGCCGCATTACGAGCGCGCCAATGGCGCCGAGCTGGCCACGCCGACGGAGTGGACGCCGCAGGGCAAGCCGATCTGGTTCACCGAATTCGGTTGTCCAGCGATCGACAAGGGGCCGAACCAGCCGAGCGTGTTTCCCGACGCGAAGTCGTCGGAAAATGCTGCGCCGTATTTCTCCAATGGCCGGCGCGACGACCTGGTGCAACGGCGGACGCTGGAAGGCGTGCTGGCCGCATTCGATCCTGCATTCGGCGCGGACGATACATTTAATCCGGTGTCGAGCTCTTACGGCGGCCGCATGGTGCCGCCCGAGCGCATTCAACTGTGGACCTGGGACGCGCGGCCCTATCCGGTGTTTCCGGCCGCCGCGGACGTGTGGGGCGATGGCGCCAATTGGGCGACCGGACACTGGCTCAACGGCCGGCTTGGCGCCGCGCCGCTCGACGCGCTGGTGAAAACGGTTTTGTCCGATTGCGAGATCGACGGCGTCGACAGTGCGGCGCTGACCGACGCCGTCGACGGCTATCTGGTCGACCGGCCGATGCCGCCGCGGGCGATGCTCGATCCGCTGGCGCTGACCTATGCGTTCGATGCCAGCGAGCAGGGCGGGGCGATGCGTTTCGTCCAGCGCGGCGGCGTGCCCGTCGCGGAGTTCGACGAGGATGAACTGGTGCTGCCGGAGCGTTCGCCGCCGGTGCAGATGACGCGCGCGCAGGAGACCGAACTGCCGCGCGAAGTGTCGATCGGCTATGTCGAGCTGGGCGGCGATTATCAGCGCGCCGCGGTGTCGTCCCGGCGGCTGGTCGGTGGTTCGTCGCGCGTATCGCATGCTGACGTCCCGGTCGTGACCTATGACGGCGCGGCGGGCCGGCGTGCCGACATCTGGCTGCAGGATTTGTGGGCGGGTCGCGAGCGCGCGAATTTCGCCTTGCCGCCAAGCGCGCTGCGGCTCGGCGTCGGCGACGTGGTCGGCGTGACGGCGAATGGCCGGCGGCGCCTGTTCGAGGTCGGCGAGATCACCGACAGCGAAAGCCGCGCGATCACCGCGCGGTCGATCGATCCGGATATTTTCGCGCTGTCGCTGCCGAAGCCGCGAGTCGTGACACCCGCGATCCCGGCGGCGATCGGGCCGGTGCATGCGCTGGCGCTCGACGTGCCGGCGCTGGACGACACCGATCCGGCGGCGCTGGTGCAGCTTGCAGCGTTTTCCGATCCGTGGCCGGGACCGGTGACGATCTGGAGTTCTGCCGACGGCTCGAATTACCTGAGCGCCGGCACCGCGGTGACGCCGGCAACGACCGGCGAGACGATCGACGATCTGCTTGCCGGGCCAGTGAGCCGCTGGGACCACCGGAATTCGTTTTCGGTCCGGCTGTACGGCGGCGCGCTGACCTCGCTCACCGACTTGGATGTGCTGGGCGGTCGCAATGCGGCGGCGGTGCAACGACCCGATGGGGCGTGGGAGGTGCTGCAATTCGCCAGCGCCGAACTGGTCGCGCCGGGCACCTACAGGCTGTCGCGCCTCCTGCGCGGGCAACTCGGTACCGAATGGGCGATGGCTGACATGCTTCCGGGCGGCGCGCCGTTTGTGCTGCTCGACCGCGCGGTGGTGCCTTTTGCCCGCGGCCTCGATGCGCTCGACCGGCCGCAGCAACTGCGGCTGATCGTCGCCGGCCGCGACACCAGCGACCCGGCGACCTTGTCGATGGAGGTCACGCCGCAGGCAACGGCGCTGATGCCGCTGTCGCCGGTCCATTTGCGCGCGGTCCGCTCCGGCGACGGCGTAACGTTCAGCTGGATCCGCCGAACGCGGCGCGGCGGCGATAGCTGGGGCGCGGAAGTGCCGCTCGGCGAAGAGCGCGAGTCATACGAACTCGACATTTTCTCCGGCGACGCGGTTATCCGCACGCTGCGATCCGATGGTCCGAGCGCGCTTTACGCCGCAGCGGACGAAACGACGGACCTCGGCGCGCCGCAGGCGAGCCTTTCGATCGCCGTCTATCAAATCTCCACCACGATCGGCCGCGGCATGCCCGCGCGCGCGATCCTCACGCCCTGAGCACCATGACCGACACCACTGCCAATCTTGCTTTGCCTGAGCTGATCGCCGCCCAGGCGCAAAAACATGTCACCGTGAACGAGGCGCTGCGTGTGCTCGACGCGCTGGTGCAACTCGCTGTGCTCGACCGCGATCTGACATTGCCGCCGGAAGAACCGGCCGAGGGCGCGCGATGGATCGTCGCGGCGGGCGCAAGCGATGCCTGGAGCGGCCACGATGGCGAGGTGGCGGCGTGGCAGGACGGCGGCTGGTCGTTCTACGCGCCGCAGACCGGGTGGCTTTGTTACGTGGTCGACGAAGGCGCGCTGGTCGCGTGGAGCGGTACGGCCTGGGCCGATGCCATCTTCACGCCGAGCGCGCTCAACGATGTGGCGATGTTCGGCGTCGGCACGGGGGCCGATGAGACCAACCCGTTCAGCGCCAAGCTCAACAATGCGCTCTGGACCGCCAGGGCCACGGGCGACGGCGGCGACGGCACGCTGCGCTACAAGATGTCCAAGGAGAGCGCGGACAAGACCCTGTCGGTGCTGTTTCAGGACAATTTTTCTGGCCGTGCCGAAATTGGCCTGACCGGCGACGACAATTTTCATTTCAAGGTTTCGCCGGACGGCTCGAGCTGGACGGATGCGATCGTTATCGACAAATCCACCGGAAGTGCGTCCGTCGCGGCGCTGACCCACGCGGCGACCGGCAAGGCGCTGAGCGGCCTTGTGTTCACGCCGGGCGGCGACGGGCAGGTGTCGATTTACCGGATCGATGCGGCGCGGCTGCAAAATCCCCGCAGCGCGACCTTGAGTGCCGTATCCGGCGACCTGCTGACGCTGTCGAGCGCGGTCGCCAACCAATTCTTCTCTCATGGCCTGATGGCCGGCGTTTCGTGGGTGCGGATCTGGAACACGTCGAAAAGCCCCGCCCAGCCCGCCTGGGTCAAGGATCAACCGGCAAGCGATCAGCTCCAGGTGATCGATGCCGCCGCCATCGCCGGCTGGACCGCCGGCGAGACGATCAGGCTTGGCGAGGGGACATCGAACGGAGCGGGCATTGCCATCGACATCTCGCCGATGCTGCAAGCGATGACCGGCGCGGTGTTTCGCCAGCAAGGCCTGTTCATGCGCGTGCTGACCGAGGGCAGTGGCGACCAGACGCAGCTTGCCTGCTCCGCGACCGCGACCTCCGGCAGCTATGTGGCGGTCGAGAGCTCGACGGACGGCACGGTCCATAACGGCATGCTGATCTGTCCGACTTCGATTCCGTCTCCGGTGTCGAATTCCAACCTGCTATTCTTCCGCGAAACCAACATCACGAATGCGAGCAACGCCACGCTCGGGCGGATTGGAATCTCGGTGTTCGGGGTGTTTGCTTAGGGCGGGCCGGCCATCGAGACTTGTCTGCACTCTCCGGTCATCGCAAGGTGCGAGGGGTGGAGCGGACATGATCGTTCACGGTGCAAAGGCCATCTTTGTCCATATCCAAAAGTCGGGTGGCGACTCGATCAGCGCGGCGCTTGGGCAGCCTTCGAATTGTCCCGAGAAGCATTTTCTCGCCCGAGAGCTGAAGGAACGCTACGGCGATTCCGCTTGGGACAGCTATTTCAAGTTTTCATTCGTCCGCAATCCGTGGGATCGATTGGTGTCGTGGTGGTCGATGATCGACCGGCATCGCGCTGCCTTCGAGGCCGGCAGGCGGTTCAACAATTTCCAGACTTTCGTGCTCACGCAGGCGCGGACGTTTGAAGAGTTTCTCGACCGTTGCGACCAGGAGATCGCCGATCCCGATGGCCGGAAGTGGATATACCGCAACCAATTGGATTATCTGACTGATACCTCAGGACGCCTGATGGTCGATTTTGTCGGCCGCTTCGAAAAGATTTCCGAGGATTTCAATTCTGTTGCGCAAAAGCTTGGTTTGAGTACGGAGCTGCCTCACGTGAACAAGTCTTCCCATGACCACTACGTGCGCTATTACACCCCGGCTCTCGCCGACGAGGTTGGACGACGATTTGAGCGCGACATCGCGACGTTCGGTTACGCTTTCGGGGAGTAGTGCGTGCGACTCGGCAGTAATGGCTACTCATCCGGTTTGGACAATGCTCGTGCCGGCACGCTGGGCCATCGTTGCGCGCAGCGCAGGCGTAACATTTCGAAACAAGCCAAGTTCATTGCGTAATGCTGCGATGCGGGCGGCGTGGGCGGCGCTACCGGAAACGTCGACCTGTTCATCTTCATCGGCCGCGCGATCGAACGCCAGTACCGGTGTGGCATCGCGGTCGAATTCCACCTTGATATCGGGCTTAACGACGCAGGTGTGGCCGGCAAATTCACTGATGGCCACCGAGCGATGAGTGGCAGATGTCTCGGCCATCAGCGGACGCAGAGAACGCGCCAGTGAAGGGGCAGGCTGCTCCCCCTTCGCGTAGTCGGTCAGCGTCGCGCCCACGTCCATCAATTCGACCAAAGCGCTCGAACGCCGCGCGGCTGTGCCGCCAGGCGGCACGACGATCAGCGGCACCTTGATGGCAGGATCGAGGAAGTTTCCTTTATAGACGAGACCATGGTCGCCGTTCATCTCGCCATGATCCGAGGTGAACAGGATCAAGGTGTTGTTCATCTCCCCACGCTCCTCGATGAGTGCGATGGTCCTACCGATTTCATCGTCAATCAGGGTCACGTTGCCGGCATAATTTGCACGCATGGCGCCGATCTCGGCGGCTGTCATGGTTGGGTTGGACGTTTGAGATGCGTAGAGGCCTTTCAGCAGACCTCGACGCTGCGCCGCGTCAGGCGGCTTGGGAAGCGCCGGCGCCAGAGTGGCGGCGTCATACATGCTCGCATAGGGTTCTGGCGCGTCCCACGGTTCATGAGGTCCGCTGAAGCTGACCCAGCAGAACCATGGATGAGAGACCGGCAATGTCCGCAGGTGATCGCGCGCGGTCCGGCCGACATAGACGTCGTAATAGAGATCCAGCGGCAAGGTGCTCGGCCTCGCAACGAAAGGCTTTGTCTCAAACCGCTCCTTGAAGTCGTCGCGATAACGCTCCCAAACGCCACGCCGCTCCCATAGTTCCGTCATGTTGCTGCGGAGCGCGGCCGAAGCCCGCGGCCCGCCGATCTCATCGACGGTTTGCAACCCGTAGCGATGCATCAAATCCCGCCGGTCACGCAGATCGCCACTATGCGGATGCAAATGGGTCTTGCCGAACAAGCTCGTCGCATACCCCGCCGCCTCGATTGACTGCATCCAGTTTGGAAATGCGGGATCGAGCGTACAAGGCTCGTTGATCAAGACTCCCGTCTGGTGCGGATAAAGACCCGTCGCAAGACTGATCCGGCTTGGAATGCATTCAGCCGAGTTGGCGTAGGCATTGGTGAAGAGCCAGCCGCGCGCCGCCAGCGAATCGAGATTTGGCGTGTGCACCTCGCCGCCGACACAGCCGAGCGCATCTGCACGGAACTGGTCGGCCATGATGAAGAGAATGTTGGGGCGCATCCGCTCGTTTTTCACGCCGGCACAGCGCCGGCCCAACTCCGCTTGTCCTATGACTTCATCGAACTACGGCGCATCGCTTGCGCGCGTGCTCGCGCACGAAGGCGGTTACACCAATCATCCCGACGATCCTGGTGGCCCCACCAACTTCGGCATCACGATAGCGGACTACCGCAGATACGTGAAGCCGGATGCCAACGCCGCCGATGTCAAAGCGATGTCCATCGACGACGCCAAGGCGATCTACCGCTCCAAATATTGGGACGCCTTGCATTGCGATGCGCTGCCGGCCGGACTCGATTACGCGATATTCGATTACGGCGTGAATTCCGGGATCGCGCGCGCGGCGAAGGTGCTTCAGCGCGCGCTCGGTATCGCGGCCGATGGCGTGATTGGACCCGTAACGCTTGCTGGCGTGGCGCGCAGCGTCGCATCGACTCTCATCATGGCGGTTTGCGACGAACGCCTGCGCTTTCTCCAGTCGCTGCACACATGGCCGGTGTTCGGCAAAGGCTGGGGCCGGCGTGTCGCCGAAGTGAGGCGGGCCGCGCTCGCAATGGCCGCGCAACAGGGTGGTTGAGATGGACTGGAAAGACATTGCCGAAAAGGTGATCGGTCTCGGCGCGCCGATTCTCGGCGAGGCGCTCGGCGGCCCGTTTGGCGCGGCGGCCGGCAAGATTCTGGCCGATTCGCTCGGCGCCGATCCGACGCCGGGCTCGGTCGATGTTGCGATCAGCAAGACCGACCCGGTCGCGGCCGCCGTTGCCGCTTCATCGGCGCGGCAGGCGGAGGCCAACTGGCTCGCCGCGCTGGCCGAAACCGGCAAGATTCAAGTCGAGCAGATCGGCCAAACGATGCGGGCCGAGGCGCAGAGCGAGGACCGGCTTCAGCGTTGGTGGCGCCCGTTGTACGCATTGGAGCTAACCGCGTTCGAGTGTCCCGGCTTCGCGGTGGCGTTGTTTCACGCATTGTGGGCGGGCGAGCCGCAGACGGTGAACGGCTTCGCCAATTTGTCCGGGCTGATCATGGCCTACATGGCGGCGCGGTTCGGCGTGCTGGGTGTCTATGTGTCCGGCCGGTCGAAAGAGAAGCGCGCTATTGCGGCTGGCGCTGCCGCTCCGACCGTGCTTGGGCAAATCGCCAAAGCGATTGTTTCTCGCAGATCCGATTGACGGATTACACAATGGAAAATTCCGATTTGAAACTGCAAACGTACGGCGGACGCTAAACGCGTTACGATTTGAATTGGAGTATGTAGCGCTGTCCTTGCGAAGGAAGGCGGGATTCGATCCCAATCAGCCGCGTGTGCCGGCCGGTGACGCTACTGGCGGTCGATGGACAAGCGAAGGTGGGACACCGTCTTTCTCGGAGATTTTCACTCAGGCGGCGAGACTTGGAATAAATGGACCTGGTGATTACAACAGGTGTCTGGATTTCTGCAGTTCTCTTTTAGAACGGTTTCAGCGGCCAGGTAGCGATCGCAATCAGTGGGATTTTTCCGATGCATGAACGCGTGCATGGGACGTTGAGAAAGACCGTCAGATGACCGAGGACCACGAATGGCAAATTGTCCGATCGACGTTTCGTTGCGGAGGAGAGCTTCAATCCTTATTGAAGTATCTGAAAGAGAACTGTAACGAGCTAGAATATCGACATTATTCCCTCGGCATTGCTGCGGCCATTGACGCGCTCCATACGCAGCTTACAACCAGGGTATTGAAGGCTCGTCCGGATTTTCGAGACCGGATTGACCGTGAACTCGCGAAGTACGGTCGTATTCAATAAGCTTTGTGTTTGAAAGCTTCACACGCCACACTCTCCGGATTGTCGTCGGAGATCCCGCCTTATGCGTGTCACTGAGGCCGTCGCGTCCCGGTATTCCTGCCGGGCGTTCCTTCCCACACCTGTCCCCGAAAAAACCATTCGCGAGATCGTCGAACTGGCGGCCCGCGCGCCGTCGGCCGGCAACGTGCAGCCGTGGCGCATCTATGCGCTCGCCGGCGAGCCGCTTGAAGCGCTCAAGGCATTGCTCGCACCGCGCATGGCAACCGAGCTGCCGAAAGGCGAGGGCGTCGACTACCCGATCTTTCCGCATCCGCTGAGTGAGCCCTACAACGCGCGCCGTTTCGGGGTAGGTGAACTCCTTTACAAATCGATCGGTATCCCGCGCGAGGACAAGGCGGCGCGCTACCGCCAATATGCGCGCAACTATCTTTTCTTCGGCGCGCCGGTCGCGCTGTTCTTTGCGCGCGAGAAAGCGCATGGCCCTGCCCAATGGGCCGACATCGGCGGCTACCTGCAAACGGTTTGCCTGCTGGCGCGCGACTACGGTCTTCACACTTGCCCGCAACAGGCCTGGGTGTCCTTCCACAAGACCGTCCGTTCCTTCCTCAATCTCCCCGACAACTTGATGGTTTATTCCGGAATGGCCCTTGGCCATGCCGATGAGGCCGCACCGATCAACCAGTGGCGCTCGCCGCGCGAACCGGTCGATGGTTTTGCGACCTTTTCCGGCTTCACGAATTAATCAGCAAAAGTCGACGGTTAGGGCCATTCAGGCGATATTCACCGCGAGATCGATAAGAGGCCGCATGCGCCGGGGTTGCATTTTTGCCATCGCGATTGCGCTCAGCCTGTTGGCTGGGCCGGCGGCGTTCGGCCAAGGCAACGAGAACATGCGCACCGACGCGCCCGAGCCGCAGGCCTCGGTCCCGCCCGATGCAAATGAGCCGGAGTGTCTCAACCGGCAAGAGCAGCGCATGGCGGTGCGCCAAGGCGCCGCCATCCGGCTCGGCGTCGCGTTGCGCTCGATCTCGGCGCAAGACGGTGACGAGTTGCTGCGCGCGCAACTGTGCCGGCACGACCGCAAGCTCGTCTATGTTCTGACATTATTGACGCGCACTGGAAAAGTGAGTCGCGCGATCGTCGACGCTCGCTCCGGCGACGTCGTGAAAGATCGATGAGGGGGCAATCTTGCGGCTGCTTGTCGTTGAAGACGATCCGGACCTGAACCGCCAGCTCACCAGCGCGCTGACGGACGCCGGCTATGCCGTCGACCGGGCGTTCGACGGCGAGGAAGGCCATTACCTCGGCGAGAGCGAGCCGTACGACGCCATCATCCTCGATATCGGCCTGCCGAAGATGGACGGCATCTCGGTGCTGGAATCCTGGCGCCGCGGCGGACGCATGATGCCGGTGCTGATCCTGACCGCGCGCGATCGCTGGAGCGACAAGGTGCACGGCTTCGACGCCGGCGCCGACGACTATGTCGCCAAGCCGTTCCATCTCGAGGAAGTGCTGGCGCGGGTGCGCGCGCTGCTGCGCCGTTCGGTCGGCCACGCCAAGAGCGAGTTTACCTGCGGCCCGGTAAGGCTGGATACCCGCAGCGGGCGCGTAGCGGTCGACGGCAATCCGGTCAAGCTGACCAGCCACGAATACCGGCTGCTGTCCTATCTGATGCATCATGCCGGCCGCGTGGTGTCGCGCAGCGAGCTGGTCGAGCATCTCTACGACCAGGATTTCGATCGCGACAGCAATACGATCGAGGTTTTCGTCGGCCGCATCCGCAAGAAGCTCGGCGTCGACATCATCCAGACCGTGCGGGGGCTCGGCTATCTGCTGAACGCGCCGAACGGGCCATCGAATACCCAAGCCTGATGCGCGCAAATTCCCTCGCGCTGCGTCTGTTCCTGACGGCGACCGCCACCACCGTCATTATTCTCGTCATCACCAGCATCATCCTGTCGTCGCTGTACCGTTCGGCGATCGAGCGCGCGTTCGACCGCCGCCTCGGCGTCTACCTGCGGGTGCTGGTGGCCGATCTGGCGACGCCGGAAGAAACGCCGGGCGAGGGTCTCGGCCAGAGCCTCGGCGAACCGCTGTTCGAGCTGCCGTTGTCGGGCTGGTACTGGCAGGTGACGCGGCTCGACAAGACGGACATCCGGTCGTCGCATTCGTTGTGGGACGGCGGCCTGCCGCACCTGGAGGACCTGGGGGTCAAAGCCGATGTAACGGGTGCGCGCCAGGGCTATGTCGAAGGGCCGGAACAGCAGCGGCTGCGCGTTGTCGAGCGTGTCATCGATGTCAGCCCGGCCGGACGGTATCTGGTTGCAGTGGCGGGTGACTTTACTGAAATCGCCGAAGAACAATGGGCCTTCGACAAGGCGCTGATGCTGACCTTCTCGATCCTGGCTGTCGTGCTGCTGCTCACGACGATGTTTCAGGTGTTGTTCGGCCTGGCGCCGTTGAAAAGGATTTCCGAGAGCCTGCATGCAATCCGGTCCGGCCGGGCCGAGAAGCTCGCCGGCTCATTCCCGGACGAGATTGCGCCGCTGGCACGCGAGACAAATGCGCTGATCGAAGCCAACAAGGAAATTGTCGAGCGTGCCCGCACGCATGTCGGCAATCTCGCGCACGCGCTGAAAACGCCGTTGTCGGTGATGGTCAATGAAGCCAGCGCGCGCAAGGACGATGCGTTGGCCGGCAAGGTGCTCGAGCAGGCGGACATCATGCGCGATCAGGTCACGCGGCATCTCGAGCGCGCGCGGCTTGCGGCGCGCTCGACAGTGCTTGGAACGATCACCGATGTCGCGTCGGTCGCTCATGCATTGGCGCGCACGATGGAGAAAATTCATCACGATCGCGCCGTCAGCATCGATGTTCATGTGGAAGATGGATTGCAGTTCAACGGCGAGCGGCCGGACCTCGAGGAGATGCTGGGCAACCTGGTCGATAACGCCTGCAAATGGGCGCGCACGCGCGTGACGCTCGACGCGAAGGCAGGGCCGGATTCCGCCCCGACGCTGCGGATCGTCGTCGATGACGACGGGCCGGGCCTGTCAGTTGCGGATCGCGAGGCGGCCGGCAAACGCGGGCAACGGCTCGACGAAACAAAGCCCGGCTCGGGTCTCGGCCTTTCGATCGTGACGGAGCTCGCCACTCTTTACGGCGGCACGCTGAAGCTTGGCGAAGCGCCGGCCGGCGGGTTGCGCGCCGAACTAATGCTGCCCGCCGCAGTTACATGAGGAGCCAGAGTTTTGCCCGATTTCTCCGGTTTGGCTAACCTTTCAATTCGACCCGCCTTCAATCAAAGGGAGCATCCATGACCATTCGCAGGGGCGCATTGTGCGCGATGTTCGGTGTTGTGCTGATCGGCTCGCTCGCAGGATGCGCGGGTGATCCGACCGGGGAATATGGACCGGGACCGAAGGAGAATACCGGTACGCTGCTCGGTGCATTGGGAGGAGCCGTGATCGGCTCTCAATTTGGCGGCGGCGCCGGCGGCCATGTCGCGGGCGCGGTGATTGGCGCCGCTGCGGGCGGCCTGATTGGTAACCGGATCGGCGCTTCGCTCGACGAGGAAGACCGCCGGCGGGCCTATGCGGCGGAAGTCCAGGCACTCGAAGGCGGCGCGGCTGGCGCGCCGGTCGGCTGGCGCAGCGAACGGAGCGGCCGTTACGGCTCGGTGGTGCCGGGACCGTATTACGTCGACAACGGCCGCCGCTGCCGCGCCTTTACCGAAACGATCTATATCGACGGGCGGCCGCAGACGGCGCGCGGCACAGCCTGCCGTAACCCCGACGGGACCTGGACGCCGGTCGGCTAGGGCGCGCTCTATCCTTAACGAATTCTTAGCGCCCGCGGCGCTACCACGGTCTTTGGGCTAACGGGATAAAGGCCATGGCGACTCGCGCCGCGACCGTTGATCGGCTGCGCGATTTTTTGCGTGAGCTTCCGGCGAATTCGCGATCGACCCTGATCGTCGAGCTCGAACGCAAGATATTGGCCGGCGAAGCCATCGACGGCGCCGAACTCATCCTGACCGAATTGCGCCGGCTGTTTCGCGAGTCGCGGCAGACGATGCCGCGTCACGGCAACGCGGCGCGGCTGTTCTACAAGCCGCTCGAACCGTTCATGGTCGACGACAATGCGGAGCGGCGGCATCCCGGCCGCATCTCGCGCACCGTGCTCGACGCATTGTGGAGCTGGATTCGCCGCGACCTGCTGCCCGATCAGGCGGAGAAGTTCACCAGCACGATCGGCGAATTGCTGCTCACCAACGATACAACACGCGCGGATTTTCTGACACGCGAATTCCAGGATCAGGTTGCCGCCGCGCTTGCGCCTGCGTTTGCCGGCAATGACGATCGCGAACGGCGGCGGCTGCTGTCGCAGATCGGCACGCAGCGCCCGCAGGACGATGCCCTCAATCTCATGCGCGTGCTCAAGCTGCGCGATCCGCTCGCGATGTTTGCCGACCATCTGCCCGGATATATCGCCAATCTTTCCGATCAGCGTCTGACGGAAACGCAGAGCTTGATCGCGGCGGCGGCCGGTCGCGCTCCCGAAATCGTGCCTTATGCGCTGGTGATGGTGATGCGGCGTCTCGCGGCGCCGTGGCAAATGATCCGCCTGGTGCCGAAGGGGGCCCGGTTGCCGCCCGGTGAGGCGGAGATGGCCGTCGACATGGTAGTCGCGGAACTGGCGCGGCTCACCGACGAGCTGCAGGTCGATCTGCGCGGCGGCGGCGTGGCGACCGTCGGTCTGCTCCAGCAAATCCACGACGCGGCGCGTGGCCTGCGCACCGAACTCGAGCCGACTCCTGAACGCGCCAAGGAACTTGCGGTGCTGCGGACGCAAATCTCGAACATGCTGAAGACGCAAATCGAGTCGATGCCGGGACGCGTGCGCCGCCTGTTGCGCCCGCGGCCGACTTCCGAAATTCGCGCCAACTCGACGCTCAGCGCGGACGAGGTGGCCGAGTCGGAAGAGCTGATCGGCCTGGTCGCCGCCTGCCGCAATTTCGCCGGTGAGCTGGCGCTCAACGAGGTGACGCAGCGCAGCTTCACCGAGTTGCAGCAATTCCTCGATCAGAGCACGGGATCGCTGATCGACGCGCTGCGCCACGCCGGCGACGTCGATCGCGGTTTCCGGCAGTCGCAGGCCGACGCCGCCGTGCGCTTTTGCCGCAAGACATTCGGGTCCGATTACGCGGCGATGCTGACCAAAGCCGCCGAGCTGGCGGGCCAGGCCGAGCGCAAAGAAAGCCAGCCCGCCGGCGCCTGACGTGATAGATAGCCCGCCATGGCTCTATGGCTGGCTTTTGCTCTGATGACTGCGGCGGCGATCTTCGCCGTGCTGTGGCCGCTCTCGCGGTCGGGACGCATGCAGTCCGGCAGCGACGCCGAAGTTTATCGCGATCAAC
Source organism: Pseudolabrys sp. (assembly GCA_035546455.1). Taxonomy (GTDB): domain Bacteria; phylum Pseudomonadota; class Alphaproteobacteria; order Rhizobiales; family Xanthobacteraceae; genus Pseudolabrys. The sequence continues at coordinate 37,762 of DASZXA010000016.1, forward strand.
TCGACGAAATCGAACGAGATCGGTCGGCCGGCCTGATCGGCGAAGCGGAAGCCGACGCGGCGCGGATCGAAGTCTCGCGCCGGCTGATCGCGGCGGGCGACGTCCCGCCCGTTACAGCATCCGCCGACCCGACTGCCGGGTTGTGGCGCCGCCGTACGGCCGCATTGGCGGCGTTGATCCTGGTGCCGTTCGCGGCCGGCACGATCTATCTCATGCACGGCTCTCCTCAACTGCCGGGCGAGCCGCTCGCCGGCCGTCTCGACGCCAAAGCCGATCACTCCATCGTAGCGATGATTGCCCAGGTCGAACGCCACCTCGAAACCAATCCGAAAGACGCACGCGGCTGGGAAGTGTTGGCGCCCGTGTACCTGCGGCTCGGGCGGTTTGACGATGCGGTGAAGGCGCGCCGCAATGCCATCGAATATGGCGGTGACAGCGCACAGCGCGAGGCCGATCTTGGCGAGGCTTTGGTCGCGGCGGCAAATGGCGTCGTCACGGCAGACGCAAAGCAGGCGTTTGACCAGGCGACGGCTCAATCGCCGGACGATCCGAAGGCACGCTTCTATCTTGGTCTTGCCGCACAGCAGGATGGCGACACCGATAAAGCCGCGGACATCTGGCAGAAGCTGCTCAAGGACGCGCCGCCGAACGCGCCTTGGGCCACCGCCGTGCAACAGGCGCTGGCAAGCGCCGGCCGGGCGCCGCCGCCGGGGCAAAAGGCAGCGCCGGGGCCAAACGCGGAGGATGTTGCGGCCGCATCAAAAATGAGCGAGGCGGAGCGCGGCGAGATGGTGCGTGGAATGGTGACGCAGCTTGCCGAGCGATTGAAAAACGATGGATCCGACGTCGAGGGTTGGCTGCGGCTGGTGCGTGCTTATGTCGTGCTGGGCGAGCGTGATAAAGCCAGCGAAGCGGTCAGCAATGCGCGCCGGGCGCTAGCGAACGATGCCGACAAAGTGCGCCGGATCGAAGACTTTGCCAAAAGTGTTGGGCTGAACGGATGAGCATGGTCCCGAAAAGTGGACACCGGCTTTCGGGTAAGATCATGCTCAAAAGAATGACATGACACGCAAGCAGCGAAGATTGGTATTGATTGGCTCGAGCCTTGCGGTGCTCGCGATCGCGGTCGGCTTGATTCTGAGCGCGATGCGGCAGTCGATCGTGTTTTTCAATTCGCCGACGGAGGTTGCCGAGCATCAGGCCGCGCCGGGCGCGAGATTGCGCATGGGCGGTCTGGTGAAGGATGGCAGCATCAAACGCGAGGCGGGGCTGCATATCAGCTTCGTGGTGACTGACGGAAAATCCGACGTGCCGGTCACCTACGACGGAATTGTTCCGGACCTGTTTCGCGAAGGGCAGGGCGTCGTCGTCGAAGGCAAGATGACGCAGAACATCTTTACGGCCGACACAGTGCTGGCGAAGCACGATGAGCGGTATATGCCGCGCGAAGTGGTCGACGCGCTGAAGAAGTCCGGCCGCTGGCAAGAAGGCGAAAATCAGAGTGCGGTGAAATGATTCCCGAACTTGGCCACTACGCGCTGGTGCTGGCGCTCGCTTTGGCGCTGATCCAATCGGTCGCTCCGGTGATCGGCGCGCGGCGCGGCGATGGCGCGTTAATGCATCTCGCGGATTCGACCGCGGCGATGCAGTTCATTTTTGTGGCAGCCGCATTCGGCGCACTGGTGACCTGCTACCTGACGTCGGATTTCTCGGTGGCGGATGTCTATGAGAATTCGCATTCGCGGATGCCGACGATCTACAAATTCACCAGCACATGGGGCAACCACGAAGGCTCGATGTTGCTGTGGGTGCTGATCCTGTCGCTGTTTGGCGCGCTGGTGGCTGCGTTCGGCCGTAACTTGCCCGCCACATTGAAAGCGAATGTGCTGGCGGTGCAGGCGTGGGTCGCGACCGCGTTCTATCTATTCATTCTCTTTACATCGAACCCGTTTCTGCGGCTTTCGCCGGCGCCGTTCGAAGGCCGCGATCTTAATCCGGTACTTCAAGACATTGGCTTGGCGGTGCATCCGCCGCTGCTTTATCTCGGCTATGTCGGCTTCTCGATTGCATTTTCGTTCGCAGTTGCTGCGTTGATCGAGGGACGGATCGACGCCGCGTGGGCGCGCTATGTGCGGCCATGGACGCTCGGCGCGTGGATGGCGCTCACCGTCGGCATCGCGATGGGTTCTTACTGGGCCTATTACGAATTGGGCTGGGGCGGCTTCTGGTTCTGGGATCCGGTCGAGAATGCGTCGCTGATGCCGTGGCTCGCCGGTACGGCGCTGCTTCATTCCGCCGTGGTGATGGAGAAGCGCAACGCGCTGAAGGTGTGGACCATCCTGCTGGCGATCCTGACATTCTCCCTATCCCTGATCGGCACGTTCCTGGTGCGCTCGGGGGTTCTCACCTCCGTGCATGCCTTCGCCACCGATCCGACTCGCGGCATTTTCATCCTTGCGATTCTGGTGCTGTTCATCGGCGGATCGCTGTCGCTGTTCGCCTGGCGCGCCTCGGTCCTCAAGCAGGGCGGGCTGTTCGCACCGGTGTCGCGCGAAGGCGCGCTGGTGCTCAACAACCTGTTTCTGACGACGGCGTGCGCGACGGTGTTCGTCGGCACGCTTTATCCATTGGCGCTCGAAGCTTTGACTGGCGAGAAGATTTCAGTCGGCGCGCCGTTCTTTAACCTCACGTTTGCGCCGCTGTTCGTGCCGCTGATGCTGGCGATGCCGTTCGGGCCCCTGCTGGCCTGGAAGCGCGGCGATGCGCTGGGCGCCGCGCAACGCCTGATGGCCGCTGCCGGCCTGGCTGTTGTGGGTATTGCCGCCGTCTATGTCGTCGAAACCGGCGAGTCGCCGCTGGCGCCTTTCGGCGTTGGCCTCGCGCTGTTCGTCATGGGCGGTGCTGTCACCGATCTGGTAGAGCGAACCGGCGCCTTGCGGATGCCGTTTGCGACCGTGCGTGCCCGGGCCGTCGGGCTGCCGCGCTCCGCGTGGGGGACGATGATCGCGCATTTCGGCATCGGTCTGACGCTGCTGGGTATCGTCAGCGCAACGCATTGGGCGGCGGAACGTGTTGTCGCGCTCAAGCCGGGCGATGTCACAACGATCCGCCGCTATGAGCTGACGTTCGATGGTTTGGTGCCGCGGCAGGGGCCGAATTATCACGAGCAAGTGGCGAAGTTCACGGTGCGGCGTAATCGCGAAACGATTGCGACCATGACTCCATCGAAGCGGACGTTCGACGCGCGCAGCATGACGACGACGGAATCGGCTTTGCTGACGCGCGGCCTGAGCCAGCTTTATATTTCAATCGGAGAGGCGAGCGCGGACGGCTCGGTGGCGGTGCGCATCTATCATAAGCCGCTGGTGCTGCTGATCTGGCTTGGCGCGGTGGTGATGGCGCTTGGCGGCGCGTTGTCGCTATCGGACCGGCGCCTGCGAGTTGGCGCGCCGAAGCCTGCCGCAAAAACCGCATTGGCGCCGGCTGAATAATGCGCGCGTTCGTTACCGTAATGCTGCTCATCCTGCTGCATGCAGCGCCGGCGTTTGCCGTGCAGCCCGATGAAGTACTCAAGGACCCCGCACTGGAAGGACGGGCAAGGGCGTTGTCGCAAGAGCTGCGTTGCATGGTTTGCCAGAACCAGTCGATCGACGATTCCGAAGCGCCGCTCGCGCACGATTTGCGCGTGCTGGTTCGCGACCGGCTGAAAGCCGGTGACAGCGATGCGCAGGTGCTGGATTTTGTCGTTGCGCGCTACGGGGAGTTCGTGCTGCTTAAGCCGCGCTTCGCCTGGCACAACGCGTTGCTGTGGGCCGTGCCGCCCGGCGTTCTTCTGATCGGTGCAATCGTGTTGCTGTTTTCGGTGCGTCGCCGCCGATTGGCCGACGCGCCTGCGCAACTTGACGAAGACGAGCAGCGCAAACTTGCCGCAATGCTGCACGAGACCGATCGGTGACGATCTGCTAACTCATTGATTGAGCAGCGTGAAATGCTTTTCCACGTTACCGATTATTAATTTGGCGGTCAGGCGACCGTAAGGCGCGTCTTCCTAGCTTGTGCGTTGAAACGATGCGTAACCGCATCCCCACAACGTTCGAGCCAAGGAGACTTTCGATGAACCCGCGCGATATGTCCGCGCCCCGGCCGCGCCGCTTCTCGGTGCGGCGCGCTGCCTTGCTGGGCACCGCGTTGGCCGGTATTGGCGCCGCCGCTTTCGTTCTGGCGCCGGATCTGCCGAGCATCCATTACCCAACCGCAGCGGCACAAAATCTTTCCGAGCAGGCCAAAAAGCTGAGTGCGCCGGTTGGCTTCGCCGACATCGTCGAGAAGGTGAAGCCCGCCGTCATTCAGGTCCGCGTCGAGGTCAATGGCGGGCAGACGTCCGGCATGGGCAACATCGACAGCGACAGCCTGCCGCCGGGCTTGCGCGAGTTCTTCAAGCGATTTGGCAATGGCCAGATGCCGCAGCAGCGCGGGCACGGTCACATTACCGGGCAGGGCTCGGGCTTTTTCATCACCGCCGACGGCTACGCCGTCACCAACAATCACGTGGTCGAAAAGGCCGACAGCGTCCAGGTGACGACCGACGACGGCAAGATTTACAAGGCGAAGGTAATCGGCACCGATCCCCGCACCGATCTTGCGTTGATCAAGGTCGACGGCAAAGACTTCCCCTACGTGAAGCTGTCCGACAGTGTTCCGCGCATCGGCGACTGGGTGCTGGCGGTTGGCAATCCGTTCGGTCTCGGCGGCACCGTGACGGCGGGCATCGTCTCGGCGCGTGGCCGCGATATCGGCGCCAGCGCGTACGACGACTTCATCCAGATCGATGCGCCGGTGAACAAAGGCAATTCCGGCGGACCCACGTTCGACACCGAAGGCAATGTGATCGGCGTCAACACGGCGATCTATTCGCCGTCGGGCGGGTCGGTCGGCATTGCCTTCGCGATTCCGGCAGATACCGTGAAGTCGGTGGTCACCCAGTTGCGCGACCACGGCTCGGTCACCCGCGGCTGGATCGGCGTTCAGATTCAACCTGTGACGTCGGAGATTGCCGACAGTCTCGGCCTCAAGGCTGCCAAGGGTGCGCTGGTTTCCCAGCCGCAGGATAACAGCCCGGCGTCGAAGGCCGGTATCGCGGCCGGTGACGTCATCACGTCAGTCAACGGCGAAGAGGTCAAGGACGCCCGCGATCTCGCCAAGAAAATCGGCTCGATGCCGCCGGACAGCAAAGTGAAGCTGTCGGTACTGCATGACGGCAAAGAGAAGATGGTCTCGCTGACGCTCGGCAAGATGCCGGCGATGCAGCAAGAGGCGAGAAACACCAGCAACGAGGACGACTCCGGATCGGCCGAGATCGGCAAGCTAGGGCTGACGCTCGCGCCGGCGGACCGCGTCGGCGGCGCCAGCAACAATGGCGTGGTCGTGACCGGCGTCGATCCGTCCGGCACCGCGGCCGAGCATGGGTTCTCGACCGGTGACGTCATTCTGGAAGTGTCGGGCAAGCAGGTTTCGACCCCGGCCGATGTGCGCAAGGAGTTGGCGAGCGCACGTAACGACAAAAAGCGCGCAGTGCTGATGCGGGTGAAGTCCGGCGACAACACCAAGTTTGTCGCTCTCCCGATCAGCCGCGGCTAACGAATGGGCGCGTGTTGCTGGCAATCGTCGCCCCCGCCAGTGGCATGAACCCAGCGGGGCGGGTGCGGGAAGTTCGCTTCCTTGCCCCGTCCCGACAGTTTCCCGAAGCGGCCATTGGCCGTTTCGGACCGAGCTCCAGCCCGGCATCCGTCGCCCCCGCCGGGATGGGGTCGCTGAGGGGGTGGCGGGCCAAATCCGCCACCCCCTCACGTATGTTTAAGGGGTGGATAGGCCAAACTGCGGACTAAAATTGGTGTGATCGATGCCCATCTATGCAGATACAAACGGGCAACGCGCCGCTAGCCGAGCGGCTGAGCCGCAACCGGACCGCAGCACCATGCGCCTGCTCATTATCGAGGATGACCGCGACGCCGCGGACTATCTGGTGAAGGCGTTTCGCGAGGTCGGTCACGTTGCCGATCAGGCCAACAACGGCGAGGAAGGTCTCGCGCTCGCGCTCGACGGCCAGTACGACGTGCTCGTGGTCGATCGCATGCTGCCGAAGCGCGACGGGCTGTCGGTCATCGGCGAGCTGCGGGACAAAGGCAATCATACACCGGCGCTTATTCTGTCCGCGCTGGGGCAGGTCGACGATCGTGTCAAAGGTTTGCGCGCCGGCGGCGATGACTATCTGGCTAAACCGTATTCGTTCAGCGAGCTGCTCGCTCGCATCGAAGTGCTGGCGCGGCGGGGCGGTGGCCGCAGCGAAGAGACGGTCTACCGGGTCGGCGACTTGAGCCTCGACCGGCTTTCGCATCTTGTCACGCGCAGCGGCCAGGAAATCACGCTGCAGCCGCGCGAGTTCCGGCTGCTCGAATATCTCATGCAGCATGCCGGCCAGGTGGTGACCCGCACGATGCTGCTCGAGAACGTGTGGGACTATCATTTTGACCCGCAAACCAACGTGATCGACGTCCATATCTCGCGTTTGCGCTCGAAAATCGATAAAGGTTTCTCCCAGCCGCTTCTGCATACGGTCCGCGGCGCGGGGTACATGATACGTGACGGCGCTCGGTAAGCTGTTTCGGACGACGACGTTCAAGCTGACGATCGTCTATCTCGTCGTTTTTGCTCTCTTCGCCGCTTTTCTCCTCGGTTATTTCGCCCTCAATACGCGCCGGCTGATCACCGAGCAGATCACCGACACCGTTACCGCGGAACTCACCGGACTCTCCGAGCAATACCGAAACGGCGGCGTGCGCCGTCTGGTCGAGGTGGTCGACGCGCGGGCGCGGCGGCCCGGCTCGAGCCTTTATCTGGTGACGACGTTTAACGGTGACGCGCTGGCCGGTAACGTCTCGCCGCTCGATCCGAAGGTGCTCGACAGCCCCGGCTGGAGCGAAATTCCATATCGCCGGCTGGAAGAAGCGGATCACAGCGAGCATTACGCGCTGGTGCGCGTCTTCCAGCTTTCCGGCGGCTTCCGGTTGCTGGTCGGCCGCGACCTCGAGGAGCGCCAGCGGCTCTATGACATCATCGTCGACGCCGGCCGCTGGTCGATCGCTATCGTGGTGCTGCTCGGTCTGGCCGGCGGTTTGTTCGTCACGCGCCGCGTTCTGCGCCGCGTCGACGCCATGACCGAGACAACGCGCACAATCATGGCGGGCGACTTGAGCGGCCGGTTGCCGGTCGCCGGGACGAATGACGAGATCGACCGGCTGGCGATCAACCTCAACGAGATGCTGGAGCGGATCGAGGCGCTGATGGCCGGCCTCAAGGAGGTCTCCGACAATATCGCGCATGACCTGAAAACGCCGCTGACGCGGCTCCACAATCGCGCCGAGCAGGCTTTGCGCGCGGCCAAAGGGGAGGGTGAATACCGGGCTGCGCTGGAACAGACGATCGACGAATCCGAAGGGCTGATCCGCACCTTCGAGGCGCTGTTGATGATCGCGCGCGCGGAGTCGGGTCATGCGCGGGAAGGCATGGCCGAGTTCGACGCCGCCGAGATCGCCCGCGACATCGGCGAGCTCTACGAGCCGGTGGCCGAAGAGAAAGGCATCGGCCTGCGGATCGAGGCGCAGGCGGCCGCGCCGGTGAACGGCAACCGTGAGCTGGTCAGCCAGGCGCTGGCCAATCTGATCGACAACGCGATCAAATATGCAGGGCCGGAAAAAGCGGGGGCAGACGGCGAAACGGCGGAAGTCGTCGTGCGGGCGCTGAATGATGGCGACCGCATCCTGCTGACCGTCGCGGACAATGGCCCCGGGATATCCGAGCAGGATCGCGCGCGGGTGACCGAGCGCTTCGTGCGCTTGGAGCAAAGCCGCTCGCAGCCCGGCTCCGGGCTTGGGCTGAGCCTCGCGGCGGCGGTGGCGCGGCTGCATGGCGGCGAGCTTAAATTTGAAGACAATGCACCGGGCCTCAAAAGCATCATTGCGCTACCGCGTGGCGGCCCGATACAGAGTGCGGGATGAAGCCCGCCAAGACGTCCGCCAAAAAGCCGAAAAAGAAAGCAACCAAACGAGGCGTCAGCCGCGCCGCGAAGCGCACGCCGAAGGCCAAAAAAGCGGCCAGCAAGGCGGCCGCCGATACGTTGGCCGACCGCATCTCCACAGCGCCTGAGTTGAGCGACGCGGCATCGGCGCGGGCGCGGCTCGATGGCTGGCGTCGCGAGATCGCAGGCGATGCGACAGGCAAGGCGCTCGGCAAGCTGCTCGACCGGCATCCGCTTGTCGCGCGATTACTCGCCAGCTTTGCCGAGAGTTCGCCGTTTCTGTGGGAGCTGGCGACCACCGAGCCGCAGCGGTTGCTTCAATTGCTGCAGGCCGAGCCAGACCGGCATTTTTCTCAAATACTGACCAGCGCCGCCGCCGCCGTTCTGCGCGCCAAGGAAGACGCAGCCGCGATGCGTGCACTGCGGCGAATGAAGGCCGACGGCTCCCTGCTGATCGCGCTCTGCGACATCGGCGGCGTCTGGCCGATCATGCGCGCTGCGCTTGCTTTGACCGAACTGGCGGACGGCGCGGTGTCGTCCGCCGTGCAGTTCCTGTTGGCCGATGCGGCACGCGCTGGCCGCATTGCGCCGCCGAACCCGAAGCGCCCGGACGAGGGCAGCGGTTACATCGTGCTGGCGATGGGCAAAATGGGGGCGTTCGAGCTCAATTATTCCAGCGATATCGATCTGATCGTCTTTTATGACCCCGACGCACCGGCGCTGAAAGCCGACATCGAGACGGGCACTTTTTTTGTCCGGCTGACGCAGCGGCTGGTCAAGTTTCTCCAGGAGCGCACCGGCGACGGTTATGTGTTCCGCACCGATCTGCGCCTGCGGCCCGATCCTGCATCGACGCCGATTGCAATCTCGACGCCGGCGGCGGCGTCCTATTACGAAAGCAGCGGGCAGAATTGGGAGCGCGCGGCGATGATCAAGGCGCGGCCCTGTGCCGGTGACATTGCGGCAGGCGCGCGCATTCTCGATGAGATATCGCCGTTCGTCTGGCGGAAGTATCTCGACTTCGCCGCGATTGCCGACGTGCAGGCGATGAAACAGCAGGTTCACGCCTATCGCGGTCATGCCGAGATCGCGGTGGAGGGCCACAACATCAAGCTCGGCCGTGGCGGCATCCGTGAGGTCGAGTTTTTTGCGCAGACGCAGCAACTGATCGCCGGCGGCCGCATTCCGGGGCTGCGTAATCGCGAAACATTGACCACGCTCGACAAGCTTTCCGGCGGTGGCTGGATCGAGCCGCAAACACGGGATGACATGCGCGACGCGTATCTCTTTTTGCGGTCGGTCGAGCACCGGCTGCAGATGATGAACGACGAGCAGACGCAAACGCTGCCGGATAATCGCGCCGATCTTGAGAAATTTGCGCGGTTCTTTGGGTTCAAGGACCGTGACAGCTTCGCAAAGGTGCTGCTCGGCCACCTGCAGAAGGTGCAGCGGCATTACGCCAATCTGTTTGAGGCGATGCCTGGCCCGGATCGCCCGGCGCTCGAATTTCCCGCCGAGGGGGACGACCGCAAGACCCTCGATCGCCTTGTCGAAATGGGATTCCGCACGCCGCTTGAAACGTCGGCGCGGGTGCGGCGCTGGCTGCAAGGCGAATATCGTTCGCTCAAGAGTGAAGCGGCACGCACGCAGTTGCGCGAGCTGCTGCCGGTCCTGCTCGAGCAATTCGCGCGGATGGACAACCCCGACGCGGCGCTCGTCCCATTTGACGGTTTCCTCAGCAATCTCAGCAATGGGCCGCGGCTATTGTCGCTGCTGCGGCAAAATCCGTCGCTGATTTCGCTGATCGCGATGCTGATCGGGACAGCCCCGCGGCTCGCCGACATATTGGCCGGTACGCCGCAGGTGATGGACGCGCTGGTCGAGCCGCATTTCTTCGGCATCTTGCCGGACGAGGCGACGTTGTCGCAGCGCCTGCGGCTCGCGCTCGCGGAAGCCCGCTACGACGAGGACTTGCTCGAACGGATCCGCATGTTCGGCCTCGAGCATATGTTCCTGATCGGCGTGCGGATCATCACCGGAACGGTGACCGCCGCGCAGGCGGGTGGAGCCTTTGCGCTCCTCGCGGATATCGTGATTCGGGCGGTGCATCGCGCAGTGGCCGAGAACTTCGCGCAGGCCCATGGTCATTTGCGCAATGAGGCAAGTGCGGTGCTGGCGCTCGGCAAGCTCGGCGGCAACGAAATGACCGCGACGTCCGACCTCGATCTCATCATCGTCTATGACTTCGACGAAGAGAGCCCGGAGTCGGACGGGGCGCGCTCGCTTTATGGCGCGCAATATTTTGCGCGGCTGACGCAGCGGCTGATCAACGCGCTGACGGCGCAGACCAATTTTGGCGCGCTCTATCAGGTCGACATGCGGCTGCGGCCATCCGGCCGCTCCGGGCCGGTCGCGACGCAAATCGGCGGCTTTGCCGATTATCAGGAGCGCGAGGCGTGGACCTGGGAGCACATGGCGCTGACGCGCGCGCGCGTCATTTCGGCACCACCGGACTTTGCGCCGCGCGTTCAGGACGTGATCGCCAAGACCTTGCGCAAGCCGCGCGACGCAGAGCTGATTGCCGGCGATGTGGTCGAGATGCGCGGCGCGATCGCGATGGAGAAGGGTGACGGCAATCGCTGGGATCTCAAATATGCCGCCGGCGGCCTGATCGATATCGAGTTCATCGTGCAATATCTGCAACTGGTGCACGCCCATGCCAAGCCGGCGATCCTCGATACGTCGACCGCGCGCGTGCTCGACAAGGCGGGCTCGCTCGGCGTGCTTTCCGTTGAGGATGCGGAAATCCTGCGGCCGGCCGTCCGGCTTTACCAAGCGCTTACGCAAATCCTGCGGCTCTGCCTGTCGGGACCGTTCGATCCGAAGAAGGCGACGCCTGATTTGCTGCGGCTGCTGGCGCGCGCGGCGGACGTACCGGATTTTGCCTCGGTCGAAGCGACGCTGGCCGAAACGCAAGCGAAGGTGAGGGAGGCGTTCGTCCGTATTTTGGGCGCGGCACCCGAAGCGAGGCGGATCGGCGAAGGCTAGGCGGCTTGGTTGCGCGGCAGGCGGCAGTTTGGCGCCACCGGCAGATGCAGCCTGACGATCGTGCCGCGGCCGGGGACGGAGCGCAGCCGCATCGTGCCGCCGTGCAACTCCACCAGCGACTTTGCGATGGCGAGGCCAAGACCGGAGCCCTGGTGATTGCGGGTGTGCTGGTTGGCGACTTGCTCGAAGGGGCGGCCCAGTTTGGTGAGGGCCTCTTTGGCGATGCCGATGCCGGTATCCGCGATGCAGATGATGGCGTGATCGTCATATTGGCGGCCGCGAACGACGACGTTGCCGCCGTCCGGCGTGAACTTCACCGCGTTCGACAGCAGATTGAGCATGATCTGCTTCAGTGCGCGGCGATCGGCCTGCAGCGTCAGGCCGTCGGCGATGCGGGATTTCACGGCAAGCTGCTTGTCCTGGGCGCGGGCGGACACCACGCGCAAAGCATCGGCAAGGATGTGATTGAGATCGAGCTCCTCGAAGTCGAGGCGGATGCGGCCGGCTTCGATCTTCGACATGTCGAGGATGTCGTTGATCACATCGAGCAGATATTTTCCGCTGGCGCGGATGTCGGTGCAGTACTCGCCATATTTTTCGGCGCCGAGCGGGCCGAACATCCCGGATTCCATGATTTCCGAGAAGCCGATGATGGCGTTGAGCGGCGTGCGCAGCTCGTGGCTCATATTGGCGAGGAATTTCGACTTGGCCTGATTGGCTTCCTCGGCGCGGGTCTTCTCTTCGGCATACTTCTCGGCCAGCTCGGCGAGCCGGGTCTGCGATGACCGCAGGTCGGTGACGGTCGCCATCAGGCGGCGCTCGCTGTCGACCAGCTTCTGCTCGTGGGTCTTGAGGGCGGTGATGTCGGTGCCGACCGACACGTAGCCGCCGTCCTTGGTGCGGCGTTCGCTGATGTGGAGCCAGCGGCCGTCCTCGAGCTGAACCTCGAAGGTATGAGCGCCCGGAACCGACGGGCCGTCGCTGACGACCTTGTTACGCACCACGGGCTTGTTGCCGGCGGTGCTGACTTCCTCGTAGGTGGCGCCAACCTTGATCGCCTCGTCGGGCAGATTGTGCAGGTCCTGGAAATTGGAATTGCACAGCACCAGCCGGTTGTCGGCGTCCCACAATACGAAGGCTTCAGGAATGGTCTCGATCGCGTCGCGAAGGCGAAGGTCGGCGGCGACAGTCCGCTCGACTAAATTTTTCTGCTCGGTCACGTCGACGGCGATGCCGATCAGGTGAAGGCCGGGTTCGCCGGCCTGCCGCACCAGTTCGCAGCGCGCCCGGAGCCAGACCCAGTGACCGTTGGCGTGACGCATGCGGAACGCGTGGTCGATCGATGCGGCCTTGGAATCGGCAAGCTGCGCGGCGATCTGGTAGAGCCGCACATCCTCGGGGTGCACCAGCGCGCTGACATCGCCGAACGACAATAGGTCGTCCTTCGCCTCCAGGCCGAGGATCGCAAACATCGAATGCGACCAGAAGATACGGCCGCGCGCGAGGTCCCAATCCCACAGCCCGCAGCGGCCGCGATTGAGCGCCGTGTCGATGCGGCTGCGAACCGTCTCATAGATGCCGTCGGCCTCGCGGGCGCGGGTGGCCTGCCAATGGAAGGCAAAGCCGAGAATGAGGACGACGAAACCGGTGGTGGCGGAGAGGGTGACGGTGAGGGTGGTCAGCGATCGCCACGGCGCGAGCGCGTCGTCCAGCGATTGCACGACGGCGATCTGGCCGAATGGCGGCTTCAGCATGTGAACGGTCGCCAGGCTGCGTGCGCCGTCCGGCACGGCGATTTCCATGACACCGGCGCTGGCGCCGAACGTGGTCAGGGGTTGAGTGGCGCCGAGCAGATCGATCAAGCGGCTGCCGACGATGCCTTCGGTCGCGGGCACAGTGGCGGTGACGATGCCGTCGGCGTTGGCGAGCAGGAAGCGGCGGCCGCTGGACGTTCCCCAGGCGGGTAGCGCACCAACGAGCAACTCGTGCGGACGATGCGCTGCGTCGCTTATGTCGGTGCGTTCGATGCGGCCTGCGACGATGCCCGCGGCGGCTTCAAGCGTACGAACTGTGTCGGCCAGCGTCTGGCGGCGGTGGTCGAGAATTTGCGTACCGGCGCCGACGCAAATGGTGACCAGGAAGGCGATGATGAGCGCCGGCACCGCGCGGCGGAGCAATGGTTCAGCGGTGAGGAGACGGAGGTAGGTCGGGTTGGCAACCGATTGCGCCAGCCCCTTGATCGAATCGGAACCTGGAGACGCACTCGCCACTTCGGCGCGCGCCATAGGCTGCCTCCGTTCGGATTTCCCAACCACCCCAGACCGGAAGGATGTGCCGCATCGCTTTCCGAATCACTTGACCCATAAGAATCGATGCTCGACTCGTTGTCGAGAGTCGGCGTCAATAAATTTTTAATTGTTGCGAACAGGAATCGATTTGGCCGCATGCGCCGCGATTTATCGAGTCATTTCGCAGCTTCGCCGCACCTCATTCGTCGCCCAAGGTACGGCCGACGATCTCCGACACGTCGCGTGAGAGGCCGGGCTGGCCTTTGATCCTCGTCAGCGCTGCCTGCGCCTTGCCGCGGCGTGCGCTTTCGATGCTTCGCCAGGTCCGGAATGCAGTCGCGAGCCGCGCCGCCACCTGCGGATTTTTCGGATCGAGCGCGATGATGGTGTCGGCCACGAAGCCGTAGCCTTCGCCATCGGCGCGATTGAATTGCGATGGATTGCCTTGCGCGAACGAGCCGATCAAGGAGCGGATCCGGTTCGGATTGCCGAAGTCGAACGCCTTGTGCTTGGTGAGTTCGCGCACACGATCAAGTGTGTCGGTCTCCGGGATCATTGCCTGGAGGGCGAGCCATTTATCGACCACCAGCGCATTATCGGCATATCGCCGATAGAAATCGGCGAAGGCGCGCTCGCGACGCTCATTGTCATGCAGCGCAAGGGTGGCGAGGGCGGATATGCGGTCGGTCATGTTGTCGGCGGTCTGGTATTGCCGCTCGGCGAGGTCGAGCGCGCCGTCACTGCCGTTCGCCGCCAGAAGGTCGAGGCAGATATTGCGCAGCGAACGCTTGCCGGCGCTCGCGGCGTCTGGCGAATAAGCGCCAGGGACGGTCATTCGGTGGTAGGTTTTTTCCAGCCGGTCCTTGACGGCTTCACCGATTGCAACACGCAAATGCTTGCGGGCGAGCGTGATCGCCTCGGGGTCGAGGTCTTCCCCGATTTCACGGGCGATATCGGTCTCGCCGGGCGGGACGAGGGCGAGCGCGATGAAGGCGGGCTCCAGCCGGGCATCGTCGACAAGTGCCGCCAGCGCAGCCGTCAGCCGGTCATCGGAACGAGCGGGTTTGCCGGCCCGCAGCATCGCAACATTTTCAGTCAGCAATGTCATGGCGATCACCTGGATCGCCTGCCAGCGGTTGAACGGATCGCTGTCGTGGGCGGCAAGGAAGGCCAGATCGTCGGGCGTCAGGTCGGTCGTCAGCTTGATCGGCGCCGAGAAGCCACGATTGATCGAGGGGCGAGGACGCTCCGCGAGCTCTTTGAAAACAAACGTCTCGGCGGGTTGCGACAACAGCAGGATGCCATCGTCCGGCGTGGACCCATCAATCAAACGCAACGGTCGGTCGCGGCCATCGTTGCCGACGAGGCCGAGCCGAAGCGGAATGACCATCGGCTGCTTGTGCGGCTGGCCCGGAGTCGGGTTCAGCGTCTGCGCGCAGTCCAGGGCAAGGGTCTTTGCTGCCTCATCGTACCGCGTTTTGACGGTGACTTGCGGCGTGCCCGCTTGCGAATACCAGCGCATGAACTGCGTCATGTCGCGGCCGCTTGCGTCGGCGAAGCACTGGATGAATTGCTCCACGGTCGCCGCTTCGCCGTCGTGACGCTTCAAATAAAGGTCCATGCCGGCACGGAACGCTTGCGCGCCCAGCATGGTCTTGATCATGCGGACAACCTCGGCGCCCTTTTCGTAAATCGTGGTCGTGTAGAAGTTGTTGATCTCCTTGTAGCTCTCCGGCCGAACCGGATGCGCCAAAGGTCCGGCATCCTCGACAAACTGGGTGTTGCGCAGGTTTCGCACGTCCCCGATGCGCTCGACCGCGCGTGAGCGCTGGTCGGCGGAGAACTCCTGGTCGCGAAACACGGTCAGGCCTTCCTTCAGGCAGAGCTGGAACCAGTCACGGCAAGTGATCCGGTCACCGGTCCAGTTGTGGAAGTACTCGTGCGCGATGACCGACTCGATGCCGGCAAAATCGGCGTCGGTTGCGGTTTCTGGGCTCGCCAGCACGTATTTGTCGTTGAAGATGTTGAGGCCCTTGTTCTCCATCGCGCCCATGTTGAAGTCGGACACGGCGACGATCATGAAGATATCGAGGTCGTATTCGCAGCCGAACGCCTCCTCGTCCCAGCGCATCGAACGCTTGAGGGCATCCATCGCGTAGCCGCAGCGATCCTCCTTGCCGGGCTCGACATAGATGCGCAGCGTGACATTGCGCCCGCTCCTTGTCGTGAAGCGATCCTCGATGTGGCCGAGCTTGCCGCCGACCAGCGCGAACAAATAAGAGGGCTTCGGGAAGGGATCCTTCCACACCGCAAAGTGCCGTCCACCGGGCAGTTCGCCGCTGTCGGTGAGATTGCCGTTGGCCAGCAGAACCGGAGCCTCCGCTTTGCCGGCTTCGATCCGGGTCGTGTAGACGGCCATCACATCGGGGCGATCCGGGAAGTATGTGATGCGGCGGAAGCCTTCGGCTTCGCACTGCGTGCAGTACGTGCCGCTCGATCGGTAGAGGCCCGACAGTTGGGTGTTCCCGGTCGGGTCGACTTCGGTTTCGATCTCGAGACGGAATGGCCGTTGCGGCGGCTGCGGAATGGTGAGCCGGTCGGGTGTGGCCAGATAACTTTCAGCTGGAGCGGCCGCGCCGTCTATCTTGATGGATTTGAGGGTCAGGCCGTCACCATCGAGAACCAATGGTGCCGCGGTGGTCGCTGGATTGGGCTTCAGCAGGAGTGTTGCGCGCACCTTGGTTGCGCTCGGATGCAGCGAAAATTCGAGATCGACCGTCTCAACGAGCCAATCGGGTGGCGTGTAATCCTTGAGGCGAATGGTCTGGCCGGTTTCTGTGCGCATTCCGGTGGTTTAAGGGCTCACCGAAGCAATTGAAAGAGACGAAGACGTGGTTCCAAAAATGAAGCGGCCGCCCATAGGACGGCCGCTTTGATCGATCGTAGTGGGGTGACGATCAGTTGAAATACTTTGCGAACATCGTCTTGTATTCGCCCGTCTCGTTGATGATGTGCAGCCACAGGTCGACGTAATCCTTGAGCGCCGCGTCGCGCTGCATCCAGATGCCCTTTTCCGAGAAATCGAACGGATGATCGGGGTGCACCGAGCAAAGAACGCCGGCGTGCTGCTTCTGCTGGAACCGCGTTTCCGATGCATCGGTCATCATCAGGTCGGCGTCGCCCTTGGCGATCTGGTCGAAGATCGTGACATTGTCCTGATAGACGGTGATCTTCGCATTCTTGAGATGTGCGCGCGCGAACTTCTCGTTCGTGCCGCCCGGATTGACGATCACGCGCGTCTCCGGTTTGTCGATCTGGTCGAGCGTCTGATATTTGGAGACGTCGGTGCACCGGGCAATCGGCGTCTTGCCCTCGCGCATGATCGGCGTTGAAAACAGCCCCTTCTTCTGGCGATCCAATGTGATAGAGACGCCGCCGGTGGCGACATCGAACTTGTCAGCCTCGAAATCCTTCATCATCGTCGGCCAGCTCGTCTTCACGAACTCGACCTTGACGCCGATCGCCTTGCCGAGCGACTCGGCCATGTCGACATCAAAGCCCTCGAACTTCGAGGTCGATGGATTGAAAAAGGTGAAGGGGCGATAGTCGCCGGTCATGCCGACGCGCAACGTGCCCTTGCTGATGATCTGATCGAGCCGCGATCCAGCCGTTTCGGCGGACGCGGACCCCGCGATGACAAGGCTGGCAACGGCGGCGACTGTCGCAAACTTCAGATAACGCAACATTCGGAAATCCCCCAAAGACGTGGAGCGCGCACTCTAAACTCGGTGCGCGCTCGTGTCATCCAACCCGACGTTTCAGCGCAACGGTTCGGCGTGACCGATCACGCGCGCGACTTGGGGTGAGCGCGCCTTGAGTGTGCGTTCGACCTCGTCAACCTTCTCGTGCACTTCGAGCACGGTCATCGCCGGGTCGACGCGGCAATGGAAGTTGACGATTTCGCCTTGTCCGGTTTCACGCACGCGCACGTCATGGATATCGCGAATGATGCGGGTTTCAGCGGCAATTTCACCGAGCGCGATCTCGACCGCCCGAACGCGCTCGCGGGGCGCTTCACGGCCAAGAGTGCTCGCCGGCTCGAGCGGCTCTATGTGCGTCTCGACCTCAACGGAAGCGCCCAGTTCCGCAGTGATGTCGTCCTCCAACCGGTCGGCGATCTCGTGAGCGGCCGCAAGCGTGAGCTTGCCGTCGACTTCGAGGTCGAGAGATACCGAAAGCCGGTCCTGGATTTCCTGGACCGTGACATGGTGGACGGCGAGCGCTCGATTGCGAGCGATCACCATGACTCGGTCGAGTATGGTTTCGTTATTCAACGCGACCGCTTGCGTTCCGACTTGCACCTCGGCGCCGGGAATGGCTTTACCAATATCCGTGACGATTGCCTGCTTGAGCGCATCGACGCGGTCGAGCGGCAGCGTCCGGCTGATGTCGACACTCAAATCGACGAAAACCTTATCGCCTACTTCTCGCGCGCGAACCTGATTGACCGCGACAACGCCGGCGATCCGCCGGGCCGCCGCAATGACCTTCCCGGTGACCCCCGGCGGCGCAGCATCAGTCAACGTGTCGATCGTGCGACGACCCAGACGCCAGCCCGCAATGCAAACCAGAGCCGCCACCACGATAGCGGCGGCGGAGTCTGCCCAGGGCAGACCGTAGCGGATGCCGGCCAATCCGATCAGCACGGCCAGCGATGACCACAGGTCAGACGAGAAATGCAGTGCATCCGCTTCAAGCGCCTGGCTTGAGGTCTTGTGCGCCGTCTTGCTCAGCGCGCGAGCCCGGAAAAAATCGACCACGATCGACAGGCCGATCACGACGAAGGCGGCAAGTGTTGCCTCGACCTCCACGCCCTCATTGGCGATCAGTCGCTTGCCGGCTTCCCACACGACAACGACGGAGAGCAGAAACAGCAGGCCGGTTTCCGCCAACGCGGAAACGCTTTCGATCTTCCCGTGTCCGTAATGATGTTGCTCGTCGGCAGGCTTGCCGGAGAGGCGGACCGCCACGTAGGTCATCAGCGTGGCGGCAAAGTCGATCAGCGAGTGGGCGGCTTCGGAGAGCAGGGCCAGGGAGCCGGTCGCAAAGCCGACGATGCCCTTGGCTATCGTCAGTGCAGCCGACGCCAGGATCGAGGTCAGCGCCACTCGTTCTTTTTCGTGTTGCATGATTTATTGCGAGTGAGTTGCAAGTCCGGCGTGGGCGTAGGTGGGATGGAGATAGGATCGATCCGCTCGGCGATCCAGTCCGTTTTTCGCCGCGGGCTAATTGCCGCCGGGGAAACGGACGTGCGCCAGGTTACTCCCGCGTCTTTATCCTGCTAAATCTTCAACCGGAGGTTCGCGCGCGATCATGGACTTGCATGTTGTGCCGTTGGCGATTCCGGATGTGAAGCTGATTACGCCGGTCAAACATGGCGACGCGCGTGGCTTTTTTTCCGAGACCTACAACAAGAGACTGCTCGCCCAATCCGGAATTGCCCTTGATTTCGTTCAGGACAATCATTCGCTGTCGCAGGGCCGCGGCACAGTCCGCGGCTTGCACTATCAGGCTCCCCCATTCGAGCAACATAAGCTGATACGGGTGGTGCGCGGCCGGATCCTCGATATTGCGGTCGATATCCGGCGTGGGTCGCCGACCTTCGGGCGATGGGTTTCGGCGGAATTATCGACCGACAACTGGACGCAGATGCTGATCCCGGTTGGATTTGCCCATGGCGTTTGCACGTTAGAGCCCGACACCGAGATCATGTACAAAGTCACGAATTTTTATTCGCCGGAGCATGACCTCGGCATTCGCTGGAGCGATCCCGATCTGAATATCGCGTGGCCATTTCCTTCGGACCAATTGATCTTGTCGGACAAAGACAAACGGCAACCGCTTCTGAAAGAAGCCAAGATCGTCTTTTGATATTTTGTGGCGGGCTATTGGATAACCGGACCAAATCATGAAGGGCATTTTGTTGGCGGGCGGTTCCGGTACGCGGCTCTATCCGGTTACGCTCGCCGTCAGCAAGCAACTGCTGCCGATCTTCGACAAGCCGATGATCTACTATCCGCTATCGGTGCTGATGCTCGCCGGCATCCGCGAGATTTTGCTGATTTCGACCCCTCGCGACATCGATGGCTTCAAGGCCCTGCTGGGCGACGGCCGGCGATGGGGCATCAGCATTGAATATGCGATTCAGGATTCGCCGCGGGGCATCGCCGATGCCTTTATCATCGGCGAAAGCTTTATCGGACAGTCGTCCGTTGCCTTGGTGTTGGGCGACAACATTTTCTACGGTCATTCGTTGTCGCCGCTGCTGCGCCAGGCGGCGCAACTTGAAGCCGGTGCCAGAATATTTGCCTGCCGCGTCAGCGATCCCGAGCGCTATGGCGTGGCCGAATTCGATCGCAGCGGTCGCGTCCTGTCGATCGAGGAGAAGCCTGCAAAGCCAAAATCTCCGTGGGCTGTGACCGGCCTCTATTTCTACGACAACAAGGTGGTGGGCATTGCCAAAGGACTTGAGCCGTCGCCGCGCGGTGAGCTCGAAATCACCGACGTCAACAAGGCGTATCTCGACGCTGGAGCCCTGACAGTCGAGCACTTCGGGCGGGGCCTGACCTGGCTCGACACCGGAACGCACGAGTCTTTGCTGGAAGCGGGCGAATTTATCCGCACCATCGAGCATCGCCAGGGATTGAAGGTGGCCTGCCTGGAGGAGATTGCGTACGGGAATGGCTGGATCAGCGACGCCGACGTCGCCGACATCGCCCACTCGCTGCGAAGCACCGGATACGGCCAGTATCTCGCCGACATGATCGCGAAATCGTAAGACGTTCTCAACATTGCCGCTTGACCCTTTGCGCTCCTCCTGCTGCTCTTGCAGAAGGGAACGCACTGACGACCGGCCGAAGTTTTCTCGTTGGCTTGTCCTGGACGCGTTCGCTCCGTTGACCCTTGAGGCGAGCATCGGCTTCCCCTGGTATAAGGTCATCGCCAACCAGCCAGATCATGAATTTTATCCCCGCGTAACGTTCCGGCCGTTATTGCTTTTGTAGGTTGCCGCATCGTGCAAGCTGGCCGAACAGGAGAGCGAAAATGACGTCAATCACCCGCCGTATCGTCGTTCCGGCGATGGCCGCAGTTGCGCTTGTATTGGCGGCGCACGGACCGGCCCTGAGCCAAAAGAAAGAGCCGCCCGTTCCTGCCGGCGCGTCGAATGTGATCGCAGCGCCAAAGGCGGAGGTTGAGGGCTTCCGCTCGGTCAAGTTCGGGATGTCCGAGGTCGAGGTCAAAACGGCGATCGGCAAGGACTTCAACATCAAGGGCGATAAGATTCGCGAGCAATCCAATCCGGGCGAGCGCACCAAAGTGCTGAGCATCAAGGTGCCGGATTTACTACCGGGCGGCGGCGCGGCCGAGGTTTCGTATGTGATCGGCTATCAGACCAAAAAGCTGATTCAGGTTTCGATCTCCTGGTCGAAGGCGACCGATGAGAAAATGACGCCCGAGCAGCTTTTCTCGAACTCCAGCGTGTTGCGCGCTCATTTCATGGCCGAGGGATTCAAGCCAGACACGATCGCGAGCAACATGCCGATCAACGGCGGCATCCTGATGTTTCGCGGCAGCGATGCCAAGGATCGAACCACGATGCTGATCCTTCAGGGAACGCTGGCGCAGGGGAAGGACGATCAGCGCATTCTCACGCCGACGGCGCTGCTGTTGTTCTATATCGCCGACGCCAAGACACCGGACATTTACAAACTGCCGCCGGGCTCGTTCTGACGCGCCTGAGCGACGGGCACTAAAATATTTCCGGTGCGATCAGGAGCTGCCCTCTAACCTGATGAAAACGCTCATGATCTATCGAATAAAATTCACGTAAATACCATTTACGTTGTCTGGGAATATGGCCCAAAGCCGTATGAAACGACTGCCCCGCGTGTAACTATATCTTTTTTAATAGCCTTTTCGGCTTGGGGAAGTCGCGTGCAGGGTGCGGGGGTTGGGCGGCGGGCCGGTGGCCCGGCGGTAGGACGGTTTTTTACGTCCCTGCGGAGCGTTGTCGTCTCTCTTGTTCTGGCCGTTCAAGCCGCGTGGGTTTTTGCGCCAGGCGTGGCGTCGGCAACGACCTACGACGCCAACGATACGGCGTCGCTGCAAGCTGCGATCGCGTCGGTCAACGCTGGCGCCGGTGGCGACACCATCAACATCACCGCCAACATCACGCTGAGTACGGAACTCAATGCCATCACCAAGGGTGTGACGA
Source organism: Pseudolabrys sp. (assembly GCA_035546455.1). Classification (GTDB taxonomy): domain Bacteria; phylum Pseudomonadota; class Alphaproteobacteria; order Rhizobiales; family Xanthobacteraceae; genus Pseudolabrys. Next base: position 59,447 of record DASZXA010000016.1, read on the forward strand.
TCACCGGCAATGGCAACACGATCAGCGGCAACAATCAGTACCGTATCTTTTTCGTCGCCGCGGGCAGCGGCAATGCAGTCAACATCTCCAGCCTGACGCTCGCCAACGGTTATGCAAAGGGCGGCAATGGCGGCACCGAGGGCGGCGGCGGCATGGGTGCCGGCGGCGCTATCTTCGGCATGTCGGGCAACATCACGCTCACCAACGTGTCGTTCGCCGGCAATGCCGCGCAAGGAGGCACCGGCGGCGGCAATGGCATTGTCGGTGGCGGTGGCGGCCTCGGTGGAGACGGCGGCACCTATAACGGTTCGAACTATTCCGGTGGCGGCGGTGGCATTGGCGTTAATGCCGACGGCGGCACATCAACTACCGCGGGTAGCGCCGGCATTCTGGTTGGCAGTGCGGGCGGTGGATCGGGCAGCGGTGGCACCGCGGGCGGCATCAATGGCGGCGGCGGTGGCGGCAGCGGCAGCAATGGTGCTGGCGGCGGCGGCGTCGGCGGCGGCAACGGTGGCTCCAACGGCGGCAACGGTGGCTTCGGCGGTGGCGGCGGTGGTGCGGGCGGCGGCGTTGCCGGTCACGGTGGTTTTGGCGGCGGCGGCGGCGGCGGCTATTTCGGTGCGATCGCGGGCGGTAGCGGTGGCTTCGGCGGTGGTGGCGGCGGCGGCCAAATTGCAGCCGGCGGCGGCTTTGGCGGTGGCAACGGCAGTAGCTCTGGCCTTAGCGGCGGCGGCGGCGGCATGGGTGCTGGCGGCTCCGTGTTCGTGTGCAGCGCGACAGTCGATGCAGCGTGCAGCGCGACCTTGACGATTTCAAATACCGCCAACAGCACGATGGACGGTACCGTAAATGGTGGTGGCAGTGCGGGTACGGGAGGCACCGGCGCCGCGCTTGGCGGCTCGATGTTCATCACCGGCAGCACAGCGGCGGGTCTCAGCGCCGCAACCGGCACCACGACGACGATCTCGAATCAGATTTACGGCGTGAACGACCAAGGCCTCGCGTTATCAGGTGGCGGTACCTTCGTGCTCGGCAGTTCGTCGAACACGTTCAATGGCCTCACGGTCAGCGGTACCGGCACTACGGTGAGCGTGAGCGGCAACGGCCAGATGGGCACCGGCACCATCACCTTCGGCGACGGCACGGGGATCAAGTTTACTGCCGGTGGCACCTATACGAACAACGTCAAGGTCGAAGGCGATCCGACCTTCGATACCACCGGCAACACCGTCACCTACACGGGCCAGATTACAGACGGCTCTATACCCGGCGATGTTGAGGTGATCGGCGGCGGCACTCTGGTGCTGACGAATACGACAAACAGCTATTCCGGCGGCACGGTCGTCAAAGACAACAGCACGCTCAGCCTCAGCGCCGCGGGCCAGATCGGCTCCGGCTCGTTGACGCTCGGCGATGCCTCGACGTCCGGCACGCTGGCAGCCACTAACACGTTTACGCTGTCGAACGATGTTTCGCTTGGCGCAGGCAACGGCGCTATCGACACGGCGAGCGGCAAGACGCTGACCGTCTCGGGACAGATCACCGGCACCGGTCACCTGACCGTCACCGACACCGGTACCCTGGTCCTCAGCAATACTGGCAACAACTATTCCGGCGGCACCACGGTCAACAGTGGTGCGACGCTGCAGGGCACGACATCGACCCTCCAAGGCGACATTCTCGACAATGGCGCCGTGGTGTTCAGCCAGGCAACGACTGGCACCTATTCCGGGCAATTGTCAGGCATCGGTGCGGTGACGATCACCGGCGGCGGCAACGTCACGCTCGGTAACACCGGCAACAATTATAGCGGCACCACGTCGGTCAACGGCGGCAGCACGCTCACTATTACGGCGGCCGGACAGATCGGGGGCAGCACGCTGGCGCTGGGTGACGCGTCGACAAGCGGCACACTGGCGGCGACCAATACGCTCACGCTGTCGAATAACGTCACTCTGAATGCCGGCGGCGGAACGGTCGACACGGCGAACGGCCAGACCCTGACGTTGTCCGGGCAGATCACCGGCACCGGCGGCCTCACTGTGGCCGACACGGGCACGCTGGTGCTCACGAATAGCAGCAACAATTATTCGGGCGGCACCACCGTCAACAACGGTGCGACGTTGCAAGGCACCACGTCGAGCTTGCAGGGGGCGATCACCGATAACGGTACAGTGGTGTTCAGCCAGGCAACCACCGGCACATATTCCGGCGCGTTGTCCGGCAGCGGTGCGGTGACAGTGACTGGCGGCGGCAATGTCGCGTTCACAAACACCGGCAACAATTATAGCGGCGGCACGACCGTCAAAGGCGGCAGCACACTTACGCTGGATGCCGCGGGCGAAATTGGTTCCAATACCCTGACGCTCGGCGATGCCAGCACTCGCGGTACGCTGGCGGCTGCCAATACATTCACCCTGGCCAATGTCATCTCGCTCGGTTTGGGTAATGGCACCATCGATACAGCCAATGGCAAGACGCTGACGGTGTCCGGGCAGATTACTGGCTCCGGTGGGCTCACCGTCGCCGATACCGGCACATTGCTTCTGACCAACAACGCCAACAATTACTCCGGCGGCACGACCATCAATAGCGGAGCGACGTTGCAGGGCACTGGGTCAGCCCTGAAAGGCAACATTCTCGACAACGGCACGCTTGTTTTCGACCTCTCGGCGGGAGGAAACACATTCACCAGTGCGATCACCGGCACCGGTGAAGTGGTGGTGCAAGGCAACAACGTCCTTAGTCTTCAGAGCAACGGAAATACCTACCAGGGCGGCACCACGATCATAAATGGCGGCGTCGTCGTTGTCCGTGACGACCGCAATCTTGGTGATGCGAATGGAAGCGTGACGCTCGGTGATGCAACGACCGCCGGCGCGCTCGCGAACGCAATCACGATGACAGTCGGTGCCTCGCGCACCATCACCCTTAATGATGGCGGTGGCAACGGCGGCATTCTGCAAGCCGGCGGCGGCACCGTGATGACGGTGGACAGCAAGATCACCGGCGCCGGTATGCTGAACGCGAACGGGTTCGGCACGCTGGTGCTGACGAATACCGCCAATGACTACAGCGGCGGGACCTTTATCAGCAACGGCACGTTGAGCATCGCCTCCGACGCGGTGCTGGGCAATGTCAGTGGCGACGTTTCCATGTACAACGCCACATTGGCTGCCACCGACACGTTCACGTTGAACTCCGGTCGCACGGTTACGTTGAGTGGCCCGGGCGGCGACACGATCGATGTCGCGTCCGGCAAGACGCTCACAATTGATGGGCAAGTCACGGGCACGGCCCACCTTACCGTCGCCGACACCGGCACATTGGTGCTGACCAACACCGGCAACAACTATTCAGGCGGCACCACCGTCAACGCCGGCGCGACACTGCAAGGCAACGCTTCGAGCCTGCAAGGCAACATCACCGACAACGGCACGGTGGTCTTCGATCTTCTCCCGGTCAATGGAGTCTATACCGGCGCGCTGTCCGGCAACGGCTCGGTGGTCGTGCAGGGGAACGGCAGCGTTTCCTTCGCAAACACAAGCAACAGCTATTCCGGCGGCACGACGATCAAGCAGGGCGCTGTTCTCGTTATTAGTTCGGACAGCCAGCTCGGCAACGTCAATGGCGGCGTCACATTGGGCGATGCCTCGACGCATGGCTCGCTGGCGTCTTCAGGCTCGTTGACGCTGGCGGGAACACGGACAATCACGCTCGCCGGCGGCGGCGGGTATTTCCTGCCGGCGGGCGGGACCGTGATGACGGTTGACAGCAAAGTCACCGGCACCGGCACGCTGACCGTCAACGACTCTGGCACTCTGGTGCTGACGAATGTCACGAACGACTACAGCGGCGGTACATTCGTCAATAACGGCGGCACGTTGAGCATCGCCTCCGACGCCGTCCTTGGCAACATCGCCGGCGGTGTCACGCTCTTTGGCTCGAAGCTCGCGGCGACGGACACTTTCACACTGGGTTCCACCCGCACGGTCACGTTGAGCGGTGGTAACGACACGATCGACGTCGCGTCAGGCAAGGTTCTGACAATCGCAGGGCAGGTGACGGGCACGGGCGCGCTGGTTGTTACGGACTCCGGTACGCTGGTATTGGGGAACGCGACCAACAACTATTTGGGCGGCACCACCGTAAACGGGGGTGCGACGGTCAGCATCGGCGACGATGGCGCGCTCGGCTCAGGCAATCTCAGCCTTGGCGATGCATCCACGAGCGGTACGCTGAAGGCGACGGGCACGTTCACTTTGTCGTCCGGCAGGACTGTAACCTTGAATGACGGCGGCAGTGTCATCGATACCGCCGCGGGCCAGACTTTCACCGTCGCGTCCAAAATCACCGGCACCGGTGGCCTCACTGTCACCGACACCGGAACGTTGGTTCTCATCAACACCAACAACGACTATTCCGGCGGCACGACAATATCCGGCGGCGGCAGGTTGAGCATCGACTCCGATGCTTTGCTCGGCAATGCCGGCGGCGGCGTCACGTTCAATGGCGGCACCCTTATCGCTTCGGACGATTTCACATTGTCGTCAGGCCGGACGGTAACGCTCGGCGTCGGCGGCGGAACGTTCGATGCGCTCACAGGCAAGACGCTGGCGGTTGCCGGACAGGTCACTGGCGGCGGTGCGCTTGCCATCGGCGGCGCGGGCACCGTTGTCCTGACCAACGCGGGCAACAATTACAGCGGCAGCACGACCGTTTCGGGTGGTGCCACCTTGAGTGTCGGCGCTGCGGGCGTCCTCGGCAGCACGAGCGGTCTTGTTCTCGACAACGGCACTTTTGCGGCGACCAACAGCTTCACAGTGTCGAGCGGTGTGTCGCTTGGCGCGGGCGGCGGCACCGTCGATACCGCAAGCGGCAAGACGCTGACTTTCTCTGGGCAAATTACCGGCGCTGGCGCCCTTACCGTGGCTGATAGCGGTACTTTGGTGCTGTCGAACGCCGGCAACAACTATTCCGGCGGCACGACGGTCAATAGCGGTGCGACGCTTCAAGGCACGACATCGAGCCTGCAAGGCGCCATCACGGATAATGGTGCGGTCGTGTTCAATCAGGCCACGACCGGAACCTACGCTGGCTTGCTGTCCGGTAGCGGGGCCGTTGCCGTTGACGGTGGCGGCAATGTTACCTTCAGCAACACGGGCAACAGTTACGCCGGTACGACCGTGAAGGGCGGCAGCACGCTGACCGTCGATGCAGCCGGCGAAATCGGCTCCGGCGCACTGAATCTCGGCGACGCATCGACCGCCGGCACGCTTGCCGCTGCGAATACGTTCACCTTGTCAAATGCGGTCTCGCTCGGTGCAGGTGGCAGCACTGTCGATACCGCCAGCGGCAAGACACTGACACTCTCCGGCCAGATTACCGGCAACGGCGCACTTGTGGTGGCAAACAGCGGCACGCTGGTTTTGGCGAATGCTGGCAATAACTATTCCGGCGGCACGACCGTTAATAGCGGCGCAAATCTTCAGGGCACGACCGCCAGCCTGCAAGGCGCAATCGTCGACAACGGAACCGTCATTTTCAACCAAGGGACAACCGGCACCTATGCTGGCGCTCTGTCGGGTAGCGGCGCAGTGACGGTCGATGGCGGCGGCAACGTCACCTTGAGCAATGCGGCCAACAACTACGCGGGCGGGACGCTTGTCAAAGGCGGCAGCACATTGAATTCCAATGCGGCAGGCCAGCTCGGCTCCGGCGCATTGAGCCTCGGCGATGCATCGACCGCCGGCACTCTTGCCGCGACCGACACCTTTACGATGGCGAACGCACTGTCGCTTGGTGATGGCGGCAGCACGGTCGATACCGCCAGCAGTAAAACATTGACGATTTCGGGTCAGGTCACGGGCACTGGTGGGCTTACGGTTGCCAATGCCGGCACGCTGGTTTTGAGCAACGCCGGCAACAATTATTCGGGCGGCACGACGATTAACAGCGGAGCGACCTTGCAAGGCGGCACGTCCAGCCTGCAAGGCAGCATCCTCAACAACGGCACGCTGGCGTTCAATCAATCCACCGACGGCACGTTCGTGAGCGCCATCTCAGGCTCCGGCGCGGTCACTAAGAGTGGTACCGGCAATGTGACGTTCAGCGCCACGAGCAACTACACCGGCGCTACGACCGTCAACGGGGGCATTCTCTCCGTCAACGGCGATATCACCACCTCCAGCGGCATCCTCGTTAACAGCGGCGGCATCCTCGGCGGCGGTGGCTTCGTGCCGACCACGGTCATCGCCAGCGGCGGCACGCTGGCGCCGGGCAATTCAATCGGCACGATCACGGTCAACGGCAACCTGACCTTGAACTCCGGCGGCACCTACCGCGTCGAAGTCGACGCGTCGACGTCGGACAAGACCATTGTCATAGGCAGCGCGACGCTCGCCGGCGCATTGCTCGTGGTGCCGAGCGCGCGCATCACGACGTCGACCGTCTATACGATCATGGATGCGGCCAGCTACGCCGGTGCCTTCGATACGACGTCGGTGAGCAATCCCTCGTTCGGCCGGGTGACCAGTGTGACGGTGTCCGGCAGCGACCTGCTGCTGACGCTCGGGCCGGGAACTGTTTCGCTTCCGGGTACCGCCAATGGCAATCAGACCAATGTTGCCAACGGCATCAACAACGCGCTCAACGCTGGCTCCGTCCCCAGCGCGCCGTTCACGACGTTGCTCGGCTACACGGGCACACAGCTTACGAATGCGCTGAGTCAGATATCCGGTCAGTCTTCGACCGGCAGTTCGACCGGCGGCATCCAGATGATGAACTCGTTCATGTCGATGATGCTCAATCCGTTCGGTGGAGCTCCGGAAGGCAATCAGGGCGCGATCGGTTACGCGCGCGCGTTCGGCGCTGGCGCTGGGGAGAAAACCGTTTCGCCGGAAGTTGCAGCCGCTTATGCAGCGGTGACGCCGAAAGACCGTCAGGCGGGTACCTTCGAATCCCGCTGGTTCAGCTGGGCTCAGGTTTATGGCGGTTACAATACGACAAATGGCAGCGCCGCTTCGGGGACGAACGACGCCATCACGCGCATCGGTGGAATCGTGGCTGGCCTCGATTATCGCGCTGGGCCCGACCTCGTGTTCGGTTTCGCCATGGGCGGCGCTGGACTGAACTGGAGCCTCTCTCAGGGTCTTGGCGGCGGCAACAGTGACTCGATGCAGATTGGCGCCTATGTGTCGCGGTCGTTTGGCCCGGCCTATCTCTCCGGCGCCGTGTCTTATGCGTGGCACGACATGACCACGGATCGGACCGTCACCGCAGTGGGGATCGAGCGCGAGCACGCGACCTTCAATGCCACGGGCTTTGGCGGGCGTTTGGAAGGCGGCTACCGCTTCAATCTTCCTGCATTCAACATGACGCCTTATACCGCGTTGCAGGTGCAGCAATTCCACACGCCGGCTTACAGCGAGCGGGATCTGTCAGGCGTTGGCGCATTTGCCTTGAGCTATGACTCCCGCACCGTCACCGCCACGCGGTTCGAGCTTGGCTCGTGGTTCGAGAAGCTTGTCACGCTCGACAACAGGGATGTGCTCGCGCTCAGAACACGGTTCGCGTGGGCACACGATCATGCAAGCGGCGGTTCGCTGGGCGCCGCCTTCCAGGGGATGCCCGGTTCGAATTTCGTTGTAAATGGTGCGGCGGCGCCGAGCGACTCGCTTTTGCTGACCGCAGGCGCGGAATATCGGTTCACCAACCACGTCACCCTGGGCGCCAAGTTTGACAGCGAACTCGCCAGTCGCTCTCAGACCTACACGGGTCTTGGGACGGTCAAGTTCGACTGGTAGGCATTCAAGCGAGTTCCTCATCATTCAGGGTAAAGCGCGCAACATCCAGGGCGCGTTGTACGGCGATATCGTCGCGAGAATGGCCAAAACTTCGCAGTTTGATGGTGTCCGTAGATGCGATATCACGCCAAGATGTCAGCCAAAATTATTTGCCTTTTGCGCGCCTTTTTTTCGAAGCCGCTGGTTCTTTTGTAGACATCCTCGGGCGTTTTGCTGGCCGGATAGTTGGCAAAATCGTAATCATTGTGTCAGCGCTGTCGTCATCGAACGACCGGCGCAAGCGCCCGATGTCGAGATGCGCTTCGAACATCTGCTGGAATTTCTGTTTGTCGCCATCGCGCAAGAATTGATACAGCGCGATGTGCTCCTGATGAAAAAGGCTTGCGTCGCCCGGCGCTTTGCCGATCTTGACCCACGCTTGCACCCAGATCTGGTGAACAAGGCTCTGCATACGCCGGAGCAATTCGTTCTGGCAGATAACTCCCAAAGCTCGCTCGAAGCTGACGATCAGATCGCCGCGTTCGTCGTCTTCGCCTATCAATTCGCTGCGCGCCTGAATTGTGTCCCAGACAAGCGCAAGGTTCTTGCTAGTCCGGTGCGGCCAGGCCGCCTCACCGATCGCGAGATCGATCGCATTGCGCAGAGGCGCAAGCTGCAGAATAAACTCGCGGTTATAAGGCAGTCCGCGTGTGAGGCTGGCGATCGTCGTGTCTTGTGCCGGGTTTGACACAAACGTGCCCGAGCCCTGCTGCGCTGTGACGCGCCCGTAACTTTCCAGCACTTTGAGTGCCATGCGCACAGACGCGCGGCTGACGCCGAGCTGCTCAGACAATTGGCGGTCACTCGGTAATTGATCACCAGGCTGCAAGCCATTCGCGGCGATCACTTTCTCTAGGCGCTCGATCACCTCTTGATAGATCGCGATGCGCTGGATCGGCTCGAGATGAAAGCTGCGTTTGCCCATGCGTCTCTCTACAACCGGATCGGCAAAAAGGCAAAGTGGACTGTCCACTATCCATTTGACATCTAGCCATTTGTTCTTTCTAGTTGTCCGAAGGACCGACCAGCCCACGCTATTGCTGCGTTCGAACGGGTCTGTGTGTAGGACGATCGATGCGTTATTCGCGCGAAGAAGTGCTGCGCCAACTGCGTGGTGAGGTAGCTGCCGGCAAGCCGATCGTGGTCGCGGGAGCTGGCACCGGGATTTCCGCAAAGTTCGCCGAAGCCGGCGGCGCCGATCTCATCGTCATCTATAACTCTGGCCGCTATCGAATGGCAGGCCACAGTTCGGTCGCCGGCTTGATGGCCTACGGCGACGCCAATCAAATTGTTTACGAGATGGGCAACCGCGAGGTGCTGCCCGTCGTGAAGAAAACGCCAGTGATCGCCGGCGTCAATGGGACTGACCCGACCCGGCAGATGGACCATTTCCTCGGCCGCCTGGACGATCTTGGGTTCTCTGGCGTCATCAATTTTCCGACCGTCGGCTTGATCGACGGGCGCATACGCGCGGAACTCGAAGCGACCGGCTTGGGTTTCGAGCGCGAGATCGAAATGATCCGTCTCGCGCGCAAGCGGTCCTTTTTCACGATGGTCTACGTCTTTACGCCCGAGGAAGCGCGGCTGATGGCCGACGCGGGCGCGGACGTGATTGTCGCGCATCTTGGCACCACTGTCGGCGGCACTACCGGCATGGGGAAGGAAGCGTCTGTCGCGCTCGAACGCGCCCCGGGCCAGGTCGACGCTATTGGTGCCGCTGCGAAAGAGATTAATCGCGAAGTATTGGTGCTCTCGCATGGAGGACCGATCGCGACACCTGAGGACGCTCGTTACGTGCTTGAGCGCTGTGACGCTGTCGGTTTCGTGGGCGCCTCAAGCATGGAGCGTTTGCCGGTCGAAACAGCGATTTCCGGCACGACGCGTCGTTTCAAAGACATTCAAATCCGCCGGCGCTAATTCGTCGGCAGAGGCAACGGAGGACGTAGTGAAGCAGGGATTGGTTTGGGATTGGGACAAGCTCAAGCAGGGACTCGCCGATAGCGTGACGATCATCGTCGGCGGCGCGCGGGGAACAGGTAAGCAGGCGGCGCTGTCGTTACTGCAGCTTGGCGGATCGGTCGCGATCGGCGACATCAACCGCGAGCGTCTCGATAAAACGATGGTCGAGTTTAAGGCCGCGGGCCACACCAAAGCTCTGGCGGTGCCCACTGACATCACCAAGCCCGATCAGGTGCGCAATCTCGTCGACCAGACCGTCAAGCATTTTGGCAAGCTCGACAACGTCGTTTTCGCGGCTGGTGCCTATCGCGCCCAAAAGTCGAGCCTTGAGACCGATCTCGAAGAATGGCGTCTGATCGTCGATTCCAATCTGACCGGCGCATTCTTGATCGATCAAGCCGCGATCCCGCACATGATCAAGGCGGGTGGCGGTAACATCGTCCACATCTCGTCGAATGCGGGTCGCACTGTCAGCACATTTCTCGGCTGCCATTACACGGCCGCTAAGTCGGGCATTCTGGGTCTCACCCGCCATTTCGCAAAGGAATTCGGCGACAAGGGTATCCGCGTAAATTCGATTGCTCCGGGTGGGGTCGTCGGCGAACGCATGACCGATCTCATCACAGAGCTGCATCGCGAGCAGATGCTCGTCGATATTGCGAAGAACACGCCGCTCGGCCGCAACGTTGAAGAGCGCGACGTGGTCGGAGCGATCCTTTTCCTGCTGTCCGATCTGTCGGGCTTCATCACCGGTGCATCGCTCGATGTCACCGGCGGCATCTACATGCTCTGAGGTCGGGGACGCGCTGTGGCCAAGACGATCGCTCTCTTGGGTGCTCTGGACACGAAGGAAGATGATTTTGCCTTCGTTCGATCGGAGATCGAGCGTCGCGGCCATCGCGCACTGCTGATCGACGTCGGCGTTCTAGGCGGGCCACAGCAGCTCCGCCCCGACGTCACGCGGAACGATGTCGCGGCTGCCGGCGGAAGCCAACTCCGCGATCTCGTCGCGCGTCAGGATCGCGGTGAAGCTGTGACCGCAATGGCACGCGGGTCCGCCATACAGCTTCGGCGGTTGTTCGATGCCGGAAAAATCGATGCCGTGATGGCGATGGGCGGCGGAGCGGGTACGACGATCGGCGCTGAAGCGATGCGCGGATTGTCCATTGGCGTGCCGAAGCTCCTCGTTTCAACCGTGGCCTCGGGCAATACCGAGCCGTACATCGGCCTTTCCGATATCGTCATGATGCCGGCCGTTGCCGATATCGCGGGGCTGAATCGGATCAGCCGGGGAGTCTATGCACGCGCTGCTGGCGCGATCTGCGGCATGGCTGATGCAGCCACCGCTGCGAGGGCGTCGGATCGCCCGCTTGTCGCAGCGACCATGTTCGGCGTCACCACGCCCTGCGTTCTTCGCGCCCGCGAGCGCCTCGAAGCGGCGGGGTGCGAGGTCGTTGTATTCCACGCGACCGGAGCCGGCGGCCGAACGATGGAGCAGCTCATCACGGATGGGCTTGTCGACGCGGTACTTGATATCACCACCACGGAATGGGCCGACGAGCTGGTCGGCGGAATTCTGTCGGCTGGGTCGCATCGGTTGGAAGCCGCCGCGAATAAAAGAATACCCCAGGTCGTCTCGGTGGGCGCGCTCGACATGGCGAACTTTGGCGCACCGGAGACTATTCCGGCCAAATTCAAGGACCGTCGACTCTATCGCCACAACGCCTTGAACACGCTGTTACGGACAAATGCAGCGGAGTCGGCGGAGCTCGGACGGATCATTGCAGAGAAGCTCAATCGCGTGACATCTCCGGCCGTTCTGCTCCTGCCGCTGCGCGGGATGTCCGCGCTCGACGCACCGGGAAAAGATTTTGACGATCCGCGGGCCCGCGCGGCGCTCTATGACGCCCTGCGTACGAATGTCGACCGCAAAAAGGTCGAGGTTCGTGATGTCGACTGCCACATCAACGATCCGGACTTTGCTGACATAGCAGCCTCAACTTTGCTGGATCTTCTGGCGCAATCCCGTGGAGCCCATACGGATCGCGTTCAAAAAAGGAGTGTGAATTAAATGTCGGCTTCTTTAAGCAATCGCGTTGGCGTCGCTCTCATCGGGCCGGGCCGTATCGCGACTGCTCATCTCGCTGCTGTCGGCGCCGGCAAGGATATTGCCGATCTCGTCGCCATTGCCGGTCTGCCCGAAGAGTTGAAGCGGACGCAGGAACTCGCGGCGCGGTTTGGCGCGGCGAAGTCGCTGACCTCGACTGCTGATGTGTTCAAGGATCCGGCGATTGCGGCGGTCATCATCACGACCGGAAATCACTTGCATGCGCCGTTGGCCATCGAGGCGCTTAACGCTGGCAAGCATGTCCTCGTCGAGAAGCCGCTCACCACGTCGACGGCCGACTGTGACGCGATGATCGCGGCGGCAAAAAGCAACAACCGGATTCTGATGTCCGCCCAATGCCGTCGGTATTTCAAGGGCGCGATGACGGTTCGCGAACGTATCGCGGAGCTCGGCCGGCCGCTCAACGTCATCAGCATTCTTGGAGTCTTTTCCGATCAGCCAAAGACCAATTGGTGGAGTTCGGCGAAATCTACCGGCGGTCTCGCCCTCGGACTCAATGGTCCGCACGTGGTCGACACCATGACGTGGTGGATCGGTTCGCGGCCGACCCGCGTGTATGCGCAGACGCAGCGCTACCGGCAGGTGTGGGAAGGCGAGGATGAAGCTTCGCTGATGATTTCGTTCGAAGACGGCAGCATGGCGACAGGCCACGTGTCGCTCAACATGAAGCACGATATCAACGAGCGCGTCATCGTCGGCCCCAAGGGGATGATGAAGCTCATCAACGATCGCGAGCTTTGGCTTAATGGCGAGAAAATCGTCGAAGAGCCTGTGACGCCCTACATCGATGGCGACATCAGCTTCGAACGTCAATTCCGCGAATTTGCGTCCGCTATCCGTGACGGACGCCAGCCATTGGCGTCCGCCGAGGACGTGCGGCCGTCCGTGATGGTGCTGGAAGCCGCCCTTGAATCCGCCGCACGCAATCAAGCGGTCGATCTGCCGCAATAGGAAGAGTCGCGTAAATGAATAAGCCAGTTCAGCCGAATGCTGTTGCCGAAGTCCGGGGTGGGCCGATCGTCGGGCGGCGGATCACCGAGGAGCTCGCGGCATTCTGTGTCGGCCTTAAGGCCGATGCCATTCCTGCGCCGGCTTATGATGCGGCGAAGCGCTTCCTGCTCGATTTCTGCGCCGTTGCCTTGCGCGGCTCGCTCGAGCAGTCGAGCCAGATCGTCGCCAGGATGGTCGAACGTTTGAGCCCTGCGCGCTCCGACGGTTCTCAGGTGATCGGGCACGCCGTCCGCCATAGCCCTGAGTATGCCGCTCTCATCAACGGCACATCGCTGCACGGACTTGAGCTCGACGACATTCATCCCGTCGCCGCAATTCACCCGGGCGCTGCGATTTTTCCTGCCGTCCTCGCTATCGGCGAGGCGGTGAACGCATCCGGCAAAGATCTGCTCGCTGCGGTGATCGTGGGCTATGAGGTTTCGTGCCGCCTCTCGCGCGCATTGGTCCCCTCGGAACACGGGCCGCACGGCTTTCACTCGACCGCGACCTGCGGTGTGTTCGGCGCGACTGCCGCGATCGCCCGTCTAATGGGCCTCACGGCGGACCAGTTGGTCAACGCGTTTGGGATCAATGGCAGCCAGGCGGCCGGCTCGGTTGAATTCCTGACCGATGGCGCATGGACGAAGCGTATGCATCCCGGCTGGGCTGCGCACGGTGCGATCATCGCCGCGGAACTGGCCCGTGGCGGCTTCACCGGTCCGCGCCGAATCCTGGAAGGGAAGGCCGGCTTTCTACGGTCCTATTCGGATCGCCCTCAAGTCGATCGCGTACTGGCTGACCTGGGCGAAGGCTTCGAAATCCTTGGCGTTGCTGTGAAGCCACATGCGGCCTGCCGCTATAGCCAGGCCGCGATCGACGCCATCCTCGCACTGGTCGCCGAGCACGACGTGAAGCCCGATCAAGTCGATCGAGTGACCGTCGGCACCTTCCAAGGTGGAATCCCGATCGTTGCGGAGCCGCTTGCCGTCAAGCGGCGGCCTCGTTCGGTGGTCGATGCGCAATTCAGCATTCATTTCGCCAGCGCCGCCGCCATCATGCGGCGCGCCGTCACCCTCGCCGATTACAAACCCGACCGGATGTTTTCGCCCGAAATGCACGCGATGATGGACAAGGTCGATTGCGTGCATGCGCCCGAACTCGACTCCCTGTTTCCCAAGCTTTGGCCCGCGAACGTGGAAATCGCCTTGCGCGGCGGCGCCAAGCTGCAGAAGCGGGTCGACGTTCTGCACGGCGATCCCGAAGACCCGCTCAGCTGGGACGAATTGATCGGCAAGGTGGATACAGTCGCGGCCGACGTCCTGCCGAAGGAGCGCCGCGCTTTGCTCGTCGCCGGCGTGCGCGATCTCGAAAATCGCTCCGTGCGCGCCTTCGCCGAGTTGCTGCGGAGACCGGCTGCATGAAGCGGATCTTCAGCAACATTCTTGGGATTGCGGCATGAAGAAGCTCTCGGACGCTGTCGCTTTTGTTGCCGGGGCCGTCGTTTGCGTGCTGCTCGTTGCGGCGTGCGTCATCGTCTTTACCGAGGTGCTGCTGCGCTATCTGTCGCTCGGTTCGCTGGCGTGGGCCGACGAAGCAGCGCGTTTCCTTTTCATCTGGATGTCGCTGCTCGGCGCTGCCTTGGGCGTCAGGGAAGGCATCCATTTCACCATCAATTTCATTTCCGATGCCGTTCCGAACCAGGTTCGCCGTGGCCTTGTCTTGATTGCCGCGGTCGGAAGCAGCCTCGTTTATCTCGTGATGATCGTGGAAGGCTGGCGCTTCGTCATTTTCAACCAGACTCAGCTGTCGCCCGCACTCGATATGTCTATGAGCGTTCCTTATCTCGTCGTGCCCGTTAGCGGCGCTCTGATGCTGTTCTTCACGTGGACCAATGTCGTGATGAACTGGAAGCATCCAGGAATGCGGCCCCCGCTGCTTGACGAATCGTCACTGCCGAACGCGGTGGAATAGGGGCGTCGCATGGCCATATTACTGTTCGGCTGCTTCCTGGGATTGCTTGTTCTTGCGGTACCGATCGCGCTGAGCCTCGGCCTATCGAGTCTCATCGTGCTCTTTTTCGGCGGTTTCCCGTCGGCCGTCTTGGCTCAGAAGATGTTTACGGGCCTCGACTCATTCCCGTTCCTTGCGGTACCTTTCTTCATTCTTGCCGGATCGCTGATGGAAACGGGCGGCATTTCCGCCCGTTTAGTGCGTCTCGCGACCGTTATGGTCGGCCATATCCGCGGCGGTCTGGGCATGGTCGTGGTCGTCGCCACGATATTCTTTTCCGATATTTCCGGCTCGTCGGTCGCCGACACCGCGGCGATCGGCTCGATCATGATCCCGACGATGCTTAAGCGGCGCTATCCGCCGACGATTGCCGTTGCAATCGTCGCGGCTGCCGGCGCCGCGGGCATTCTCATCCCGCCGTGCATCACGATGATCATTTACGCGCTCGTGACCAACGTATCGGTCGGCTATCTGTTCGCGGCTGGCTTTGTCCCCGGCGCGTTGATGGCGCTCTCGCTCATGGCGCTGATCTATTACATCGCGCGCCGTGATGGCCTCCCGGCGGAGCCGCGCGCAACCTTCGCCGAATTTCGGATCGCGTTGTGGGACGCGATCCCGACCATGTTCATGCCGGTGATCATCCTCGGCGGCATCTTGTCCGGTGTTTTCACCGCAACTGAATCGGCCGTAGTCGCCGTTGTATATGGCGCATTTCTCTCGCTCATCGTTTATCGCGAGTTGCGCCCACGCGATCTCCCGGCAATTTTGCTGAACACCGCCAAGCTGACCGGCATGGTCATGCTGGTCGTTGGGATGTCGACGACCTTTGCTTGGGTGCTGACGACGCAGCAAGTGCCGCAGAATCTGACGGCATGGATGCTCAGCATTTCAGACAGGCCTTGGGTTTTCCTGCTGATGGTCAACGTGCTGTTGCTGATCGTCGGGACATTCATGGACGCGACTGCCGCGGTCGTAGTGCTGATGCCGCTGCTCTATCCGATCGCGCAGCATATGCACATTGATCTTGTTCATTTCGGCATCGTCATCACGGCCAATCTCGGCCTCGGTCTCATTCATCCGCCGCTCGGTATCGCGCTCTTTATCGCATCGGGCATTGCCAAGGTGCCGGTCGAGAAAGTGATCAAACCGATGCTGCCGTTTCTCGCGGTGCTGATCGCTGCCTTGCTCATCATCACCTACGTCCCCGTGATTACTTTGTTCGTTCCAAGACTACTCGGTTATCCGGGCTGAAAAATCACTTACAAAAATGGGAGAGGAAATATGAAGGATCACAAGAGAAATAGTGCCGTGAGTCGGCGTTCCATTCTGAAGGCTTCTGTCGCCGCGGCGGCTGTCGGCGGTTTCGCTAGCTTCCGCACTCGTCCGGCGCGGAGCGCGACCGTCACGCTGCGTATCGGCAACGTCCAGGCCCCGACGCACGCCAACAGCCGCGCTCAGGATGTGTTCAAGAGCGAGCTCGAAAAACTGTCGGGTGGCCAGTTCAAGGTTGAGAGCTATCCGAACGGACAGCTCGGCGGTATCCGGCCGCAAGTCGAAGCGACCAAGGCCGGCATTCAAGAGATGGTCGTCAGCAACCCCGCGATGATGTCCACCTTCGCGAAGGACATGGACGTGATGAATTTGCTGTTCATGGCCAGCTCGCAGCAAAAGGTATGGGATGCCGTTGAGAAGGGTGAGCTTGGCAAGCGGCTGGCGGTCGATGCCGAGAAGTCAGGCTTTGTCCTGCTCGGCTGGTGGGCGCTCGGCGCGCGTCACATGCTCAACAACAAGCGGCCGATCAACGTGCCGGATGACCTCAAAGGCTCGAAGATGCGGGTCCAGGTCAGCCCGGTCTGGGTCAAGTCGATGCAGGCGATGGGTGCGAATCCCGTCAGCATGGATTTCGTCGAGGTCTACGGAGCGCTGCAGACCGGCGTGATCGATGGCTACGAGAACCTGTTTGCCGACGTCTATAAGGGCAAGTTCTACGAGGTCGTCAAATACATGTCGCTCACGGCGCATCAATACGATCTGTTCAACGTTTTCATCAACAAGCGGATCTTCGACGGCTACACGCCCGAGCAGCAGCAAATGATCCGCACTGCGATGAACACGGCAACGGCCTGGCAGCGCAAGCAGCAGGAAGCCGATCAGCAGGAAGCTCAGGAAGCCCTGAAGAAGCTGCTGACCATGAACGAAGTGTCGGATGCAAACCGCAAGCTCTTCGCCGAGCGGTGCAAGCCGATCTGGACCGAGTCAGAGCAGCGTCTCGGCAAGGATCTCGTTCAGTTGGCGATCAAGGAACTGACCTGAGCTTGATCGCGAAGAAGCCGATCCGGGTTTTATCCCGGGTCGGTTTCGCTCTTCTGTTGCGCCAAGGAGAACAAGAATGTTTCGGAATTGCAGCCTTGCCGGCAAGGTGGCCGTCGTCACCGGCGCCGGTGGCGGTATTGGCCGCGCCGTGGCGAACGCCCTGGCAGCCGAGGAGTGCCGCCTGGTGCTGTCGGATTATGAGAAAGGATTGCTCGAGCAAACCGCGGCCGCAATCAAGACGCCTGTCGTTTACATCAAGGCTGACGTGGCGAAGAAGTCGGATGCAGAGGCGGTCTTCGCATTGGCGGATCGCGAGTACGGACAGGTCGATATTCTGGTGACGTGCGCGGGCACCATGAGCACGCAACGCATCCTTGAGATGACCGAGGTGGAATGGGACCGCACCTTTTCGATCAACACCAAAGGGACTTTCTTCTTTGTTCAGCAGGCGCTGATGCGGATGTTGCCGCGCAAGTCAGGCCGCATTGTTGCTATTGCGTCGGACACGGCGAAGCGCGGCGGCGGCCGCACCGCCACGTCCGCCTATGCAGCATCGAAGGCTGCGGTCGTCACGCTGGTTAAATCCGTCGCGCGCGAAATCGGCGGCTCCGGCGTTGCGATCAACAGCATCTGTCCGGGGCCGACAGATACGCCGATGCACTCTGCGCTGAGCGCCGATGCCAAGGCCAAGGCGGCCGCGACTTTGCCGCTCGCGCGTTTCGCCCAACCGCATGAAATCGCCAACGCGGTGGTGTTTCTCGCCTCGGACGCAGCGAGCTTTGTCTACGGCGAGAGCTTCAACGTCGACGGCGGCGTGCTGATGGAATGAGCGGTAACGGCAAAGAAACGATTGACCGAGGAGAAGACTAGTGAAAATGCGCAAGTTGGGCCGTAACGGTCCGCAAGTGTCGGCGATCGGATTCGGTTGTTACGAGCTGACCGGGTCGTTCGGAAAAATCGACGATAAGGACGCAGCTGCCGTTCTGATGCATGCGCTCGATATTGGCATCACGCTGCTCGACACGGCGGATATTTATGGGCCGCACACCAACGAGGAACTTGTGGGCCGCACCATCAAGAGCAGGCGCGACCGCGTCTTCCTGTCGACCAAATTCGGCCAAGAGATTCTGGGCGCATCGGCAGAGAACAAGACCGCGAACGCTGTCGCGACCCGTATCAATGGCAGTCCCGAATATGTCCGGTGGGCGTGCGATCAATCGCTCAAGCGCCTGGGTGTCGATCATGTCGATATGTATATCCAGCACCGCGTCGATCCGACTGTCCCGATTGAAGAGACGGTCGGTGCCATGGCCGATCTCGTCAAGCAGGGCAAGGTTCGCTACATCGGGCTCTCGGAGCCGGCGCCGGCCACCGTGCGCCGCGCGCACAAGGTGCATCCGATCGCGGCCATCGAATCCGAATATTCGTTATGGACGCGCGATCCGGAAGGCGAAATGTTCAGCACCCTCAAGGAACTGGGTGTCGGTTTCATCGCATTCAGCCCGTTGGGTCGCGGATTTCTGACCAACACGTTGAAGAAGCTTTCCGATCTACCGGCCGGGGATTTGCGCCGGTTTTATCCGCGCTTTGAGGAGGAGCACTTCAACAAAAATCAGGCCCTGCTGATCCCGCTGGAGGAAATTGCCAAGGAGCTGGAAATCACCACGGCGCAATTATCGCTCGCGTGGGTGTTGCACCAAGGCGACTTCATCGTGCCCATTCCCGGCACGAAGCGACAAAAATATCTGGACCAGAATGTTGCTGCGACCGAAATCGTTTTATCCAAGCAGGTTCTTGAACGAATGGATCAGGCCATGCCGAAGGGTATTGCGTCGGGCCTGCGCTACAGCGAAGCGGACATGCAGCGGATAAACCGGTAATCTTAGTTGTCTCAAAGTGGACAAGGCCAATTCGATGAACCGGCTTCGCGTCGTACTATTAGGCGTTGGTAAAACGTGCTGCCATTGATGACAGCGGCTGAAAACAGAAAATGGCTGGTAAATCACAGGAAGTGACGAAATTCAGTCGGTCGCGCTTCTGTGTCGCGCCGATGATGGAATGGACCGATCGGCATTGCCGGTATTTCCACCGGCTGCTGACGCGTCAGGCGCTGCTTTACACCGAGATGCTGACGACCGGCGCGATCCTGCACGGCGACCGCACCCGCCTCTTGGGGTTCGATGCGTTCGAGCAACCGGTGGCGCTTCAGCTCGGCGGCTGCGATCCGGCGGCGCTGGCGGAAAGTGCGTGCATCGGCGAAGGCTTCGGCTACAGCGAGATCAACCTCAACGTCGGCTGCCCGTCCGATCGCGTGCAGGAGGGCCGCTTCGGCGCCTGCCTGATGGCCGAGCCCTCGCTCGTTGCCGATTGCGTCGTGGCGATGAAGCGCACGGTTCGCGTGCCGGTGACGGTGAAGTGCCGTATCGGCATCGACGACCAGGATCCGGAGCAGTCGTTGTTTGCCTTCGCCGCCGCGATGAAATCCGCCGGCGCAGACGCGCTGATCGTCCATGCCCGCAAGGCCTGGCTCAAGGGCTTGTCGCCACGCGAGAACCGCGAGGTGCCGCCGCTCGATTATCCGCTGGTGCATCGCCTCAAGGCGGTACATCCGCATTTTGAGATCGTCATCAATGGCGGGATTGCCAGCGTCGATGCTGCGCAAGACGAGCTTGCGCGTGTGGATGGCGTGATGATGGGCCGCGCGGCCTATCAGGAGCCGTGGCGTCTGCTGGCCGTCGATCCGCAGCTTTACGGTCAGCCTGCGCCGTTCGTGTCGGTCAAAGAAGCCGCCGTCGCGATGATCCCATATATCGAGCGCGAGCTTGCGCATGGCGGGCGCCTCCATTCGATCACGCGGCACATGCTGGGCGCATTCCGCGCGGTGCCCGGCGCGCGGGCGTTCCGCCGTCATCTTTCCACCGAAGCTGTGAAGCCGGGCGCTGGCGTCCGGGTTCTTGTCGAAGCGCTGGACATGGTTCGCGATGTGAGCGAGCCGGCGCACATCGCCGCATGATCCTCGGCGTCCCTGCGGGCGAAGTTGCGTTGCTGGTCGCCCTGATCGTGTGCGGTGGCGCGCTGGTCGGCGTTCTGGCCGGACTGTTCGGCATCGGCGGGGGCGCCGTCATCATCCCGGTGCTGTACGAAGTGTTCGGCGTGCTTGGCGTGCCGGAAAATCTGCGCATGCAATTGTGCATCGGCACTTCGCTCGCGATCATCATTCCGACCACCATCCGTTCTTATCTGTCGCACAAGGCGAAGGGGGCCGGCGATCCGCAGGTGATCCGCGTTTGGACGCTGCCGGCGATCTGCGGCGTTGCCATCGGCTCGGCAATCGCTTCGTTCGCACCGGCGCCTGTGTTCAAGATTACCTTCATGATCTTTGCCGCGCTCATCAGCATCCGCATGTTGACGGGCACGGATCGCTGGTCGCTCGGTGACGATCTCCCGGGCCGGCCGCTACTGGCGTTTTTTGGCCTGCTGACCGGACTGGTGTCGTCTCTTGTCGGCGTTAGCGGCGGCTCGGTGTCGAACGCCGTGCTCACGTTTTACGGCCGCTCGATGCAGCAGGCGGTCGCGACGTCGGCGGGCATCGGCGTGCCGATCACCATTGCCGGCACCATCGGCTACATTTTGGCCGGTTGGCGGCATACGCCGGAAATGCCGATGCTCACACTGGGCTTCGTCTCATTGATCGGCTTTGTGCTGATTGCGCCGGTCTCGATCTACACCGCGAGTTACGGTGTCCGATTGGCGCACTGGCTGCCGCGCCGCAAGCTGGAAATCGCCTTCGCGATTTTTCTCGCTGTTGTTTCGCTGCGCTTCCTGCTCAGTCTGCTCTGATTTAGCGTGCGCTGCGCAAGCGCAGCTTGTCACCACGGACTTCCCAGCTGTCCAGCCGGTTCAGGAACGTCATGCCCAGCAGATTGCTCTTGAGGCCGCCGGCCTGAACCACCAGCGCGGGAACCTCGCGCTCGGTCAGGCCGCCGACGACGATGCGGTCGAGTGTGACCGGTGCGGCTTGCATTCGACCGTTCGCGGTATCGACGTTCACCGTGTAGGCGAGCAGGTCGATCGGCAGGCCGGCCGCTTTGGCCGCGTCCTGCGTCAGGATGACCGAGGTTGCGCCGGTATCGAGCAGCATCGCTACCTTGGCGCCGTTGACCTGCGTGTGAACCGAGAAGTCGCCGCTCTTGCCACGCACGATCTCGACGATCTGGCCATGCGTCGCGGCGCGGCCCGGAATGAGCTCGGCCAGCACGCGGTCGCCTGCTTCGTGCAGCTCGGCGCGATAGGCGTAGCCCACCGCGATCAACAGGCCGATTACCACCCAGAACAGTGCCGCTTCGAGCGCCTTGGTGATGTGCTTACGAAATATCATCAGCACCAGGCCGCCGACAAAGACGGCCATCGCAACCTTGAGAACGATGTCGGAGACATTGTGCTGAATCAGCCGGGTGATCGCGTCCTCGTCGTGGCTGGCGATCAGGATCGCCAGCGACAGCGCGACACCGAGCAGCAAGGACCAAAGCAGGCGGCGGCTCACGCGGTCACCCATTCGCCGGTTGGGCTGCGCGGGCGGCTAGCCGCGCGGGCAGCTCGGCCATGATCCGCTTGCGCTCGGCGCCGGTCATCCGCACCCAGCCCGCGATTTCCGCAAGCGTGCGGCCGCAACCGCGGCACAAGCCGGCGTGGGTATCCAGCGTACAGATCTTCACGCAAGGACTTTCAATCGGGTTTTCAGCGGCGGGTTCAGGCATCTGGCGGACTCGAAATTGCGCCGCACCTTAAATCGGATCGGGGAGAAGACAATCGGCGTGAAAGTCGCAGCTCAGGTTCCGACCCGGAACAGCGGCTGCTTGAGAATGCTTGGGCGCTCCGTGCGCGGTGTCCGCTCGGTCTCTTGCTTCGGTTGCGTTGGCGGCGCGTCGCCCATCGGCGCCATCGCGGCGACAACGCGCTCCGGCGGGAAAGTCGCGATTACCTCGGTGCCGATGCGCAGCTTCGATTTGAGCGTGAACGTGCCGCCATGCAGGTCGATCAGGCTCTTGGCGATGGGGAGGCCGAGGCCGGCGCCTTGCTCGGCCGACTTGATCGAGTTGGAGCCCTGGCCGAACGAGGCCAGCACGACCGGGATTTCTTCTTCCGGAATGCCGGGGCCGCTGTCCTTGCAGGTCATGTACTGGCCGCCCGACGCCGTCCAGCCGACCTTGAGCCAGATTTCGCCGCCTGGCGGCGTAAACTTGATCGCGTTGGACAAAAGGTTGAGGCAGACTTGGCGTACGGCGCGTTCGTCCGCCCAGATGCGCGGCATGTCGGGCTCGAATGCTTCGTGAATCGTGATGCCGCGGTTGGTGGCGCGAAGCTGGAGCAGATGGTGGCAATCCTCCACCACGGCTGCGAGGGACACCGACTCTTCATTGAGCTCGTAGCGGCCGGCCTCGATGCGCGACAGGTCGAGAATTTCATTGATCAGGCCGAGCAGGTGCACGCCCGAGTTATGGATATCGGACGAGTATTCCTTGTAGGCCGGAACGGAGTGTTCGCCGAACACTTCGGATTTCATCACTTCGGAGAAGCCGAGGATGGCGTTGAGCGGCGTGCGCAGCTCGTGGCTCATCTGCGCGAGGAAGCGTGACTTCGAGATATTGGCCGCTTCGGCGCGGCTGCGCGCCTCGTCGGAAATCGCCTTGGCTTGCTCGAGCTCGCCGATCAACGCGTCCTTTTCGGCGCGTGCGATGAGGGTCGCCAATGTCGTCGAGTGCAGCCGATAAGCGAGGAGGGCGAAGTAACCCTCTGCGGTCACGGCCATCGCGGCCAGAATGAAGTCGCGCAACGTGCCTTGCAGCGCGAAGTCGAGCGCGATCGCCGCAGTAACCGGAATGGTCGCGGCATAGACAGCCATCGGCAGGCTCGACGACAGCATGCTCGACACTGCGACGACCAGCAGCATGACGAACAGCATGAAGGTCGACGAGCTCTCGTCGGTGCCGACCGGATGGATCAGGATGAACATCCAGGCCAGACCGTAGAACAGGTCGAGCATGATGAAGCGCAGCCGCCACTTGCGTGTGTCGGCTTCGCTGACGTTCTCGGCGAGGAACTGCCGGCAGGTCCAGATCGTGACGAAATGGATGACCAGGACGGCGATGGTCCAGGCGCCGGCCGCAGTGGCGCCGGTCCATAGGCTCGACAGGAAACCGACCGTGCCGACCAGCAACAGGACGACGAGCGATGCGGAGAGCCGCGTCTGCGCGTACTGGCGCAGCAACTCGAGATCGAAGAAGGGGCGCGTGCCGGTGGTCGATGTCAGACGATCGCGTGCATCGCGCACATATTGCGCGGCGAGCCGCCGGCGAACCGGCGAGCTTTCGGGTGGCACCGCGAGATCAGGAGTTTCGCCCGGGATCGTCATTTAACGCACTTCACACACTCGGCCGCGGGCGAAACTGGCGGAAATTCGTTAAGGCCAAGCTTAAGAGGGGGCTAAAGATGCTGGTTAACGAAAAGGCATAGCTCCCAAAACGCTCGTTTCCCGGCCTTGACCAGTGTATTCGCGCCGTGATTCCGTGATTTCGGCCGTTTTCGAGCGATTTAGGGGGATGCGATGAAGCTTTACGATTCCGGGCGGGCGCCCAATCCGCGGCGGGTCAGGATCTTTCTGGCCGAGAAGGGCATCACGGTCCCGACCGAGCAGGTCGACATGATAGCCGGCGCGCAGCGCACGCCGGAATACACCGCCATCAATCCGCTTCAGCGCATGCCGGCTCTCGTTCTTGACGATGGCACGGTCATTACCGAGTCGGTCGCGATCTGCCGCTACTTCGAAGCTCAGCAACCGGAGCCGCCACTATTCGGCACCGGCCCGCTTGAGACCGCGATGGTGGAGATGTGGAACAGGCGTTGCGAGATCAATTTTCTACTGACGGTCGCATTCGTGTTTCGGCATCTGCACCCGGCAGCCAAGACGCTGGAAGTGCCGCAGGTCGCGGACTGGGGGGAGGCGAACCGCCCGCGTGTCATCGAATTTCTCCATATCTTCGACGCCCAGCTCGCCAAGCATCGATACGCCGCCGGGGATCGCTTCTCGATTGCGGATATCACGGCGCTTTGCGCGGCTGACTTCATGAAGCCGGCGAAGATCGAGATGCCCGATCTCAAGAATGTTAAACGCTGGCACGCCGAAGTGTCGGCGCGCCCGAGCGCGAAAGCCTAGCGATGCGGTTGACGATTGTTGGATGCGGCGACGCCTTCGGCTCCGGCGGCCGGTCCAACACATGCTTCTGGCTCGAAACCAATAAAGGTGTCGTTGTTGTCGATTTCGGCGCATCGGCGTTGCCGGCGCTCAAGAAGCTCAAGCTCGATCCCAATGCGATCGATGCGATTGTGCTGTCGCATCTGCACGGCGATCACTTCGGCGGCCTGCCGTTTTTATTGCTCGACGCGCAGTTCTTGTCCCGCCGCAACCGCCCTCTGCTGATTGCCGGACCGCCGGGGACAAAAGCGCGCCTCGACGCGGCGATGGAGGTCTTCTTTCCGAAATCGACCGGCTCGAAATGGAAGTATGACTGGCGGGTTCAGGAAATCCCGGTCGGCGTCGAGACGGATGTGCTCGGCCATTCGCTCATCACCGCCGAGGTGATCCATCAGTCCGGCGCGCCGTCGACCGCGCTGCGGTTGTCGGATGGCTGCACGATCTTCGCCTATTCGGGCGATACCGAATGGACCGATGCCTTGCTGCCGATCGCGCGCGGCGCCGACCTGTTCATTTTGGAATGTTACAACGACGCCGGCAAGCTGACCGGTCACATCGGCTGGGAGACGCTCAAGGCGCGTCTCCCCGATCTCGGCGCCCGCCAGGTTATGGTCACCCACATGAACCCGACGATGCTCGCCCGCGCAGATGACGTCAGACAAGCGGGTCTGCTCGTCGCAGAAGATGGGCTGCTTCGTGAGTTTTAGCGATCCAGCCGCGCTAACAGCGCCGATGTATCCCAGCGTTTGCCGCCCATTTTCTGCACTTCCGCATAGAATTGATCGACCAATGCGGTAACCGGCAGATTTGCCCCGTTTTTTCGCGCTTCGCCGAGGCAGATGCTCAGGTCCTTGCGCATCCAGTCCACCGCAAAGCCGAAATCGTATTTGTTCGCGGCCATCGTCTTGTACCGGTTCTCCATCTGCCAGCTTTGTGCCGCTCCCTTCGAGATCGTTGCGATCAGCTTCTCGATATCGAGGCCGGCCTTCTTGGCGAAATGGATTCCTTCCGACAGGCCCTGCACAAGTCCGGCGATGCAAATCTGGTTGACCATCTTGGCGAGTTGGCCGGAGCCGGGTGAGCCCATCAGGTTGCAGGCTCGCGCATAGGCATCGATGACAGGCTTGGCCTTGTCGAACACGCCTTGCTCGCCACCGCACATCACAGTGAGGACGCCATTCTCGGCGCCGGCCTGGCCGCCCGATACCGGCGCATCGATAAAATCGAAACCGCCTTTCTTCGCCGCGTCGAACAGCTCACGGGCAATTTCAGCGGACGCCGTCGTGTGGTCGACGAAGGTCGTGCCTTTTCCCATCGCCTGGAAGGCGCCGTCCTTGCCGAGCGTCACTTCGCGCAGGTCGTTGTCGTTGCCGACGCAGCACATGACGAAGTCCTGGCCCTGCGCGGCGGCCTTGGGCGTCGGGGCCGTCTTGCCGCCGAACTGCTTGGCCCACTGCTCGGACTTGGCGGCGGTGCGGTTATAGACCGTCACCTCGTGTCCGCCTTTGTTTTTGAGGTGGGCGGCCATGGGGTAACCCATGACGCCCAAGCCGAGAAAAGCCACTTTCGCCATCATTTCCTCCTGCTATATCGGTCGTATGTTCGGCGTTGTTACGCCATAGACCCCGTTGCACGCGGTTTCGTCAACCGTACAGGTAAGGATGAACGGCAATGTCGGTAACGAAAGAGCAGGTCCTGGCGGCGCTGGCCGAGGTGGCGGCCCCCGACGGCGCGGCGCTGCCGCAGGCGCGGGTGCTCTCCGACATCGTCGTCACCGACGGCAAGGTGTTCTTTTCGATGACCGTCGATGCCGCGGCGGTCAAGCAATGGGAAGCCGTGCGCAAGCAGGCCGAGGAGGCGGTGCGCGCAATCCCCGGCGTCCAGTCGGCGATGGTGGCCCTGACCGCCGAGCGCGCCGGCGGCGCGCCGCGTCCGGCGCCGACACGTCCCCCCCAAGGGCAAGGACAAGGACAAGGGCAGGCACATAGCCATGGACACGGTCCCGGCCACCAGCATGGCGCGCCACGCAGCCAACCCGGCATCCCGGGCGTCAACGCGGTCATCGCGGTCGCGTCGGGGAAAGGCGGCGTCGGTAAATCGACCACCGCGGTCAACCTGGCGCTCGGCCTGCGCGACCTCGGCCTCAAGGTCGGGCTGCTCGATGCCGATATCTACGGCCCTTCGATTCCGAAACTGCTCGCCATCAAGGAAAAGCCGAAAACGATCGGCGGCACGCGGCTTCAGCCCATCAGCAGCTACGGCATGAACGTCATGTCGATCGGCTTCCTGATCGACGAAGAGACGCCAATGATCTGGCGCGGGCCGATGGTGATGTCGGCCATCACGCAGATGCTCCGCGAAGTCGAATGGGGCGAACTCGACGTCATGGTGGTGGACATGCCGCCAGGTACTGGTGACGCGCAGCTCACAATGGCGCAGCAGGTGCCGCTCAAAGGCGCCGTCATTGTTTCAACCCCGCAGGATCTCGCGTTGATCGACGCGCGCCGCGGCATCGCAATGTTCAAGCGTGTCGATGTGCCGGTGCTCGGCGTGGTCGAGAACATGAGCTACTTCGTCTGCCCGCAATGCGGCACGCGGTCCGACATCTTCAGCCATGGCGGCGCACGGCACGAGGCGGAGCGCCTCGGCGTTCCGTTCCTGGGCGAGGTGCCGCTACACATGGCGATCCGGGAAAAGTCGGACAGCGGCCTGCCGGTTGTCGCCACCGATCCGGAAGGGGAGCACGCCCGGATTTACCGCGACATTGCGGCGCGGGTCCGCGACAGCCTGATGGCCGGCGGCAGGGCAGCCCCGAAGATCGTGGTCGAAGCCTAAGCCGCAGCCTCTTGGAACTTTGTTGCATGGCTCGCATGAGTTGATGCGGCTTTCCAAGCTGGCGTGAAGGTGCTTTTAAGCGCCCATCGGGCTGCGCTTTTCGAGCAGCCCCTCCACACAGCAAGAGGATATTCCGTGATGAAACGCCGGCAGTTTCTTGGCGTGGCAGGCGCGGGGCTCGCGGCGAGCGCAATCGCAGCGCCCGCGATTGCCCAGTCGAGCCCGCAACTGAAATGGCGCCTGACATCGAGCTTCCCGAAGTCGCTCGATACGATCTATGGCGCATGCGAGATTTTCGCCAAGATCGTGGCCGAAGCCACCGATAACAACTTCCAGATTGCGACCTTCCCGGCCGGAGAAATCGTGCCGGGTCTGGCGGCTGCGGACGCCGTCGGCAACGGCACCGTCGAGATGTGCCAGACCGCGTCTTATTACTATGTCGGCAAGGACCCGACGTTCGCCTTGTTCACGGCGCAGCCATTCGGCCTCAACGCGCGGATGCAGAATGCGTGGATGGCATTCGGCGGTGCGGGCGATCTCGCCAACACGTTCTACAAAAAATATGGCTTCATCGCGTTCCCGGCCGGCAATACCGGCACGCAGATGGGCGGCTGGTTCCGCAAGGAAATCCATACCCCGGACGATCTCAAGGGTCTGAAATTCCGCACGGCCGGGTTCAACGGCCAGATCTTCAGCAAGATGGGCGCGGTGCCGCAGCAGATCGCCGGCGGCGACATCTACCCGGCACTGGAGAAGGGCACCATCGACGCTGTCGAGTGGGTCGGCCCGTACGACGACGAGAAGCTCGGCTTCGTGAAGGTCGCGAAATACTACTACTATCCGGGCTGGTGGGAAGGTGGCGCGATGCTCCACCACTTCATCAATCTCGAAAAGTGGAACGCACTCCCGAAAAATTATCAGGCCATCGTGCAGGCCGCCTCCGCCGAGGCCAACACCTGGATGAACGCAAAGTACGATGCAGTAAATCCGGGTGCGCTCAAACGGCTGGTCGCCAATGGCGCGCAACTGCGCCCGTTCCCGCAACCTGTGATGGAAGCAAGCTACAAGGCGGCCTTGGCCACCTACGATGAAGTCTCGGCCAAGAACGCCGACTTCAAGAAGGTGTACGACAGCATGATCGCCTTCCGTAACGACGAGTACCTCTGGTGGCAGGTCGCGGAGCTCGGCTTCGACGCCTTCATGGTGCGGATGCGCTCGCGCGGCTGAGGTTCGTCTACTCTGGCCGATAATTGCCCGCCCGGGCTATCCCGGGCGGGCTTTTTCGTGAATGGGCCATAAAACTAAGCTTTTCAGCCTTTCAAAAGCCGTGCAGACTGGCCCCAGCCGGCATGTCCGTCATATGGCGTGCCAACGGCAACGCCCATTATGGGGGTGGCGGGGCATAGCACCGCTTAAAATTGAAGAGGGAGGATACCGAATGAAGCGTCGTCAATTTTTGAAGGCTGCGGGCGTGGGCCTGGCTGCGACCGCGGTCGCGAGCCCGGCAATCGCGCAGTCCATGCCGGAGCTGAAGTGGCGCATGCCGACCAGCTGGCCGAAGTCGCTCGACACGATTTATGGCGCGGCCGAGGTGATGTGCAAAGCGGTCTCGGACGCCACCGACGGCAAGTTCCAGATTCAGCCGTTCGCCGCCGGCGAAATCGTCCCCGGTCTCGCGATCGTCGATGCGGTGCAGAACGGCACCGTCGAAATCGGCCACACGGCTTCGTACTACTACTTCGGCAAGGACCCGACCTTCGGCTTCGGCACGTCGGTGCCGTTCGGCCCGAACGCCCGCATCAACCAGGCGTGGTGGACGCAAGGCGGCGGCGACGAGGTGATGAACGCGTTCTACAAGAAGTACAACCAGCGCGGCCTGCTTGCCGGCAATACCGGCTGCCAGATGGGCGGTTGGTACCGCAAGGAGATCAACTCGGTCGACGATCTCAAGGGCCTGAAGATGCGCATCGGCGGCTGGGCCGGCAAGGTTCTCCAAAAGCTCGGCGGCGTGCCGCAGCAGATCGCGGGCGGCGACATCTACCCGGCGCTCGAAAAGGGCACGCTGGACGCCTGCGAGTGGGTCGGTCCGTACGATGACGAGAAGCTCGGCTTCTACAAGGTCGCGCCGCACTACTACGCGCCCGGCTGGTGGGAAGGCGGCTCGATGCTGTTCGCGATGGTGAACCTCGACAAGTGGAACGCCCTCCCGAAGAACTACCAGCACATCCTCGAGCAGGCTGCGCACTACTCCAATACGGTGACCATGGCGAAATACGACAAGGTCAACCCGTTGGCTCTGCGCAAGCTGCTGGCCGGCGGCACCAAGCTGCACGTGTTCAACCAGAAGATCATGGATGCCTCTTACAAGGCGACCATGGAGTTGCACGGGGAAGTCGCGAAGGAAAACGCGGACTTCAAGAAGGCCAACGATTCGCTGATGGAGTTCACCAAGAACACCTATCAGTGGTTCCAGGTCGCCGAGAACACCTACGACCAGTTCATGATCCGCGCGATGCGCGCCTGATCGAACCGTCAATACAAAGCGAAACCCCGGAGCGAAAGCTCCGGGGTTTTTTATTGAGCGACATTCAGGCGCGTGGCCTATTTGAAATTGAATTGCACGTCCGGCGGCGGGAGATTGTCGAGTGCGGGAACGTCGATCTTCACCTTGTTGGGATCGACGTTCGAAAGCCCGCGTTTGTAGTGCATCACCATCGCCGGGAAGGTGATGACCAGCACCACCATGACGACCTGGATGACCACGAAAGGTACGGCGCCCCAGTAAATCTGACCGGTGGTTATACCGTCTGTTTTCTTGCCGGTGACCCGATCGATATAGGGCTCCTTTGGCGCAACCGAACGCAGATAGAACAGCGCAAATCCAAACGGCGGGTGCATGAACGAGGTTTGCATGTTGACGCCGAGGATGACGCCGAACCAGATCAGGTCGATGCCGAGCTTCTCCGCCGCGGGCCCGAGCAGCGGGATGATGATGAACGCGAGTTCGAAGAAGTCGAGGAAGAAGGCCAGCACGAAGACAAAGGCGTTGACGAACAGCAGGAAGCCGACCTGGCCGCCCGGCAGCGACGTCAACAAATGCTCGACCCAGATATGGCCGCTGACGCCATAGAACGTGAGCGAAAAGACGCGCGCGCCGACCAAAATAAAGACGACGAATGCCGACAGTTTGGCCGTCGACTGGACGGCCTGGCGGATCAGGTCGAAGCTGAGCCGGCGTTTAAGCAAACCCAGGATCAGTGCGCCAACCGCGCCCATCGCGCCGCCTTCGGTCGGCGTCGCGACGCCAAGGAAGATGGTGCCAAGCACGAGGAAGATCAGGAACAGCGGCGGCACCATCACAAAAGTGGTCTGCCGTGCGATGTACGAAAGCACGCGGACTTTGAACGATTTCTCGATGAGCCAGTCGAGCACTGCCACGGCGAACGCGAACATAATTCCGTAGAACATCGTCAGCACGACGAAATCGGCGCCATGCGTGTTCGAATCCCGCATGCGGTACCAACCGAACAACGCGCTGACCACCGTCAGAATGGCCAGCGAGGTCAGGCCGCGGCCACCGTTGGCTTCGCGAAATCCGACCGCCTCCGGGGGAAGCCCGGGTGTCGCCTTGGGGAAGACCAGTGTCACAAGGAACACGTAGAAGGCATAAAGGCAGGACAGAACGAGGCCCGGAATGAAAGCGCCTTCATACATGTCGCCGACCGAGCGGCCGAGCTGGTCGGCCATCACGATGAGAACGAGGGACGGCGGGATGATTTGCGCCAGCGTGCCGGAGGCTGCGATCACGCCGGAAGCAACGCGCCGGTCATAGCCGTAGCGCATCATGATCGGCAGCGAGATCAGGCCCATCGAAATCACCGAGGCCGCGACGACGCCGGTGGTGGCGGCGAGCAGGGCGCCGACGAAGATCACCGCGTAGGCGAGACCGCCGCGCACGGTGCCGAACAGTTGCCCGATCGTGTCGAGCAGGTCTTCAGCCATGCCGGATCGTTCGAGCACGAGGCCCATGAACGTGAAAAATGGAATCGCGAGCAGCGTGTCATTGTTCATCACGCCGTAGACGCGTTCGGGCAGCGCCTGAAGGAAGTCGGGGACGAACAGACCGAGCTCGATGCCGATCAGGCCGAACAACAGTCCGACGGCGCC
Organism: Pseudolabrys sp.; assembly: GCA_035546455.1. Lineage (GTDB taxonomy): Bacteria > Pseudomonadota > Alphaproteobacteria > Rhizobiales > Xanthobacteraceae > Pseudolabrys. Next base: position 90,945 of record DASZXA010000016.1, read on the forward strand.
GAGCGAAAATGCCGCCGGGTATCCCAGCAGCAGGAACAAGACCAGCGCCAGAAACATAATCGGCGCCATGTTGTCGATGAAAAAGGCAAGCATCGAAATCCCCCGCTCCCAGCCGGCTGATTATCGTTTTTCGATTGCGTCGACGAGGTGGTCGACTTCGGCTTCGAGTGTCGATTGCTGGTTCTCATGCGGATCCGGGATCAGGCCACGCATGATAGAGGCCCGCTTGATCAACTCCGAGATCGCCTGAACAAACAGAAGCGTGAAAGCGAGCGGGATAAGCCCCTTGCTCGGCCATTGTGGCAGGCCGCCGGCATTGCCCGACTGTTCATTGATCTCGAAGGAGCGCAGGAAGAACGGAAGCCCCGTCACGATCATCACGATCGCGAGCGGCAGCAGGAAAAACGCATGCCCGACCATGTCGATGGTGCCGCGCAGCCAACGTGGCATGAGGTTGTTCACGATATCGATCCGGATGTGCTCGTTGCTCATCAAGGTCCACGGCGAGCACAGCAGGAACACGGCGCCGAACAACACCCATTGCAGCTCGAGCCAGGAGTTCGACGATGTGTCGAATATCTTGCGAATGGTGGCATTGCCGGCCGACACGATCACGGCGACCAGGATCAGCCACGAAAGATAGCGGCCAAGCCAGGCATTGATGGAATCGATGATGCGCGAAAGCGGAAGTAACGACTTCAGGAGTCCGTCAAGCATGCCCACGTTCCACCCTGGCGGGCCGCACAATGGCGGCGGCCGCGCTTATTCTTTTTGAGTTATGCCCCCGTCAGGCTCCCCTCGAGCCGGACACACCCACTTAACCCGTCACGGCGGCCCGCCGTCAATGGTCAAATTGCCATTGTCTATCGATGTATTTGGTGATTACGGAGGATTTATCCGCCGGTCACGCTCATGTGGCGGGCGAGGGCGGGCCGTTTTTGGCGGCGGTCGATGATGAAGTCGTGGCCCTTGGGCTTGCGGGTGATCGCTTCATCGATTGCGGCATACAGCGCCTGGTTGCTCTCGGAGGCGCGCAACGGCTTGCGGAGGTCGGCGGCGTCCTCCTGACCGAGGCACATATAGAGCGTGCCGGTGCAGGTGATGCGAACGCGATTGCAGGATTCGCAGAAATTGTGGGTGATCGGCGTGATGAAGCCGAGCCGGCCGCCGGTTTCCTTCACCGTCACGTAACGCGCCGGGCCGCCGGTGCGGTAATCGATGTCGTCGAGCGTGTAGCGTTCGGCGAGCCGCGCGCGCACCAGTGACAGCGGTAGATATTGATCGAGCCGCCCTTCGCCGACATCGCCGAGCGGCATCACCTCGATGATGGTCATGTCCATGCCGCGGCCGTGGGCCCAGCCGATCATCGGCGCGAGATCGTCTTCGTTGACGCCCTTGAGCGCGACCGCGTTGATCTTGACCGCGAGTCCGGCGGCCTGTGCGGCATCGATCCCCGCCATCACCTTGGTCAAATTGCCCCAGCGCGTGATGGCGCGGAACTTGTCCTCGTCGAGAGTGTCGAGCGACACGTTGATGCGCTCGACGCCGCACGCCTTGAGGTCCTGCGCGTATTTCGCGAGCTGCGAGCCGTTGGTCGTCAGCGTCAGTTCCTTGAGCGAGCCGCTGTCGAGATGGCGCGACAGCGACGACACCAACGTCATGATGCCGCGGCGGACCAGCGGCTCGCCGCCGGTCAGGCGCAGCTTGGTGACGCCCTTGGCGACGAAGGCGCCGCACAGGCGGTCGAGCTCCTCGAGCGAGAGCAGGTCGGCCTTGGGCAGGAACGCCATGTGCTCCGACATGCAGTAGACGCAGCGGAAATCGCAGCGGTCGGTCACCGAGACGCGCAGATACGTGATCGGACGGGCGAACGAATCCACCATCGGGCGGACCGGCGATCCGCTCTCGAAGTCCGTTGCTGGAGTCGCGATATTCACGCCGCCTGTCCGCGCATGCGATGGAACCGCCCTAGATATAAGAAATGTGACGGATAAGCGCCACAGCGCCCGTCGCCGGAAACGAAAAGACCCGGCGCCAGGGCCGGGTCTTTCATTGGAATTGAGCTTACTTTTACTGCTGCGCCGGGGCGGCAGACGGCCACGGCGAGGAGGCGGCCGGCGCAGGGGCCGGCGCCGATGCGGCCGGCGGCGGCGGCGCGGCCGCTGCCTTCGGCTTGGGAGCGGCAGCCGGCTTCGCGGCGCTGGTCTTCTTGCGCGCGGGCTTCTTCGCCGGCTTCGGCGGCGGCGGCGCGGGCGTCAACTCGGCGCTGACCGGATTGGGGCGCAGCTTGGTGCTGCCGTCGACCAGGACGGATTCGACTTCCTCGCTGGCGGGCTGATAGCCGGTCAGCGTGAACGTTACAGAGAAAGGCTTGTCCGCCGGGACGGTGACCGCGCAGGGCGTCTTGCAGTTCTGCCCGGTCGAAAGCGTTGCGGTCGCACCGGCCGGCTCGGTTTCGAACTGGACCGACTCGGTGATCGGCGCCGGCTTCAGCGCGTCGAGGCTCATCCAATCCGGAGTCGACGAACACGCCGCAAGCAGAAGGCCGCCACTCAGTACAAACAATACGCGATACATCCCATCCCCTCCGGGGCAGTAACCACAGTCGGATTCCATTAAGATTAGAATTGCGGCAAAAGTCGCGCAACCCGCCGCGGGCATTAACCTTACCGCGTTAACCACGTCTTGCGCCGACCTCAGGCGTTGCGCCGGATCGCTGCGATTGCGGTGGGCAACTCACTAAAACGGCTGATCACGCGGTCCGGCCGGAACTCGGCGATGGGCCGCGGCGTGTAACCGAAATCGACGGCGACGATCGGCACGCCTGCCGCCCGTGCCGTGAGAACGTCCGTCTCCGAATCTCCGATCATGAATGCGTCGCTCATGCTGCCCGAGGCGGCCGCGATGGTCTTGCGAAGCGTGTCCGGGTTTGGCTTCGGCGCGGCGAACGTGTCTTGACCGCAGATAAACGCGAATCGTGGCGTCAGCTTGAGCGCATCGAGCAATTTTCGTGACAGCCCCTCAAGCTTGTTGGTGCAGACCGCTAACTTGAATCCGTCGCCGGACAGTTGATCGAGTGTCTGCTCCAGTCCGGGAAAGGGCCGGGAATGGTCTGCGATGTGCGCCGAGTAATGGTTGACGAAGTCGACGAACAGCTTGTCGAGTTGCGCGGGGGACGCATCGCGCCCCTCCGCTGCCAGCCCGCGGGCCAACATGACCTTGGCGCCGCCGCCGATTAACGTCCTCGCCTGCTCATAGGGGACCGGCGGCATTCCTTCTTTTGTCAGGATGACATTGAGGGTCGCGATCAGGTCCGGCGCGGTGTCGATCAGAGTGCCGTCCAGGTCGAACACAATGACGGGATGAGTCATGCTTGAATTGGCCTTCAAATTTACCGTTGCCTGATTTCGGCTATTCTCGGCCCGCGATCAAGGCTACAGAACGGTGCGGCACGGGGGTAAACGGGGCAATGAGCGCCGATCTACAAAAGCGGGCGGCCGCTGCGCGGGCGATTGAATATGTTTGCCCCGGCATGAAGCTCGGGCTCGGCACCGGCTCGACGGCAAAGCATTTCGTCGAATTACTGGGCGAGCGGGTGAAGGCTGGCCTCGATGTGATCGGCGTGCCGACTTCGGAAGCGACCCGCGCCGACGCGGAGCGGGTCGGGGTGCCGCTGACGACCCTCGACAAGACGCCGGCGCTCGACCTGACGGTCGATGGCGCGGACGAGATCGGACCCGATCTCACCTTGATCAAGGGCGGTGGCGGCGCGCTGCTGCGCGAAAAGATTGTCGCCGCGGCTTCGGCTAAAATGCTGGTGATCGCCGACGAAACCAAATGGGTGGCTTCCCTCGGCCGCTTTCCGCTTCCGATCGAGGTGCTTCCATTCGGCCTGGCGGCGACCCAGCGCGCCATCGAGAGCGCGCTTGCTGCCGCAGGCGCCGGCGGGACGCTGACATTGCGGCGCGGCAAGGACGGCCTTGCTTTCGTCACGGATGGCGGTCACTGGATCATCGACGCCGCGCTTGGGCGAATCGCAGATCCCAAGGGGCTGGCGGCGAGGCTGGTGGCGATACCTGGCGTGATGGAACATGGGCTATTCATCGGCCTGGCGTATGCCGCGATCCTGGCCGGGCCTGAAGGTATACGTGTGGTCGAACGACCCTGATTTTCGCTAAGGAGTGAGAACAATGATTGCGAAGTTGAGTGTTGCGACGTTGCGCGCCTGTGCCGTCGCCGCGGCGCTGGTGGCCTTCGGCGGCCACAGCATTGCGCAGCAGCAACCGTCGGCGGCCGCCATTGCAACAGCCAAGGAAATTGTCGCGCTCAAAGGCGGTGACGCGATCTTCGGTGCCCTGATCCCGAACGTCATCGAGCAAGGCAAGGCGATGTTCGAGCAGCAGAATCCTGCGCTGGGCAAAGACCTGACCACCGTGGCGGGGAAACTGCGCACCGAGCTCGGGCCGCGCATTCAGGAAGTGAATGATGAGGTGGCGAAGGCCTACGCTTCTCATTTCACCGAGAGCGAGCTCAAGGACATGCTGGCGTTCTACAAGTCGCCGGTCGGTCACAAGATGATTGCCGAAGAGCCAAAGGCTTTGGCGCAAGGAATGAATTTCGCGCAGGGTTGGGCGCAGAAATTCTCCGAAGAAGTGCTGGCGAAATATCGCGTCGAAATGAAGAAGATGGGGCACGATCTCTAGCGCCGCGCAGTCATTTCCGATGGCAGATTACGACGTCGATCTTTTCGTCATTGGCGCGGGCTCGGGTGGCGTGCGCGCCGCCCGGATTGCGGCCAGCTACGGCGCCAGGGTAACGGTCGCGGAGGAGTATCGTGTCGGCGGCACCTGCGTCATTCGCGGCTGTGTTCCGAAGAAGATTCTGGTTTACGCCTCGCGATTTGCCGATGAGTTCGAAGATGCCGCCGCATTCGGCTGGACGCTGTCCGATCCGTCATTCGACTGGGCGCATCTGATCGCCAACAAGGATCGCGAAATCGCGCGCCTTGAAGCGGCCTACGTGTCCACGCTTGAACGCAACAAGGTCGAGATCGTCAGATCGCGCGCCGTGATCGAAGATGCACATACGATCCGGCTCGCCGACGGCAAACGTGTTCGCACGGACAAGATACTGGTTGCGACCGGCGGCGCACCGAGCATGGGCGCGAAGATCGCCGGTCTCGAGCACGTCATATCTTCCAATGAGGCTTTCCACCTCAAAAGGCTGCCTGAGCGGATTCTGATTCAGGGTGGCGGCTATATCGCCGTCGAGTTTGCCTGCATCTTCGCCAATCTCGGCTCCAAGGTGACGCTGGTCTATCGGCGCGACAATATTCTGCGCGGCTTCGACGACGATCTGCGCGCCTATCTTCGCGCGGAGATGGAAAAGCGCGGCATCAAGATCATCACCCAGCAGACCGTAAACGCGGTCGAGAAAGTCGATCACGGCTATTGCGTCGATCTGACGGACAATGCCGAGATGGTGGTCGATACGGTGATGTTCGCGACCGGGCGTCATCCGAACGTCAAGGGTCTTGGCCTCGAAACAGTCGGCGTGAAGATTGCCGAGAACGGCGGCATTGCCGTCGATGAATTCTCGCGCACCAATGTCGAGAACATCTACGCCGTCGGTGACGTCACCAATCGCGTCAATCTGACCCCGGTGGCGATCCGCGAGGGGCATGCCTTCGCCGACACGGTGTTCGGCGGCAAATCGATCCGCGTCGACCACACCAACGTGCCGACGGCCGTTTTCTCCAGCCCGGAACTGGGCACGATCGGCCTGACCGAAGCACAGGCGGTCGAGAAGCTCGGCGTGGTCGACATCTACAAGACCAGCTTCCGGCCGATGAAGATGGGGCTCGCCGGCCGCGACACGCGCATGTTCATGAAGCTCGTGGTCGACGGCGCCACCCAGCAGGTCGTCGGCTGCCACATTGCCGGGCCCGACGCCGGCGACCTCATCCAGTTGGTCGGCATCGCCGTGAAGATGAAGGCGACCAAGGCCGATTTCGATGCCACCGTCGCGCTGCACCCGACCGCGGCCGAAGAGCTCGTCACCATGCGCACGCCGACCGCGCGCCACATCCGCGAGGCCGCGGCGGAGTAGGGTCGGGGAGGAAACCGGCATGCCCCATGCAACGACCGACGACGGCGTGCGCCTCTATTTCGAGGAGACCGGATCGGGCCAGCCGGTGATCTTCGTCCACGAATTCGCCGGCGATCTGCGCAGCTACGAGCCGCAGATGCGGCATTTCGGCAAGCGCTACCGTACCATCGCTTTCAATGCCCGCGGCTTTCCGCCGTCGGACGTGCCCGAGCGGGTTTCCTCCTATTCACAGGTGCGCGCGGCGGACGACATCCTGGCCGTGCTCGACCATATCGGCGAGCGGCAGGCGCATATCGTCGGCCTGTCGATGGGTGGTTTCGCGACGCTGCATTTCGGCATTCGGCATGGCGCCAGCGCGCGTTCGTTGTGCGTCGGCGGCTGCGGATACGGCGCCGAGCCGGATCAGCGC
>DASZXA010000017.1:0-58283 GCA_035546455.1 Pseudolabrys sp.
GAGAAGAAGGGCAGTGCGCCGCGCGTCGTCGCCAAGGGCAGGGGCACCGTCGGCGCCAAGATCGTGGAGCTCGCCAGGGCCCACGACATCCCGATCGAGGAGAACGAGGTGCTGGCGGGCGCGCTCTCCAATGTCGAGCTCGGCGACGAAATTCCGGCCGAGCTCTACAAAGCGGTTGCCGAAGTGCTGGTATTCGTGCTGCGGCTGACCAAGCCGCGCCGTTGAGGCCGCTACGAACTCGGGGTCGGGAAGTCTCTCCAACCGACATTGTAACCGGCGCTAACGCCGCTCCAGCGCGAGCGAGACGGCGCGGACGTCGGTGCCTTCAGGGCGGATCGACACGGTCTGCCGGTTGCCGCGCGTGGTCAGCGAGAGATTGGCTGAAAAATTCTGGCCTCGCGCAGCAGCTTCGACATGATCGCCTGACGCGCGCCCCGAGATGCTGCCCGAGGCATTGTGGCTTGCCTCCGTCCATTGGCCCGAGATCGCGCCGCCGCGATATTCGACATTGCTCGCCAGATCGAAATTGTAGCTGGCGCTGGCGCATCGCAGGTTGAGGCTGAGCGCCTCGCCGCGGCCGGCGACATCGTAGGAGGCGCGGCAGCGCAGCGGCTCCTGCTGTCCATCGGCCATGCTGAGCATGCCGCCGCCCGACCATGAGCCCGCCATGGCGGCTAACGGAGACATGGCGGCATGGATGGGATAAGCGACGGCGCCAGGGGCAATCACAAGGGCGATGGTCAGCGCGCCCACGCTTGCAAGTTTGAAACTGGTCATCGACGACCTCCGAGTTCGATTTGCGGAACAACTCGAACTCGGCGGGCAAGTTCTTCTGGTTCCAGACACGGTGGTTCAATTCGTCGTGCTAGAGCGTTTTCGAGCGAAGTGGATACCGGTTCGCGTAAAGAAAACGCGTCAAAACAAAAAAGCTGGAGCCCGGTTCTGATTCAATCAGAACCGGAAATGCTCCAGGCGGCTTACCCCAGCTTGAACAGCGTCTGCAGGAACGTCACCACGGCCTTGCGTGCCTCTTCCGCGGTTTCGGGATTGCCGCCGACATGCGGATCGAGCGCGACGCAGCTGTCCTTGTAGCTGAAGGGCTCTTGCGTATCGGCATCGAGCAGCTGACCGCCTTCGCCTTCCTTGATATGACAGTTGCGCACGCTCTGGGCGTTCACGGCCACTCTGACATTGTTGATGCCGAGCAGGCCGGCGTCGAAGCCGTGCTGGGAGTCCGGATATTCGGTCAGCTCCACGTCGCGCTTGGCGTCCTTCAGGCGCGCGACATAGGCCTTGCAGCTCGCAACGGGATTATAGTCGTCGGGCGTGCCGTGGAAGATACGGATCGGCCGGTCGGCGACGTTGGTATCGTCCTGGTAGGTGGTCGAGCAGTCCGGATAGAACGGGATGTAGCCGGCGAACTGGATTCCGGACTTGTTCCAGAGCTTCTGGAAGCGCGTGAGGCTGGCGTAGAGCGCGGCCTGGCCGCCGCGCGAAAAGCCCATCAGCACGATGCGGTTGGGGTCGACGCGCGGGTGCTTGGCGAGCACCTCCAGCGCGCGATAGATATCGACGATGAAATTGAGCCGGCCGAGCAGGGCCTGGTTGGTGCTGGTCGCCGTGATGCCGCGACCCGAGAAGCCGTCGAGCACGAAGGTCGAGATGCCGAGTTCATTGAACTGATGCACCCAGGCTTCGCTGACGCCGCTGACGCCGCCGGAGCCGTGCATCATCACTACGACCGGCAGCCGGCCGGTGCCCCGCGCGATGCGAAGCTCGCCGGCGACGATGACCGGCTTGGCATCGGCAACGTCGCCGGTCAGGAATTCCTGGTCGGAGAGCGTCAGCGTCGGGATCGGATGGATCTCGACGCGGGCGGCGGTGTCCTTGGGAGCCGACTGCGCGTTGGTCTCGATGCAGGTGAACAATACGGCCGTGCAGAAAATCGCGGCGGTCAGCGCAAAGCGCCAGTCGGTGAGCATCGTTTCCCCCGAAAATGCTTTTGGTCATTTTGCCCCGGGGGGAATAGACCGCGCTCCGCGCGGCCTGTCAAATCGCGGCTTTTTTGTAGCTCACGTCACGCCGGCGTCGCCGGCGGGCTCGTTGTCGGCCAGCGCCTTGTCGATGGCGCGGGCGCCGATCTCGGCGATGGTGAGCGAGATGATATCGCCGTTGTCGGCAAAGCCTTTGGCGAGATAGTCGAACTGGGTGCGGGCGAGTTGCAGCGACTGCACGGGCACCACCGCGATCGAATCATCGAAGGTCGCAACCGGAGGCGGCCTGCGCAGCTCCTCGATCTCGGCGTGAGCCGCCGCAAGCCTGGCCTCGCTGATCTCGGCCATGGCCTGCAGGCGCAGCGCTTCCTCGGCGAACTGGTTGCGGTCGATCTCGTGCTGGCTCTGGCGATCCTCGAGCTGTTGCTGACGCTCGTCCAGTTGCCGCTCGCGCTCCTGCAGCTGCGTTTTCAGGAGATCGAATTCCGCCTTCAGCTGTTCGAGCTCGGCATGAGCTTCCGCAAGCCTGGTCTCGCTGGTCTCCGTGATGGCCTGCAGGCGCCGCGTTTCCTCGGCGAAGTGATTGCGGTCGATCTCGTGCTGGTTCTGGCTCTGCTCAAGTTGTTGCTCGCGCTCCTCGAGCTGCGCTTTCACGAGATCGATTTCCGCCTTCAGCGACTCGACTTCGGACATCAGATTGTCGCTCGCCAGCTCCGCCACCTCGCGCAGTTCGAGGTTGCGCGCGTGGTCCTCCTGCTGCTCCTGGAACAGCCGCTCGGCGGACGCGGCGCGCCGGCCCAGCGTCTCGATCGCCGTGGCGGCTTGCAGCAGCATCTCGGCATTGCGGCCGCCGGTCAGCATGCTGGAGAGGCGGCGCAGGAAATCGACGATCTCCTGCTGGGGATTTTCGGGGACTGAATAGACCGGGGCAGACATCGGCGTCATGAGCAAATCGGAAGGCCAAACCGGTGGAAGGAAATACGCGCGAATGGAGCGAAATAGGGGCCGGACGTGTCATCAAGGCGACGCGGGCGCGACCCTAACGAGGCAGCGAGTCAGCGCCGGCTACAATACCGGCTTTTCAAGCCATCGTGACGCCCCGCCATTTGGCATCAACAGGCTTCACAGGGTGGTTTTCGGGCCGATCCGGCCAATCCGGCCGAGATGGGTGAAGCCGAATCCGGCCGAATATTTCAAGCCGTAGCCCAGCGCGCGGTCGAAGCCGATATGGGCGAGCCAGATCATCGCAATCGACAGCGTCAGCGGCTCCGGAAAGGCGAAGCCCAGCGTCATCAGCGTCACCGGTGCCAGATAGCTGTGGGCGGCGTTGTAGACGATGGCGCCGGTTTTGGGGTCCGCGAGATAGGCGATGAAGGAGAGATCGGGCGCGAGGAAGAGGACGACGAAAATCCACCAGGAGCCGCCCCAGAGCGCGTACAGCAGCACCATCCCGGCGAACAGCGTCAACCCCTCCAGCCGGAGCAGGATTCGCACGCCGCCGGTGACTTCACCCGCGATCTGGCCGGCCGGTTGATTTGCCGTTTGGCTCGGGGGCGTCTGGATCGAGGCGTCGCTCATCGGCTAACTCCCTGAATATCCCTGAGCTTTGAGGCCGGCCCGCAAGTCGCAAGCCGGCGGAAACCGGCTTTTGGTTTGGATAAGGGCCTGTTAGAACCGCAAAAATCGTCATGAAGATAAGGACGGGCGGAAGCCGATGAAAGACATCCTGGACACCCTCGAGGAACGGCGCGCGGGCGCAAAGCTTGGCGGCGGCGAGAAGCGCATCGAGGCGCAGCACGCCCGCGGCAAGCTGACCGCACGCGAGCGCATCGAGCTCCTGCTCGACAAGGGATCGTTCGAGGAATTCGACATGTTCGTCGAGCATCGCTCGACCGAGTTCGGCATGGAGAAGACCAGGGTGCCGGGCGACGGCGTTGTCACCGGATGGGGCACCGTCAACGGCCGCAAGACCTTTGTCTTTGCCAAGGACTTCACGGTATTCGGCGGCTCGCTGTCGGAAACCCATGCGCAGAAGATCGTCAAGATCCAGGACATGGCGATGAAGGCGAGGGCGCCGATCATCGGCCTCTATGACGCCGGCGGTGCGCGCATCCAGGAAGGCGTCGCCGCGCTCGCGGGCTATTCCTACGTGTTCCGCCGCAACGTGGTGGCCTCCGGCGTGATCCCGCAGATCTCCGTCATCATGGGCCCCTGCGCCGGCGGCGACGTCTATGCGCCCGCCATGACCGACTTCATCTTCATGGTGAAGGACACGAGCTACATGTTCGTCACCGGCCCCGACGTGGTGAAGACGGTGACGAACGAGGTCGTCACCGCGGAGGAACTCGGCGGCGCTTCGGTGCACGCGACCAAATCCTCCGTCGCCGACGGCGCGTTCGAGAATGACGTCGAATGCCTTCTGCAGATGCGCCGGCTGATCGATTTCCTCCCCGCCAGCAACGAGAGCGGCGTGCCGGAATGGCCGACGCAGGATTCCGCCGAGCGCATCGATGAATCGCTCGACACGCTCGTCCCCGACAATCCGAACAAGCCCTACGACATCAAGGAACTGATCCTCAAAGTCGTCGACGAGGCGGACTTCTTCGAGATTCAAGAGACGTTCGCGCGCAACATCGTGACGGGATTTGCGCGCATGGAAGGGCGCACGGTGGGCATCGTCGCCAACCAGCCGATGGTGCTCGCCGGCGTGCTCGACTCGGACGCCTCGCGCAAGGCCGCGCGCTTCGTGCGCTTCTGCGATGCCTTCAATATTCCGATCGTGACTTTCGTCGACGTGCCCGGCTTCCTGCCCGGCACCGACCAGGAATATGGCGGGCTGATCAAGCACGGCGCCAAGCTGCTGTTCGCCTATTCGCAATGCACGGTGCCGCTCGTCACCGTCATCACAAGGAAGGCGTTCGGCGGCGCCTATGACGTAATGGCGAGTAAGCATGTCGGCGGCGATCTGAATTACGCCTGGCCGACCGCGCAGATCGCGGTGATGGGCGCAAAAGGGGCGGTCGAGATCATTTTCCGCGGCGGCACGCCGGAGCAGATCGCGGCGCAGACCAAGCAGTACGAGGACCGCTTCCTGTCACCCTTTGTCGCCGCCGAGCGCGGCTATATCGACGACGTGATCATGCCGCACTCGACCCGCCGAAGGATCGCGCGGGGGTTGGCAATGTTACGGAATAAGAATCTCGATATGCCGAGGCGCAAGCACGACAATTTGCCGTTGTGATAGCAATAAACAATTGACGCTACAGCGCCCCTTTTTCTTTATTTCGTTTTCCGTCCTCGAAGGCGCGCCGTCCGTCTTTGTGTTCAAAAATTATTCGCCACTGACCAGTCGAACTATCTGACGCGGTCAGTCCGAGTTGGATAAAAATCTTTCCGGAATCGAAGTTGGTAAACCAACTAGAATTTCCTTGTTTTATTCCCGCTAAAAAATAACGCGGGTCTGAAAAGATTGAATCGCCAAGATGATGTGATGGCTTTCCTTTTCCATACTTTGACGTCAATATATCCGATAGTTGTTGGTATCTAGATTTAACGGAAGCTCCGTAGGGATCATTTTCAAACGATCTACTTACCGCAACAACGCGCCAAAGCTTGTTATCAAAACCAAAAGATAACAAAGTTGCTTCTTGGTCGCTTAGAACCTTACTGAGTTTTGTAGCGACATAGGACCGACCAAAGTCTGATGATGGGAAATCCTTTAGATCCACACCCGCGGATCGAATCTCCTCAGCGGACGCGCCCCACGTCAAACCAAATGGTGCGTCGTCGGCAAAAGCTAGAGAATGTCCAAAACTAATTAGCGCAAGAATTACGACGACGTATTTCATAACGCATCCTTATCGCTAACCACATTGCCCGGACTTTGAGGCTTGGCTTCATCGGCTTTGGAGAAGCTTTTCGAGGGAATAGGTATCCCGTATTTTTGTCCGTAGAGCGCGAGTTGCAGAAAGGCCAACGACAAACGCTCTGTTTCCAGGGAACTCAACGCAAGTGCCTGGACTAACCCACCGGAATATTGAATGGCCTTAAGCGCAGCAGCGTCGACTTTTCGTTGCTGTGCGGTGATGTCCGCCTCGATCTCTGATAAGTCGGGTTTCGGATTTGCAGTCTCGTTTTTCACCGTGTAGACGAGATTTATTCGCCTCAATATGGAAGCGCGTTTAGTCGACAGCATGGCTTCGGCGAGATGATAGGTCTCAAGCCTCAAATCGATGTAGACCTTGATGAGGCCGGAAGAGTATTTGGCACTTTCGTCTTCGGCGTTTTTTATTTCATGCCTTACGTTCGCGATGTCGGAATCCAGCGTGGTTGTATTCGGATCATCCGTGACAATGAAAAAGGAAAAAAGAATCGCTCCGCAGGCAAGCGCAAGAGATAAAGTGGCGGTGACTTTGCTCAGCATTAGCCCTCCACAACCCTAGGTTAGCGTCCATCGTTAGAAATCGAAAGAACAAATCGGCTTGGGATGAGGAGGTAAGACGGCTAAAAGATCAGGCTTCTATTTGAAGGATCAATAGATGTTCCGCGCCGTCATCACCGCCGTAGCCTTGCTCGTTGTCGCAATCGTCGCCGTCTCATTTGCCCCCGCCCACGCCCAACAAGGAAAACGCATGACCACAGCCGACGGCCTTCAGATCATCGAAGTGAAAGAGGGCACCGGCCCGACGGCGAAGGGCAAGACCGCGACGGTGCACTACACCGGCTGGCTCTACGCGAACGGCCAGAAGGGCGCGAAATTCGATTCATCGGTCGATCGCAACGAGCCGTTCTCGTTCCCGGTCGGCGCCGGCCGCGTCATCAAGGGCTGGGACGAGGGCGTCGCCGGCATGAAGGTCGGCGGCAAGCGCACGCTCATCATTCCGCCCGCGCTCGGCTATGGCGCGCGCGGCGCCGGCGGTGTCATCCCGCCGAACGCGACGCTGATGTTCGACGTCGAACTGCTCGGGGTGAAATAACTCTATCCGTTCGTCGCCACGAAAGCGGGGACCCAGTTTTATTAAAATCACGCTGGGTTGCCGCTTTCGCGGGAACGAACGGAATAAAAACGTTTACCGCGCCGTCACCACAATCGCCTTCATCCGCGCCTCGACCGGCCCGCTGCCGTAGCGCTTCTCGAGCGCGGCGGTCGCCAGCTCCGTCGCCCGGCCGAGCGCAGACTTGTCGCGCGCCTCGATTTCTCCGCGCAGCGGCGTGCCCTCGCAATAGGCGACCGCCACATCGCGCGCGGACTTCGCGCGGCTCACCGCCGCGAGCGGCTCGAGCTGTATATCGCCAAAGCCGGCCGCGGCGACATCCGCCCTGATCCGCGCGAGGTCGTGATAGCCGTGCGGCGTGCGGGCGAGAAACACCGGCGGATCGGCCGGGAAGAGCTTTCCCATCTCGCGCGTCACCACATCCGCGAACTCATTGTCTTCGATGCGGTCCCAAACGCTGAAGAAAAACGTGCCGTTCGGCTTGAGCACGCGCCGCGCCTCCTTGTAACCGGCGGTGCGGTCGGGGAAGAACATCGCGCCGAACTGGCACACCGCCACGTCATATTGGCCGTTCTCGTAGGGCAGTTTCAGCGCGTCGGCCTGCGCCCATTTCACATTTTTGCTGTCGCCGAGCCGCAGCTTGGCCTGGTCGAGCATCGCCGGGTTGAGGTCAGTCGCGGTGATCTCGGCGCGCGGCAGGCGTTTCGCCATCGCGCGGGTGACGACGCCGGTGCCGGCAGCCGTTTCGAGAATGCGCGCGGGGGAGAGCGCCGCGACGCCGTCCGCGACGTTGTCCGCATAGAACTGGAAAATCAGCGGGACCAGCAGCCGCTCATAAAGGCCCGCGACCGAGCCGGTGAACGCGAGGTCCTGCGCAGCAAGTGCCATGACATCCTCCGTTGATCGTTGACAGCGCTCACCCAAGCTGTGCCGGGGCGGGCGGGTCGTCACCGCGGAGTCGTTGGCCTAAATCCGGGCGGTCGCAAGTCTGTTTTCCGAACTGGTCGGAACGCCGTCGCCATGCTGTAATGGCCGGGTGCCGCGCGGCTATGACCAGTTCTGTCCGATTGCGAAAGCCTCCGAAGTGGTGGCGAACCGCTGGACGCCGCTGATCTTGCGCGAGTTGATGGCGAACAACCGCAGCTTCAACGACATTCATCGAGGCATGCCGCTGATTTCCAAGGCGGTTCTCGCCGCGCGGCTTCAGGAACTGGCGGAGCAGGGGATTGTCGAGAAGAGGAGTCGCGCCGGGCATCCCGAGTACTGGCTGACGCCGGCCGGCGAAGCGCTTCGCAACGTGGTGAGTGCGCTCGGCCATTGGGGATTGAGTCACGCCCGCGATGCCATCAAGCCGACCGACCTCGATCCGACTTATCTGGTCTGGGGTTTCCGCAAGCGGGCGGTGCTTGATGCACTGCCGAAGCGGCGGGTCGTGATCCGGTTTGAATTTGCCAGCGTGCCGGCAAACCGCACGAAGTTTCGGGTTTTATGGCTGGTTCTGCAGCCGTCCGGGGCCGACGTTTGCCTCAGGGATCCGGGTTATGACATCGACCTGGTGTTCCGCGGCAACATCGCGGATTTCGTCAAGGTCTATCTGGGCCATGCGCTGTGGAAGGACATGGTCGGCAGCCGCATCATGATCGAAGGTGACGGTGCGCTGGCCAGGCAGGCGCCCGGATGGATCCGGCTCGACAAGGTTGTCGGCCGGGACTTCCCGGTCGTGAAGGGTGCGCCCCAGGCGAAGTGACCTGTCCCTTCTCCCGCATGCGGGAGAGGCTACCGCCAGCCGCCGCCGCCGTTCGCGTAAACGGTGTCCGCCGTCATGAACTGGCAGGCGTCCGAGCACATGAACAGTACCAGTTCGCCGATTTCGTCGGGCTCGCCGAACCGTCCCATCGGAATGTCGTCGAGGAATCGCTTGAGCAATTCGGGCGAGGAGGCGGATGCCGCGGCGAACGCCGTGTTGATCGGCCCCGGCGAGATCGACAGGCAGCGGATATTGTCCTTGGCGAATTCACGCGCCACGCCCATCGTCATGGTGTTCACCGCGCCTTTGGCCGCCGCGTAATGCACCGTGGTGCCGGGCCCGCCGCGCTTTACCGACATCGACGCCACATTGACGATCACGCCGCCTTTGTTCTCCAGCATGTGCGGGATCACCGCCTGCATCGCGTAGAACGTGCCCTTGAAATTGAGGTCGAAGGTGCGCTCCAGCAGGTCGTCGTCGATGTCGAGAAACTTCGAGCGCCTGATCGCGGAGCCGGCCGAGTTGAACAGGAAATGTATGCGGCCGAAGCCGTCGAGCGCGAGCTGCACCATGTCGTTGACGGCGGCACGCTTGCTCACATCGATGGTCAGGGCCAGCGCCTGACTGCCGATCTTGTTGACCTCATGCGCGGTCTGCTGGACGCCCTGTTCGTTGATGTCGGCGCAAACCACATTGGCGCCTTCGCGCGCGAAAATGAGAGCGGTCGCACGGCCGATCCCGCTCGCCGCGCCTGTGATGAGGATGGTCTTGCCCTGAAAATAGTTCGGCGTTTTCGGCATTGGCATTTCCCCACGTTTCTTCCAGCGGCAGTATGCTAGGCTCGGCGCACTCACAACAGGGGGAGATGCCATGAAAATGAATATGAAATCGCTGTTCCTCGCCGTCGCCGTGTCGATCGCTTTCGCGGGCGCTGCCGCCGCGCAGTCGGCGCCGCCGCCGATCAAGCGAATCCCGCTGCAGAAGTTCGACGTGCCGGGCGCCGGCTATGAGACCGTGATGGGCATCGCCGAGATCGCGCCGAACGTCGATATCGGCCGTCACTCGCACCCGGGCGTCGAGAGCGGCTATCTGCTGGAAGGCGATGCCATTCTCGTGGTCGAGGGCAAGCCGGACAGGCCGATGAAGCCGGGTGACAGCTACCAGATCCCGGCCGGTGCGGTTCATACGGCAAAGAGTGGCCCGAAGGGGGCCAAGGTTCTGGCCGTCTATGTAGTCGAGAAGGGCAAGCCGCTGGCGACGCCCGCGAAGTAAGAAATCAGGAGAAACGTCATGGCCGCGCCGATCGAATACAAGGATGCTTCGCCCGCGGTGCGCGCGGTCTATGACGACATCAAGACCTCCCGCAACGTGCCGGACGTCAACAACTTCTGGAAATATCTCGCGCATGACCCGGTGACGCTCAAGCGCACCTGGGAGAGCGTCAAGGAAGTGATGGCGCCCGGCGCGCTCGATCCGGTGGTAAAGGAGATGATTTATCTCGCGGTGTCGGTGACCAATGGCTGCGGTTATTGCATCGCCAGCCACACCGCCGCGGCACGCAAGGCCGGCATGACCGAGGCGATGTTCGGCGAGGTCATGGCCATCACCGGCATGGCCAACGAAACGAACCGCCTCGCCAACGGCTATCGCGTGCCGATCGACGAGGCGTTCCAGAAATAGCTATTGCTGTTTCTGCGGCCGCTGATTGGTCTGCCCGCTCTGGTCCTTCTGCGGGGCCGCGGCATTTGGACTGTTGGCGGGTGCGGCCTTATTGCTGCCGCCGGAGTTCCGCGCGCCGGCCTTGTCCTGGTCGTTGTTGGGCGTGGAGCCGGTCGTTTCGGCGCCCGACTGCGATGCTGCATTTGAGCCGCTGACTTGCGCCGGCGCTGGTTCGTTCGACGCCGTTTGCGACTCCTGATTGTTGATGCCGTAAAGCGTGCCGACCACGATCGCGAGCACGGCAATGCCGAACAGCCAAATCCATCCGGAACTGCGGCGTCCAGGTTCAAGCATCGGATCCGGTTGCGGTCCAGGTTCGTGAGCGGGCGGGGTACGGAAATCTGTCATTTGCAGGGTCCTCCTGCAAAACAATCCGCAGCAGCCGGGGGAGTTCCGTCAGCCTTGGTAGCTGACGCCGTTCCACCTCATGCCGAGGCGGACCACGCCGACCACCAGCCGTGACAGCAGTTCCATGTCCATCGGCATGTCGCGCCGCCATACATCGAGGAGGAGGGCGATCCGCACTTCGTCCGAATTGTTCCACACCTCATGCGGGAAGGTGTCGTCCCAGAGCAGGCAGTCTCCGTCGCTTAGCCGGTACGGCTTGCCGTCGATCTCCAGCACCGCCGCGACGTCGCCATCCGGCGTGCGCGGCATCGCCAGCATCAAGTGGAAGCGCAGGATGCCCCGGAACGGTCCGCGATGTTTCGGGATGTGCTTGCCGGGGGCAAGGAAGGACAGCACGCAGGACATCACCTCCGGCCGGTCCTCGATGAGGGCGGCGACGGTCGGACAGCGCACCAGGTTTTGCGTCACGTCGACGCCGTAAGCGCGCATGATGAACATGCGCCAGTCGCGTCCATCGTTGGCGGAAATATCCGCCTGCTCCTTCATGAGATCGTGGAAGCGCGGCACGCTGGCGAGATTGCGCCGTAATTCGAGTGCCTCCTCGCGGACATTCTCCCAGCGGGCGACGAAATCCTTGGCGGCCGGGAAGTAGCTATCGACGTCGAGAACAGGCGGTGTGTTGATCCGCGCGTCATACATCGAGCGCACAACATCGCGGGCGTTTTCGTAAAATGTCACGGCGCAATAACCTTGCGGGCCTCAGGTTACTTTCAGCGCCAGCTTCCAGCCGGCCCACAATGAGACAAAAAACAACGCCAGAAACACGAACAGGCTGATCTGCTCGGACCACATCTCGGCAACTCGCCCCGCACCGAACGCAATCAGGCAGCCGACCAGCACGAACACGACGTAGACGATGATGATGCGCATGGGCGCCTTCCAGGAAGGAAAAGCATAGCAGCGGGCGGAAATTGGCGGAAGCCATATCCCGGATGAGATGCTATAGGCCGAGTCGGGCTGAGAATCCTTTCACCACGTGAGACGACCCCAATGCCTTTGCGCCACGGCCTGATGTCCGCGGCCCCCGCGATGTTTGTGCTGCTGTGGAGCACCGGCTTCATCGGCGCCAAATACGGCCTGCCTTACGTCGAGCCTTTCACCTTCCTCAGCCTGCGCATGGCATTTGTGGTGGTGATCCACCTGTTGATCGTGTGGCTGTGGAAGGTGCGCTGGCCGACGGCGACCGAGGCAAGGCACAGCGCGATCACCGGGCTCCTGGTACACGGCGTCTATCTCGGCGGCGTTTTCCTGGCGATCAAGCAGGGCGTGCCAGCCGGCCTCTCGGCGTTAATTCCCGGTCTGCAGCCGATCCTGATGTCAACCATCGCCAACCGCTGGCTCGGCGAACGCGTTACGCCATTGCAGTGGGGAGGGCTCGCGCTCGGCCTGGTCGGCGTCGCGCTCGTCCTGCACGACCGCAGCATGATCGGATCGGGCACGGCGCTCGGTTGGGCGGCGAGCTTTGCCTCGCTGATCGGGATCACGTTAGGCACGCTCTACCAGAAGCGCCACAACAGCAACATCGACTGGCGCAGCGGCAATCTCGTGCAATACGTAGCGGCCGGAATCTTCTTCGCGCTGGTCGCTTTCACCTTCGAAACCCGGACGGTCGCGTGGACAGGGGAGTTCGTCTTCGCGCTCGCCTGGCTGGTGCTGGTGATGTCGTTCGGCGCCATCGGCCTGATGTACTGGCTGATCCGCCGTTCGTCGGCCGCGAGCTTTGGCAGCCTGCTTTACCTCGTGCCGGCTTCGACCGCGGTGATCGCGTATTTCTTGTTCGGTGAACGCCTCGATCTGCTGTCCATCGTCGGCATGGTGATCTGCGCCGTCGGCGTCTTTATCGTCAGCCGCGGCCGCTAGTTTTTCGCGGTCAGCACAAGCTGAGTCTGTGTGACGATGGCGCACAGTTTCCCGTCGCCACGCGTGATCCGGGTCTGCCACACCATTGTCGTGCGGCCGCGATGGAGCGGCGTGGTTTCCGCGTAGGCGACATCGCCGACCGGAACGGCCGCGAAGAAATTGGTCTTGCTCTCGATCGTCGTCGTCGTTTGGCCCGGCTTGAGATTGGCCGTGGTCGCGGTGCCGCCGAGATTGTCGGCCAGCGCCATGATCGCGCCGCCATGCATGATGCCGAACCGGTTGTTGAGGTCCTCGCGCACCGGCAATTCGGCGGTGACACGTTCCGGCGTAACGGACGTGATCTTGATGCCGAGAAATCGGGCGAAGGCGGGCTGCTGCTGTGGGTCGGCGCTCATCGTGTCTGGCTCAAAAAGGAAAAGGGCGCGGAAATGGCCCGCGCCCTTGAAGCAAATTATCGTTGCCCTGTCAGCCGCGCGGTTGCGGCACCACGCGGATATATGGCTTCGGCGTCTTCCAGCCTTGCGGATAGAGCTTCTTGGCTTCCTCGTCGGTGATCGCGCCGCCGAGAATGACATCCTCGCCCTGTTTCCAGTTGGCCGGTGTCGAGACGCGGTGCTTCGCGGTGAGTTGCAGCGAGTCGAGCACGCGCAGCACCTCGTCGAAGTTGCGGCCGGTCGACATCGGATAGACCAGGATCAGCTTGATCTTCTTGTCCGGGCCGACGATGAAGACGTTGCGGACGGTCTGGTTATCGTTCGGCGTGCGGCCTTCCGAGGTGCCGGTGGTCGAAGCCGGCAGCATGCCGTAGGCCTTGGAAATCTTGAGATCGGTGTCGCCGATCATCGGGTAGTTCGGCGCGAAGCCGACCACATCCTTGATGTCGGCGCCCCATTTCTTGTGGTTCTCGACCGGGTCGACCGACAGGCCGATGATCTTGGCGTTGCGCTTGTCGAATTCCGGCTTCAGCCGCGCCATGGTGCCGAGTTCAGTGGTGCAGACCGGGGTGAAGTCCTTCGGGTGCGAGAACAGCACGCCCCATGAGTCGCCGAGCCAGTCGTGAAAGCGGATTTTGCCTTCGGTGGTGTCTGCCTCGAAATCCGGGGCGGTGTCGCCAATCGCGAGTGCCATCAAATTATCTCCCGTCGTCTGCGTGAAAAACTGCCGGTCCGTACGACCGGTCTATGTCGGAATATAGGGCGAGGCGGGGAACCTGTAAGGAGACAAGTCTTTCAAAAAGACCGGGCGGCCTGGAGCCCTATGCTCCCGGCCGCTCGAAATAAAGCACGCTTTTTACCGGCTGGCCGCTTTCTTGCGCTCCTCCAGCCCGGTCGTGCGGCCCGGGAAACCCGCCGCGTCGAGGTAATTGTTGGACCCGACGCGCTGGCCGACCAGAACTGTCGCGAGGCCGCCGGCGGAAGGCTCCGAGCGCAGAGTGAACGGCTCGACCGGCGGCATCGCACCGTTCGGCAAGGCTTCGTCGATGACCCGGCCGCGCAATGCGCCGTGCGACGACGCGGTCAGTCCCATGAGTTGCGCGGCAGTCTTGCCGAAATCGGCATTGCTGACCGGCGCGGCGTCGACAAAGCCGCGCTTGAAGCCCGGGCCGGCCGCGGCCATGAAATTCATGGTGTCCGCACGGCTGAAGCTGCCATGCATGCCTTGGCCCTGCTGCAACACCGTGTCGGCAACCGTCACGCTGCACATCACCGGCTTTGCACAGCCGGTGCTGAACGAGCGCAGATTGACCACGATGGTGGGACGCGGGGTGCGGGCCGAGCCGTTCAACGCGATCGCCGACAGCGGCAGGGTGCCAGCGAACGAGCCGAGATCGTCATCGACGAACAGGCCGCTGACATAATCCTGCGCCAGCAACTCATCGATGACGCGTTTGGTCAATTCCTTGTCCTTGCCGGGGAGATAAATAAGGTCCGAGCCGCCATTGGTTGCGACGACGACATCGGGTTTGGCCGGATCGGCGCCGATCAGCCCGTTAGCGCGCGACGGATAGGCATTGTCGCCGACCAGAACGTTCTTCTTGTTGTCATCGAACTTGTCGGGATCGTAGAGCGGCAGGCGGAGCGTCTTGGCGAGATCGATTGCGACGAAGCCCATCGGCAGGTGCCCGGCCGGTACTTTCGGATACGCGCCTTTGGCAGCCATGCTGGTCTGGCTCTGCTTGGAAATGGTCGAGAACCCGTGGTCTGCCGCCACCATGATGTTGGTGGTCTGCGCCAGCCCGAGCTCATCGAGCGCGTCGCGAATCTGTTTGAGGTTATCGTCGGCATTCTTGATCGCGGCGAACGATGTCGGCCCGTTGATGCCCGGCACCAACTCGAGATGGCCGTCGCCGTGATTGTGCTGCGTGCCGTCGGGATCGCGCGACCACACCACCAGCACGAACGGCTTGTTGCGCGCCTTGAACATCGGCAGCACAACCTTGGTGGCGATATCGGCGAAGTACTTCTGCTGGGCCACGTTCGCGACCGTCGTCCCGGGCGTCTTGTCGTCGCCGGACTTGCCATTGTCGCCACGCGCCGGCGCCTTCAACGGCAGGCCGGCGGCAGTCAGCTTGTCCTTGATATCTTGCGACAGCGGAATCCCGTTTGCGCTGCCCGTCGCGTCATCGATGATGATGGTCTGCGCGCCGCTGCGCTCGGTATGGTCGAATACGAGGGTCGGCCCGACCTTGCCGATCGCGGCGGTGCTGTAGCCTTTCTGGCGCGCCATCGCGAGGAGTGTGTCTTCGGCGATGAAGTCGCCGTTAAAGAGCGCGTCGATATCTCCGAGGATCGCATCCTGTTCGATGAACGGAGTCACGCTGCCGTGCGCGGCAGGAATGCCATGAGCGGTGTAGATGGTGTTGCTGAATATCCCGGTGTCGCCCAGCAAGTGTCCGGTCGCGAGCCCCGACGCATTGGCCATCGTGAAGGTCGGAAATAGCGAATGAGGGTTGGCAAAGTTCACGCCCTGATCCCGGATCGCCGCCATTGTTGGCGCGGCTTCAGGCGTCACCGACAGCGCGCGCAGGCCATCGGCGACGAACAGAACGAGGTTGGGCGTCTGCTGCGCGTGGGCCACATGAAGATGTGTGCAGAGAGCCGCACCGGCCAGGATCGATATCGCGGTTTGCTTCAGGCGCATGTCCATCTCCGTTTACGTTTGCCAACCCAAAACGGTGGATAGGAGCCTTCCAAGACAGTATTGTTACGTTTCGACGGAAAGGGGTCGCGGCCCCGGAATTTCACAGGGCGGGCGATCTGCGAATGTTCAAACGTATCCTCATTGCCAATCGCGGCGAAATCGCGTGCCGGATCATCAAGACTGCGCGCCGCATGGGCATCCAGACGGTTGCCGTCTATTCCGACGCCGACAGGGACGCCTTGCACGTCGCCATGGCGGACGATGCGATTGCCATCGGGCCGCCGCCGGCCGCCGAAAGCTACCTCGTGATCGAGAAGATCATCGCCGCCTGCAAATCCAGCAAGGCCGAGGCGGTGCATCCCGGTTACGGCTTCCTGTCCGAGCGCGAGGCCTTTGCCAAGGCGCTGGAGGCGGCCGGCATCGTTTTCATAGGCCCGAACGCCAAGGCCATTGCGGCGATGGGCGACAAGATCGAGTCGAAGAAGGCGGCGGCGAAAGCGAAAGTTTCGACGGTGCCCGGCCACCTCGGTGTCATCGCGGACGACAAGGAGGCGGTGAAGATCGCCGAAGAGATCGGTTATCCGGTGATGATCAAGGCGTCGGCTGGCGGCGGCGGCAAGGGCATGCGCATCGCGCACTCCAAGGCCGAGGTCGCCGAAGGCTTTGCCCGCGCGCGCTCCGAGGCCAAGGCCTCGTTCGGCGACGATCGCGTGTTCATCGAGAAGTTCATCACCGATCCGCGCCACATCGAAATCCAGGTGCTCGGCGACAAGCACGGCAACGTCATCTATCTCGGCGAGCGCGAATGCTCGATCCAGCGCCGCAACCAGAAAGTCGTCGAGGAGGCGCCGTCGCCACTGCTCGATGAGGCGACCCGCAGCAAAATGGGCGAGCAGGCGGTGTCACTCGCAAAAGCAGTCGGCTACGACAGCGCCGGCACCGTCGAATTCGTCGCCGGTCAGGACAAGAGCTTCTATTTCCTGGAGATGAACACCCGGCTGCAGGTCGAGCATCCGGTCACCGAGCTCGTCACCGGAATCGATCTGGTCGAGCAGATGATCCGCGTCGCCGCCGGCGAGCAGCTCGCCCTCAAGCAGGGCGACATCAAGCTGAAAGGCTCGGCGGTCGAAACCCGCGTCTATGCCGAAGACCCTTATCGCAACTTCCTGCCGTCGACCGGCCGGCTGACCAAATACCGACCGCCCGCCGAGCGCAGCGAGGGAGGTATTACCGTACGTAACGATACCGGCGTCTACGAAGGCGGCGAGATTTCGCTCTATTACGACCCGATGATCGCCAAGCTGGTCACGCACGCCCCAACGCGCACGCAGGCGATCGACGCACAGGCCGATGCGCTCGATGCCTTTGTGATCGACGGCATTCGCCAGAACATTCCGTTCCTCGCCGCGCTGATGGCGCATCCGCGCTGGCGCGCCGGCAAGCTTTCAACCGGGTTTATCGCCGAAGAGTTTCCCGACGGCTTTCATCCGCAGAAGCCGCAGGGCGAGGTGGCAAAGCGCCTGGCGGCAGTTGCCGCCGCGATCGACCATGTCGTCGGCGAGCGCAAGCGGCAGATTTCCGGCCAGATGAATGGCCGCGCGGTAAAGCGCGAAAGCAAGCGCGCGGTCTGGCTCGGGGGCGATGAGATCGCGCTCGAAGTCGCGCGTAACAATGGCGTCATCGAAGCCCGGTTCGGCAAGGGTAAGGCTGTCTCGCTGGTATCGGACTGGAAACCAGGCGAACCGTTGTGGCGTGGCGGCGTCGATGGTGAGCAGGTGTCGGTTCAGGTCCGCACCATTCCGAACGGTTTTGCGTTGTCCTATCGCGGCGTCGAGACGCCGGCCTATGTCTTTACCGAACGCGAGGCGGCTTATGCGCGGCTTATGCCGGTCAAGCAGACCGCCGACAGCGGCAAGCAGGTGAAATGTCCCATGCCGGGCCTCGTGGTCTCGATTGCCGTGAAAGAAGGGCAGGAGGTGAAGGCCGGCGAGACGGTCGCCGTGGTCGAAGCGATGAAGATGGAGAACGTGCTCCGCGCCGAGATCGATGGAACCGTGAAGAAAATTCATGCCAAGCCCGGCGACAGCCTGGCTGTGGATGCCGTCATCCTCGAATTCGCCTAAGCGCCTCGGAACTCGACCCAGCCGCGGACGTTGGCTTCCAAAAGGAGCAACGCGTCATGCCGTCGAAAAAGCCGCAACAACGCAAGGTCACGCCGGGTTCGTTGCCGCCGGAGTCGGATGCTCTGCCGGACGATCTGCGCCGGGAAGACCAGCAGCAAGTCCCTTCGGATAGCGTGCCGGGGACCGGTGAAGATACCGATCGTGATGAGGCGCGCGGTGGCCATCCGCTCGCTCCCGATGGTGGAGACGAGAGTCATCCGATCCACGATGACGATCCGAGCGAGGACTTCACCCCGCTCAACTATGAGGAACAGATCGACGAGGTGGCCGACTCGCGGCGCAATCGGCGCAAGCGCGCTGACGTCGAGGAAAAATAGCTAGCGCGCCATCTTCTCCTGGCTGCGCCCGAGCCAACGCGCGTTCACGAGCCACAGCGCCGCGAGGATGACGGCGATGCCGGCCAGCGCGCTGTGGCCGAAGCCGAGCATGGCGACCAGCGCATAGGACCACGCGCCGATCTGGTCTCCGGCGCGATAAACTACCGTATCGATGAAATTCTTGGCCTTGTAGCGGTCTTCGCGTGGCACCACGGTATAGAGCACCTCGCGGGTCGGGCGCGCGATCGCGTAGTCGCTTGACCGGCGCAAAACCTGAAACACTACCAGCGTTGAGACGGCTGGCGTCAGCGCCAGCGTGCCAAAGCCGACCATGGTCAGCAGCGGCAGCACCATCAGCGTCAGGCCGACGCCGAGGAATCCCAAGATGCGGCCGGTGAAAAACAACTGGACGATCAAGGTGATCACGTTCACCGCAAGGTCGATCTGCGCGAAGAACGCGGTCTGCGAGGCGCGGTCGTGGAAATTGTCGCGCACCAAAGTCGCCTGCTGGAAATAGAGGAAAGTTGACGTGATCGCGAACAGCAGGATGAACAGGCTGATATTGGCGAGATAGGCCGATTTGAACGGGTGGGTGATGCCGGCCAGCAGATTGCCGCCGATCGGCCGCTCTCCGTGCTCGTCGGGCCGCGCGTGCAGGGCGGCAGACAGGCGCGACAGGCCGCGCACCGCCAGCACGGCAACTTCAAGCAGTAAAGCCGCGCCGATCAACAGCAATTCAACCGGCACATGGCGCGCCAGCGAGGCGGTGATGCTCGAGCCGCAGATTGCGCCGATGGTCGCCGCCGCGGCGATAAATCCGAACAGCCGCTTGCCCTGTTCGGAGTTGAAGACATCGACCACCAGCGCCCAGAAAACCGACACGACGAACAGATTGAAGATCGAGATCCAGACGAAGAAGGCGCGGCCGATCCAGACGCTATGCGCCGCGTCAGTGAAGTGCAGGATCGCGGCAAACAGCAGGATATTGGCGGCAAAGAAGCGGTAGGTCATCGGGATGAAGCGCGTGCGCGGCAGCGTCTTGACGAGATAGGCGAACGGCACGTTGAGCAGCAGCAGCCCGGCCAGCGTTGCGGTGAACAGCCATTGCAGATTGTTGACCCCGCCGGCGACACCCATCTGCTCTCGGATCGGCCGCATGATGTAGTAGGACGACAGTACCGCGAAGATGTAGAGCCAGGCCCAGGCCAGCGCCGGGAGTTCCTCGGGTCTGATAGCGATCAGCCGGCGCGCCATCGCATAAAGAAAACCGGCGCCATTTGCGGCGCCGGTGTCGGGACGTTGATCCCTCATTGCGTGACGCCCAGAGCCTTGCGAAGTTCGGAAACGGGCAGGGCTCTGCCGAATAATTCCGCGCCCGGTGCGAAATCGACGGCGCGGGCAAGCGGGACTGCGACCGGCTCAAATCCCGCATCGCGCACCAATTGCGCGGCCACTTTCATTGCCCCGGGATCGTCGCCGGCGATCGGAATGCCGAGCTTCTCGCCCGGCTTGTGCGCCTCGGACGAAAAGCGTCCGGCGCCACTGGAGTTGAACGCGCGCACCAGGCGAACGCCCGGAAGGTATTCTTGATCGGCTTTGTCGACGCCTCTCTCGCGCGCCACGCCGGCCATCTCGCCGTCGCGCCCTGCAATCGGGTTCGACGCGTTGAGCACGATCTTTCCTTTCAGGCCGCCGGCGTTTTCTTCGCCGATTTCAGGCAGTGCGGCGTACGGCACAGCGATGAAGATGACGTCGCCAAATGCAACGGCGTCCCGAACGGTGCCAGCCTGTGCGTTCCCTCCGGCCTGCTCGACCAGCGGCTTGAGCTCTTCCGGGTGACGCGAGGAGAAGAAGACCTTGTGGCCGGCCTTGGCCCAGAGTTCACCGATCGTCCCGCCGACCCGGCCGGAGCCAATGATGCCGATCTTCATCGAATTGGATTGTGCCAGCGCACCAAACGGCATTGCCGCCAGCACTGCGGCCGAGGCTTGCAGGAGTGTGCGTCGCGTATAACCGGTCATGCGATTCCCCTGAATTTGGCGCAAACATTATACTCGGGGTGAAACGGGCCAACTCACAGCTGCGTTATGGTGAGAACGGCAATAACCGGGGCGTAAACATGAGCGATGCGCGCATCATCAGGCATGTCATCGTTCGCGGACGCGTCCAGGGCGTCGGATTCCGCGCTTTCGTCGAGCATCACGCGATGCAGCGCAATCTGGATGGCTGGGTACGCAACCGCCGCGACGGGACGGTGGAGGCCCTGTTTGCAGGGCCGGAGCACTCTGTCGCGGGCATGATTGAAGCCTGCAAGGTCGGTCCAATCAGTTCGCGCGTCGACGCAATTGATCAGCGCGAGGGCACTGAAACCGATGTAGCAGCGCGTGTCGCTGGCGAGATGTTTTCCTGCCTGCCGACCGCGTAGTCTGCAGTCGGCCCAAACAGCACCTCGAACTCGCGACGCAACGCGATATCGACATTCGCCATCGTCGCCGTCAATCCGAGATCGGCGAGGCTCGTTACGCCGTAGCGCTGGTCTGACACGCCGCATGGCACGATGCCCGAGAAGTGCGCGAGGTTAGGCTCGACGTTGATGGCGATGCCGTGCAGCGTGACCCAGCGTTGCACGCGAATGCCGAGCGCCGCGATCTTGTCCTCGTATCCCGTGCCTTTGTCGGGGCGTTTCACCCAGACGCCGATGCGGTCCTCGCGCCGCTCGCCACGTACATTGAAGGCGGCGAGCGTACGGATGATCCATTCCTCGAGGCTCGCCACGAACCGCCGCACGTCCGGTCCGCGCCGCCTCAAGTCGAGCATCACGTAGGCCACGCGCTGGCCGGGACCATGATAGGTCGTCTGCCCGCCGCGGCCGGTCTGGAAGACGGGGAAGCGCCTGTCGACGACGTCCTCAGTGCCGGCGCTGGTGCCGGCGGTGTAGAGCGGCGGATGTTCGAGCAGCCAGACCAGTTCGTGCTCACGCCCGGCCGCGATTCCAGCCGCCTGGGCCTCCATCTGAGCAACAGCGTCGGCATAAGTGACCGGCGCGTCGCTGATGTGCCATTCGACGGGCGCGCTGCCGGATGGGGCGGGAAGGCCGAAGTCCAGGTCGTTTCGAGCGTTAACCACGCGGTAACCATACCATGTTGACCTTACCCTAGGAGCCCGCGGGAGTCGGGCAAGGGAGGGCGATCTTGGCGACAATCGACAAAGTCGGCGTCGATATCACGGTCGTGCTCGGCACGACATCCATGCCGGTGCACCAGGTGCTGCGGCTCGGCCGCGGCGCCATCATCGAGCTCGATGCGACCGAGGAGGACCCGGTCAACATCCTCGCCAACAACCTGCCGGTCGCCAAGGGCACCGTGGTGGTCAACGGGAACCGCATCGCGGTCGAGGTCGGTGCGCTGCTGCCGCGCTCGCCAGATATGCGCTGACAGGCGGAAATAACAGCCCAATCCGGCCCGTCCTCAGCCCTTGTGGCGCTGAAACCTATTTGTTACATCGGCCCCGCTTCGAAGCGCCGGTCGGGACGGGCGGTGCTTTCCAAAAGCGGTCATGGCGGAATTGGTAGACGCACTAGCTTGAGGTGCTAGCGGGTAACACCGTGGAGGTTCGAGTCCTCTTGACCGCACCACTCTTTCAGAGATGGCGATTCTAGCGGCGGCTATACCAGCCCCGCGCTTCCGGTGGCGTGCTGTGCCACTCATAGCCGTCGCCGGACGCTCTGGTTCGCTTTGACTTTCTGGTTTCGGGCACCCGCGGCCAGCCCCGCGGGTCCGGCTGGGCATCCGCGACTTGCGGCGTGCGGGGCGGACGCTTGCCGGCCGGCACGACATGCACGATGCGATAGCCGTTCGTCTTGAGCGCCCGAAGCAACGTCGGTAACGCCAGCGCAGTGACTGGCTGCACGTCATGCAGCAGCAGGATGCCGCGGCCGCGCTGGTTCAGCCGCGTCATCGCCTTTTCGACGACCGTCTCGGGCGTTGCATTCTGATACCAGTCGTCGGCATCGGCATCGATGCTCCAGACCGCGATGCCTTTGCCGGCGAGATAATCCTCGACCTCGGCGATCCGCAGCAGGCCCGGTATCCGGAAGAACGGTGCGACCGCGCGCGGATCGCCAAGCGCCGCGCCGACTGACGCAATGCCGTCGTCGATCTCATGCTGCGCGCGTTCAAACGGCATCTGGTCGAACGTCAGCGGATGATTCTGGCTATGGGTGCCGACGGTGTGGCCTTCGCGCAGCACGCGCCGCAGCGTTTCGGGGAACTGGCGCGCCTGGCGGCCGACGCTGAAGAATGTGGCCTTCACGCATTCGGCAGCCAGTGCTTTGAGAATGCTGTCGGTGTACGGCGGCAGCGGACCGTCGTCGAATGTCAGAATGACTTCATGATCGTTGAGCGGCAGTTGCGGATATTGCGAATACTGCATCTTGCCGACGCGGCCATACTCCTGCGGATTGACGACCAGCACGCGGCTGGTGCCCAGCGCCTGCCGATTGCCGGGGCAGGGCGCGGCAATGGCGGGTGCTGCCGCCGCGATCGCAGCCAATAGAGCAACCGATGTAAGCCAGCGTGACATAGCCGTTCTAATGCAGCACGCCCCGCGCGCCGGCGGGCACGACGTGCACGATACGGTAGCCGCGCTTCTTCAGCTCACGCAGAAATTCCGGCAGCATGTGAACGGTCTGCGCGCGCGTGTCGTGAAAGAGCACGATGCCGTGGTCGATTGCTTCGATGCGTTGAAGGATGAGCTTGAGCTCGGTCGCCGGCGTCATCTCGTTCCAGTCGCTCGCCCAGACGTCCGCTCCGAACACAACGATATGCCGCCGCTCCAGTTCGTCGAGCAGCCGTGATGTCGAGGCAAAACCGGGGAAGCGGAAAAACGGAGTCACCGGATCGGTTCGGCGCTGGCCGTAGATCGCGTTGTCGTCTTCGGCAAAGCCGCGATTGATCTCGGCTTCGGCGTTCGCGAAGGGGATTCTGCTCAAAATCTGATGCGAGTAGGTGTGATGGCCGACGCTATGGCCTTCAGCGAGGATGCGGCGGGCCAGTTGCGGATGGGCCTCGGTGTTGCGGCCCAGCAGGAAGAAGGTCGCCCGCACACATTCGGCCTTCAGCGCGTCGAGCGCCTTCGGCGTGGTTTCCGGGATGGGGCCATCGTCGAAGGTGAGCACCAGCTCTTTGCGCTGGAGCGGCAGAGTTTGCGGAAATTGCTTGCGCCCGATCCGGGGTGTGGTCGCCGCGCTCACCTCCATGACACGGCTCGTGCCCAGCGCTTGCGGAGGGCATGACTGGGCGGCCGCGGCAAACGGCAGCAACAACGCGAAAATGGTCAAAACCAGTTGGCGCAATATGGGCCCCCGCGCGACCTTTGCGCTCCGCGGAACCCGCGGCAACCGGCCTTTGCAATCGTGCTTTACGGCGCTCATCTTTCATTCACCTTGTTTCCTGAACCGCCGTTAACCCTGTGGGCCTAGCGTTAACGCCGGATTTTCGGGACGAGAGTGGTAACGTGAGTGGCGTGCGTGTGACGTCGCTGATCGCGGCCGCCGGCCTTGGCGCGGCGCTGCTGGGCGTTGTCGGTGGCTATTATTGGGCCTGGAGCGATGGCGGGGGCGACGCGGCGAGCCGCCGTGCGGCGCTGCAATCTGCTGTCAGCGATTACCGCGCGATGTTCGGTCGCGGCACGGAAGTCGATCCACGCTTCATTCGCATGGTCGAGCGGAGCATCGGCCTTATTGACCTGAAGTTCGAGCAGCAGCCACCGGCGAGCGCACGCGAGATGCAGCCGGTGACAAATGCCGATGGCCGCATCGTCGGTTTTTTTACCTGGGATACGGCTTCGGCCGATCGTGTTGAGCCGTGGCTTGGCGGCGTTGGCTTTGCGCTGATTGCGTTCGCCAGTCTCGCACTTCGGCGCTATCGCCGTTCTGCGCTCCCGGAAACGGGAGGCGCGCCGATCGCCGATGCTGGCAAATCGCAGCCAGCCGAAAAACAGCAGGCTTTCGAAAGCGAAGAACTTAGTTTCATTCGTGGCGGGTTGCCGCGTGCGCTCCAGGCGCAATTGCTCGACGTTCACTACCAGCCGATTGTGGCCGCCGCCGGGGGGAAAATCACGGGCGTTGAAGCGCTGCTGCGCTGGACCGACCAAGAGCGCGGCGCCATTTCGCCGGTCAAGTTCATCCCTGTTGCCGAACAAATGGGGTTGATGGACGAACTCGGCGCGTTTGTGTTGCGCCGCGCCGTGCATGACGCCAAAAGCTGGCCGGATGTCTATGTTTCGGTCAATCTTTCGCCGCTTCAGGTCCGCGACCGGAAAATCGTCGATGTCGTGCGGTCGGCCCTGACAGAGTCGAATCTCGCGCCGTCGCGATTGATCCTGGAAATCACCGAAGGCGTGTTGATCGATAACCCTGAAGAGATGCTCAAGCGCATCGAGGAATTGCGGGCGCTCGGTGTCCGCATCGCGCTCGACGATTTCGGGTCCGGTTATTCGAGCCTCGGCTACTTGCAGCGCTTTGCTTTCGACAAACTAAAAATCGACCGCAGCTTTGTAACCCCGCTTGGTCGCTCGCAGAACGCAGCGGTTATCATCCAGGCGATTGTTGCGCTTGGCCGGGCCCTGGACGTGACTGTCGTTGTCGAGGGCGTCGAAACAGAAGAACAGCGTGTCCTGTTGCGCCTGGCCGGCTGCGACGAGATGCAGGGTTTCCTGTTCGCACGGCCGGCTTCGGTCGAAGCGATCACCCCGCTGGTTGCCTCGGCTAAGGCCGCTTCTGCGGCCGCCTGACCGCTGACACGACCGCCCGCAGCTTATAATGTCGCTCCAACAGTGGAGCAGTCAATGATCCCGAATGCGTGGAGTGGATTTGATTTCGGCCTCGGCGAGGACGTCGAGATGCTGCGCAAGACCGCGGGCGACTTTGCGCAGGACAAGATTGCGCCGCGCGCTGAAGAAATCGATCGCACCAACGAGTTTCCACGCGACCTTTGGCCGCAGATGGGCGCGCTCGGTCTGCATGGCATCACGGTCGAGGAAGAATACGGCGGATCGGGTCTGGGTTACCTCGAGCATTGCATTGCGATGGAAGAGGTGTCACGCGCGTCCGCTTCGGTGGGGCTGTCTTACGGCGCGCACTCGAATCTCTGCGTCAATCAGATCCGCCGCAACGGCACCGAAGCGCAGAAGAAAAAGTATCTGACAAAACTGATCTCAGGCGAGCACGTCGGTGCGCTGGCGATGTCGGAACCGGGCTCTGGTTCTGATGTCGTCTCGATGCGCACCCGCGCCGACAAGAAGGGCGACCGCTACGTCCTGAACGGCTCGAAGATGTGGATCACCAACGGGCCCGAAGCCGACACTCTGGTGGTCTACGCCAAGACCGATCCGAACGCGGGCTCGCGCGGCATCACGGCGTTCCTGATCGAGAAGGGGATGAAGGGATTCTCGACCGCCCAGAAGCTCGACAAGCTCGGCATGCGCGGCTCCGATACCTGCGAGCTGGTGTTCGAGGATTGCGAAGTGCCCGCTGAGAATGTGCTCGGCAAGATCGGCGGCGGCGTCAATGTGCTGATGTCGGGCCTCGATTACGAGCGCGTCGTATTAGCAGCCGGTCCGCTCGGCATTATGCAAGCCTGTCTCGACGTCGTGCTGCCCTATGTCCACGAGCGCAAGCAATTCGGCCAGCCGATCGGTGAATTCCAGATCATGCAGGCGAAGATCGCCGACATGTATGTGATGATGAATGCGTCGAAGGCGTACGTGTATGCGGTGGCGCGTGCCTGCGACCAGGGCCGTACCACGCGCGAGGACGCGGCCGGCGCGATTCTCTACGCCGCCGAAAACGCGACCAAGCTGGCGCTCGACGCCATCCAGTGCCTTGGCGGCAATGGCTACATCAACGAGTTCCCAACCGGCCGCTTGCTGCGCGACGCCAAGCTTTACGAGATCGGGGCTGGGACCAGCGAAATTCGCCGCATGCTGATCGGCCGCGAGCTGTTCCAGAAGACGAAGTGACCGGCGGGGCGTCTTAACCCGCATTAACTCCTCGTTGCCGCGAATCATCTAGTTCAGCGGCCCAGCGAGGGAGACGGGCATGATGCGGGTTCGGCTGAAGGCGGATGGGCGGATCGTCGAGTTGCTGCCGGATGGCAGCGAGAAGACCGTCGACCACAGCGACCCGGCGTCGTTTGTGCGTCAGGTGCGCGCCCGTTACGGCCTCACGCAAACGGAATTCGCCGCGCAGATCGAAGTGCCGGTCGAGACAGTGCGAAACTGGGAGCAGGGCAAGCGTACGCCGCGCGGCCCCGCACGCGCGCTGCTCAAGTTGATCGCGACGGCGCCCGACGCGGCGTTTTCCGTGCTCGGCGCACGCCGGGCCGGTTAGGCGGCGGCGGGCCGCTCGGCCGGGCGATAGCGCGCGTACTGCATCAGCAGATACATCAGCACCAGCACTCCGGCGTAGACGATGAGCTGCATCACGCTCGGGCGTTCGCTGTAGCCGATCAGCGTGTGCATCAGGTGGCCGAAGATGCTGCTTTCGGAGAGCAGCCAGGAGGTGTCCCATGCCGGTGTGTCGAGCGCGAGCAATACACCTGCGGCGTTGAGGAACTGCACTGACTGCGCCGCCATGCCAGCTGCGAGCAGCGCGATCAGCCAGCTGGTGACCGAGAAGATGTGGCGGCCCGGGATGGCCAGCAAGCCGAAATAAGTGAGTGCCGTAAACGCTGCGCCGGCGGCGATGCCAAGCAGGCCGCCGATCAGCAGGTCGGCCTGCGACGTTCCTTGCGCCATGATGCCATAGAGGAACAGCACAACCTCGGAGCCCTCACGCAGCACGGCGAGGCCGACAACTACAGCAAGCGCCGTCAAAGGCCGCGCACCTTTGCTGACTGCGGCGCCGACCTGACGCATCTCGACCACGATCTCGCGGCCGTGACGCGCCATCCAGGCGTTGTGCCACATCAACATGAGCACGGCGATGCCAAGCACAGCGGCGTTGAACATCTCCTGGCCGGAGCCTTCGAATGCCTGCGAGATCGCGCCGGCGAACAGCGCGACGATCATCGCACCCAGCACGCCGGCGACGACCCCGAACAGCACCATGCGGCCGCGGCCGGCGACGCCGCGCGTCGCCGCCATCACGATACCAATAATGAGGCCAGCCTCGATGACCTCGCGAAAGACGATAACCAGTGCGCCGAGCATTTCCCGTTATTCCGCGATCACGACGCCCTTGGCGGTGTCTTCGTGGAATTCGCCGACGAATTCGTAACGGCCGGGTTCCAGAGGACCGAAACGAACGACGGCTTTCGACTTGCCCGGGATGACCTTTTCGACCTTGAGCTTCTTGCTTTCGAATTCCTCAGGTGTCGAGTCGCTATTAATGAGCGTGAGGGTGACGCGCTTCTTGGCCGGCACCTTGAGCTCGGCCGGCTCAAACTTGTGGTCTTTGATGGTGATGCTGAGCTCCTGGGCGACCGCCGGAGTGGCAAGCATCAGGAACGACGTGACTCCAAGACAAAGCAATGCGCGCGTCATCGACATCCTCGTTGATGTGGGTTGCCGCACACAAACACCAAAAAGAGTTGATGCGACAGTTGTTTTTTCAGTATTGAATTATTCCAATGTAGAAAGAGCAACTAAGGTATTGCGCACGTGAAGGGAGCCGCGTTTTCAGATTTGCGTGATGTTTCGTCGCAGATGACATTGGCAGCCGAAGGCGGAAGAGGCATCCTCCCGGCCCCGCCGCCGGCCGTATTTCTCGTTCAGGAGTCTCGATGACCCAGGTCCCGATCATTGAAGCCAATGGCGCCCGTATTCCGCAGATCGGGCTCGGCACCATGACCCTGAGTGGTGAGCAAGGAGTTGCGGCAATCAAGGCCGCGCTGGATGTAGGCTACCGCCATCTCGACACTGCGGCGGTGTACGGCACCGAACCTGAGAATGCCGAAGCGCTCCGCCAGTCCGGCGTGAAGCGGGCCGATGTCTTCATCACCACCAAGATCCGGCAGGACGATGCCATGCCGGATGCCTTCGCCCGCAAAGTTGACGAATGCCTTGCGAACCTGAAGGTGCCCCAGGTCGACCTGCTGCTGATCCATTGGCCAAGCAAGGAGGTGCCGTTCAAGTTGACGATTGGCGCGCTTTGCAAGGCAAAGAAGGACGGCAAGACCAAGCACATTGGGCTGTCGAATTTTACGACGAAGATGCTCGATGAAGTCTGGGACCTCACGACCGAGCCGTTCGTGTGCAACCAAATCGAAGTGCATCCATTCCTTAATCAGGACAAGCTGATCGCCGCCTGCAAAAAGCGCGGCATGGCGGTGGTGGCCTATTGCCCGATCGCGCGCGGCAAGGTGCCGGGCGCCGAGGCGCTGGATCGGATCGGCAAGGCGCACGGCAAGACCGCCGCGCAAGTGTCGCTGCGTTATCTGGTGCAGCGTGGGCTCGTGCCGATCCCGCGCTCGACTAAGCCGGAACACATCAAGGCCAATTTCGAGATTTTCGACTTCAGGCTCGGCGATCAGGAAATGGCCGAACTGGACAAGCTGAAATCCACCAACATGCGCGTGGTCAATCCGCCGCATGCGCCGGTATGGGATACGCCGTGACTCAGACAGTGACTGCGGGCGGTGCCCGTATCCCGATCGTCGGCTTCGGCACCTGGACCCTGCGTGGCAAGGATTGCGCACGGCTGGTCGAGCAGGCCATCGCCGTCGGGTACCGCCATATCGACACGGCGCAGCTTTATGAAAACGAGGCCGAGGTGGGCGAGGGCGTCCGCGCCTCGGGGCTGCGCGATCAGGTCTTCATCACGACGAAGGTGCAGCCGGAAAATCTCCGCTTCGGCGATCTCGCGCGGAGCGCCAAGGAAAGCATCGCGCGCCTCGGCGTCGATCAGGTCGACTTGTTATTGATCCACTGGCCGAACGCCGCGATCCCGCTGGCCGAGACGATCGGTGCCCTGAACAAGGTGAAGCGCGACGGCCTTACCAAGCATATCGGCGTGTCGAACTTCAACGTCGCACTGATCGAGGAGGCGACCAAGCTGTCGGAATCGCCGCTGGTCTGCGATCAGGTCGAGTATCATCCGTTTCTCGACCAGACCAAGGTGATCGCGGCGTGCAAGACGCACGACATGGCGGTGGTGGCGTACAGCCCGATCGCCCGTGGCGGCGCCGAAGGCGACAAGGTCCTCGGGCGCATCGCCAAGGCGCATGGCAAAAGTTCGGCACAAATTTCGCTGCGCTGGCTGGTGCAGCAGGGCGTCGTCGTCATTCCGCGCACCAGTAAGGCAGAACGCCTCAAGGAGAATATCGCGCTGTTCGACTTTGAGTTGACTGCCGCCGAGATGAAAGAGATCGCCGGTCTGGCGCGAGGGGGGCGGATCGTCAATTGGGTTTACTCGCCGAAATGGGACTGACACGTACAATGAACGATTGGCGCCGGCCTCTGGAAGGCAGCATTTTTTTGGTGCTGTTCTGCCTCACAATTCCGATTGCGAACTGGATGCTGGGCAGCGTCGGCACGGTCTGCCCGCCGAACAGCCCGTGCCTGCTGCCGGTCGCTCCCGGCTTGATGGCGCCGTCCGGCGTCGTGATGATCGGCTTCGCATTGGTGCTGCGCGATCTCGTGCAGCGGCGGCTCGGGGCGGAGTTCGGCCTGGCGGCGATCGTTGCCGGAACCGCGATCTCGGCGCTGGTTGCGCCACGTTCGCTGGTGATCGCTTCGGCAGTCGCGTTCTTCATTTCTGAGCTGGCGGATTTTGCCGTCTACACCCCGCTGGCGCGGCGCCGGCTCGTGTTGGCTGTAATCGCCTCGAGCCTGATCGGCATCGTGCTCGACTCGGTTGTGTTTCTCTGGCTCGCATTCGGGTCGCTCGATTTCCTGCTCGGCCAGGTGGTCGGCAAGGCCTGGATGGTTCTGCTATCGATCCCCTTCATCACTTATCTTCGTCGGCGTGATGAGCGCCTCGGCCTCACGCCCGCCTAAGGAACGCGATCCATGAGTTCGACAACGAATGCCGCAATCGAA
Source organism: Pseudolabrys sp. (assembly GCA_035546455.1). Classification (GTDB taxonomy): domain Bacteria; phylum Pseudomonadota; class Alphaproteobacteria; order Rhizobiales; family Xanthobacteraceae; genus Pseudolabrys. Next base: position 30,403 of record DASZXA010000017.1, read on the forward strand.
GCCCTGAAAAACATTACCACCGGCACCATCACCACGATGCTGCTGAAGAAAGGCATCCGGCGCTGCTGGATGGCCGGCGCGATGCCGTTTGGCACGCCAGGCAAGCGCGTGGTCGGTCCGGCCTTCACATTGCGCTTTGTCCCGGTCCGCGAGGACCTCGCCACGCCCGAGAGCTGGTCGAAGCCGATCTCGACCCGCGGCGCCATTGAGGACATGCCTGAGAACTGCGTGGTGGTGGCCGATGCGATGGGCGTCACCACCGCCGGTATTTTCGGCGACATCCTCTGCATGCGGATGGTCAAGCGCGGCGTCGCGGGCCTCGTCACCGACGGCGTGATGCGCGACAAGCACGGCATCCTCGGCACTAATCTGCCGATCTGGTGCGCCGGTGTCGCGGCGCCGGCCTCCGTCAATCAGCTTACTTTCGTCGGCTGGAACGAGCCGATCGCCTGTGGCGGCTCGGCGATTTTCCCCGGCGACATGATCGTCGCCGATGACGATGGCGCGGTGGTCATCCCGCATGCGCTGGTCGATTTCGTCGTCGCCGAGGGCGCCGAGCACGAGCTCTTGGAAAGCTGGCTGGTGCAGGAGGTAGAGAAGGGCGCCAAGCTGCCCGGCCTCTATCCGCCCAACGAGGAAAACAAGAAGCGCTACGAAGAGTGGAAGAAGAAACGGTAGCCCGAATCAGGCGCCTCCGTTTTCGATTCCTTTCCGCGTCAAGAATATGAAGCGAGTGTGACAGCCGTTACGCTCGCTTCATTGATTCGTATCGCGGCTTTGGGCGGAAGGGGGCTCGATGACGAACAGACTGCAAGCGCTCGTCCCGGCGGTGTTTCAGCCGATCGATCTGGCCAACGACGGCTTGCCGTCGCAAGGCAGCCGGACGCAAAAGCTGACGACCGCCGCCGCCGTCACATCGGCCTTGCTGTTGGTCGTCCTGATCGTGATTCTGATGGGAATGACCTGATCGCGTTCGATCAGGACGGCTCCTGCGAAAACGCGAGCCGCGACTGCGACTTGAACTGCCGCCGCCACATCACGATCACGATGGCCGTGGTCGAAAAGGCGAACGGCAGCGGCCCCAGAAACCAGCCGAGATAGCCCAGCGCAAAGAAGAACGCCCGCTGGCCGCGATTGAAGTGGCGGCCGGCGTCGGCGCAAATCCGCGCGGTGCGATGTGCGAAATGCTTGGCTGCGCGCGTGTTCTTGTTGCGCGCCGGCGGTGCGGCGCCGACCATGATCGCGACGTAGTTGTAAAGGCGGTACGACCACGCGAACTTGAAGAACGCATAGACGAAGATCACGGTGAGGCCGAGCAGCTTGATCTCCCACTGGCTCTGGGTCGGCGCTTCGCCGAACGGCAGCCAGGCAACCACCGAGACGACCTGCTCGCTCGAGCGGAGCATCGCCAGCACGCCGCCGATCGCCAGCAGGCTGGTTGACGCGAAGAAGGCCGTGCCGTTCTGGAGCGCCGCCGTTACTTGCGAGTCGACCATGCGCATTTCGCGGGCGAGCAGCTGTTCCATCCACTTGTCGCGATAGCCATTCATCAGCGAGTTGAGGCTCTGCCGGCCATGCGGCGTCAGCTCGACCAGGATCGAATAACCGACCCAGGCGGCGAGGAAGTAGATCAGCGCGAGCCAATCGGCGGGATGCAGTCCCATGTCGGCATCGTGCCGCGCCGCGAGCGCGTCGGCAACTGCGCTTGAGCCGGTGCGTTGGCTCTGCCACCATCATTCGCAAAGGAGATTGGAATGCCCCAGAACATCACGACCGGATACAAGGCCCTTGTCGAAGCCGCCGAGAAGGAGATCGAGACCATTCCGACCGCGGAGGCCGTCAAGCTGGCCGGGCGGGACGACACGGTGCTGGTCGATATTCGCGATATCCGCGAGCTTGAGCGCGACGGCCGAGTGCCCGGCGCGTTCCATTGTCCGCGCGGAATGCTGGAATTCTGGATCGATCCGAACGGTTCCTATTTCAAGCCGGTGTTCGGTGAGGACAAGAAATTCGTCTTCTTCTGTGCCGGCGGGCTGCGCTCCGCGCTGGCGGCGCAGACCGCAAAGCGCATGGGGCTCAAGCCGGTCGCCCACATCCAGGGCGGCTTCGGCGCGTGGAAGAAGGCCGGCGGCCCGACCGAACCGGGCAAAAAATAGATCCCCCATTCAGGCTTCTGATCGGATCAATCAGGCAAATTCGCTTGTCGCAAGGCTGCGACGACCGGATGCTGCCGGAAGGCAGGAGATTGACGCATGGCGCTCAGGCTGATCATCGGCAACAAGAACTATTCCTCGTGGTCGTTCCGGCCCTGGATCGCACTGAAGGCGGCCGGCATTCCCTTCGAGGAAGAGGTCCTGCCACTTGAGACGCCTGAATTCCGTGCCCGGGTCGATGCGGTGTCCGGAACCGGCAAGGTGCCGACCCTGATCGATGGCGATATCAGGGTGTGGGAGTCGCTCGCGATCCTCGAATATCTTGCCGAAAAATTCCCCGACAAGAAGTTATGGCCCGTCGATGCCGGGGCGCGCGCTCATGCCCGCGCCATCTCATCCGAAATGCATGCGGGCTTCGTGCCGCTGCGCCAGAATTGTCCGATGAACATGTGGCGGCCGGTGCTCAAGCGCGATCTCGGCGCCGATGTGAAAAAAAATATCGCACGTATCGACTCGATGTGGAGCGATTGCCGCAAACGCTTCGGGCAGGGCGGGGCGTTCCTGTTCGGCTCGTTCGGCGCCGCCGATGCGATGTATGCGCCGGTGGTGTCCCGCTTCCATACCTACGGGATGGAGGTGTCGCCCGTGTCGCGCGCTTACATGGATGCAGTGATGGCGCTGCCGGCCTGGGTGGAGTGGTACGCCGCTGCCGTCAAGGAGCCGTGGGTGTTGGAGAAGGACGAGCCGGATTGGCCGAAAGTATTGCGCGTCTGATCGCGCCGCGCTGCAACATTAAAATCGCGTAATTTAATTTTCCAAATTCTGTCACAGTTGCGGCAGAGATCAGTCATCGGCCATTCGGCTTTTGTGGGGCGACGCTCACGGCAATTGCGCACGGAGTGTTCGCATGACATTTCGCATCCTGTTTGTATTGCTCAGCGTGGTGCTCGCCGCGCCCAGCTTCGCGGCAGACAACAACAATCCCGACGTCAAAGGCATCTATCTGCTGACCGACTATCCGGCGGTCACTGTGCAGCCCGGCACGACGTCGGAGGTCAATCTCAACCTGCGAAATTACGGCACCGCGCCGGAGCGCTTTGCGCTCTCGGTCGACGGTGTGCCTTCCGGCTGGACCGCGACGCTGCTCGGCGGCGGCCAGCCGATTGCCGCGGCGATGCCGGCGGCCGACAGCAGTGTCACGCTCAATCTGCGGATCGACGTGCCGAAGGATGCCGCGATCGGCACCAAGACCATTACGGTGAAGGCCGATGCCAATAATGCACACGTGACCTTGCCGCTTGCCGTTACTTTGGCGAAGGACCTGCCAGCCAAACTGTCGCTTTCGCCGCAGCTGCCGGCGCTGCGCGGCTCGTCCAAATCGAGCTTCGACTACACACTGAGCATCAAGAACGACAGCGGCAAGAAGCTGCTGGTCAGTCTCGCCGCCCAGGCGCCACCGAATTTCGACACCTCGTTCACCGAAGCGTACGGCACGCAGGAACTCAGCTCGATCCCGGTTGACGCCGGCAAGTCGAAGGACGTCAAGCTGAAGGTCAAGCCGCCGGAAAATGCAGATGCGGGAAATTATGCCGTCACTGCGAAAGTTGCGGCGGGCGACGCTACGGCAACATCAGCGCTCAAGCTGGAACTGACCGGCGCCCCGGATCTCGCGATCAGTGGCCGCGAGGGACTGTTGAGCGCGCGTGCGACGGCCGGCCATGAAACCTCGGTGCCGGTTGTCGTTACCAACAACGGCACGGCGCCGGCCGAGAACGTGAAGATGTCCGGCAGCGCGCCGAACGGATGGAAAGTCACATTCCAGCCCGAGACGATTGCCAAGATCGCGCCGAACCAGAAACAGGAAGTACAGGCGCTGTTGACCCCCCCGACTAAGGCGATTGCCGGCGATTATGTCACCTCGCTGAAGGCGGCGACCAGCGGCAACAGCGAAAGCGCCAATTTCCGCGTGACGGTGTCGACATCGACCATGTGGGGCATCGTCGGTGCCGGCATCATTGGTGCGGCGCTGCTGATCATGGTAGGCGCGGTATCGAGGTTCGGCCGCCGATGACCGATATCATCATTGCGGCTGATCGCCTGACCAAGCGCTACGGTCCGGCGACAGTGGTCGACCACATTTCGTTCGACGTTTCACGCGGCGAGATTTTTGGCCTGCTTGGGCCGAATGGCGCCGGCAAGACCACGACCATCCTGATGCTGCTCGGCCTCTCCGAGATCGACGAAGGGCAGGCGAGGGTGCTCGGCCACGATCCGGCGCGCGACCCGCTCACCGTCAAGCGTCATGTCGGTTATCTGCCGGATTCGGTTGGCTTCTACGACAACCTTACCGCCGCCGATAATCTGCACTACACCGCACGGCTGATCGGCATTCCGGCGCCCGAGCGCGACCCGCGCATCAAGGCAGCGCTGGCACGCGTCGGCCTCTCCGAAGTCGGCGACAAGAAGGTCGGCGCCTATTCGCGCGGCATGCGCCAGCGGCTCGGGCTCGCCGAGATCGTGATGAAGGACGCCAAGATCGCGATCCTCGATGAGCCGACCAATGGCCTCGACCCACAGGCCAGTCTCGAACTGCTCGACCTTATCCGCTCCCTGAAGTCATCGGGCGTGACGGTGTTGCTGTCGTCCCATCTGCTCGATCGTGTGCAGAGCGTTTGCGACCGGGTGGCGCTGTTCCAGAACGGGAAGATCGTTTTGCTCGGCACGATCGGCGAGTTGGGCCGGCAGGTGCTGGGCGGCGGGTTTGCCGTGGAGGTCGAATGCAGCGGCGGCCACGCGCTGTCGAAACAGCTCGCCACCGTTCCCGGTGTGCGCAGCGTAGCCGAATCTGCGGATGGCGTGTTCCGCCTGCTGTGCGATCGCGACGTTCGGTCCGATGCGGCAGCGGCTGTCGTGAAGGCCGGCGGTCAGCTCACGCGGCTTGAACTTGAACGGGCCAGTCTCGAGCAGATCTATACGAGTTATTTCAAGGACCGTCCGGAACAGCAGGTGCCGCATGCAGCGTAAGGGAACGCCGTTGCGCGGGGTTGGCATCGTCACCCTGAAGGAATTGTCCGATCACCTCTCCAGCGCGCGGATGCGCGTGCTGGAATGGCTCGTGGTGCTCACAGCCTTGGCCGCGCTCTATGGCGCCATCCAGGTCGTGCGTGACACAACGGCGGAAGACCCGTTCCTGTTCTTGCGGCTATTCACCAAGTCGCAGGAGCCGCTGCCGTCCTTTGTCGGCTTCCTGAGCTTCCTGGTGCCGCTGATGGCAATCGGGCTCGGCTTCGACGCCATCAATGGTGAGCACAACCGGCGAACGCTCTCCCGCATCCTGTCGCAGCCGATTTATCGGGACGCGCTGCTCTTCGGCAAATTCCTTGCGGCCCTGGCCACTTTGGCGATCAGCCTGATCGCCTTGTGGCTGCTGGTGATCGGCCTCGGCCTGCTGCTGCTCGGGGTGCCGCCGGGCGGCGAAGAGATGCTGCGTGCGCTCGTCTTTCTTGTCGTCACCATCGCCTATGCAGGTGTCTGGCTGAGCCTGGCGATGCTGTTCTCGATCCTGTTCCGGTCCGCCGCAACGGCCGCGCTGACGACGCTCGGCCTGTGGCTGTTTCTTACCGCAATCTGGCCCGCGCTTGCCTCCGGCGCGATCCGGCTGCTGATGCCGGGTGCCGATCAGGCCACAATGTTGATCGGGGGCCAGATGCTGGCACGGCTCTCGCCGGCGACCCTCTACGGCGAGACTGTGCTGGCGCTACTTGACCCGACGACGCGTGCGCTGGGGCCGGTGTACTTGTCGCAGTTGCAGGGTGCCATCATGGGCGCGCCGCTGCCGCTCGGCGAGAGCGTCCTGATCGCGTGGCCGCAGATTGTCGGGTTGATCGCCGCGACTATCCTGTTGTTCGTTGCCGGCTATGTCGTGTTCCAGCGTCAGGAAGTAAGAGCCTGAGGTTAGGGCATAAGAGAAAAAGGCCCGGGTAGCCCCCGGGCCCTTGTGTCCTTACTCGGCGCTTTCCTTGATCGTGTCCTTGATGCCGCCGACCGTATTCTGGATTTTTCCGGCGGTCTTCTGCGCCTTGCCTTCGGCTTCCAGCTTGCTGTCGCCGCTGGCCTTGCCGGCGATTTCCTTGGCCTTGCCTTTGGCCTGCTCAAACGAGCCTTCGATCCGATCTTTGTTCATCGGTTTCTCCGTTTTTGCTTGTCGGAATGGACTGCCGGATCAACGCTTGGCGGCAAACGACGTTCCGCTGAAACTTTTCGAGTTCCATCGCATTTCCCCCGGTCATGTTGATGCGACCGGACAAGACCTTCTGGCGGCGGGAGCGTGCGACCCGTGCCGCCGTGCTGATCGACGCCGCGCAATATTTCTCTGCGGCCCGTGCGGCGATGCTGAAGGCCCGTGCCCATATTTTTATCGTCGGCTGGGATATTCACAGCCGCACCCGGTTTGTCGGCGAAAGTGGCAGCGCGCAGGACGGGTATCCGGAATCGTTCGGCGATTTCCTGTCGAAGCTGTCGCGCGAGCGGCCGAAGCTGAAAATCCATGTTCTATTATGGGATTTCGCGGTGCTTTATGCGCCCGAGCGCGAGTTCTTCCCGGTCTACGCGCTGCGCTGGAACACGCCGCCCGGCGTCGACTTCTATCTCGACAATGCGGTGCCATTCGGCTCTTCGCAGCATCAGAAGCTGATCGTGGTCGACGACAGCGTCGCCTTTTCCGGCGGCCTCGATGTCACGATCCGCCGTTGGGACACCAGCGCGCACGAATACGATCATCCGCTGCGGCATGACCCGGCCGGGAAATACTATCGCCCTTTTCACGATGTTCAGGCGATCGTCGAGGGTGATGCGGCGCGCGCGCTCGGAAGGCTGGTCCGCGCCCGCTGGGAATGCGCATGCGGCGAGCGCATCGCGCTGTCGCGCGCCAGAAAGGATTGCTGGCCCGACGGGCTTGAGCCCGATTTCCGCGATATTGAAATAGCAATCGCGCGCACGCAGCCGGCCTACGAATCGCAGCCGCAGGTCCAGGAGATTGAGGCGCTCTTCATCGATTCGATCGGCAAGGCCGAGCATACGATCTACATCGAGAACCAGTTTTTGACCTCGGTTAGCGTGGCGAAGGCGCTGGCCGAGCGCATGCGGCAAAAGCCCGATCTTGAGCTTCTGATGGTCGGTCCAAAAGGCCACGACTCCTGGCTTGAAACCCGCATCATCCAGAACGGGCGCATTCGCTTCATGAACGAGCTGAGCGCCCCGCAGGTCGCCTCCCGTGTCCGGCTGATGTACCCCGAGGTGCGCAAGGGTCGGCGGCGCACGCACACAATGGTCCACGCCAAGGTAATGATCATTGACGACCGCTATCTGCGGGTCGGGTCGGCCAACCTCAACAATCGGTCGATGGCGACCGATACCGAATGTGACCTTTTCATCGAGGCTCACAAGCCGACCGAGCGGGCCGCCATTACCGACATCCAGAACCGTCTGCTGGGCGATCATCTCGGGGCATCCGCGGAGCAGATTGCGCTGGCGCGCAAGGGCACGCCGTCGCTGATCGCATTAGCCGATCAATTTCAGGCCCATGGCCGCCGTCTGCGGCCGATCGAAGATGGCAAGCTGCGGAGCGGGGAACTGACCGTCTACGTGGAAGGCGTTGCCGATCCCGAACGGCCGATCGGCGCCGAACAATTCGTTTCCTCACTGCTTGGGGGCACTATGCCGGAACGAAAGATACCCAACATTCTCAAGGCCGTTGCGGTCGGCTTGACGATCGTCGTGGCGGCGCTGATCTGGGAGTACACCCCGCTCGCCGAGATGATCGATCCGAAGGCGATCGGGCGGGTGTTGCGCGAATTCGCCCACGGGCCTTGGGCGCCGTTGGTCGTCATTGCGATTTTCGTCATCGGCGGGCTTGTCGTATTTCCTGTTGTCGTCCTGATCGCGGCGACCGCCGCGACATTCGGCCCGCTGTTCGGCTTCATATATGCCGCGATCGGCACCATGGTCAGTGCTTTCGTCACCTATTTGATAGGCGCGTTGCTGGGGAAGCAGAGCCTGCGCGACTTGCTGGGACCACGCCTCGACAATGTCCGCAAGCGCGTCGCCCGCAAGGGCGTCATTGCCGTCGCGCTCATCCGATTGGTGCCGATCGCGCCGTTCACCATTGTCAATCTTCTGGCCGGGGCGAGCGAGATCACCATCGCTCAATACCTGTTGGGAACGGCGCTCGGCATGTTGCCGGGAATCTTCATGATGTCGGTGCTCGGTCATCAGCTCTCGCAAATCGTTATCCACCCCAATGGGTCCTCGCTGGCCATGCTCGCTGCGGCCGTCGGCATCTGGATCGGGATGTCGATTGGAATTCAGATGTTGGTATCGAAGTACTGGGATGCGCGATATTGACCGCAGCACATTCTATCCGGCTGTTGACGTGGAATATCCACGGCACCTTTGGGCTCAATCCGCGTTTCGATCTGGTGCGCGCGATTGAGCTGATCCGAAAGTGGTCGCCGGATATCGTCGCATTGCAGGAGGTCGATTCCCGGCGGCAGTCGTCGGATGGCGATCCTTTCGAGTTGTTGCAGCGCGCGCTCGGCAAGCATGGCATCAGCGCCCGCTCGATCACGACCGCCGACGGCCATTACGGCCAGATTCTCGTTAGTTGCTGCCCGATCTGCAGAAGCAAGGTGCTCGACATTTCACGGCCGGAGCGGGAGCCGCGCCGAGCCATCATGGCTGAGATCGAAACGCCGGCCGGAATGATCCGGGTGGTCGCAACTCATCTCGGTCTGAGCATCGGCGAACGGCGAGGGCAGGCGCGCGAGCTTCTGTCCTTGGCTGGCCCGGCCGACATGCCGACCGTGGTGATGGGCGACTTCAACGACTGGCTTTGGGCCGGCTCGGTGCGTGCCGTGCTGGCGCGGCAATTACCGGGCCGTAGCCGGTTTCGCACCTTCCCGTCGTTTTGGCCGCTGCTGAAGCTCGACCGCATCTTCTGCCGGCCGGCGGCCGCATTACAAACATGCATGACCGATCGCTCGGCCAGAACAATCTCCGATCACCTGCCGATCATCGCGGATGTAGCGATCTAGTCAGCGATGTAGTGCGGCGGTGACGACGATTTCCACCAGATGCGGCGGCTCGAGGTCGACGCCTAAACAAGCGCGCATCGGCGGGTTGTCGCGGTCGACCCATTCATCCCACGCGCGGTTCATCTCTTCTTTGCGTTTGATATCGGCGATGTAGACGATCGCCTGCAGGATGCGGCTCTTGTCCGTGCCGCTCATTGCCAGACTCTCGTCGATCCGTTTCAGCGCACGCTGCGTCTGTTCGTAAATCCCAGGCGGGGCCGGATCGGGCGATACCGCGACGGTAAAAACCAGATTGTCGTGGACGACCGCGCGGCTGCGGGTCGACGTCAGGCCCGAGAAACGTTGAATCATGCTGCGCTCCCAAAAGAGAGCGACAGCCTCACGATTGTTGCGCGCCGGTCAAGTCCGCAAACGACGACGGGCGGCGCTGTGGCCGCCCGTCGCACGCGTCTTGGTAGTTGTTAGGCGATAACCGCCACGATCTCAAACGACGACGGATCGATGATCACGATCTCGTCTTTGACGAGAATAAAGTAATAGCCGCGCCAGGCCGGATAGATGCTCACGACTTCCGCCGGGAGCGTGTGATAGTGCACGGTGCGCGGCACCCTGGTGCCGACGTTGATCGAGAAGTTGACGTTGGTCTCAGGCTGGACCTTCACCTTCTCCCTGATCGTCGTGCGGATCTTGGTCTTCTGCTCGGTCGAGAGATTGGCAGCGCGGGCGCCGGCGGCGCCCTGGCCGGTCGTGTTGGCCTTATCCTTGCTCTCCGTCTGCGCGCTGGACTTAGTGTCGGCGCCCGACTTCTCCTCGGCGGTCGATTTGGTGTCGGTCGAGGACTTCGACTTCGTGTCGGCGGTCGACTTGTTGGTGCCGGCCTTGTTGTCCGACGCGGACTTGCCGGTCTTGTCGTCGCTCTTCTGCGTCGACTCCCTGGACTTCATCTCGTCCTTGGCGCCAGCCTTGGTATCGGCGCCGGCCTGGGTATTGGCGCCGCCGCCCTTGGTGTCGCTGTTCATCTGGGCGCCGGACTTGCTGTCCTCAGCCTTGGGCGCCTGGCCGGTGGTTTCCTTCGGCGCAGCTTGCGCATGCGGCGCGGATTTCTCGGCCGGCGCCTTTTGCTGCGCGGACGGCGCCGGGGACGCGCCCTCGGCCTTGTTGCCGGCTGGCGGATTCATGCCCTGCGCGGCGGCCAAAGCTGTGCCGGCCAGTAGCGCAGCGGTGGTCAAAACGAGTTTCTTCATATCCACTCCTCTGGGTTCTCCTCCCGCCATTGCCGAATAACGCGAGAGGATTGCGCCCGTTCCATGAACGGTTAGTCATCGTCTGGAACAGGGGCGCGGGGCGGGCCATAGTGTCCGCAGAGAGCAGACGGATTCGAACGGAGCGGCAAAGCGTGGCGCGAATCGGCAATTCAATCGAACGCAATTCGGAAGATTTCCGCGCCAATGCGGACAAGATGGTTGCGCTTGTATCCGACCTTCAATCGCGCCGCGGCAAGGCGTCGCTGGGAGGTCCCGAGCGCTCGCGCGAGCGTCATTTGTCACGCGGCAAGCTGTTGCCGCGCGATCGCGTGATGCAGTTGATCGATCCGGGCTCGCCGTTTCTCGAGCTGTCGCCGCTCGCCGCCTATGGCCTCTACGACGACGACATCAATGGTGCCGGCCTTATCACCGGCATCGGCCGCATCGAGGGCCGTGAGTGCCTGGTTGTGTGCAACGACGCGACCATTAAGGGCGGCACCTATTACCCGATGACGGTGAAGAAGCACGTCCGCGCGCAGGAGGTCGCCCGCGAAAATCGCCTGCCGTGCATCTATCTGGTCGATTCCGGCGGCGCCAATCTGCCGCAGTGGCCTGACGTGTTTCCCGATCGCGAGCACTTCGGCCGCATCTTCTACAACCAGGCCACGATGTCGGCCGCCGGCATTCCGCAGATCGCCGTGGTGATGGGATCCTGCACCGCCGGCGGCGCTTATGTGCCGGCGATGGCGGACGAAACCATCATCGTGCGCAACCAGGGCACCATCTTTCTCGGCGGCCCGCCATTGGTGAAAGCGGCGACAGGTGAGACGGTAACCGCCGAAGACCTCGGAGGAGCCGACGTACACGCCCGTAAGTCCGGTGTCGCCGACCATTACGCGCAGGACGATCACCACGCACTGGCGATCGCGCGTCGCATCGTCGCCAATCTCAACACGAAGAAGATGCCGGACATCCCGATCGAGAAAACGCGCGATCCGGTGTTCGATATTGCTGAGCTCGACGGTATCGTGCCGTCCGACCTCAAGAAGCAGTACGATATTCGCGAGGTGATTGCCCGTATCGTCGATGGCTCCGAGTTCGACGAATTCAAGTCGTTGTATGGCTCGACACTCGTCACCGGCTTTGCGCGGCTCTACGGCATGCCGATCGGCATCCTCGGCAATAACGGTATCCTGTTCTCGGAGAGCGCGCTCAAGGGCGCGCACTTCATCGAGCTGTGCTGCCAGCGCCGTATCCCGCTGCTGTTTCTCCAGAACATCGTCGGTTTCATGGTCGGCCGCGATTACGAGGCGGGCGGCATCGCCAAGAACGGCGCCAAGATGGTGACGGCGGTGTCCTGCGCCCAGGTGCCGAAGGTCACCCTGGTGGTCGGCGGCTCCTATGGCGCCGGCAATTACGGCATGTGTGGCCGTGCCTATTCGCCGCGCTTCCTGTTCACCTGGCCCAATGCGCGCGTGGCGCTGATGGGGTCGGAGCAGGCCGCCTCGGTGCTCGCCACCGTGCGTCGCGACAATCTCGAAGCGGCCGGCAAAAGCTGGAGTGCGGAGGAGGAAGAGGGATTCAAGAAGCCGATCCGCGATCAGTTCGATCGCGAGGCCGATCCTTATTTCGCCACCGCGCGCCTGTGGGACGACGGCATTATCGCGCCGTCTGAGACGCGACGCGTGCTCGGTCTGGCCTTTTCCGCCGCGCTCAATGCGCCTGTGCCGGAGACGAAATTCGGCGTATTCCGCATGTGACACATCGGGGATGGGGGAAATGCGAGCCATTCTTTTCGCGGCCGCGATGTTGGCATGCATCGATGCATCGCAGTCTCAGGCGGCGATCTCTCTGCAGCCGGGCGAGTGGCAAACAACCGAAACCGGCACTGAAAACGGCCAGCCCATCAAACCGCAGGTCGAGACAGACTGCATGACGGCCGAGGAGGCGCGCGACGCCACCAACCTGGTCAAGCAGATGAAAGCGGAGATGCAGGAACAGGGCAGCAAGTGTGAAAAATTCGACGTTCAGCAGAACGGAGAAAGCGTCACCTTCGTGATGAAGTGCGTCATGGGCCAGCAATTTCTGATCGACATGACGGGCACGTTCACGCTTCTCTCGTCGACGAAATACATCGGCGCCATCAGGACGTCGGTTAAAATGGGAACCGTCGACAGCACCAGCGACAAGAAGGTCGAGGCGGTTCGCATCGGCGAGTGCAAGGCTCATTGAGGCACATGACAAATCCCGAGCATCTCAAAGAATTGGCTCCGGCCGGTACACTGCGCAGCGGCGTGGTGATTGCCCCGGCAATGTCGGTGTTCTTTGCCGTGAAAGAAGCGGACAAGCCGCGCGGCGTCACCGTCGATTTATTTCGCGCATTTGCCGATGAACTGAAGCTGCCGCTCGACTTGAAACTGTTTCCGAATTCCGGCGAGGTGACCGCAGCCGTCGCGGCCGGCGCCTGCGATATCGCCTTCATGCCGCAGGATGCCGAACGCGCGAAGGCCGTCGATTTCGGGCCGGCTTACTACATGATCGAAAGCACCTTTCTGGTGCCCGCGGGATCGAAGATCCGGACGTTGGCCGAGGCGAACTTCAAGGGCGCGCGGGCAGTCGTGATTGCATCGACCACCACCGGCCGGAGCGCCGCGCGGTTCCTGACCCAGGGCACGATCCAGGAGGTTCGCACCGTCGATGAGATGACCGAGATGGCGCGAGCGGGCGACGGCGACCTTTTTGCTCTGTCCCGTGATGCGTTCGCGACTTTACTGCCCCAATTGCCGGGTGCACGGATACTGGACGGCGGGTTCCAGCACACCGGAATCGGGTCGGCCGTACCGAAGGGGCGGCCGGCGGCCTTGAAATTGTTTGGTGATTTTATTGAGCGGGCGAAAAGCTCCGGGGCGATCAGATCCGCGCTCGACCGGGCCGGCTTCGCCGATGCGGAAGTCGCTTCATAGGGGCGCGGAACCTCCTGTTCGTTGGAACCGCACCCACGCGCCCACGTTATCCGGCGGGGCAGTGCGCAGGGATTCCGATGTCATTTCGTGTTTTCAGTGGTCCGCCTGGGACTAAGGACATTTCCGCCGATCAGCGTGACCAGATGTTGTTTAAGGAGTGCGGCAGCCTTGATGAGGCTCTGTCTTGGGCGCGCCATCTCGAGAAAAGCGGTCGAGCACCGCTCTTGATTGAAGGCGATGACGGTACGCGCCTCGATAAGCGCGGCATCGTCGATGCCTTGCGGATCGGGCAGCGCGAGGACGTTCGTAATTGATTAATTTTCCCGGAACTTCGATCTAACCCATTGAAAACAAGGCATTTTGACACTAAAAAACTGGTGCAGCCGCCATACGGTCTTGCTATAGTCGTCCCATGAGTAAGAGTTCAGCAAAAAAATCGTCGCGCGCCGCAAAGTCAGCCGGCGCCAATGTCAAGAAAAGCGCCAAACTGCCGCGCGCGTTGGCGAAAAAGGCAAAACCGCTGCGTCATTTGAGCGTGAAGGCGCGGCTTACGTCGTCGCGCGGCAAGGGAGTCGAAAAAGTCATCCGCACCCCGAGCCCGCCGGTTCAGCCGATCGCGGTACCGCAGCAGATCGTGTTGCGATCGCACCGGTATCATGTCGGCGACGTCGTCTATTACACCTCGCCGAGTTTCGGTCGTGCTGCGGCGACCGGCAGCTACACCGTGGTCAAGCAATTGCCGTCGGAAGGCGACGACTACCAGTACCGGATCAAGAACAACGAAGAGGCTTTTGAGCGCGTTGCCAAAGAGAGTCAGCTCGATCGCGCTTAACGGGGCTACATTCGTCATTTAAGCTACGATGCGGCGGCCAGGGGTGATTACCTTGTGCCGCCGTTGGTTTTTGAGGAGCCCATGCCGACTTACATCACGCAAGGCCGCTACACCCGCGAGGCCATCAAAGGCATGATTGTGAAGCCGGAAGACCGGGCCGATGCGGTCTCCCGCGCGATGTCGAGGGTCGGTGGGCGGCTTATCGGCTATTACGTCACGTTTGGTGACTATGACTTCCTGACGATCTGTGAGGCGCCGGACGAGACGCACATGATGGCGGCTCTGCTCGCCGCGGCGGCGGGCGGCGGGGTCACGGATCTTCGTACGACCGTTGCGGTATCGTCGGTCGACGCAGCGGGGGCCTTTGCAGCCGCGTCCGATGTTGCGCCTGCTTTCAAGTCGGCTGGTGGGGTATAACCTCGTTGCCGTAAGGCGGAATAACAAGGCCACGCCGGACCTTTACCCAGGATCGTGGTCAATTTTCGGGAGGATTACGTTGATGACTATGCGCCGCCATCTGCTTCTGGCTGCTGCCTTCTTTGTTGCGATCGGCAGTTCATTTGCCAGTGCCCAGACTTATCCAAATCGTCCGGTCAAGATCATCGTTCCGTTCGGCGCCGGTGGACCCGCCGACGTTTTTGCGCGGGTGCTCGCCGAGCACCTGGGCCAGTCGCTCAAGCAGCCGTTTGTGGTGGAGGATCGTCCGGGTGCCGGCTCGATCATCGGCACCGAGTCCGTGCATCAGGCAGAGCCGGATGGCTACACGCTGCTCCTGATGTCGAATACGCACACGACCAACGAGTCGCTGGTGCCGAACAAGCCGTTCCAGTTGATGCGCGATTTCGTCCCTGTCGCGCCGGTCAATTATTCGGACCTTCTGATGGTCATCCATCCGTCGGTCCCGGCCAAGAACCTCAAGGAATTCATCGCGCTCGCCAAGGCCAAGCCCGGTTCGCTAAACTACGCCTCGTCGGGTCCAGGCACCCCGTACCACATGGCTGGCGAGCTCTTTAAGGCCATGAGCGGCACCAATATCGTCCACGTGCCGCATCGTGCATCGGGTGATGCACGCAACAGCGTGATCGGCGGTCATGTGCAGATGATGTTCGACGCCATCACCACGATGCGTCCGATCGCCGAGGGCGGCAAAGTTCGCGCGCTGGCGACCACAGGCGAGAAGCGCTCGCCATTGATGCCGGACGTCCCGACTGTCTCCGAGGCCGGTGTTCCGGGATATGAGGCCACCATCTGGCTTGGCGTCATGGCGCCGAAGGGCACGCCGCCGGAGGTCGTCAAACTGCTCAACTCCGAGATCAACAAGGCGATCGATTCGCCGGAAGTGAAAGAGGCGTGGGCCAAGCAGGGCGCGATCCCGATGCACATGACGCCCGAGCAGTTCGATGCCTATCTGCGTAAGGACATCGATAAGTGGGCTAACGTCGTCAAAGTATCAGGCGCGACAGTCCATTAGGTGGAGGTAGCGGAGTATGTGGGACGGGCTTGGCTGGGAGACCTGGGCGATTGCCGCCCTGGTCGGGCTCGTCTGCATGCTGCTGGTACGGCCTTTGCCGCGTTGGCGGGGCGTATTCGTGCGACTTACGGTGCTTGCCGCCGCGGTAGCGGCGACTGCCGGCGTTTTCCAATGGCAGGCCGACCGAGACCTGACGGCCGAGCGCCAGGCGATCCAGGTACGGCAGGCCGATCTTGCGGCGCGCGCGCTGACGCCCGGATCGCCGTTGGCGTGCCTCAATGGAGATGCCGGGGAGGCGGTCGAGACGGCCTGTGAGAAGGCGCTGTTCGCCACCCCGGAAACGACCGCGGCCGCAGTGACCTATGTCGCCGCCAAGCTGACGCTTCTGGCCGATGCGGTATCGGCCGATGATGGCGAGCTGGCCCCGACCATCGCAGGATTGCGGCGCATGCTTGAGCTCGACCGCTATGGCATCGCCGCGCATGTTCTTGCCACCCGGGACGGCTGCAATGTCGAGGCCTGTCCGGCCTTTGCCTGGGTCGAGGACGCCACCGCCCTGAAAGCCAACCTCAAGGCCCAGGCCTTTGAGACTTATGTGCAGCGGTATGAGGCGGCCTGGAAGAACCCCGAGCCGGCGAAGCCGGCTGTCGCCGCGGTGACCCCGCCGGTTGAGCCGCCACAGGCCGCGACGCAGGAAACTCCGCCGGCGCAGTCCTCGTTTGCCAACCGCTATGATTTTCCGTCCGCTAACTCCATCCCGGCCGTCAGCATCATGAACAAGGAGCCGCCACGGCCGCCGGAAGGCACGGCGGCTGCTTCCCCACCGGAGGCTTCGAACCCGCAGGCCGCTCCCGAACCCTATTTACCCGTCCCGCCAAGACGGCCGCAGACGCAGGGCGCCGCGCCGCGCTAAGATCGACCGCAAGAATGTTCAAATCCGTCCTGATCGCCAATCGCGGCGAAATTGCCTGCCGAATTACCCGTACTGCACGCCGCATGGGTCTGCGGGTGATTGCCGTCTATTCCGAGGCCGATGCCGGCGCGCTGCATGTGCGGCTCGCCGACGAAGCACACCCGATCGGTCCGGCCGCTGCCGCCGAGAGCTACTTGCGGCAGGACAAGATCATCGCGGTGGCGAAAGCCGCCAAGGCTGACTGCATTCATCCGGGCTACGGCTTTCTCTCCGAGAATGCCGATTTCGCGCAAGCGTGCGCGGATGCCGGCATCGTGTTCGTCGGTCCACCGCCTTCGGCGATCCGCGCGATGGGTCTCAAGGATCGCGCCAAGGCGCTGATGGAAAAAGCCGGCGTGCCGGTGGTGCCGGGCTATCACGGCGAACGGCAGGAGCCGAAGTTCCTCAAGGAGAAAGCCTACGAGATCGGCTACCCAGTGCTGATCAAGGCGGTCGCGGGTGGCGGCGGCAAGGGCATGCGCCGCGTCGAGAAGCATGCCGACTTCGACGCCGCGCTTGAAGGCGCGATGCGCGAGGCGTCATCGTCATTCGGCGACGCACGTGTGCTGATAGAACGGTATGTTTCGTCGCCAAGACACATCGAAATGCAGGTGTTCGGCGATAACCACGGCAATGTAGTTCACCTGAACGAGCGTGATTGTTCGCTGCAACGCCGCCACCAGAAAGTTATCGAAGAGTCTCCCGCCCCCGGCATGACCGCTGGAATGCGCGCGAAAATGGGCGAGGCCGCGGTCGCCGCAGCAAAGGCGGTTGGCTATAGCGGCGCCGGCACGATCGAGTTCATCGCCGACAGCGCGAACGGTCTGCGCGACGACGCATTCTGGTTCATGGAAATGAACACACGGCTCCAGGTCGAGCATCCGGTGACTGAATCGGTGACTGGGCTCGATCTGGTCGAATGGCAATTCCGGGTCGCGTCGGGCGAGGCGCTGCCGCTCAAGCAGGAACAGGTCAGGCTCAATGGCCACGCCGTCGAGGCGCGCGTCTACGCCGAAGATCCGGCGCGAGGCTTCCTGCCGTCGACCGGCAAGCTGACCGTGCTGGAATGGCCGAAGGACGAGGGCGTGCGGATCGACACCGGCGTCGAATCCGGCGGTGAAGTGTCGCCGTTCTACGATCCGATGATCGCCAAGATGATCGTCCATTCGCCGACACGCGAGAAGGCGCTCGACAATTTAGGGATCGCGCTCGACCAATCTGTTGTCGTCGGCCCTCGCAGCAATGTCGGGTTCCTGGCTTCACTGGCTCGCGCGAAAGATTTTCGTGCCGGCCGCTTCGACACCGGCTTCATCGACCAGCATCTTTCCGAGTTGCTGCCGTCTGCCGGAACGCTCGACAAGGCCGCGATGGCGCTCGCCGCCGAGCGGCTGCTGCTCGCCGAACAGGCGCGGTTGACGCCGCCGCCGAAGAGCGACGAGCCTTCGTCGCCTTGGGAGATCGCCGACGCGTTTCAGCTCTCGGGAACTCGGTCGACCAAACTACTGCTCAGCGCCGACGGCGCTTCCTTTGTGGCCGAAGCCGCCTATGACAAAAATGGCGTTCAGGTCCGCGTCGACGGCGAAAGGCCCGCGCGGGATGCCCGCCTGCTTGAAACACCGGACGGGCTTGTGGTGCTGCATCGCGGCCAGCCGGTCAAGGTTGCCCGACGCGATCTTGCTTTGCCAGAGGAGCAAAACGACGGTGGCGGCATCATCCGTGCGCCGATGCATGGGAAAGTGCTTGCGGTTTTTGTGGATGAGGGCGCTCAGGTCGCGCGCGGCGAGCGCGTTGCCATTATAGAAGCGATGAAGATGGAGCACACGCTGACCGCGCCGATCGACGGAACCGTGACCGAACTGATGGCGGTGGCCAACAATCAGGTCGCCGAAGGCGCGAAGCTGATGGTGATCAAAGGCGCCGATACGGAATGACGATCAATCTGATCAAGCTCTGCGTTGGTTGTGACTCGGTCGCCGACCTGGACGAATGGGTCGCGCAGAAGCTGAAAGAAAAGAAACGCAAGCGACAGACGCCTGAACACATCCACACCACACGGATGATGCCCAAGCAGGCCGAGCAGTTGATCGGCGGCTCGCTGTACTGGGTGATCCGCGGGCAGGTGAGCTGCCGCGAGCGCATCCTCGATATCCGGCCGACCACCGGCAAGGACGGCATTCGCCGCTGCCAGATCGTGATGGACGGCAAGATCGTGCCGGTCGAGCCGAAGCCGTATCGCGCGTTTCAGGGCTGGCGTTATTACGATCCCAAGGATGCGCCGCGCGACCTGACCAAGGCCGGCAAGGGGCTCGCCAAGATGCCCGAGCCGCTGCGCCGCGAACTGCGCGAGCTGGGGCTGCTTTAGACCGCGATATTGTCGATCAGGCGGGTCTTGCCGATTTTTGCAGCGACCAGCAGACGGATCGGGCCTTCCTTGCGTGATGTGACGGGTTCGAGCGACAGCGCATGCCGGGCCTCGAGATAATCGACCTTGAAGCTGGCGTCTTCGATCTCTTCGCGTCCGGTTTTCAACACCGCCTTGATCGGATCGCCGGCCTTGATCAGCTTCGCGCTCGCCCGCAGCACCCGATAAAGCGTTGGCGCCGCGGCGCGTTCGCTCTCGCTGAGATAGACATTACGCGAAGAGAGGGCGAGACCGTCACGCTCGCGGACCGTCTTGAGACCGATTACCTTGGGCGACAGATTCAAGTCCTGCGCCATCCGGGTAACAACGCGCAGTTGCTGGTAATCCTTCTCGCCGAACATCGCGTAGTGCGGCGTCACCTGCGTGAACAGCTTGCAGACGACGGTCGCGACGCCGCCGAAGAAATGCGGACGGAATTTGTCTTCGAGCCCGACCTTTGCAGCTCCGGCCGGGTCCACGCGGGTTGCAAAGCCCTCCGGGTACATCATTTCGGGCGTCGGAGCCCAAACCAGATCAACGCCCAGTTTGGAGAGTACCGCGATGTCGGATTTCCACGTGCGCGGATAGCTGGCGAGATCTTCCGTCGGCGCGAACTGTGTCGGGTTGACGAAAATCGAAACCACAACGCGGCGCGCACGGCGCTTTGCGTGTTTAACCAAAGCGATGTGACCAGCGTGTAACGCGCCCATCGTCGGCACCAGCGCAACGCTTGCTTTGCCGAAGCTGTGACGCGCCGATTTAAGCGCGGCGAGGGTGCGAACGATCTTCGGTCGCTGTGTCATATTTAAATCCCCGGCGGCCACACTAGCGGATTTGCCGGCCGCAAACCGGCGCTGTTGCTAGCAAAGCACATGGTGAACGGCCAGCGCGGGATTAATGGTTAAACTTGTCGCAACTTGACCGAAAGTCGATAAGATTTAGAAATTCGTGGGGTCAAGGGACGCGTCCATGTTGGTCCAGCCGATCCAAGAAAACAAACAATCCGCTCACGTTGTCGTGCTCGGTAACGAGAAGGGCGGCTCCGGAAAATCCACAACCGCGCTGCACATCGCCGTTGCGTTGATGAAAGCCGGCCAGCGCGTCGCGACAATCGATCTCGACTCGCGGCAAAAAAGCTTCACCCATTATCTCGACAATCGCCGCGCCTGGGCCGAGCGCGCGCGCGTCAATCTCGAAATGCCGACGCACTTCTGCGTCGCGCGCGCGGAAGGCGCGTCGCTCGATGCCAATGAGGCGCAGGAGTTTGCGTCGTTCTCGCAGGCGATCAGTGCGATCGAGCACAGCCATGATGTAGTTGTGATCGACACGCCCGGCGCCGACACCTATCTGATGCGGCTTGCGCACTCGATGGCGGACACGCTTGTCACGCCGCTCAACGACAGCTTTGTCGACTTCGACGTGCTGGGCCAGATCGACGCCGCCACTTTCTCGGTGGTCGGTGAGAGCCATTACGCCGAGATGGTGCGTGAAGCGCGCCGGCAGCGCCGCCTGGTGGACGGCCGACTGACCGACTGGATCGTGGTGCGCAATCGTCTTTCCGCGCTGTCGTCGCGCAACAAGCGGCTGGTCGGGGCCGGCATTGCCGAGCTGTCGAAGCGGCTCGCTTTCCGCGCGGTCGACGGCTTTGCCGAGCGCGTCGTTTATCGCGAATTCTTCCCGCGCGGCCTGACCGCACTCGACGATCTCGACGAGATGACCTTGGGCACCCGGCCGAGCCTGTCGCACATCACCGCCCGCGAGGAGGTGGTGACGCTGCTCAACTCGTTGCACCTGCCGCTGTCGGAAAACGGCAAGCGGCGCGCCGCTGCCCGCGCCGAGTGGTACTCGGTGATGGACCAGCCGCTACAGGTCCACGACGTCATCGCTTAAGCTTTGATTTAATCTGGCTTGTCAGCGCCGCCGCCGGTTCCTAAATCGGTGTAGGCTGACGCCATGGCTGACGATCGCACCAAACCTGTGACCGCGAATGCGCATAAACCGGCGCAGGCATCGATGCGGCCGGAGGTTACGGCCTTTCTCGACAAGGTGAAATCGCTTGGGTCCACGGTGACCGCCGGTGCGCGCGGGCGCCTGATTTTTGCGCTCGACGCGACGATGAGCCGGCAACCGACCTGGGACACTGCCTGCGCACTGCAAGCCGACATGTTTCGCGAAGCCGCCGCGACCGGCGGGCTTGATATTCAGCTGGTCTATTTCCGCGGGCTCAACGAATGCGGCTCGTCGCAATGGGTCGCCGACAGCGCCAAGCTGGCGCAACTGATGTCGCGGATCGATTGCCGCGGCGGCCACACCCAGATCGGCAAGATCCTCTATCACGCTCGCAAGGAAAATGAGGCGCGGAAGGTGCAGGCGCTGGTGTATGTCGGCGATGCTATGGAGGAGAAGGTCGACGACCTGTGCGCTTATGCCGGCGATCTTGGGCTGCGTGGCATGCCGGTGTTCATGTTTCAGGAGGGCAGCGATCCGGTGGCGGAGCAGGCGTTTCGCGAAGTCGCCCGGCTGTCGCGCGGCGCCTATTGCCGGTTCGACGCCGGAGCGGCGCATGAGCTCGGCGAACTGTTGCGCGCGGTCGCGGCCTATGCGGCTGGCGGCCTCAAGGCCCTCAGTAACCTGTCGGCCCGCAATGGGCGCGGCGCGCAAAAACTGTTGGCGCAGTTGAAATAATGCCGGCCATTATTTTCGGCTTCCTGGTGCTGGTTCTGGCGCTGTGGGTGCTCAACCTCGTCTCCAAGGCCGATCCGAAGATCGCGGCGCGCGTCGTCAAGGCTGGCGGCGGGCTGGTGTCTCTCGCGTTCGCGGTGTTTCTCGGCGTGCGCGGCGAACTGGCGGTAGCGATTCCGCTCGGCGCCTTCGGCCTCGGGCTGCTCGGCTGGATGCCGTTCGGCCCGGCCGGCTTCTCGGCACGCACCGAGCGCAGCAAGGGACAGGCCTCGCGGGTAAAGACGCAATTTCTCGAACTCGAGCTCGATCACGACACCGGCGCGATGCGCGGCACGATCGTCGCCGGCAGCAAGCGCGGGTCTTCGCTCGACGAATTGCCGGTCGAAACGCTGGCCGGATTGATCGGAGAGTTCGACGACGAGAGCCGGGCGCTGCTAGTTGCGTATCTTGACCGCCGGGATTCCGGATGGCGTGAGCACGCGGATGCTGACACGGCAACGGGGCGGAGCGCTCCGTCGAGCGGCAAACTGACGGAAGACGAGGCTTACCAGATCCTTGGCTTGCAGCCGGGCGCGAGTGTTGACGATGTCGGTCAGGCTCACCGTCGGCTGATGAAGCGGGTGCACCCCGACCAGGGCGGGTCGACGTATCTCGCCGCTCGCATCAACGAGGCCAAGGAAGTTCTCACGCGCCGACATCGCTGAAGTACTCCGTACGTACCTTCAGCGGCTCCCGGTCTGACGTCGCCCGTTATCTTGTTGTTGGCCCTGTTTTAGGGCGCGAGACGTTAATTTTTCAGAAGCATGCAGGGGATTTCACCCCGCCGCAGCGATTTGCAGGCGGCCTCGGCCTGCTTCTTATCGAACCCGGCAAAACGGGCGCGGTAGAGCGTTTTCTCGCCCTTGGCGACCTTTTCCGTGAACGGGTCAGCCTGGTCGAGCTCGTCTTTGGCTGTCGTGACGGCGAGCGTCAGCCGCTTTTTGGCTTCGTTTTCCTCAGGGAATGCCCCGACCTGAATCAGGTAATCGCCGCTGCGCTTGGCGGCCGGGACCGGGTCGATCGCCTTGTTCTGGGCTTCCAGCGCCTTGGCCGGCAGCGTGCCAAGGATGCCCGGCTTGGGAGCGGCCGGCGGCGGTGCCGAGGCGGGCAGTGGCGGCACGTCGGCCTTCACGGTGTGGATGGTGGTTACCGCGGCGGTCTTGACCGGCGGCATCATCTTGGTGCCGGCGTCGAGGCCGGCGGTCAAAGCCGGCAGCTTTCCGGCCTTCACGATGACGGTTTTCACCGGCGTTGGCTTGATCGGCTCGGTCGAGCCGGTTGTCGGCGGGACAACGTCCGGCACCGGCGCGGAAACGGGGATCGGGACCGCAGCGGCGGTCTGCATCGGCGCCGGCGTGCGTTTCTCCGGCTCGCTCTTCATCTGCGCGACGGCATCGAGCTTCGGCGTGCTGCGTTCTTTCGATGCCACGCGAATATATTTGGTGATCAACTCGCGCATGCGCTCGTCGCGCCAATTGCCGGTGCGGCCGCCAAACACCGCGGCGACGACATAACGGCCGTCGCGATGCAACGAAGTGAGCAGGTTGAACCCGGAGTCGCGCGTATAGCCGGTCTTGATGCCGTCGACGCCATCGACGCGGCCGACCAGTTTGTTGTGGCCGCGGATAGTGTGGCCGCGGAAGGTGAAGCTCCGCGTCTCGAAATAGGCGTAGTATTTCGGGAAACGTTCCTGGATCGCGCGGCCGAGAGTGACCTGATCGTGTGCGGTGGTGATCTGCCGATCGTCAGGCAGTCCCGATGCGTTGACGTAGGTCGTGCGCTCCATGTTGAGCATGCGCGCTTTGCGCGTCATCATCTTTGCGAATTCGGGCTCGCTGCCGCCGAGCGCTTCTGCGACGACGACCGCGACGTCGTTTGCCGACTTGGTGACGATCGCGCGGATCGCGTTTTCAACGGTGATGCTGTCGCCGGGCTTGAGATCGAGCTTCGAGGGTGCCTGATCGGACGCGTGCTCGGAAACTGGAAGTGGGGTGGAGAGCTTGATCTTGCCCGCTTCGAGTTCTTCGAACAGCAGATAAAGCGTCATCACCTTGGTGAGTGATGCCGGATGACGAAGGCTGTCGCCGTTGGTCTCTTCCAGCACCTTGCCGGTATTGGCGTCGACAACGAAAGACGCGTAGGGCGGGTTGTAAGCGGAGGCCTTGGCGGCGGCGTGATGAGATGTGCGCTTGCGGCCGCGGGCGTCAGCATGGTCCGTCACTGCTGTCACGAGCAGAAGGGATACCAAGCTCAACGCTGTCCCACGCATGGCCTGCCGGACGCCGGCTCGCGCACGCCGCATTGACTGTCCTCCCAACCCCTCTTTTTGGCCTCGTCCTGTCAGTGAGGAGGGCAAATTAGCGATCTGACGCGCGGAAGCATCAACGGTAGGAGAACGCGGTTTACAGCTCGTTAACGTGATTGACTAGTTAAACCAACATAATCAATTGGAACTTCTAGCATTTTCGCGCCGCAACATTTTTCTTGCTTTTATTGTGCAGTGCACTATATTCACAACATCAGCCAACCGGCTCCCACGAAGGGGAATGATGATGGTCAAGAATTTCGAAGATCTGCAGACGGTCGCCAAAGAGAACGTCGATGCCACGCTCAAGTCGTTTGGCGCGCTCTCAAAGGGTGGCCAGGCGATTGCGGTTGAGATCGCCGACTACTCGAAGAAGTCGTTCGAGCAGGGCACTGCCACGCTCGAGAAGCTGTTCGGCGTGAAGTCGTTCGACAAGGCGCTTGAAGTGCAGAACGAATACGCCAAGTCGGCCTACGAGAGCTTCGTTGCCGAGGCGTCGAAGCTCGGCGAACTCTATGCCGATTTTGCCAAGGAAGCTTACAAGCCGTTCGAAGCTGCGCTCGCGCGCGCCAAGTAATCGAACGCTGCGTTTTGTCGCGTAAGTATTCGTTGCGTAGGTAGTTTGTAGCTGTCGCGTGGTGTCACGCGTAGCAGACAGCAAAAAGCCCGGCGGTTGAGCCGGGCTTTTTCTTTTCCGCCGTTTGCCGCACCGATTATTTGGCGACGCGCAGCTTGGTGAGGTTGGTGCCGATCGTGTTGAACACGGTGCCAAGGTCTCCCGATGACTTGATCTCCCAGAACTTGTCGCTTGAACTCGCACAGTTCTTCATGACGGTGGAGGTCGGGTCGCCACCAGTATTGACCTGCACGCTGTAGATCGTGACGCCGGCGGTTTTTGCGTTGGCGCAGGTACCGGCGCCGCTCTTGCTTGAGTCATACATGCGCTTGTCAATCTGGGTCTGGTTCGACGAAAAGCGGTTCTGGGTGTTCATGCCGTCGGACATCAGGATGATAATGTCCTTGTAGGTGTAGTTGGAATCTTTGGCGGGGGCGGTGACCGGGCCGCCGCCAACCAAGGTTTGCCATGCCCACACCAGGCCGATGCCCTGGTTTGTGTTGCCGACCGGCGAGAGCGAATCGACGACGCTATTGAGCGTGGTCCAGTCGTAAGTCAGCCCCTGCATCTGCGCCGGACAGTCGCTGAATTGTTCGGCCGGCCATAGTTTGGTTGGGCTCGTCGTCGACGTGCTCGTCGGGACATCGACGGTCTGATCGTAGTTCTGATCGCGGTCGGTGACACAGCCGTTCCAGGTATTGTGATTTTTCGGTGAGCAACTGCCGCCGCCATAACCGCCACCGTAACCGCCATAGCCGCCGTACCCGCCACCGCCGCTGCAGGTCTGGTTGTCCGAATTCCAGTCCGTCCAGTTGATCCAGGTGCTGTTGTAGTTGGACGAGCCGACGTTGACGTCCTTGTTGAACGGTACGATCGAGACATAGACGTCGCCATTAGTGCCGGCCGCGCCCTTGAGCTGGGTCAGCAGCGCCTTGGTCGCGGACTTGAGCGCGGTCATCTTGCCATCGCTCGCCATCGAGCCGGTGACGTCGAGCGCGAGCGCAACGCGCAGCCGCTCCGAGCCCCATTTTGCGGTCGAGGAGCCGCCCACCGTAATCGAATTGTATCCGACAATCCCCATGATCGCGGTCGGCACGCTCGCCGAGCCGTTGACGATCACTTGCGATCCACCACTCTGCGTGTAAGTCGCGCTGACGGTGACGTTGGTCGCCTCCGGGCGGATGAACATGGCGAGGAAATAGTTCTTGGCTTTGGTGTTGAGGTCGCTCTGACTCAATGTTGCAGCGTCACGCGACAGCATCAGCGCAGTAGAGTCGAGCGCCGCTTGCATCGCCGATTTCACATCATTGGCGTGGCTGTAGTCGACGGCGGCGCCGACGGCGCCGATGACTGGGAATGTCGCGATGGCGAAGGTGAGGGCAACGTTACCCGCGCGGTCGCGTACAAACTCCCGGGCGCGAAGGCAGAGCTTTTGACAGGCGGCGATCATGACGAAACCCGCGAACGACGGTTGAATTCGCCTGCCGTAATACGCACCTCGCTTAAAGAGCCGGTATAGAGCGCCGAAGAAATATCGATGCATCCGGTAATGGTCGCGCCACGCAATCGACCCAAACAGAAGATTCGGCAAAGGCTTCGATGGTTAAGCGGCCCTGCCGGGAATAGCGCGAATGCCACCTAGTTCTTATCTGACGTGCTTAACGAAAGGTTCGCCGCCGGCGCGCCCGATGCGTCCAGCGAGGTCGGCTGGTCGGAACTTTGCAGTCGCGCGATGTCCGGAGCGCATACCGGCCGTGCCCAAAAGTGGAAAACGGCGGCGTTTCCGGTCGAATCGGGTTGCGGCGCGGTGCCGGGTAGTTATCTGATGGCCGCGGGGGGGCATCCACAATTCGTGCCGAAACGGGTCAACTCGCGGTCTGGTGGCGTCAAAATCCGGTCTTTATGATGATTTTCGGCGAACCGGCGTCGAATGTGCAGGCTTGCGGCGATGATGGAATTGCGTGACCTCGATGTTCTGGTGCGGAGGCGGCCGATCCGATTGGCCGGCGACGATCGGAAGCGCGGCGAACCGGGCGGTCCCGGCACCGCGGTCATCACCAAGACGAAGCCGCAGACCAAGCGGCCGAACCTTTATCGCGTTCTGATCTTGAACGACGACTACACCCCGATGGAGTTCGTGGTGCTCGTGCTGGAAAAATTTTTCGGGAAGGACCACGAGGCAGCCACGCGCATCATGTTGCATGTGCATCATCACGGCATAGGTGAGTGCGGTGTGTACACCTACGAAGTTGCTGAGACCAAAGTGACGCAAGTGATGGACTTCGCGCGCAAACACCAGCATCCTTTGCAATGCGTGATGGAAAAGAAGTGAATCGGGGCGTCCAATAAAAATGAAAGTGGAAATCTGAATGCCGACATTCTCCCGGAGCCTCGAGCAATCGCTGCATCGCGCGCTGGCACTCGCCAATGAGCGGCACCACGAATATGCGACGCTCGAGCATCTGCTTCTGGCGCTGCTCGACGACCAGGATGCCTCGGCGGTGATGCGCGCCTGCAATGTCGAGATCGACAAGCTGCGGCGCGCGGTGACGGCCTATCTCGAAACCGAGCTGGAAAACCTGATCACGGATGGCCAGGAAGACTCCAAGCCGACCGCCGGCTTCCAGCGCGTCATCCAGCGCGCGGTAATCCACGTGCAGTCGTCCGGCCGCGAAGAGGTGACCGGGGCCAACGTGCTCGTCGCGATCTTTGCCGAGCGCGAAAGTCATGCCGCCTATTTCCTCCAAGAGCAGGACATGACGCGCTACGACGCGGTCAACTACATCAGCCACGGCATTGCCAAGCGGCCGGGCCTTTCGGAAGCGCGCCCCGTGCGTGGCGCCGAAGAGGAGGCCGACAGCAAGGGCGGCGACGAGCCCAAGAAGAAGGGCGACGCGCTCGAGGCGTATTGCGTCAACCTCAACAAGAAGGCCAAGGACGGCAAGATCGATCCGTTGATCGGCCGCGAACTCGAGGTGGAGCGCGTCGTGCAGGTGCTGTGCCGCCGCCGCAAGAACAATCCGCTGCTGGTTGGCGAGGCTGGCGTGGGCAAGACGGCCATCGCCGAGGGCCTCGCCTGGCGCATCACCGAGGGCGACGTGCCCGAGGTGCTGTCGGAGGCGGTCGTCTATT
>DASZXA010000018.1:0-15932 GCA_035546455.1 Pseudolabrys sp.
TGGTCCTTGATCTCGACCTTGGGCCCGAACCAGTCGGGCCGCTCGATCGTGATGTAGTAGAGGCCGAGGATGATGTCCTGCGACGGCACGATGATCGGCTTGCCGTTGGCGGGCGACAGGATGTTGTTCGTCGACATCATCAGCACGCGTGCTTCGAGCTGCGCTTCCAGCGACAGCGGCACATGCACCGCCATCTGGTCGCCGTCGAAGTCGGCGTTGAACGCGGCGCAGACCAGCGGATGCAGCTGGATCGCCTTGCCTTCGATCAGCACCGGCTCGAACGCCTGGATGCCGAGGCGATGCAGCGTCGGCGCGCGGTTGAGCAGCACCGGATGCTCGCGAATGACCTCGTCGAGGATGTCCCAAACCTCGGACTTCTCCTTCTCGACGAGCTTCTTCGCCTGCTTCACCGTGGTGGACAGACCTTTCGCATCGAGCCGCGAATAGATGAACGGCTTGAACAGTTCGAGCGCCATCTTCTTCGGCAGGCCGCACTGATGCAGCTTGAGCTCCGGTCCGACGACGATGACGGAACGGCCCGAATAGTCGACGCGCTTGCCGAGCAGGTTCTGGCGGAACCGACCCTGCTTGCCCTTGAGCATATCCGCGAGCGACTTCAGCGGGCGCTTGTTGGCGCCGGTGATGACGCGGCCGCGGCGACCGTTGTCGAACAGCGCATCGACCGCTTCCTGAAGCATGCGCTTCTCGTTGCGGATGATGATGTCCGGCGCGCGCAGCTCGATCAGCCGCTTCAGACGATTGTTGCGGTTGATGACGCGGCGATAGAGGTCGTTGAGGTCGGAGGTCGCGAAGCGGCCGCCGTCGAGCGGAACGAGCGGACGCAGATCCGGCGGGATCACCGGGACCTGGGTGAGGATCATCCACTCCGGCTTGTTGCCGGACTGGAGGAACGCCTCGATCAGCTTGAGCCGCTTGGCGTACTTCTTCTTCTTGATCTCGCTGTCGGTCTCGGCGAGGTCGTTGCGAAGCTCCGCGTGAAGCTTCTCGAGGTCCATCGCCTTGAGCATCTCGCGGATCGCTTCCGCGCCGATCGACGCAGTGAAGCTGTCGGCGCCGTATTCTTCCTGCGCCTTGAGATACTCTTCCTCGGACAGCAACTGGCGATCCTTGAGCGGGGTGAGGCCCGGCTCAAGCACCGTGTAATATTCGAAGTACAGGATGCGCTCGAGGTCCTTGAGTGTCATGTCGAGCAACAGGCCGATGCGGCTCGGCAGCGACTTCAGGAACCAGATGTGCGCGACCGGCGCCGCGAGCTCGATATGGCCCATGCGCTCGCGCCGCACCCGGCTGAGCGTCACTTCGACCGAGCACTTCTCGCAGATGATGCCCTTGTACTTCATGCGCTTGTACTTGCCGCACAAACACTCGTAATCCTTGATCGGCCCGAAGATGCGGGCGCAGAACAGGCCGTCACGCTCCGGCTTGAACGTGCGGTAGTTGATCGTCTCCGGCTTTTTGATTTCGCCGTAGGACCAGGACAGAATCTTTTCCGGGCTCGCGATGGAGATGCGGATCTGGTCGAAGACCTGAGCCGGCACCGTCGGGCTGAAAAGATTCATGATTTCTTGGTTCATCTGCTTCTCCTCGACCGGGGACCGCGATCCCCACCTGTCGTTGAAATTCTGTCGAACTGCGGAGCGAGCCCCTGCTCGCTCCGCGTAACTTGATTACTCCGCAGCTTCCGCCGGCGGCGTCTCGCCGGTCTTCGACTGCTTCGAGTTGTGCAGGTCGACGTTGAGACCGAGCGAACGCATCTCCTTGACCAGCACGTTGAAGCTTTCCGGGATACCGGCTTCGAACGTGTCGTCGCCGCGCACGATCGCCTCGTAGACCTTGGTACGGCCGGCGACGTCGTCCGATTTCACGGTCAACATCTCCTGCAGCGTGTAGGCGGCGCCATAAGCTTCGAGCGCCCACACCTCCATTTCGCCGAACCGCTGGCCGCCGAACTGCGCCTTGCCGCCCAGCGGCTGCTGGGTGACGAGCGAGTACGGACCGATCGAACGCGCGTGGATCTTGTCGTCCACCAGATGGTGCAGCTTGAGCATGTAGATGTAGCCCACTGTCACCTGACGATCGAACGACTCGCCGGTGCGGCCGTCGAACAGCGTCACTTGACCGGAATGGTCGAGGCCGGCGAGGTCGAGCATCTGCTCGATATCGCTCTCCTTGGCGCCGTCGAACACCGGCGTCGCAATTGGCACGCCGTGACGGAGATTGCCGCCGAGTTCGATCATCTCGTCCTCGGTCATGCTCTTGAGAGTCTCGTCTTCACCATAGACCTTCTTGAGCACCGAGCGGAGCGGACCGGTATCCTGCTTCGCCATGTAGGCGTCGTAGGCCTGACCGATCTTGTGGCCCATGCCTGCGCAGGCCCAGCCGAGATGCGTCTCGAGGATCTGACCGACGTTCATGCGAGACGGCACACCAAGCGGATTCAGCACGATGTCGACCGGCTGACCGTCGGCAAGGAACGGCATGTCCTCGGCGGGCACGATCTTGGAGACCACGCCCTTGTTGCCGTGACGGCCGGCCATCTTGTCGCCGGGCTGGATCTTGCGCTTCACCGCGACGAACACCTTGACCATCTTCATCACGCCGGGCGGAAGCTCGTCGCCGCGCTGCAGTTTCTCGACCTTGTCGAGGAAGCGCTGTTCGAGGAGCTTCTTCGACTCCTCGTACTGCTTCCGGATCGCTTCGATCTCGGCCATCAGCTTGTCGTTCGGCGAGGCGAACTGCCACCACTGCGAGCGCGGGTATTCTTCCAGCGTCGCTTTGGTGATCTTAGTGTCCTTCTTGAAGCCCTTCGGCCCCGCGATGCCCTGGCGGCCTTCCAGCATTTCGGACAGACGGCCGTAGACGTTGCGGTCGAGGATCGCCTGCTCGTCGTCGCGGTCCTTGGCGAGACGCTCGATCTCTTCACGTTCGATCGCGAGCGCGCGCTCGTCCTTGTCGACGCCATGACGGTTGAACACGCGCACCTCGACGACCGTGCCTTGCACGCCCGGCGGCACCCGCAGCGAGGTGTCGCGAACGTCCGAGGCCTTTTCGCCGAAGATCGCGCGCAGCAGTTTCTCTTCCGGCGTCATCGGGCTTTCGCCCTTCGGCGTGATCTTGCCGACCAGAATGTCGCCGGCGTTCACTTCCGCGCCGATATAGACGATGCCCGCTTCGTCCAGATTCTTGAGCGCCTCTTCCGAGACGTTCGGGATGTCGCGGGTGATTTCTTCCGGGCCCAGCTTGGTGTCGCGGGCCATCACCTCGAACTCTTCGATATGGATCGAGGTGAACACGTCGTCCTTGACGATGCGTTCGGACAGCAGGATCGAGTCCTCGAAGTTATAGCCGTTCCACGGCATGAATGCGACGAGGACGTTGCGGCCGAGCGCCAACTCGCCGAGATCGGTCGAGGGACCGTCGGCTATGATGTCACCCTTGTTGACCCGATCGCCCACTTTCACCAGCGGACGCTGGTTGATGCAGGTGTTCTGGTTCGAGCGCTGATACTTCATCAGCCGGTAGATATCGACGCCGGGTTTCGCCGGGTCCATTTCTTCCGTGGCGCGGATGACGATACGGGTCGCGTCGACCTGATCGACCACGCCGGTGCGGCGTGCGCCGATCGCGGCGCCAGAGTCACGGGCGACCGTACCTTCCATGCCGGTGCCGACGAACGGCGCTTCGGCGCGAACCAGCGGCACCGCCTGGCGCTGCATGTTCGAGCCCATCAGCGCGCGGTTGGCGTCGTCGTTCTCGAGGAACGGAATGAGCGCCGCGGCCACCGAAACGAGCTGCTTCGGCGACACGTCCATGTAGTCGACCTTCTCACGCGGCATCAGGTGAACGTCGCCGGCGTGACGGCACACCACGAGGTCTTCAACCAGCCGGCCCTTGGCGTCGATTTCGGCGTTCGCCTGCGCGACGGTGTAGCGGCCCTCTTCCATCGCCGAGAGGTAATTCACCTCGTCGGTGACGCGGCCTTCCTTCACCTTGCGATACGGCGTCTCGACGAAGCCGTACTTGTTCACGCGCGCGAACGTCGCGAGCGAGTTGATCAGGCCGATGTTTGGCCCTTCCGGCGTCTCGATCGGGCAGATGCGGCCGTAGTGCGTCGGATGCACGTCGCGCACCTCGAAGCCGGCGCGCTCGCGCGTGAGGCCGCCCGGGCCAAGCGCCGAGAGACGGCGCTTGTGCGTGATCTCCGAGAGCGGATTGGTCTGGTCCATGAACTGCGAGAGTTGCGAGGAGCCGAAGAACTCGCGCACCGCGGCAGCCGCGGGCTTCGCGTTGATCAAGTCCTGCGGCATCACGGTATCGATATCGACCGACGACATGCGCTCCTTGATGGCGCGCTCCATGCGCAACAGGCCGACGCGATACTGATTTTCCATCAGCTCGCCGACCGAGCGCACACGGCGGTTGCCGAGGTGATCGATGTCGTCGATCTCGCCCTTGCCGTCGCGCAGATCGACCAGCGTGCGGACCACCGCAACGATATCGTCCTTGCGCAGCACACGCAGGGTGTCCGGCGCGTTGAGGTCGAGGCGCATGTTCATCTTCACGCGGCCGACCGCGGACAGATCGTAGCGCTCGCCATCGAAGAACAGCGAACGGAACATTGCTTCGGCAGTATCGACAGTCGGCGGCTCGCCGGGGCGCATCACGCGGTAAATGTCGAACAGCGCGTCTTCACGCGTCATGTTCTTGTCGACCGAAAGCGTGTTGCGGATGTACGGACCCACGTTGACGTGGTCGATGTCGAGGATCGGCAATTCCTTGTAGCCGATATCGATCAGCGACTTGAGATTCTTCGCGTCCAGCTCGTCGCCGGCCTCGAGATAGATCTCGCCGGTCGACGGATTGACGAGATCTTCGGCGATGTAGTGGCCGATCAACTCATCATCCGACATGCGCAGGAACTTCAGGCCCTTCTCGGAGAGCTGACGGGCCTGGCGCACGCTGAGCTTCTTGCCGGCCTCGACCACGACCTTGCCGGTGTCGGCGTCGATCAGGTCGTTGACGGCCTTGTAGCCCTTGAGGCGGTTGGCATCGAACGGAACGCGCCAGCCTTCCTTCGCACGCTTGTAAGTGACGTGCTTGTAGAAGGTACGCAGGATTTCCTCGCCGTCCATGCCGAGCGCATAGAGCAGCGACGTCACCGGGATTTTGCGGCGGCGGTCGATACGCGCGTAAACGATGTCCTTGGCGTCGAACTCGACGTCGAGCCACGAGCCGCGATACGGAATGATGCGCGCGGCGAACAGCAGCTTGCCGGACGAATGGGTCTTGCCCTTGTCGTGGTCGAAGAACACGCCGGGCGAGCGATGCATCTGGGAGACGATGACGCGCTCGGTGCCGTTGACGACGAAGGTGCCGTTGTTGGTCATGAGCGGAATGTCGCCCATGTAGACATCCTGCTCCTTGATGTCCTTCACCGACTTGGCGCCGGTCTGCTCGTCGACATCGAACACGATCAGCCGCAGCGTCACTTTCAGCGGCGCGGCGTAGGTCATGCCGCGCTGGCGGCACTCGTCGACGTCATACTTCGGCGGCTCGAATTCGTATTTGACGAACTCGAGCATCGACGAATTTGAGAAATCCGAGATCGGGAAGACGGACTTGAAGACCGCCTGAAGTCCCTCGTCCGGGCGCCCGCCTTCGGGCGGCTTCACCAGGAGGAACTGGTCGTAGGAGGCCTTCTGAACCTCGATGAGGTTCGGCATCTCTGCGACTTCTTCGATTTTGCCAAAAAATTTGCGTATGCGCTTGCGACCGGTAAACGTCTGCGCCATTCGTCTCTCTCTTTTTTATGCAGGAACGCCGGCAGTCCACGGCGATTCTCCCAATAGCCGCTATCCATCGCGACCATTGAGACAAGCGCTGGAGCTTGCCTCGTTCTCCATTTCGTCGTCTGAGGCCCGGACCACCGATCCGAACCGCCGCACTCTTCACATCGCAGCGCGCGGCCGGAGCCGCACACTTAGCTTTTGAATTTTGAACTGGTGCCCGGGCATCGGAACCGGGCACCAGCTCAGATAGTCATGAGTTACTTGAACTCAACCTTCGCACCGACCTTCTCAAGGGTTGCCTTGATCTTGTCGGCTTCTTCCTTGTTCACGCCTTCCTTGAGGGGCTTCGGAGCGCCCTCAACGAGGTCCTTGGCTTCCTTGAGGCCGAGGCCGGTCAGCGCGCGGACTTCCTTGATCACCTCGATCTTCTTCTCGCCGGCAGAGGCGAGGACCACGGTGAATTCGGTCTTTTCCTCGGCAGCAGCAGCGCCGCCGCCCGCACCGCCGCCAGCCGCAACAGCGACGGCAGCAGCAGCCGAGACGCCCCACTTCTCTTCGAGCATCTTGGCGAGATCGGCCGCCTCGAGGACGGTCAGGGTAGAAAGCTCATCGACGATTTTCTGGAGATCAGCCATTTTACTAAGTCCTATCGGTTCAAACTGGGTTCAGAGGTTCACGCCGCAGCGCTCTTGGATGCGTAGGCCTGGACCACACGCGCGACCTTGGCGGCCGGAGCATTGGTGAGTTGAGCGATCTTGGTCGCCGGAGCCTGGATCAGGCCGACGATCTTGGCGCGCAGTTCATCAAGCGACGGCAGCGACGCGAGCGCCTTGACGGCGTTCGGGTCGAGCGAGGTCTTGCCCATCGAGCCGCCAAGGATGACGAACTGCTCGTTCGCCTTGGCGAAATCGGTGGCGACCTTCGGCGCGGCAACCGGATCGCCTGAATAGGCGAGCACGGTCGGACCCTTGAGGAGGTCCGCAATCGAAGCCGCGTCGGTATCCTTGAGAGCAATCTTGGCGAGACGGTTTTTCGCGACCTTCACCTTGCCGCCAGCGGCACGCATCTGCGAACGCAGCTGCTGCATCTGGGCGACGGTGAGGCCGGAATAGTGGGCAACCACGACGACTGCCGAGGTCTTGAAGACCCCGTTCAGCTCATCGATGGAGGCCTGCTTTTCCGCTCGGTCCACTGCAAGCTCTTTCCGGTTTGGCGGTCCGCACGCTTGGCGGAGACGCCGGTTGAAACAACCGCTCCGCTCGAGTTCACGCGAACCGGGGCAGGAACGGCACTTCGAGAAGCCTGCCCCCTGAGTCGGCCACTGGCCGATCAGGTCTCCGAGGTTCGAACCGATAAGACTCCCCTCAACAATGAGGAGGGTCTCCAGTCTTCATCCCCGTCTGTGCTGGCCCTGCTTTTGGCCGACCTGCTTTCGCAGGGCGGCTATCAGGATTAAGCGTCGGCCTTGCGGCTTCGGCACCGGCAGTCTCGGACAGGTGCGTCCTGGTCGACGTGCGATCTTCTCCTTCCTCTCAGATGGCCCAGTCGGGGTGTCCAAAAGGTTGGGTTCGATCACCTGTTTTCTAGGAACGCGCAAAGGCGTGCTGACAAACAGGCCAGCACGCCTCAGTGGCGGTGATTTAGAGGCTCAAGCCCGCTTTGACAAGCGCAATTTTGCGAAATTTCCGGGAAATTCAGCGGATTTTCCCGGTTTTCCTCACCATTGGTACCGCAGCGTACCTTTTCCGGCGTAGGAACTGGTGGTCGATGAGAACTCGCCGTCGAAATTGGCGGCCAGCGACCAACCGTTGCCCCAGGCGTATTCGGCGCCCAGCGAGACCAAGGCCGAATCCGCAGACGGTTCGGCCCCGTTCACCGTGAAGGACGCCCCCGGCAGGGCCTGGAAGGTGGCGGTGGCGTGCATGTTCGTGTTCCAGTCGTGCGCCCAGGCGAGCTTCGATTTCAGTTTCCAGATGCCATCATCCGACGCAATCACCTTGTCGAAACGTGCGCCGAGTTCGGTGCGGGTCGCGGTGATCGCATCAGAGTCATATGACAGCGCAAAGGCCGGCAGGCCCGCGGTCGCGTGTTCGCTGTAGCTCGGCAGGAAATATGTCGTCGATTGCAGAGCTGCGTACGGCGCGATGTTGATCGGCGCCATCGCGAAACGGTAACCGCCCTCAAGGCGCGCCGCGATGACGTTCGCGGTGAAGTCGGCCTCGAGCACGTTGGTACCGGCGACGATGCGCTTGGTCTTGGCCGATTGCAGTGAATAGCCGAGCGCACCGGCGACATAGGCCGGGCCCATCTGGTGCTTGCCATAAACCGCGAGATTGAATGCATCGGCCGAGCCGTTGCCGAAGCCGTTGCTCAGATCGAAGTTCGAGGTCGAGCCGCCCATCACGAAGCCGGCTTTGGTGTCCGGCGCGAAGCGGTACTCGGCGCCGGCGACAAGCCCGAACACGCGGCTTGTCGTGTCCGCAGTGCCCGTCGAGGCGCTGCCGTCGACTTTGTTGTAGCCGCCATAGGTCGTCGCCCAGACATTCCACCGCGCGGCGAACGGTGCTGCACGGCGATCGCGCGGCGTCACCGCGGCATAAGCTTCCGCGGCCGCGGGCGAGACGTTCGTCTCGCTCGCATAGCCAATTGCACCACCGCCGATGCCGCCACCGCTGCCGCCAAACACGGCGTCGAAGATTGTGTTGATGAACGAATTCGTCGCGTTGATGCCCGACTGCGCGGCAGCCGGGCCGGGCTGACCGGCCAACTGGCCGAAAGCTTGATTGGCCGCGTCTCCGGCAAGGCCGAACAAGCCGGCAATGCTGCCGGGCACCGTGCCGCCATTGTTGGCGAAATTCGTGATCGCATCGACAACATTCTGCGCATTCTTGCTCAAGCCGGTCACTGTCGGCGCGGTCGCACTGAGTTCGATGTTGATCTCACCCGGAGTGCTGTAATTCAGCGATGGAAACAAACCATCCGGCGAATTAATCGCGACGAGGCCACCGGTAAACGTTCCGGTCACCGAGCTTGCCGTGAGAATGTTGTAGAGGCCTGCCGTGTAAGCGGCGCTTTGAAAAAATGCCTGGACTGTGCCGCCGGCAATCGTGGTCACGCCCGTTACATCCGCGCCCGTTGTGTTGGCGGGTAGCGGGTCGACCGTGATCAGGTACTGCGCACCACTGGCGAAGCCGAGCGTACCGTTGATCGCCTGTCTCTGACCGGGCACGAGCCCCGGCGCGAAGAAGCCGCCGCTATTGATCTGCGTGTTGCCGAGCAGGCCGCCGAGGCCAATCAGCAAACCATTGCTATTCACAGTAACGCTCGACGCCGCGGATAGATCGCCGGACAGAAACACGACGCCGTTGGTGATCGTCCATGGATCGGTCTGCGTCGCGGCGCCCGTGAAAGCCCAGCTACCGCCGGTGACTTCGAATACGTTGAAGTCCTGATATTGCCCGACTGGACCGATCAAAGTGAGATCGAATGTTTCTGATGGCGGGAGGGAGCCTCCGATCCCGCCAAAGACGGGGCCGCCAAAGCGCAGCGTGTTCGTGCCGCAGCCGCAGCCGCCATAGACAACACCGTTGATGACTGATCCGGCCTGAAGCTCGAGGACGTTGTTGCCGCCACTAAGACCAATTGCCGGTCCCGCACCGGCGTTGATCGTGCCCGAATTGATGATCGTCAGGTTGTAGCCGAAGATGGCGGGAAACGAGTACGTACCCGCTCCGGCCGTAATCGTGCCACGGTTGGTGATGGTTGCATTGGCTGCATAAATGGCCGCGCCGCCGATCCCCGCCGGAGCGGCACCGCCCTGAATGGTGGCGCCAACATTGTTGGTGATCGTTCCGCCGCTCGGCAGAAAGATGCCGAAGCCGGCATAGCCGCCGATCGCCGCGACGTTGCCGCCGATGATCGTGCCGCTGTTGATGATTGTGCTGCGGCTGTACGCGTAAATGCCGTTACCGCCATGCAGGGGCGGTCCAAAGCCGCCGACTCCGGTGCCTGCATCGCCGCCGGCAATGGTGGCGCCGCTATTGTTGACGACTGTTGTTCCGTCGATCGCTAGACCGATGCCGCCAGAGCCAGCAAAGCCATCGTTGCCGGCTACGCCTGCGCTGGTACCGCCGATACCAGCGTCCCCACCTCGACCGCCGGTGATCGTGCCGGCGTTCGTGAAATCCGTCACAGCGGATCCGAGCCAAACGCCGACGCCGCCATCGCCGCCGCTGCCGCCATTCCCGCCATAGGCAGCACCGGAACCGCCATTGCCGCCATCGCCGCCGACGCCGCCTGTCGCACTGAACGACGAACCGGTGACGATTGCGCCCGATCCGGAGAAGCGAACGCCATAACCGCCAGCGCCACCGCCGCCACCGCCGCCACCGTAAAAGTTTCCAGCACCACCAACGCCGCCTGCGCCGCCTGCGCCACCGTTGATCGTGCTGTTACTGAATGATGTCGCCCCTATCGCGCCGCCAGCACCGCCGCCGCCACCACCGCCGCCACTGACTGCGCCTACGCTACCTGCGCCACCGTTGGCGCCTGGAGTCGGGCCGCCGGTCCCGCCCGCGTTGTCACCGTCACCGCCATTGGCGCCAGCCGCATTCGGCGCACCACCGCCACCACCGCCGCCACCAAATGATGCGTCGCTGGTGCCCGGCTGAGCCGCACCGCAAAAGCAGCCGGAACCGTCACCGCCCAGTCCGCCCGGCGTATAGCCGCCGGAGTCACCGCCATTGCCGCCGAGAGGAAAGAATTGCGCCGCCGCCGGCGTCGCACCAAGCCACGCGCTGGCGACGAGCGTCGCCGCTGTCAGCGGCGCGCTGATCGTGACGGGGGTGACAAGAATAGATGTACTGGCGAGCAGCGAAGCGGAAAGCGCGCGAATGGAATGTCCGAGCGGACGCGCCTGCGTCAGCGCGCAACTCGCACGCTTCACTCCAAGACGGCGCGGCATCCGCGGCCGTCGTGCACTCCCACGTCGCAACGAACTCCCCAACCCCTGCAACGCCACCGGCGCGGCGCGGACGCTAGATGACGGGGACTATCGTAGCAAATTATCTTTTGACAGAGGGGATGATTCCTCCCCAAATCCCGGCTTCCGGCGGCTCGATCTTGGTTAAAATGACCGGGAGCAAGGGGGTCGCATGTCTTTCAAGCTGCACTTCATTTCCGGGCTGCCGCGCTCCGGCTCCACCCTGCTCTCCGCGCTGCTGATGCAGAACCCGCGCTTTCACGCCGGCATGAGTGGACCGATGGGCACGTTGTTCACGGCCTTGCTCGCACAGATGAGCGGAAGCAACGAATTCGCGGTGTTCGTCGACGAGACACAGAAGCGCGCAATCCTCAAAGGCACGTTCGAGAACTATTACGCTGCACAAAATGGCAAGGTGGTGTTCGACACCAGCCGGATGTGGTGCGCCAAGATGCCGGCGCTCGCCGAGCTGTTTCCCGAAGCGAAGATGATCGCCTGCGTGCGCGAGACGGCGTGGATCGTCGATTCGATCGAGAGCCTGATCCGCCGCAATCCGTTCGAGATGTCGAAGATCTTCAATTTCGATCCGGGCGGCACGGTGTTCAGCCGCGCCGAGGGCGTGTCGAACAGCAACGGCATGGTCGGCTTCGCGATGAACGCGCTCAAGGAAGCGTTCTACGGACAGCACACCAAGAACCTGATGCTGCTGC
The DNA here is from genome assembly GCA_035546455.1 of Pseudolabrys sp. Classification (GTDB taxonomy): domain Bacteria; phylum Pseudomonadota; class Alphaproteobacteria; order Rhizobiales; family Xanthobacteraceae; genus Pseudolabrys. Next base: position 11,502 of record DASZXA010000018.1, read on the forward strand.
GCTACGAGACGCTGACTGCGAAGCCCGCCGAGGCGATGAAGGCGGTCTACGGTTTCATCGGCGAACCGGCGTTCAAGCACGACTTCGACAATGTCGAGTTCGACGCCGACGAATTCGACACTCGGCTCGGCACGCCGGGCCTGCACCGCGTGAAGAAACAGGTGAAAGCCGAGAAACGCGAGACGGTGCTGCCGCCCGACATTTTCAACCGCTACACCAACGACAATTTCTGGAACAACCCGTCGCTCAACCCGCGCAAGGTGCTGGTGGTGTAGCGCCGGTTATGCCTTCAGCATGAAGGCATCGAAATAAGCTGTCAGTTCCGGGTGGCCGTCGAGCGGCAAAACCTGCGCGACAAACTGGTCCGGCCGCACCACCACCATGCAGCCGTGCACGCGATCGATCGCGCGCATTGCAAAGATGTCCTGCCCGCTTTTGAGATCGGGGCTGAAGGCCTTCTCGTAATCCTGCAAACCCAACCGGCCTTTGCGCGGCAGCAACAGCGACGGCAGCTTCTCAATCGCAATATCTGAGTGGCCTTGCTGGAATATCGCCCGAACATCGATCACCGCGTCGATGTCGCTACCCGCGGGTATGTACTTTTTGACCGGCGATCCAGCCGCGCCCTCGAGGAAATCGCACAACGGCTTGATTGCGGCAGCGGCGTTCTGCTCTGGCGCGAAAATGAAGATGCGCCAACGGCCATCGGCGCGCACCACATGACCCAGATGCATCGGCTTGGCATCCGCCACTCGAATAACCGGCGCCGAATGGAAGCGCATGCCGATCGGGAAGCCGGTGGCTAGCTTTTGATGCGTCGCCTCACCGGTGAGCAATGCCGGGCGATAGCGGGTCGCGGTGCCGGCCGTGTAGCGGCCGTGCTGCACAAAATAGCGCTGCGTCTCGGCGGGGTTGGCTCCCGCCGACGAACTGAGCACCTGGGCCCATTCGCGATCGAAGTCGATCAATTCTTTCGCCACCGCTTGCCGCTCGGCGGAATAGGAATGAAGCAGCTTTGGCATTGCTCGGCCGCGCAAAACCGCGGCGAGCTTCCAACCAAGATTGAACCCGTCCTGCATCGACACATTCATGCCCTGCCCGGCCTTCGGACTATGGGTGTGACAGGCGTCGCCGGCGATGAAGACACAAGGCAATTGAGCATTGGCGTCATCGACGTCATCGAACTTGTCGCACAGGCGCTGCCCGATCTCGTACACCGACCACCACGGAATTTCTTTCACGTCCAGTGTGTACGGATGGAAGATACGCCGCGCCGCGGCGATCAGGTCGTCCGAGGTGATGTTCCGGTTCGCAACCCGCTCGCCGGCATCGAGCTTGTCCATCTCGATGTAGAGGCGGAACAAATAGCCGCCTTCGCGCGGGATAATGATGATGCTGCCGTCCTTGGCCGACTGGATCAGGCACTTGAAGCGAACGTCAGGGAAGCTGGTAACCGCGAGAACGTCCATCACGCCCCAGGCATGATTGGCGGAATCGCCGTGCAGCGTCCGGCCGATCGATTTGCGCACGGAGCTGCGTGCGCCATCGCAGCCGACCACATAGCGCGCCTTCACGGTTTCGATCCTGCCTTGATGCTCCAGGTCGACGCGTTCAAAGCGCGCGGTGACGCGGTATGGGTCGTCTTTTTGCGGTTCGCTTATTTCGAGGTCCATGAAGCGGCGCGAATAGTGCGGCTCGAGTTGCGACGCGGACTTGCGCATGACGTCGAGATAGAAATCATGCACGCGCGCCTGATTGATAACGACGTGCGGAAATTGCGACAGGCCGTCCTCGACATCCTGCACACGGCCGCTGCGGACGATGTTCTCCGGGCATTTTTCGTCCGGTTTCCAGAACGTGACTTCGTTGATCCAGCAGGCTTCCTTCATCACCCGCTCGCTGAATCCGAACGCCTCGAACATCTCCATCGTGCGGCAGGCGACGCCATCCGCCTGGCCGCGCATCAGCGGCCCCGGTTTCTGCTCGACGATGCACGTTTTTATGTCGGGGAAAGCGCTGAGCTGCGCGGCCAGCGTCAGGCCGGCCGGCCCACACCCAACGATGAGCACGTCCGCCGTCGCGGGGAGCGACCCCGACGCACCGGACGAAGGATAGCGCCGCGCGGGATCGGCGATTTCAGGGTCGCCTGGCTGAAAACCGTTGAGATGGAACTGCACGCGGCCTCCGGGTCGTCAGCAAAATCTCCCATCGCCTCACAAAAGAAAAGGCCCGGCAGCAGCCGGGCCTTTCAATTTTTGCGACATGCACCGCTGTCAGAACAGCGACGACGTCTCGATCTTCACGCCCGGGCCCATGGTCGACGAGAGCGACACACGGTTGATGTAGTGGCCCTTGGCGCCGGCGGGCTTTGCCTTCTGCACAGCATCCGCGAACGCCTTGATGTTCTCGACCAGCTTGTCTTCCGAGAACGAGGCCTTGCCGACGCCGGCCTGGACGATGCCGGCCTTCTCGACGCGGAATTCGACCGAGCCGCCCTTGGCGCCCTTCACGGCGTTGGTGACGTCCATCGTCACCGTGCCGACCTTCGGGTTTGGCATGATGCCGCGCGGGCCGAGCACCTTACCGAGACGGCCGACCAGCGGCATCATGTCCGGCGTGGCGATGCAGCGATCGAAATCGATCTCGCCCTTGTTGACCTTCTCGAACAGGTCTTCGGCGCCGACCACATCGGCACCGGCCGCCTTGGCCTCGTCGGCCTTGGCGCCCTTGGCGAATACGCCGACGCGCAGTGTGCGGCCCGAGCCGTTCGGCAAGTTGACGACGCCGCGGACCATCTGGTCGGCGTGGGTCGGATCGACACCGAGGTTCATCGCGATCTCGATGGTCTCGTCGAACTTCGCCTTGGCGCGTTCCTTGACGAGCTTCACCGCTTCAGCGAGCGAATAGGCTTTCGCCGGATCGACGCCTTCGCGGATTTTCTTCGTACGCTTCCCGAGTGCCATGGTCCTTACTCCTTGACCTCGAGGCCCATCGAACGGGCGGAACCTTCGATCATCTTCATCGCCGAGTTGATGTCGGCGGCGTTGAGATCCTTCATCTTCTGTTCGGCGATTTCCTTGACCTGCGCCTTGGTCACCGAACCGACCTTCTCGCGGCCCGGAGTCTTCGAGCCGCTCTGGAGCTTCGCCGCCTTCTTGAGGAAGTAAGACACCGGCGGCGTCTTCATTTCGAAAGTGAAGGAGCGATCCTGGTAGGTGGTGATGACCACCGGGATCGGCGTGTTCTTCTCGATCTTCTGGGTCTGCGCGTTGAACGCCTTGCAGAACTCCATGATGTTGAGACCACGCTGGCCCAGCGCCGGACCGATCGGCGGCGACGGGTTGGCAGCGCCGGCAGGCACCTGCAGTTTGAGGAATCCAGTGACTTTCTTTGCCATCTCACTCTCCGTTAGTGGTGCGGATCTTGACGGTTGGCGACCGCCTCACCTCCCACGCTTCATCTCCCCTCGCCGACAATGCGAAGGGTAGCTCGCTATAGCTTCTCCACCTGGCCGAACTCCAGCTCAACCGGGGTTGCTCGGCCGAAGATCGACACTGCCACCTTCACGCGCGAGCGGCCTTCGTCGACTTCCTCGACCGTGCCGTTGAACGAGGCGAACGGCCCATCCGACACGCGCACCTGCTCGCCAACCTCGAACGAGATCGACGGCTTCGGCCGCTCGATGCCTTCCTGCACCTGCGTAAGGATGCGCGCGGCTTCCGCATCCGAAATCGGCATCGGATTCTTGTCGGTGCCGAGGAAGCCGGTGACCTTCGGCGTGTTCTTGATGAGGTGGTATGCCTCATCCGTCATGTTCATCTTCACCAGCACGTAGCCGGGGAAAAACTTGCGCTCGGCGTCTACCTTCCGCCCGCGGCGTACCTCGACGACCTTCTCGGTCGGCACCAGGATTTCGTCGAACAGGTCGGCCAGACCCGTCGCCTGCGCCTTCTCACGGATCGAGTCGGCAACCTTGCGCTCGAAATTCGAGTAGGCGTGGACGATGTACCACTTCTTATCCATTAGACCTGCCGCCGCCTCTTAGCCTGTAGTGGTGCCGCCAAGGCCCAAAAGGAACTTCACGCCGTAGCTGATGATCTGATCGGCGGTAAGGAAGAAGATCGCCGCCAGAAACGCCATCGCGATCACCATCGCCGTGGAAACTGCTGTCTCGCGCCGGCTCGGCCACACGACCTTGACCGCTTCCGCCCGCACCTGCTGGAGGAACTGAAAAGGACTGGGTCTTTCGGCCATGAACCGCTCATAACTGATCGACGCGCGAACCTATGGCTCGCGCGTCGGGCGCTTGGGAAAGGCTACATAAGGCCTTTAATCTGGATTCTCAAGCCCGATAACCCACGAAAATGCGGGTAGTCAAGGCTATTTTGTGGCAACCCACCGTACGGTGGGATGGCAGGGGCAGTAGGGCTC
>DASZXA010000019.1:0-9559 GCA_035546455.1 Pseudolabrys sp.
CCGACTATCAGAAGCTGAAGAAGGCGCTCGCCGATGTGCGCGCCGGCAAGCTCGACGAGAAGAAGCCGGAGCCGAAGCCGGTCGTCGAAAACGTCAAGGTCCCGGAAGGCAAGATCCTGCGCCCCGGCATGAAGGACGAGCGGGTGATCGCGCTGCGCAAGCGGCTCGATATCGCCGGCGACAAGACCAGCCCGCTCTACGATGGCGCCGTGCGCGATGCGGTGAAGGCGTTCCAAACCGGCCACGACATCGACGTCGACGGCAATCTCGGGCCGCAGACACTGCGCGCGCTCAACGGCGAACAGCAGGAGGCGCACCGCCAGCCGGCCGATCCGATCGACACCGTCATCGTCAATATGGAGCGCTGGCGCTGGCTGCCGCGCGACCTCGGCAAGAAGTACGTGATGGTCAACATCCCGGACTACACGCTCAAGGTCGTGAAGGACGGCGAAGTCGTGTGGCGCACCAAGATCGTGGCCGGCAAGCCGCAGACGCCGACCCCGCTGCTGACCGCGGCGATGGACAACGTCATCCTCAATCCGTCGTGGTACGTGCCGCAGTCGATCATCCAGAACGAGTTGCTGCCGCAGTACGAAACCGATCCGCACATCTTCGAGCGGCTCGGCCTCGAGGTTCGCCGCGGCGCCGACGGCGCCATCAACGTGGTGCAGCCGCCCGGCGCCGCCAATGCGCTCGGGCACATCAAGTTCAACTTCCCGAACAAGTTCCAGGTGTACCTGCACGACACGCCGGAGAAGCGCCTGTTCCAGTACGACAAGCGCGCCTTCAGCCACGGCTGCATGCGCGTCGAGGACCCGACCAAGTTCGGCGAAGTGGTGCTGGCGATGGCGATGACCGGCGCGACGCCGGATTCGCGCACGCTGTCGGGCATGTACGGCCAGGACGAAAAGCAGTTCAAGCTGATGAGCCGGCCGATGGTGCACCTCACCTATCAGACCGCCTATGTCGACGATGACGGCAAGCTAGTCATCCGCGACGACCTCTACGGCTTCGACCAGCGCATCCACACCATCCTGACCTCCGACGAGCGCAAGATCGCCGACGTGGCGCCGCCGCAGGATCCCAAGCGCGACCTCGCGACCTTCAAGAGCAATCAGGAAATCCTGCGTCGCGTCGAACGGCGCGAAGCCGGCAACCCGCTGGCGTTCTTCGAGCGCATCTTCCGCTGATGGAACTTTGACATTGCGTGACGGCCGCGCCGCCCTCGTAGACACGACGGGCGGCGCGACTGTTTTTTGCCATAGTCATCCGTATAGTTGATCCCACTCACCGAGGCCGCGCGCTAAGCGCGCATTAACCGGTCCCGACAAGACTGCGGCACTGTTTGTAACGCCGCCGGTCGTCTGTACGGGGGCATAGTGGGGTTGGGACGGACCGTGTCAGGCCGTTTTGCGCGCAAATTTTCCGTGCCTCCGCGGCTCGCGCGCGCCGGCAAGACCGCCGCCACCTGCATCGGCATCACTGCGCTTCTTCTCGTGCTCGGCAGCCGCAGCCTGCAAACCGCGATCGCCGAAGGCGACACCCGCACGCTTTCGTTCCATCACGTCCACACCGGCGAAGACATCACCGTCACCTTCAAGCGCAACGGCCGCTACGACCAGGCCGCGCTGAAGAAGCTCAACTGGTTCATGCGCGACTGGCGCAAGAACGAAGAGACCACGATGGAGCCGCAGCTATTCGATGCGCTGTGGGAGACCTATCGCGATGTCGGCGCCACCGAGCCGATCCAGGTGATCTGCGGCTATCGCTCGCCGGGAACCAACGCGATGCTGCGCGCACGCTCGAGCGGCGTCGCGCAGTTCAGCCTGCACACCAAAGGCGACGCGATCGACTTCTTCATTCCGGGCGTGCCGCTGGAAAAAATCCGCTACGCGGGCCTGCGCCTGCAGCGCGGCGGCGTCGGCTTCTATCCGACCTCCGGCTCGCCGTTCATTCATATGGATGTCGGCTCGATCCGACACTGGCCGCGCATGACGCACGACCAGCTCGTCAAGGTGTTCCCGGACGGCCGCACCGTGCACATCCCGACTGACGGGCAGCCGCTCGCCCGTTATGCTCTCGCGCTGGCGGACGTCGAGAAGAAGGGCCACGCGCCGTCTGCCGTATCGCTGGCCTCTGCGCGCAACGCCGGGGCGATCAGCGAGGCTGACGAAGACGATGCGGAGCGCGTTTCTGCGCCACCGAAACGCAATGCCGACCCGCAGTTGATCCAGGTCGCCAGAGCCGACCCAGGCTTCCGGTCGCCCGGCATCCAGCCACCGCTGCAGGACGCGAGCACCGCGCCGTCTGTGAAGGTCGCAACTGTTTCCATCATCCCGATGCCGAAGCAGCGGCCGGCGAAACAGATTGCAGTCGCTTCGCTGGTGCCGACGCCGCTGTCGCGGCCCGCCTCGGCGCCGACCCAGATTGCCGTGGCCGATCCGGTCGTGACGGCGACAACAGGCCAGGCGGCGGCTTATGCGGATGAAGCAGTGACGCCCGAAGTCAGCCGCCCCGCGCCGATGGGCGTGATCGCATCGGCGGACGCGCAGGCGCCGCTGCCGAAATCGGACCAGTTGGCATTCCTCCACCCGGCCACGCGGATCGACAATCCGTGGATGCGCGCCACTGTGATGGCGCCGAACGTCCGCCAGTTCCTGACGGCCACGCCGACCGGACGGCTCGACACGCGCCAGGTCCGCGAGTTCATGGAAAAGCCCCGCACGCCGGTCGTGATGATGGGTTTCTCGGCCGATCCGCAAAACGGCCTGCGCACCGATATGTTCAGCGGGCAGGCCGTGGTCTTCCTGGCGACATTGCCGTCGACGATGCGAACGGCGTCGCTAAGCCGCTAGAGCTGGATCAGTTCAGCATCCCCAGCGCGTGCATGTAGGTCTCGAGCACCGCTTCTTCTTCCTTGCGCTCGTCGATATCCTGCTTGCGCAGCCGCACGATGGTGCGCAGCGCCTTGACGTCGAAGCCGTTGACCTTGGCCTCGGCGTAAACTTCCTTGATGTCGTCGGAGGTCGCCTTCTTTTCGTCTTCGAGCCGCTCGATGCGCTCGATCACGGACTTGAGCTGGTCCTTGGCAAAATTGGTGGCGACGGACGTTTCTTTTTCGGCGGCGGCTGACGCGGGCATCGACATTCTCCTTCACGACTTACTGGGCGGCTCCTCCGCCTGTCATGCCGGAAAATCTGGCGCTAGGGGGCAACCGTCAATCGGAAGCCCCCGACATTCACAGGTTGGAAATTCAGTGCTTGCCGCTTGATTTCTCGAACGCGGCCTTCTGCGCGGGCGAAGCGTCCGTCTGGTGCTTCGCCTTCCACTGATCGAACGGCTCGCCATAGACGATTTCGCGGCTCTGGTCCTTCGTCATCGGGACGCCCTTCTCGTCGGCGGCGTCCTTCATCCAGTTCGACAGGCAATTGCGGCAGAAGCCGGCGAGATTCATCATGTCGATGTTCTGCACATCGGTGCGGCTGCGCAGGTGCTCGACCAGACGCCGATAGACGGCGGCTTCAAGCTCAGTGCGGGTTTTGTCGTCCATGACGGCTCCTCGCGTTTCAGTTGCAAGATAGTCAGGCGGCGGGCGGCTTGCCAGAGCGGCGCCGACAATGGCTATGTGACGCCGCATGTCAGGCTCTTCCCGGCAATTCCTGCGCGAGCTGTTCGATTGCGCGGTGGCGGCGGCCCACCCGGCCGGATCGCTGCCGGCGTTGTTACCCGCGCCCCCGAAGGGGCGGCTGATCGTGCTCGCCGCCGGCAAGGGCGCCGGCTCGATGAGCGAAGTGACCGAGCAGCATTATCTCGGCAAGCTGAAATTTCCGGCGGCGCGTTTGGCGGGCCTCGCCGTCGCGCGGCACGGCTACGGACGCCCGCTCAAGATCATCGAGATGATCGAAGCCGGGCATCCGGTGCCGGACGAAGCCGGACTCAAGGCCGCGTCGCGCGCGCTCGATCTTGCCGACAGCGCCGGCGCGGACGATCTCGTGCTGGTGCTGATGTCGGGCGGCGCATCGGCCAACTGGATCGCGCCCGCGGACGGCCTGAGCTTCGCCGACAAGCAAGCGGTGACGCGCGCGCTGCTGCGCTCCGGCGCCAACATTGGCGAGATCAACACGGTGCGAAAGCATCTCTCCCGCATCAAAGGCGGCCGCTTGGCTCGCCACGCCGCACCGGCCAAAGTCGTGACGCTCGCGATCTCCGATGTGCCGCGCGACGAGCCTTCCGCAATCGGCTCCGGCCCGACCGTGCCCGACCCCACAACTCTCGCCGACGCCCGCGAGATCGTCGCGCGCTACAAGCTTGACCTACCGGAGACGGTAACTCGCGCACTTAACGATCCGAAGAACGAAACGCCGAAGCCGGGCGACAAGATTTTCGCCGGCACAAGCTTCACGATTTTCGCCAAGCCCGCCGATGCGCTCGCCGCGGTGCGCAGCAAAATCGAGCAGGCGGGTTACGAATTCGTCCTGCTCGGCGACCGCGTCGAGGGCGAGGCGCGCGAAGTCGCGGCCGCGCACGCCAAGCTGGCGCGCGACCTCAAGGCGCAGGGCAAGCGTGCGGTGATCGTCTCCGGCGGCGAACTCACCGTCACCATCCGCGGCAAGGGCAAAGGCGGGCCGAACCAGGAATACGCGCTGGCGCTGGCCGTGGCGCTCGACGGCACGAGCGGCATCTCGGCGATCGCCGCCGATACGGACGGCACCGACGGTGGCGCCGGCTCCAGCGACGACCCGGCCGGCGCCTATGCCGACGGCGGCTCCGCGGGGCGCGCCAAGGCGCTCGGCCTCGATCCCGCCGCATACCTTGCCGATAACAATTCGACCGAATTCTTCACGCGGCTTGACGACCTGGTGTCGACCGGCCCGACGTTTACGAACGTCAATGACTTTCGTGCCATTGTCGTTGATAGGGACTAGGTTAGCGCACGAAAACTCCTTCGAATCACAGCCACAGCCATCCGTGACACTGGCCCGCACATTCGCCCGCGCCCGCTCCGCCATTGCGGCGGCGCTGTCGGTCGCGGCCGTCATGGCGGCCCTGACCCTGACATCGACGCCGGCCCATGCCGATTTCCGGCTCTGCAACAACACCGGCAGCCGGGTCGGCATCGCGCTCGGCTACAAGGATGTCGAAGGCTGGATCACCGAAGGCTGGTGGAACGTCTCGGCCAGATCGTGCGAAACACTGCTGCGCGGCAGCCTGGTGGCGCGCTACTATTACATCTACGCGGTCGACTATGATCGCGGCGGCGAATGGTCCGGCCATGCCTTCATGTGCTCGCGCGAGAAGGAATTCACGATCCGCGGCAACGAGGATTGCCTCGCGCGCGGTTATGATCGCACCGGATATTTCGAGGTCGACACCGGCGAACAGCGGGCGTGGACGGTGCAATTGACCGACAGCGCGGAACAAAGCCCGACAACACCTTTGACGCCGGCGCCAAACGCGGTCACACCCCTATCGAAGGAACCGCGGATGGAGCAGCCCAAGAAATGAGACGGCATCGCCGCGCCAAGATCGTCGCCACCCTCGGCCCAGCCTCCTCCAACCCGGAGATGCTGGCCAGGCTGTTCAAGGCCGGCGCCGATGTATTCCGCATCAACATGAGCCACACCAGCCAGGATCGCATGCGCGAGCTGGTGGCGATGATCCGCGCGCTGGAAAAGGACAACGACCGGCCGATCGGCATTCTGGTCGATCTGCAGGGGCCGAAGCTGCGGCTCGGTACCTTCAACGGCGGCTCCGCCCAGCTCAACAAGGGCGACACCTTCACGCTCGATGCCGAAACGGCGCCGGGCGACCAGAAGCGCGTGCTGCTGCCGCATCCGGAAATCTTCGCGGCGGTGAAGCCCGGCCACACGCTGCTGCTCGACGACGGCAAGGTGCGCCTCACGGTGCTGGAGGCAGACGCCAAGCACATCGCGACGCGTGTCGAGGTCGGCGGCCGCCTGTCCGACCGCAAGGGCGTCAGCGTGCCGGACTCCACCATTCCGTTCTCGGCGCTGGCCGCCAAGGACATCTCCGACCTCGAAGCGGCGCTCGACGCCGGCATCGACTGGGTCGCGCTCTCCTTCATCCAGCGCCCGGAAGATATCGCCGAGGCGAAGAAGATCACGCGGGGCCGCGCCTCGGTCATGGCAAAGATCGAGAAGCCGCAAGCGGTCAACCGGCTCGACGAGATCATCGAGCTTACCGACGCGCTGATGGTGGCGCGCGGCGATCTCGGCGTGGAAATGCCGCTGGAAAAAGTACCCGGCGTGCAGAAGCAGATGACGCGGCAGGGCCGCTGGGCCGGCAAGCCGGTCGTGGTCGCGACGCAAATGCTGGAATCGATGATCAATTCGCCGGTGCCGACCCGCGCCGAGGTGTCCGACGTCGCCACCGCGATCTTCGAGGGCGCGGACGCCGTGATGTTGTCGGCGGAATCCGCGGCCGGCCAATATCCGGTTGAGGCTGTCGCGACGATGAGCCGGATCGCCGAGGAGGTCGAGCACGACCCGACTTACCGGCAGATCATCACCGCGCAGCGCGCCGAACCGGAAGCAACCGGCGCCGACGCGATCGCCGATGCGGCCCGGCAGATCGCCGAAACGCTCGATCTCTCCGCCATCATCTGCTGGACCTCGTCGGGCTCGACCGGGCTGCGGGTAGCGCGCGAGCGGCCGAAATCCCCGGTCATCGCGCTGTCGCCGAACATCTCGACCGGCCGCCGGCTGTCGCTGGTGTGGGGTGTGCATTGCGTCGTCACCGAGGACGCGCACGATCTCGACGACATGGTGGATCGCGCGTCGCGGATCGCCTTCACGGAAGGCTTCGCCAAGGCCGGCGAGCGGGTGATTGTTGTTGCCGGCGTGCCACTCGGCACACCCGGCGCGACCAACATGCTGCGGCTCGCGTTCGTCGGCGCCAGCGCCGATCACAGCGACTGAGCGCAGACGTCGCGATCAGATATCGCGGCCTTCGACTTTTTCCTGAAGCGTCTTGATGAGATCGGGGACGCGCTCGATGCGCGGATAAACCTCGACCGCGCGGCGGAACACCTCAAGCGCGTGCTTGTTGTCGCCGATCTCTTCCAAGATCACGCCGAGCCCGGTCAGCGCGCCGAAGTGGCGCGGCTCGCGCTTAAGCACCTCGCGAATGTCGGCAATCGACTTTCCGTAATCGTTCTTCATGAAATAGATCGTCGCGCGGCGATTCCACGCCTCGACGTAATCGGGGCGAATCTTGATGAGCGCATTGAGCAGCTTGAGCCCAAGATCGAGATCCTTCGCCTCGATCGCGACGCGCACCCGCGCCATCAGAAGATTTGCAGTATCGCTCGGCGACACGAACCACAGCGCCCAGATGCGCTGCTCGATCTCCTTGGCGGTCGTCTCGTCGGGCGCGATCTTGAGCGCCTCGAACAGGAAATCGAGATTGCGGGTCGGATCGCCCTTCTGCGCCTTGGGAAGATTGGCGGGTGGCTCCGCCCAGGCCTTGGGCGTTTCCTTGGGCGCGACCCTCGGCGTTTGCGCCAAGACGGGAGCGGCAACTAGCGTCGCCGCGGCAACGCCGATCAGAGTGAATCGCCAGCGCATGGCAAAACATTAAACCCGGCCGCGGGCCAAACAAAGGCGCGACCGGGCTCAAAACTGCGCGAGGAAACTTAGCGCTTGGATCAACCTTGGCGGGCTTTGAAGCGCCGCTGCGTCTTGTTGATGATGTAGAGGCGGCCCTTGCGGCGCACCAGACGGTTGTCGCGGTGACGACCGCGCAACGATTTCAACGAGTTACGGACTTTCATGATCGGCTCGGAACACTGAAATGATCGGATTTGCGCGGGTTTTAGCAGCTAAGGCGGGGGTGTCAACGCAGGCGGGTCGACGGCCTTAATGGCCCAGCAGGCCGTCCACGGTTTCCCGCGCCGCCTCGCGCCAGGGCCGTGCTTTCAGGCCGAAAGTCGCCCGGAACAGCGCATTGTCGAGCACCGAATTGGCGGGCCGCCGCGCCGCCGTCGGGTAGTCGGCGGTGGCGATCGGGGTGAGCCGCGTCGCCTTCCCGGTTCGCGTCTCCCGCGCCTTGAGGATCTCGGCGGCGAAGCCGTGCCAGGTCGCCGCCCCCTCGCCTGTCAGATGATAGGTGCCCCATGGTGCGCCATCGCGCAGCCGCGGCGCGAGTTGCAGGAGGATGTCCGCCAGATCACGCGTCGAGGTCGGCGAGCCATACTGGTCGGCGACAATCCGGAGTTCATCGCGCTGATCGGCAAGCCGCAGGATCGTTTTCAGGAAGTTCGCGCCATAGATGCCGTACACCCACGACGTGCGCACGATCAGATGCTTGTCGTGGCGCGCGCGGATCGCCTGCTCGCCCGCCAATTTGGTGGCGCCATAGACACCGAGCGGATTGGTCGGGTCGGTCTCGACATAAGGCGACGGCTTGGCGCCGTCGAACACGTAGTCGGTGGAGAGGTGGATCAGAGGCACGCCGGCTGCCCCGCAAGCCTCCGCAATAATGCCCGCGCCAGTGACGTTGGTCCGGTGGGCCTCGTCCTGCTCGCTCTCGGCTCTATCGACCTTGGTGTAGGCGGCGGCGTTGATGACCACGCTTGGTTTCGCTGCACGGAGAGCCGCTGCAACCACGTCACGATCGGCAATGTCGGTGTCGCGCCGCGTGCGGGCCACGACCGCGATCTTCGCCGCAGGCGCGCGCGCAACGATCTCCTGCCCTAACTGGCCGCCGGCGCCGAGCAGCAGAACCACCGTCATTTCCCGACGCCCAGCCGCTCGCCCCGATAGACGCCGGCGCGGATCGCATCCCACCACGGCCGGTTGGCCAGATACCATTCGACGGTCTTGCGGAGCCCGCTTTGCATGGTCTCGCGCGGCGTCCAGCCAAGCTCGCCGGCGATCCGCGTGGCATCGATGGCGTAACGCTTGTCGTGGCCCGGCCGGTCGGTGACGAACTCGATCAGCCGCTCGCGCTTGCCGATCCTGGCATCGGGCGCAAGTTCATCCATCAGCGCGCAGATCGCCTTGACCACGTCGACATTAGACCACTCGTTCCGGCCGCCGACATTATAGCTGCGGCCGACAGCACCGCGCTCGGCGACCAGCATCAGTGCGCCCACATGATCGTCGACATAGAGCCAATCGCGCACGTTCAAGCCGTCGCCGTAAACCGGCAGCTTCTTGCCTTCGAGGCAGTTGAGAATGATCAGCGGGATCAGCTTCTCCGGAAACTGGTGCGGACCGTAATTGTTCGAGCAGTTCGACAGCACGACCGGCAAACCGAAAGTGTGGTGCCACGCGCGTACCAGATGATCGGAGGCCGCCTTCGACGCCGCGTAAGGCGAATTGGGTCGGTATGGACTTTCTTCGTGGAAGTGACCGTCAGCGCCGAGCGAGCCGAACACCTCGTCGGTCGAGACATGATGGAAGCGGAACCGCTCGCGCTCGGACGCCGGCAGCGCGCGATAGTGACGCAGCGCCACGTCGAGCAGCGTGAAGGTGCCTCTAATGTTCGTGTCGATGAACTCGGCGGGACCGTCGATTGAGCGATCGACGTGGCTCTC
>DASZXA010000020.1:0-7998 GCA_035546455.1 Pseudolabrys sp.
TTCGACATGAGCGTCGACGGACCGGACGTCAATCCGGGCGTCAATCTGCCATACCAGCTTGCGCTGCCGACCTATGCGGCGACCGCCTGGTATCACAACAAGCTGCCCGGCAAGAAGCCCGCGGACTTGCGCAAATTCCTCGGCGAGGTGCAACATTTCGCCATGGGCGACTACGCCCAGGCGCTCGAGGCGGGCGCGGCGCTGAACGGCAAGCAGCGCAACGCCATCGCGAAGAAGCTTCACGACTATACGGGCCTGCCCGTCGCCTACATCCTCAAGGCCGATCTGAGGATCGACGGCGGCGAATTCGAGAAGACGCTGCAGGACGCCAACGATCTTACGACCGGCCGCCTCGACACCCGTTTCTCCGGTCCGACCATCGATCCCTTGAGCAAGGAGGCCGACTACGATCCGCAATCGGCCGCGATCAGCTCGGCCTATATCGCCGCCTTCAACGACTACGCGCGCACATCGCTCAAATACGGCGACGGCCGCAAATATTTTCTCTTCGCGCCGCTGAAGGACTGGGATCTCAAGCACAAGCAGCCCGGCGTCAATTTCTCGCTGCAGACGCCGCTCAACGTCATGCCGGACCTGGCGGTGGCTATGAAGACCAACCCGAACCTGAAAGTCATGCTGAATGCCGGATTCTACGATCTGGCGACGCCCTATTACGAAGGCATCTACGAGATGCGCCAGCTCCCCATTCCGCGCAGGCTCCAGGGCAACATCGAGTACAAACAATACGAATCCGGCCACATGGTCTATGCGCACGAGCAATCGCTGAAGGAGCTGCATGACAACGTGGCGGACTTCATCCGCCGCACCGAGAACGTCAAATAGGCGGAACCAGGCGGCGCAAAGAAAAAGGGCCGGCGGTTTCGCCGGCCCTTTTCGTTTTCCCGGCTCGCGCCTATTCCGCGGCCTGAGGCGCCTCGAGCTGGGCTGGCTGCTGCTTGGCCAGCTCTTCCTGGATCGCCTTGTCGCGCTCCTGCGCAACGTGACGCAGCCGCGCGATGGCGCCGCCCGTTCCGGCCGGAATGAGGCGACCGACGATCACGTTCTCCTTCAAGCCCTCGAGCGTGTCGACCTTGCCGTTGACCGCCGCATCGGTGAGCACGCGCGTGGTCTCCTGGAACGAGGCCGCAGAGAACACCGAGCGTGTCTGCAGCGAGGCCTTGGTGATGCCCAGAAGAACCGGCCGGCCCTCCGCGGGCTTTCCGTCCGCCGCCACCGCCTTGCGGTTGGCGTCGTCGAGCTCGATCTGATCGACCTGCTCGCCGGCGAGCAGCGTGGTGTCGCCGCCGTCGGTGACTTCGAGCTTCTGCATCATCTGGCGGCAGATCACCTCGATATGCTTGTCGTTGATCTTCACGCCCTGCAGCCGGTAGACGTCCTGGATTTCCTTGACGAGATAGGTCGCCAGCTCCTCCATGCCCTTGATGCGCAGAATGTCGTGCGGAGAAGGATTGCCTTCGACGATGTAGTCGCCCTTCTCCACATAGTCGCCCTCGCGCACGCTGATGTGCTTGCCCTTTGGGATCAGGTACTCGGTCGGCTCGACCTTGTCGTTTTTCGGCCGCACGATGACCCGGCGCTTGTTCTTGTAGTCCTTTCCGAATTCGACATAGCCGTCGGTCTCGGCGAGAACCGCGCACTCCTTGGGCTTGCGCGCCTCGAAAAGCTCGGCCACGCGCGGCAGGCCGCCCGTGATGTCGCGCGTCTTGGCGCCTTCGGTCGGGATGCGGGCGAGCAGATCGCCGGCTTTCACCTGCGAGCCGTCGTCCACCGACAGAATGGCGTCGACCGAAAGCGCGTAGCGCGCCTCGCCGCCGCCCGGCAGCTGGATCGGCTTGCCATGCTTGTCGACGATGACGAGCGTCGGACGAAGCTCCGTCGCCTTTGAGCCCGTTCCGGTGCGGCTGTCGATGACGACGCGATTGGTGACGCCGGTCTTCTCGTCGGCCACTTCCTTCACCGAGACGCCCGAGACGATGTCCTCGAACTTGACCACGCCGTCGGCGTCGGTCAGCACGGGCAGGCTGTTGGGGTTCCACTCCGCCAGCCGGTCGCCGCGCTTGACCGTCGCGCCCTCGTCGACCTTGAGGCGGGCGCCGTAGACGATGCGATAGGCGGCGCGCTCCTGACCCTTCGAGTCCGCGATCACCACCTGCATGTTGCGCCCCATCGCGATCAGCTCGCCGTCGGAGTTCTTGACGACGTTGCGGTTCACGATCCGGACCTTGCCGTCATAGGACGCTTCGATCTTGGACTGGCCCGCCACCTGCGCCGCGCCGCCGATGTGGAAGGTGCGCATGGTGAGCTGCGTTCCCGGCTCGCCGATCGACTGCGCCGCGATGACGCCGACGGCCTCGCCGATATTCACCGGCGTTCCGCGCGCCAGGTCCCGGCCATAGCACTTGCCGCACACCCCTTCGCTGAGCTCGCAGGTCAGCACCGAGCGCACGCGCACCTTCTGCACATGCGAGCCCTCGATCTTCTCCGCGAGATCTTCGGTGACCTCCTTGTTGCGCTTGACGATGATCTCGCCGGTCTCCGGATGCTTGACATCCTCCGCCGTGGTGCGGCCAAGGATGCGCTCGGCGAGCGAAGAGACGACCTGGCCGCCATCGATCTCGGCCTGGACGACGATGCCCTTCTTGGTCCCGCAATCCTCGGCCGTGATGATGCAGTCGTTTGCCACGTCCACGAGGCGGCGGGTCAGATAGCCCGAATTCGCCGTCTTGAGCGCGGTGTCGGCGAGGCCTTTGCGCGCGCCATGGGTTGAGTTGAAGTACTCGAGCACCGTGAGCCCTTCCTTGAAGTTGGAAAGGATCGGCGTCTCGATGATCGACCCGTCGGGGCGCGCCATAAGGCCCCGCATCCCGGCGAGCTGTTTCATCTGCTGCGGCGAACCGCGCGCGCCGGAATGGCTCATCATGTAGATGGAGTTCATCTCCTGCACCCGGCCCGTGTTGGGGTCGATCTTCGGCTCGGAGATCTCCTTCATCATTTCGGCGGCGACCATATCGGTGCACTTCGACCAGGTGTCGACGACGAGATTGTACTTCTCCTTGTCCGTGGTCAGGCCGTCCTGATACTGCTGCTCGTACTCGCGCACGCGGTGGCGCGTTTCGTCGATCAGCTTCTGCTTGGTCTCAGGCACGACCATATCGTCCTTGCCGAATGAGATGCCGGCCTTGCAGGCTTCGCGGAAACCGAGGCCCATGACCGCGTCGGCGAAGAGCACGGTCTCCTTCTGGCCGCAGTGGCGATAAACCTCGTCGATGATGTGGCTGATCTCCTGCTTGCGCAGCAGGCGGTTGACCAGCTCGAACGGGATCTTCGGGTGCCGCGGCAGAATCTCCGCGATCATCATCCGGCCCGGCGTGGATTCGACGCGGCGCACGATCGGCTTGCCGTCCGCGTCCACGGTCTTGTAGCGCGCCTTGATCCTGGCGTGCAGCGTGACCGAGCCCGAGAACAGCGCGTGCTCTATCTCGCCGATGTCGTTGAACATCATACCCTCGCCCGGCTCGCCCTTGCGCTCCTGGCTGAGATAGTAGAGGCCGAGAACGATGTCCTGCGTCGGCACGATGATCGGCTTGCCGTTGGCGGGGCTCAAGATGTTGTTGGTGGACATCATGAGCACGCGCGCTTCCAGCTGCGCTTCCAGCGACAGCGGAACGTGCACGGCCATCTGGTCGCCGTCGAAGTCGGCGTTGAAGGCGGTGCAGACCAGCGGGTGAAGCTGGATCGCCTTGCCCTCGATCAGCACCGGCTCGAACGCCTGGATGCCGAGGCGGTGGAGCGTCGGCGCGCGGTTGAGCAGCACCGGATGCTCGCGGATCACCTCTTCCAGGATATCCCAGACCTCGGGCTTCTCCTTCTCGACCAGCTTCTTGGACTGCTTGACCGTCTGGCTGAAGCCCTTGGCTTCCAGCCGCGAATAGATGAACGGCTTGAACAGCTCCAGCGCCATCTTCTTGGGCAGGCCGCACTGATGCAGCTTGAGCTCGGGGCCGACCACGATCACCGAACGGCCGGAATAGTCGACGCGCTTGCCGAGCAGGTTCTGGCGGAAACGACCCTGCTTGCCCTTCAACATGTCGGCGAGCGACTTCAACGGCCGCTTGTTGGCGCCGGTGATGACGCGTCCGCGCCGGCCGTTGTCGAACAGCGCGTCGACGGATTCCTGCAACATGCGCTTTTCGTTGCGCACGATGATGTCGGGCGCCTTCAGCTCGATCAGACGCTTCAGGCGGTTGTTGCGGTTGATGACGCGGCGATAAAGATCGTTCAGGTCCGAGGTGGCGAAGCGGCCGCCATCCAGCGGAACGAGCGGACGCAGCTCCGGCGGAATGACCGGCACCACTGTGAGGATCATCCACTCCGGGCGGTTGCCGGAATCGATGAAGGCCTCCACGACCTTGAGACGCTTGACCAGCTTCTTGGGCTTCTCGCCGCCATTGCACTCCGAAATCTCGACGCGCAGGCTGTCGCGCAGCTTTTCGAGGTCGATCGCCTGGAGCAGCGTGCGGATCGCCTCCGCGCCGATCATGGCGGTGAAGGCGTCGTTGCCGTACTCGTCCTGAGCCTTGTAGTACTCGTCCTCGGTCAGGAGCTGACGATCCTTGAGCGGCGTCAGTCCCGGCTCGGTGACTATGTAGTTCTCGAAGTAGAGGACGCGCTCGAGGTCCTTCAGCGTCATGTCGAGCATCAGGCCGATGCGCGACGGCAGCGACTTCAGGAACCAGATATGCGCCACGGGCGAGGCCAGCTCGATATGGGCCATGCGGTCGCGGCGCACCTTCTGCACCGTCACCTCGACGCCGCACTTCTCGCAGACAATGCCCTTGTACTTCATGCGCTTGTACTTGCCGCACAAGCATTCGTAATCCTTCACCGGGCCGAAGATGCGCGCGCAAAACAACCCGTCGCGCTCCGGCTTGAAGGTGCGGTAGTTGATCGTCTCAGGCTTCTTCACCTCGCCGTGGCTCCAGCGCAGGATCTGATCCGGGCTGGCGAGCGAAATCTTGATCCGGTCGAAGGTGGGAACGTCCTTGGTCTGGAAGACGTTCATCAGCTCTTGATTCATGCCTTAGTCCTCGTCATGGCCGCGCGGCGCAGGCGCCGCGGGCCATCTAGTTCGCCGCGCACAGGCGGCATTGAATCCCTTCGCCTGGATGGCCGGGTCGCGCCCTTCGGGCTACCCGGCCATGACAGGCTTTATTGCGTCGGTCCGTTCACCAGCTCCACGTTCAGGGCCAATGAACGCATTTCCTTCACCAGCACGTTGAAGCTTTCTGGGATGCCGGCCTCGAACGTGTCCTCGCCGCGGACGATCGCCTCGTACACCTTTGTGCGGCCAGCCACGTCGTCGGACTTCACCGTCAGGATTTCCTGCAAGGTGTAGGCTGCGCCGTAGGCTTCGAGCGCCCACACCTCCATTTCGCCGAAGCGCTGGCCGCCGAACTGCGCCTTGCCGCCCAGCGGCTGCTGGGTGACGAGCGAGTAGGGACCGATCGAACGGGCGTGGATCTTGTCGTCCACGAGGTGGTGGAGCTTCAGGATATAGATGTATCCGACCGTCACCGGACGCTTGAACGCCTCGCCGGTGCGCCCGTCATAGAGCGTCACCTGACCCGACTGCGACAACCCCGCCTGGTCGAGCATTCCGACGATATCGGCTTCCTTGGCGCCGTCGAACACGGGGGTCGCGATCGGAACGCCCGCGCGCAGATTGTCGCCGAGTTCGATCAGACCCTGCTCGTCGAGCTCCTTGAGCCGCTCGTCGTCGCCATAGATGTGCTTCAGCGCGCGGCGCAGAGATTCGTGCTTGCCGTCTCGGCGCACCTTGTCGAGCGTCTCGCCGATCTGGCGTCCGAGTCCGGCGCAGGCCCAGCCGAGATGGGTTTCGAGAATCTGGCCGACATTCATGCGCGAGGGCACGCCGAGCGGATTGAGCACGACGTCGACCGGCGTGCCGTCTTCCAGATGCGGCATGTCCTCCATCGGAACGATGCGGCTGATCACGCCCTTGTTGCCGTGACGGCCGGCCATCTTGTCGCCGGGCTGAAGCTTGCGCTTCACGGCCACGAAGACCTTGACCATCTTCATCACGCCGGGCGCCAGCTCGTCGCCGCGCTTGAGCTTCTCGACCTTGTCGGCGAAGCGTTTGTCGAGGCGCTGCTTGGACTCGTCGTACTGCTTGCGCAGCGCTTCGATCTCGCCCATCGCCTTCTCGTTGCGCAGCGCGATCTGCCACCACTGATGCCGCGGAATCGTATCGAGCACGGCCTGCGTGATCTTGGTGTCGGCCGCCATGCCCTTCGGTCCAGAGGCCGCCGTCTTGTGCAGGAGGATTTCCGACAGGCGCGAGAAGATATTGCGCTCGAGAATCGCGAGCTCGTCGTCGCGGTCTTCCGCAAGACGGTCCTCTTCGGCCTTCTCGATGGTGAGCGCGCGCTGGTCCTTGTCTACGCCGTGCCGGTTGAACACGCGCACTTCGACGATCGTGCCGGTGACGCCCGGCGGAACGCGGAGCGAGGTGTCGCGCACGTCGGCCGCCTTTTCGCCGAAGATCGCGCGCAGCAACTTTTCTTCCGGCGTCATCGGCGTTTCGCCCTTCGGCGTCACCTTGCCCACCAGAATATCGCCCGCGTTCACCTCGGCGCCGATATAGACGATGCCCGCCTCATCGAGGTTTTTGAGGTTTTCCTCGCCGACATTGGGAATGTCGCGCGTGATTTCCTCCGGCCCGAGCTTGGTGTCGCGCGCCATGGTCTCGAATTCCTCGATGTGGATCGAGGTGAAGACGTCGTCGCGCACGATGCGCTCGGATATGAGGATGGAGTCCTCGAAGTTGTAGCCGTTCCAGGGCATGAACGCGACGAGCACGTTCTTGCCGAGCGCCAGCTCGCCGAGCTGCGTCGACGGGCCGTCGGCGATAATGTCGCCCTTCGCCACCCGGTCGCCGACCTTCACCAGCGGACGCTGGTTGATGCAGGTCGACTGGTTGGAGCGCTGGAACTTCTTGAGGCGATAGATGTCGATGCCAGGTTTGGTCGGATCGGTCTCTTCCGTCGCGCGCACGACGATACGAGTCGCGTCGACCTGATCGACGACGCCCGAACGGCGCGCCGCGATGGCCGAGCCGGAGTCTCGGGCCACGACGTCCTCGAGCCCTGTGCCGACGAGCGGCGCCTCGGGACGCAGCAGCGGAACGGCCTGGCGCTGCATGTTCGAGCCCATGAGCGCGCGGTTGGCGTCGTCGTTCTCGAGGAACGGAACCAGCGCCGCGGCCACTGACACGAGCTGCTTGGGCGAGACGTCGATGAACTCGACCTGGTCGGGTGTGGTCATGACGAAGTTTCCGCCCTTGCGGCACGAGACCAGCTCATCGGTGATGCGGCCGCGCGAGTCGATCGTCGCATTGGCCTGGGCGATGGTGTATTTCGCCTCCTCCATCGCCGACAGATACACGACCTCGTCGGTGACCTTCTTGTCCACGACCCGGCGATAGGGGCTTTCGATAAAGCCGTACTTGTTCACCCGCGCATAGGTGGCGAGCGAGTTGATGAGGCCGATATTCGGTCCTTCCGGCGTCTCGATCGGGCAAATGCGCCCGTAATGGGTCGGATGCACGTCGCGCACTTCGAACCCGGCGCGTTCGCGCGTAAGACCGCCCGGCCCAAGCGCCGACATGCGCCGCTTGTGGGTCACTTCCGACAGCGGATTGGTCTGATCCATGAACTGCGAAAGCTGCGAGGATCCGAAGAACTCGCGCACCGCCGCCGCGACGGGCTTGGCGTTGATCAAATCGTGCGGCATTACCGTGTCGATGTCGACGGCGGACATGCGCTCCTTGATCGCGCGCTCCATGCGCAGCAGACCCACGCGGAACTGGTTCTCCATCAACTCGCCGACCGAACGCACGCGGCGATTGCCGAGATTGTCGATGTCGTCGATTTCGCCGCGGCCGTCGCGCAGTTCGGC